>NZ_DATAVI010000083.1:0-18484 GCF_036267815.1 Nocardioides sp. | reverse complement strand
GATTGGATGAGTGCGCCTGCGGGTCGTCGAAGCCGACGGTGGTGATGCACAGATAGGTGCAGGAACGGCCCCCGAGTGGTCGGCCCTTCCGAGCAGCAGACGACTGGAACCTACGTCCGCGAGACCACCCTGTCTGTTCGGTTGCTGACATAAGCGCCGACACTTTCTGGCGCTCGTCGACAGGGCTGCTGTCGCTCTTGGCGGGCTCCTGCCCGCGACCGGGACGGGGCTCAGCCGTCGATGGCGGCGACCGGCTCCCAGACGTGCGCCGGACCGTAGGGCGACGTGCCGTTGAAGAACCACGAGCCCAGATCGCGGAGCCGGGCCAGGCACTCGCGCAGGTAGTGCGGGTCGGGCGCCGAGAACCGCGGATGCTCGGTCAGCTCGGGGACGACGGCGGTCCAGCACCAGAAGCCCTCACCGATCCACCGGTCGATGGACGACTGCCCGCCGAGCGCGACGCACGCCGCCCGCATCGCCTCCTCGAGACGGGTGAACGCCTCGGCGTCCCAGCGGAGCTCGTGCCTCACCACGTCGGTGAAGGAGCCCGGCCGAGCCTCCTGCTCGAAGCGCAAGGTCTCCCAGAGCGGGTCGCCGTCGGTGCCGTCCATGCCCTCCATAGTGACCCCGGAACGGTCCTGGCGCGCGCAGATCGCGCGAGAGTCGGCTCAGTCTGATCTGGAGACCAGACACGTGACCGGTGCCCGCAGGGAGAGTCGGTGTCGCGCCCGAGAGCTCGAGAACCGGATGGGAGCCGCCTGTCGGAGTCGAACCGACGACCTATTCATTACGAGTGAATCGCTCTACCGACTGAGCTAAGGCGGCGCGTGCCCGGCGACGTTCTCCGTGCCGGAGGCGGTCCGGGCAACGGCGGGAAGTATACGGACGCCGCGAGCCCCGCGCGGAATCCGCGTATGACGTGCGGGGGTCAGCAGGAGAGACCGTTGCGGGGGACGACGCCGGCGACGAGGTAGCCCTCGACGGCGTCGTCGACGCAGGCGTTGCCCTCGTGGTACCCGGTGTGGCCGTCGCCGTCGCGGCTCACGAGCACGCCGGAGTCGAGCTGGTGGGACAGCGCGACCGCCCAGTGGTACGGCGTGGCGGGGTCGCGCGTGGTGCCGACCACGACGATCGGCTGAGCGCCGGCGGCGTGGATGACGGGCGGCCTCTCGTCGGCTCGCGGGGCGAAGCCGTCGCACGAGGTGAGCCCCCAGGCGTAGACGCGCCCGAAGACCGGGGAGGCCTTCTCGAAGGCCCCGAACTGCCCAGGCACCTGGGAGTAGGGAAGGGAGTAGGGGTCGTCGAGACAGGAGATGTCGTAGAAGGCCTCGAGGAAGTTGCTCTGGAAGGTGCCGTCGGCGTTGCGCTCGGCGTAGGCGTCGGCCAGCTTCATCAGCAGCGTGCCGTCACCCTGCTGAGCCGTGCTCAAGGCCTCGCTGAGCAGCGGCCAGTAGCTGCGGTTGTAGAGAGTCGCCGCGATGCCGTAGAAGGCGTTGCCGGCGGTGAGGTGCCGGCCGTCGCTGGTCGGCAGGGGCCGCGAGGTGATCGTGGCGAGCAGGCGGACCACGGTGTGCTCGACCTGCTCGGCGCTCTTGCCGACCGTGAGGCAGCCGCCGGAGCTCGCGCAGGCCGCTGCGTAGGAGTCGAAGGCTCGCTGGAAGCCGGCCGCCTGCTGCAACGCCGTCGCGCGCGCGCCGAGCCGGGGGTCGACCGCGCCGTCGAGGACGAAGCGGCCGACCCGGTGCGCGAAGAGCTGGGCGTACGTCGCGCCGAGCTTGGTGCCGTAGGAGGCCCCCAGGTAGTTGAGGCGACGGTCGCCCAGGGCGGCGCGCAGGATGTCCATGTCGCGGGCGGACTCGACCGTCGACACGTGCGCCGCCAGCGCGCCGGAGCGGCGCGAGCAGCCGCGGGCCATGCTGAGCTGGAGCCGCCGGAAGGTCGCGATCTCGGACGGCGTCGACGGGTCTGGGTCGTAGGAGAGGTAGGCGTTGAAGGCGCGGTCGCCGAGGCAGTCGACCGGCGAGCTCGCGCCGGTGCCCCGGGGGTCGAACCCGACGATGTCGAAGTGGGCCAGCAGCGGGCCGCCGAAGTAGGTGCTGCCGCCGGCGGCGAACGACGTTCCCGCGGCACCCGGCCCGCCGGGGTTGACCACGAGCGAGCCGATCCGCGAGCCCGTGGCCGGCACCTCGAGGACGGAGAGCTCGATGGTCCGGCCGGCCGGATGGAGGTAGTCGAGCGGGACGCGGAGCCGCGCGCAGCGGTCGCCGTCGCGGCAGCCCGACCAGGTGAGGTGCTGGGAGTAGAAGCGCGTCAGGTCCGGCGACGGCGGCCGGGCCGCCGGGGGGCCTCCCGTCGGCGTGACCGGTGTCGGACCCGGGTCCTCTCCGCTCGAGGCGCGGGTCAGGACCAGGGTGCCGCCGGCGACCAGAACCACGACGGCGAGCAGGGCGACAGCGGCGACGATCCGCCTCACCGCGACGGCGCCTTCAAGGCGACCATCAGCGACTCCAGGGCGAGCGGCACCGGCACGTTGAAGTCGAGCATCTGCTCCCGCGCGTCGAAGATCCAGCCGATGCGTCGCAGGTTGAGCTCGGCGCTGGCGCCGCGCACCACCTGCTCGACGTCGTGGCGGATCTCCTCGTTGACCAGCGGCTGCCCGGGGCTGGTCGCCAGCACGATGGCGTCGCGATAGACCGAGACCAGGTCCATCAGGCCGCGGTCGACCACGTCGAGATGCCGCCGCTTGGCGCGGGTCCTCTGCGCCCGCTCGAGGGCGGCGAGGGCCGGCGCGTACTCCCGCGGCCGGCGCCCGCGCTCGACCACGCCGTACGACGCGTCGAGGTCGCCGCGCTCCCGCGTGTCGAGCTCGCCGGTGATCGCGTCGGCCTCCTCCTGGGTCGTCTCGACGAGGTTCTGGGCGGCGTTCATGCAGGCGATCAGGCTGGTCAGCCGCGACGGGATCGAGACGACCTCCTTGCGCCGGTTGCGCGCACCTTCGTCTCGGGCCAGCGCCCGGGCGCGGCCGATGTGACCCTGGCTGGCCCGCGCGCAGTACGACGCCAGCGCCGGCGCGATGTCGTCGGCTCGGCTGAGGAACTCCGCGACCTCGTCGACCGACGGCGTCGTGAGCGTGACCATCCGGCAGCGCGACCGGATCGTGGGCAGGAGGTCCTCGACCGTCGGTGCGCACAGCATCCACACCGTCCGGTCGGTCGGCTCCTCGATCGCCTTGAGCAGGGCGTTGGCCGCCTGGTCGGTCAACCGGTCGGCGTCCTCGACGATCATCACCTGCCAACGCCGGCCCATCGGCGCCAGCGCCGAGCGCCGGACCAGGTCACGCACCTCGTCGACCCCGATCGAGAGCCGGTCGGTGCGGACGACGGTCACGTCGGCGTGGCTGCCGGCCAGCACGGTGTGACAGGAGTGGCAGGTGCCGCACCCGGGCGGCTGCTCCTCGCACTCCAGCGCCGCGGCGAACGCGACGGCGGCGTTGGAGCGGCCCGACCCGGGCGGACCCGTGAACAGGAAGGCCTGGCTCATGCCGTGACCCGCGGCAGCCGAGCGCAGCGCCTCGACCGCTCGCCGTTGTCCCACGAGGGTGTCCCAGACCATCCGGCTCGGGCCGGGGGCGACGGCGGTGGTCACCGGACCGCCTGCGCGAGCAGCGGCTCGACCCGGGTCGCGACGACCTCCGCGAGCTCGTCGGGCGGACGGCTCGCGTCGAGGACGAGGTAGTGGTCGGGGTCGGCCGACGCCAGGGTCAGGAAGGCCTCGCGGACCCGGGCGAAGAACTCAGGTGCCTCGCCCTCGATGCGGTCGCGCTCGACGAACCTGCCCAGGCCGCGCTGCGGGTCGAGGTCGAGCACGACGGTCAGGTGGGGGCGCAGCTCGCGGGTCGCCCAGCGCGCCACCCGCTCGACCTCGGCCAGCCCCAGCTCGCGGCCCGCGCCCTGGTAGGCCAGCGTCGAGTCGACGTAGCGGTCGGTGATCACGACCTCACCCCGCGCCAGGGCGGGCAGCACGACCGTGTCGACGTGCTCGGCCTTGTCGGCGGCGTACAGCAGGACCTCGGTGCGATGGGAGAGCTCGCCGGTCGCCGGGTCGAGCACGATGGTGCGCAGCTCCTTGCCGACCGCGGTGTCGCCCGGCTCGAAGGTCAGCAGCGCGGTGTAACCACGCTCGGAGAGGCGGCTTGCCAGCACCCCGGCCTGGGTGGACTTGCCCGCGCCCTCGCCGCCCTCGAAGCAGACGAAGACCCCGGTGGTGGTGTGCACGACGCCGCCCTTTCGCTCGCTCACCGAGCCTAGTCGAGCCCTCCGACGCAGCTGGCCCGGAGACGCAGCTGGCCCCGGACGCCTCGGGGGCCTCAGGCCCTCTTGGCCGTCGCCCTCTTCGCCGTAGCCTTCTTGGCCATAGCCTTCTTGGCCGTCTTCTTCGCGGGGCGCTTGGCCGTCTTCTTCGCGGTCTTCTTCGCCGGGCCCTTCGCCCGACGTTCGGCCAGCAGCTCGGCGGCCCGCTCGATCGTGATCGCCTCGACGGTGTCGTCCTTGCGGAGGGTGGCGTTGTACTCGCCGTCGGTCACGTAGTCGCCGAAGCGGCCGGACTTGACCACCACCGGAGCCCCCGAGACCGGGTCGGGCCCGAGCTCCTTCAGCGGGGGTGCCGCCGCGGCCCGGCCCCGCTGCTTGGGCTGGGCGTAGATCGCCAGCGCCTCGTCGATCGTGATCGACAGCAGCTGGTCCTCGGAGGTGAGCGAGCGCGAGTCGGTGCCCTTCTTCAGGTAGGGACCGTAGCGGCCGTTCTGGGCGGTGATCTCGACGCCGTCGGCATCGGCTCCGACGGTGCGGGGCAGGGACAGCAGGCGGACGGCGTCGTCGATGGTCACGGTGTCCAGCGACATCGTCGAGAACAGCGAGCCGGTGCGGGCCTTGGCGTTCTTGGCCGCGTTCTCGGGCAGCTGCTCTGTCACGTAGGGCCCGTACCTGCCGTTCTTGGCCACCACCCGCAGGCCGGTGTCGGGATGCACCCCGAGCTCCTTCTGCTCCCCCGCGGGGTTGGCCAGCAGCTCCTTGGCCTTGGCCAGGGTCAGCTCGTCGGGTGGCATGTCGTCGGGGACGTTGGCGCGGGTCGGCGCGCCCTCCTCCCCGTCCTCACCGTCCTCACCGTCCTCACCGGCCTGGCCGGGGCCCTCGAGGTAGGGGCCGTAGCGTCCGACGCGGAGCACGATGCCCGACTCGGCACCACCGACCGGGAAGGTCGCCAGCTCCTTGGCGTCGATCTCCCCCAGCTCGTTGACCAGCTGGTGCAGGCCGACGACGCGGTCGGAGCCGAAGTAGAACTCGCCCAGCTCGGTCTGGCGGTCCTTGCGGCCGCCGGCGATCTCGTCGAGGACGTCCTCCATGCCGGCGGTGAACTCGTAGCTGATCTGGCGCGGGAAGTGCTCCTCCAGCAGGCGTACGACGGAGAAGGCGATCCAGGCGGGCACCAGCGCGGTGCCCTTCTTGTAGACGTAGCCGCGGTTGAGGATGGTGCCGATGATCGAGGCGTACGTCGAGGGCCGGCCGATCTCGCGCTCCTCCAGCTCCTTGATCAGGGTCGCCTCGGTGTAGCGGGCCGGCGGCTTGGTCTCGTGTCCCTGAGGGGTCAGGGAGGCGGCCGACACCGGCTCGCCCTCGACGAGCTGCGGCAACGGCGTCTCGGCGTCGTCCTGCCGCTTGTCGTTGTCGGTGCCCTCGACGTAGGCCTTGAGGAACCCGTGGAACGTGATCACCCGGCCGCTCGCACTGAACACCACGTCGCGTCCGTCGGCCGCGGCACCGCCGATCCGGATGGTGACGGAGTGGCCGACCGCGTCCCTCATCTGCGAGGCGACGGTCCGCATCCAGATCAGCTCGTAGAGACGGAACTGCTCGCCGGTCAGCCCGGTCTCGGCCGGTGTGCGGAAGCGCTCGCCGGACGGCCGGATGGCCTCGTGGGCCTCCTGGGCGTTCTTCACCTTGGAGGCGTAGGTGCGGGGGGCCTCGGGGAGGTACTCCGCGCCGTACAGCTCACGGACCTGCGAGCGTGCGGCGGCGACGGCGGTGGCCGACAACGTCGTGGAGTCGGTCCGCATGTAGGTGATGTGGCCGCCCTCGTAGAGCCGCTGCGCGACCGACATCGTGCCGGAGGCGCTCATGCCCAGCTTGCGGCTCGCCTCCTGCTGCATCGTGGTCGTGCGGAACGGCGCGTAGGGCTGGCGGCGGTAGGGCTTGGACTCGACCGACCGCACGTCGTAGGACGTGTCCCGCAGCGCGGCGACGAGCCCCTCGGCCGCGTTGCGGTCGAGGTGGACGCGGTCGGTCTGCCGCTTGCCCTTCAGCTCGCCGTCGGTGGCGAAGTCGGAGCCGCCGGCCACACGCATCTCGTCGATCGAGTGCAGCTTGGCCGGGAACATCCGCGGCTCCTTGCCGGAGCCGGCGTCGAAGGTGCCCTCGAGGTCCCAGTACGACGCGATCCGGAACGCCATCCGCTCGCGCTCGCGGTCGACCACCAGGCGGGTGGCCACCGACTGCACGCGGCCCGCCGAGAGCCCCGACATGACCTTCTTCCACAGCACGGGGCTGACCTCGTAGCCGTAGAGGCGGTCCAGGATGCGGCGTGCCTCCTGGGCCTCGACGAGGTCGTCGTTGATCTCGCGGGGGTTCTCGACCGCGGCGAGGATGGCGGCCTTGGTGATCTCGTGGAAGACCATCCGGTGCACCGGGATGCCCTTCGGCTTCAGCTCGTCGAGCAGGTGCCAGGCGATGGCCTCGCCCTCGCGGTCCTCGTCGGTGGCGAGGTAGAGCTCGTCGGCGTCCTTCAGCAGGCTCTTGAGCTTGGCGATGTGGCTCCTCTTCTCACGGGGCACGACGTAGTACGGCTCGAAGCCGTTGTCGACGTCGACGGCCAGCCGGCCCCAGGGCTTGTCCTTGATCTCGGCCGGGGTGTCGGCCGCGGAGTTGGGCAGGTCGCGGATGTGGCCGACCGAGGACTCGACGACGTAGTCCTTGCCGAGGTAGCCGCCGATCGTCCGCGCTTTCGCGGGCGACTCGACGATCACCAGCTTGTGTGCCACTGCTTCTCCTGACTCGGGCGAGGTGGGGGTGAGCCGGCTGCTGAGGCTCCCGCCACGGCTCACGGCCGCTCACGGTAGCGCGTCGGATCCAGTCCGTTGTTCCCGATGCCCCGAAACGCCACCAACCGACCGTGCTGGCGACCCGACGCTCAGACAGGCGTCAGGAAGCCCGCACGCACCAGCTCGCAGGCGGCCGGGAGGTACGTCGTGGCGAGCTCGGCGCGGTCTCGGTCCAGGAGCAGGGCCAGGGCGTCGAGGATCTGGCCCACCGTCAGGTCGCCGTCGCTGGCGCCCGCCAGCGCCGCCTCCACGGTGTCGACCTGCCGGGCCCGGCACAGCCCCAGGCGCTGGCGCAGCACGATGGTCTCGGGGTGCTCCGCGCCGGGCTCGCCGTGCGTCTCCTGGACGACGTCCGGTCGCCGCTCGAGGCGGCTGCCCTCGTCGACCGCGGCATGCTGGGCGCTCGCCCACGCCTCGACCGCCGGGGCTGCCGGCTGCTCCACGGCGTACGGATGGTCGAGCAGCTCGCGCTCCTGGCCGCCCTTGCGGAGGTTGACCCAGCCGAAGCCGATGCCCTCGATCTGCTGGTCGCCGAACCACCCGAGCCACGCGTCGTAGGCCTCGAGATAGCCGGGTCCGCCGTGGCGCCCGGCGTCCTTGAGCCAGAGCTCGACGTACGCCGGTGGGTCGAGCACGTCGCGCTGGACGACGAGGGCGTCGCAGTCGTCGGGGAGCCAGGCCTCGAGCCGCTCGTCCCACGGCCGGCCGTCGTGGATCGCCCAGTTGGCCACCACGTGGGACCACCCGCCGTCGGCGAGGTGGGCGGAGGCACCGCGGACGATCTCCTCGACGACGCGGTCCCCCGGCAGGCCCGAGTCGCGGTAGACCAGCCGGCGGTCGGTGGCCGGGGAGATCACGAACGGCGGGTTGCTCACGACCAGGTCGAAGGCCTCCTCGGCGACCGGCGCCCACAGCGAGCCGGCTCGCAGGTCGAGGGCGACGTCGTTGAGCGCCGCGTTGAAGGCCGCCACGGCCAGGGCGCGCGGGTTGACGTCGGTGGCGACGACGCTCTCCGCGTGGGTCGACAGGTGCAGCGACTGGACCCCGCAGCCGGTCCCGAGGTCGAGTGCCCGCGCGACCGGGCGACGCGTCGTGAGCTGGGTGAGGCTGGTCGACGCGGGGGTGAGGCCGAGGACGTGGTCGGCGTCCACGCGGATCGGCTGCCCGTCCAGCCCCGGCGTCAGGTCGCTGACCACCCACCAGTCACGGGCGTCGTCGGCGTAGGGGCGGCAGTCGAGGGCAGCGCGGACCTCCCCGCCGGAGGCGAGGAGGAGACCGGCCTCCGCGAGCCGCACCGTGAGACCCGCCAGCGCCCGGTCGGCGTCCGCCCGTGAGACGACGGTCTGGAGGATGAACAGCCGGACCAGGGTCGCCACCGGCGACCCGCCCGTCGTACGACGTAGCGCCGCCGTGGTCTCGGATCGCTGGAGCGCGGCTCGCGCGGTGGGGCCGAGCAGGGAGTCGACGACCCCGACGGAGTAGTCGGCCGCGAGCAGCGCGTCGCGGAGCCGCGGTGCCAGCTCAGGTCTCGGCACGCCGTTCACGGGGTCATCGTGACACCGACAGATGCTTCAATCTCTGCATGGCCCGTCCAACGCGCGCTCTCGCCGCCGCTCTGCTCGCCGTCACCGCTGGCGTGGCGACGGCGGTCTCGGCAGCTCCGCCGGCTCTGGCGACCCACGGCTCGACCGGCGGTGGCGGCCTGGTCGACACCACGGCCCACCCGGGCGCCGTGCGGGCGCAGATCACCTTCGTCAAGCGGCCCGCGCACCCGTGGGACAGCCGGATCAGGTGGCGGGCCTGGCGCCAGCGGATGGACGGGTCGTGGAAGCTCGTCAGGCACGACGCGTGGCGCGCCGGCTCGGGCCTGCCCGGGGGCAGCGCGACCAACGCCTGCGTGAAGAACCACGGCTGGCTGCCCGACGGGCGCTACTCCCTGCGCCAGTACGACGACTACGACGGCTCCCTGATCCACGGGCGCGCGTTCCGGCTCTCCGACAAGCGGTGCGGCAACGGCACCTTGCGCGAGCAGCTGTTCATCCACACCGAGGCCGGGCCCGGGAACACCCAGTGCGCCAACACGCCCGGCGACCAGATCTGCCGGTGGGAGTTCCCCAAGATCAACGACTACACCTCGCACGGCTGCATCAAGATGTCGCCCGCCGACATTCTCTCGCTGACGCGCGACTACCACCGCTACTTCCGAGCCGGCGTGGTCTACCCCCTCGCCCGCGTCTCCCTCCTCGTCCGCACCCGCTGACCCGGCAGATCTGCCGGGTCAGCGGGGTTGGCTCTAGGCCGCGGGGGTCGCCGGGGTCGCCGGGGTGGCCGGCTCGTCGGTGAGGACCGTCGACCTGCGCTTGGAGACGATCACCGCGGCGGCGATGCCCGCGGCCGCCAGCAAGGCGATGACGATCCGCAGCGTGTCGTTCTTGTCGCCGCCGTAGGACATCTTGACGATGGCCGAGACGATCAGCAGCGAGACCAGGTTCATCACCTTGAGCAACGGGTTGATCGAGGGACCCGCGGTGTCCTTGAACGGGTCACCGACGGTGTCCCCGATGATCGTCGCCTCGTGCGCCGACGAGCCCTTGCCACCGTGGTTGCCGTCCTCGACGAGCTTCTTGGCGTTGTCCCAGGCGCCGCCCGAGTTGGCCAGGAAGACCGCCATCAGGGTGCCGCTCCCGATCGCACCGACCAGGAACCCCGCCAACGGACCGATGCCGAGACCGAAGCCGACCGCGATCGGCGCCAGAACGGCGAGCAGCCCCGGCGTCGCGAGCTCGCGCAGCGAGTCGCGGGTCACGATGTCGACGACCTTGCCGTACTCCGGTCGGCCGGTGCCCTCCATGATCCCCGGGATCTCGCGGAACTGACGTCGTACCTCGTACACCACCGCGCCCGCGGCCCGACCCACGGCGTTGATGGCCAGACCGGAGAACAGGAACACCGCCGCCGCGCCGAGGATCACGCCGACGATCAGCTTGGCGTCGAAGATCAGGAACGCGTTGCTGAAGCTGCCGACCTCGTCGCTGGTCGGGTGGGCCTTGGTGAAGGCCTCGATCGCCGACTGGGTGTACGACGCGAACAGCGCGCTCGCCGCGAGCACGGCGGTCGCGATCGCGATGCCCTTGGTGATCGCCTTGGTCGTGTTGCCGACCGCGTCCAGCTCGGTGAGGATCTGGGCGCCCTCGCCGTGCACGTCGCCCGACATCTCCGCGACGCCCTGGGCGTTGTCGGAGACCGGACCGAAGGTGTCCATCGCGACGATGACCCCGACCGTGGTGAGCAGCCCGGTGCCGGCCAGCGACACCGCGAACAGCGCGACGTCGCCGCCGATCAGGGCGGCACCGAAGACGGCGGCTCCGATCACCAGGGCGGTGTAGACCGCGGACTCCAGCCCCAGCGAGATGCCGGACAGGATCACGGTCGCCGCGCCGGTGAGGGAGGTCTTGCCGACGTCCTTGACCGGCTTGTAGTCGGTGCCGGTGAAGTATCCGGTCAGGGCCAGGATGCAGGCCGCGAGCACGATGCCGATGAGCACGGCCACGGCAGCCACGACGCGCGGGCTTGCGCTCGCGGTGTCTCCGGAGGCTCCGGTCAGGTCGGCCCACGACCCGGGGAGGTAGACGAAGGAGACGATGACGCAGGCGACGGCGCTGATGGCCGCCGAGATGTAGAACGCGCGGTTGATCGTCACCAGGCCGTTCTCGCCGACCCGCGGCTTGCAGAGGTAGGTCCCGATGACGGCGGTCAGCGCACCGACGGCCGGGATCAGCAGCGGGAACACCAGGCCCTTGTTGCCGAACGCCTGCGAGCCGAGGATCAGCGCGGCGACCAGGGTCACGGCGTAGGACTCGAAGAGGTCGGCGGCCATGCCGGCGCAGTCGCCGACGTTGTCGCCGACGTTGTCGGCGATGGTGGCGGCGTTGCGCGGGTCGTCCTCGGGGATGTTCTGCTCGACCTTGCCGACCAGGTCGGCTCCGACGTCGGCGGCCTTGGTGAAGATGCCGCCTCCGACACGCATGAACATCGCGAGCAGGGCGGCGCCGAAGCCGAAGCCCTCGAGCACGTGCGGTGCCTTGTCCTTGAAGAGCAGGACGACCACGCTCGCGCCGAGCAGCCCCAGGCCGACGGTCAGCATCCCGACCATCGCGCCGGTGCGGAACCCGACCGTCATGGCGGCCTCGCGGCCCCTCTCGTTGGCCGCCGCGGCGACGCGCAGGTTGGCCCGCACGGCCAGGCTCATCCCGAGGTAGCCCACGGCCGCGGAGAAGCCCGCGCCGACCAGGAAGAAGACGGACCGGCCGATGCGCACCCCCCAGTCGTCGGCGGGCAGCAGCATCAGCGCGAAGAACGCGACCCCGGCGAAGACCGCCAGCGTGCGGAACTGCCGCTGGAGGTAGGCGTTGGCCCCCTCCTGCACCGCGTGCGCGATGTTCTTCATGTTGTCGGTGCCTTCGCCCGCGGCAAGGACCTCCTGGCGGAACATGTACGCCATCCCGAGCGCGCCGAGCGCGATCAGGGCGACGATGATGACCAGGACGAGGTTGCCACCGGAGAGATGCACGACGGGACCGGTCCCGCTCATGGATTTCCTCCTGGGAATACGTACGACGAACGGCGCGGATTGTGCCATGCGCCCGGGGGATCATGTCATCTCCGCGACTCAGGAGTCACACCGGGTGCGCGTGCGCTCGCCCCGCTCGTCCGCTCGCGACGCGGTCTCGAGCCAGTCGCCGTCAGGGCGCCGTCAGGCCACCAGCAGGCCGCCGTCAGGTCGCGGCGAGAGCCGCCTCGGCGGTCTGGTGGATGACGAACACCTTGGCCAGACCGGTGATCCGGAAGATCTTCAGCAGGCGGTCCTGGTTGCACACCAGCTGGAGCGAGCCGTCGTGGGCGCGCACCTTCTTCAGCCCGCCGACCAACACGCCGAGCCCGGTGGAGTCGAGGAACTCGACCTCGGACATGTCGATCACCAGGTCGTAGGTGCCGGCGGCGACGAGCTCGGTGATCTCCTCGCGCAGGCGGGGGGCGGTGTAGACGTCGATCTCACCGGCGACCGACATGACCGTGCGGCCGGCGGCCTGCCGCGTCGCGATGGTCAGGTCCACGTGTCCTCTCCCATGGCTCCCGGTTGGTGACGAGCGCCTCTGGTCGGCGAGTTCCGTCCTTGCCTATCAAACCACGCTCGTTCGCGACGCGGACCAATTGCCCAGAGCCACCCACGACCCGCCGAGCGTCGGCGCGCTTTGTCAGACTGGACCCCGTGAGGCAGGGGTGAGCGGCATGGCGGGCGGCGCCACGAGCGGCGCGCCCGAGTTCGCCGGCGTCGAGCTGCTGGGGCGCGGCCTCGCCCGGGGGCCCGGCCGCGAGGACTCCCTGCGCCACCTGCGGGTGCTGCCGCGCCGCGAGCCGGTGACCGCGAGCTGGCCGGACTGGGTGCACCCCGCCGTCCGGACGGCGTACGCCCGTCGCGGCGTCTCCACGCTGTGGCGTCATCAAGCGGTCGTCGCGGAGGCCGCCCGCGCGGGCCAGCACGTCGTGGTCTCCACCGGCACCGCCTCGGGCAAGTCGCTGGCCTACCAGCTGCCGGCGCTGACCGCGATCCTCGAGCGCCGGGGCCGGCGCGGTGAGCGCGGCGCCTCCACGCTCTACATCAGCCCGACCAAGGCCCTGGCCCAAGACCAGCTCGCCTCCCTGGCCGAGCTGGGGCTCGGAGTCCGGGTGACCACCCACGACGGCGACTCCTCCTACGACGAGCGCGACTGGACCCGGGAGCACGGCGAGTACGTGCTCACCAACCCCGACATGCTCCACCGATCGCTGCTGCCTCGCCACGAGCGATGGGGCGGGCTCTTCGGCTCGCTCGATCTGGTGGTGGTCGACGAGTGCCATCACTACCGAGGCGTGTTCGGGGCGCACGTCGCCCAGGTGCTGCGCCGGCTCCGCCGGGTCTGTGCCTTCCACGGCTCGGACCCGACGTTCGTGCTCGCCTCGGCGACCGTGGGCAACCCCGCCGAGCACGCCGGCCGGCTCACCGGGCTCGAGGTGCTCGCCGTCAGCCACGACGACGCCCCTCGGGGCGAGGTCGCCCTCGCCCTCTGGGAGCCGAGGTTCACGTCGTACGCCGGGGAGAACGGCGCACCGGTGCGACGTGCCGCGTCGTCGGAGACGGCCGACCTCTTGGCCGACCTGGTCGCTCAGGGCGTCCACACGCTCGCGTTCGTCCGGTCGCGGCGAGCCGCGGAGCAGGTGGCGAGCGCGGCCGCGGACCTCCTCGCGGAGGTCGATCCGGAGCTTCGCGCCCGGGTCGCCAGCTACCGCGGCGGCTACCTCCCGGAGGAGCGCCGCGAGATCGAGCGGGCACTGCGCGACGGCACCCTGCTCGGACTCGCCGCGACGAACGCCCTGGAGCTCGGCATCGACGTCGCCGGTCTCGACGCCGTGCTGGTGGCGGGCTTTCCCGGCACGCGGGCGGCATGGTGGCAGCAGGTTGGTCGGGCCGGTCGCAACGCCGCCGACGCACTCGCGGTCCTGGTCGCCCGCGACGACCCACTGGACACCTACCTCGTGACCCACCCGGAGGCCCTCCTGGACGCCGCGATCGAGCAGACGGTGTTCGACCCCGACAACCCCTACGTCGTGGGGCCGCATCTGTGCGCGGCCGCGCAGGAGGTGCCGCTGCGCGACGACGAGGTCGGCATCTTCGGTGCCCACGCGCACGACCTGCTCGAGCAGCTGACCTCGAGCGGTCGCCTGCGACGCCGGGCACAGGGCTGGTACTGGACCCACGCCGAACCGGCCAGCGCCCTCGCCGACATCCGGTCGAGCAGCGGCCGCCCCTTCTCGCTGGTCGAGGGGTCCACGGGGCGCGTCGTCGGCACGGCGGACGGCGGCAGTGTCCATGCCACAGCCCACGCCGGCGCCGTCTACGTGCATCGCGGCGAGACCTGGCTGGTGGAGTCCCTCGACCTCGACGAGCGGGTAGCCATGCTCGACCGGGCCGACGTCGACTACTCCACCACTGCCCGGGAGCTGACGGAGATCTCCGTGCGCCGAGAGCTCGACCACGAGCGCTGGGACCAGGCGCGGCTCTCGTTCGGCCTGGTCGAGGTGACCCACCAGGTCGTGTCCTATCTGCGACGCCGCCAGCCCGCCGGAGACGTGATCGACGAGGTGCCGCTCGACCTTCCGGAGCAGAGCCTGACGACGCAGGCGGTCTGGTGGACCTTGAGCGAGGACCAGCTCGCCGAGTCGGGTCTGCTGAGCGCCGATCTCCCCGGGTCAGCGCACGCGGCCGAGCACTGCTCGATCGGCCTGCTCCCGCTGTTCGCCACCTGCGACCGCTGGGACATCGGCGGGGTGTCCACGGCCCACCACGCCGACACCGGGCGCCTGACCGTCTTCGTCTACGACGGCCACCCGGGCGGAGCCGGAATCAGCGCGCGGGGCTTCGACGCGGCAGCCGCCTGGCTGACGGCGACACGAGAGGCCATCCGCGCCTGCGCCTGCCGCGACGGCTGCCCGTCGTGCGTCCAGTCCCCGAAGTGCGGCAACCAGAACCAGCCGCTCGACAAGCGAGGCGCGGTTGCGCTCCTGGAGACGCTTCTGGTGGGCGCGCCGTGTCGGTAGCCTGCCGGACATGGTGGTCGTCGGACTGCTGTTGGTCGCTGTCGGCGTCCTCGCGGTCGTCGCCGCGGTGGTCGCCAGCAGCGGGACGGCGGCGTATCTCGGACTGGACCTGAGCTCCGCCACGCTGTTCTTCCTCGGCGTGGCCGCGACCCTCGCGGTGATCGTCGGGCTGGGACTGACCCGGGCCGGCGCGGGCCGCGCCATCCGACGTCGTCGGGAGCATCGTCGCCTCCAGACCCTGGAGCGTGAGGGACGCGAGCGCCAGCGGGACGAGGACGGCCGGCGGTCGCCCGACGGTGGCTCCGTGGACGACCGTGCGGGCCAGGAGCCCCCCGGCTGAGGCTTGTCCGACCATGCGGCCGGTCAGGGTCCGGGTCCGGCGCGGGCCTCGGCGCCGAGGTCGGCTGTCTCACCGAGCCACCGAGGTCCCGCGACCTCGACGCGCACGGCGACGTCGCGGCTCGTCACCGCGCAGGCGACGAGGCGAGCACGGTTGGCCTCGGCGACGTCGGCGGCCGCCGCGCACCCGTCACTGCCTTCGGCAACTCCACGAGCCCCGGCGATGGCAGCGAGGTCGGCGGCTGACTGGGCGGCGCGATGGGCCACGACCATGGCGACCACGACCAGCCCCGCGGCTCCCACGAAGACGAGGACGCCGACCATCGCCAGCACCAGCACCGTCGCCGCCCCGCGGTCGTCATCCCTGGCGCTCACGGGTCGACCTCGGGCGCCGTCTCCGCCTGAGCGTGCACCTGCGCGGACGGCAGGAACCCGAGCAGCCCACCCGGTGCTGCAACCGAGTCACTGACGGACGCGACGACCTCTCCGTCGACGTCTCGCACCGACACCTGGGCGCCGGGAGCCACCTGGCGCGCCCGGTCGGCCGCAACCGCGGGCGGGTCGCCCCGGGCCGCGGCTCGAGCCGCCTCGCGCGCCGCGTCGACCATGCGGGTCTGGGCGATCCCGATCGTGAGCAGCCAGACCAGCCCGACCGTCAGGGACACCAGGAGCGGGATCGTGAGTGCGAGCTCCGCCGTCGCCGCCCCCCGCTGGTCGCGGCTCACCCGATCCCCAGCAGAGAGAGCACGTGGTCGAACAACGTGTGCAGAAGCTGCTCACCGAAGCCACCGGTCAGCAGCTTGAACAGCAGGCCGGCAAATCCGGCGCCCGCCGCCGTGCCGACGGCGTACTCAGCGGTGGTGATGCCGTGCTGCCCGAGATGACCCTGCATGACTCTCCTCTCGTCGTGGCCGCCAGGTGCGACCGAGAGCACTCTCGCGCCGTTCATCGGCACCTCGCCCGTGCCGTCTGGCCAGCTGTGGACACACCCGGCGCGACCACCCACGGTGGACCGGCGGTGGTCCGCGCGGGACTCGGTCGTCACCACAGCGACAGGCTCCGCAGCAGGCTGACCGTCATCGGCACGATGCCGATCAGGAGGAACGACGGCAGCAGGCACAGCCCGAGCGGCAGCGCGGCCTTGACGCCGACGCTCCGCGCGCGCTCCTCGACGCCTTGTCGGGTGCGGCTCTCCAGCTCGTCGGCCAGGACGCCGAGGGCTGCGGTCACCGAGGTGCCGGAGCGGTGTGCCCGCACCATGGCCCGGCCCAGCGGAGCGAGCTCCGCGTGCTCGAGGACGGGACGCCACGCCTCGGCCGGTGCCACCCCCAGCGACAGGCGCTGGGACACCGCGACGACCAGACGAGCCGCAGGCCCCGGCATCGCCCCCGAAACGATCCGGATGGCGGCGGCGACGTCACAGCCCGACTCGAGCGCCACGGCGAGCAGCTGCACGAACGCCGGCAGCTCGCGCGCCAGCGCGGCGCGGCGACGCCGTACCGACGCCGGCTCCGCTCGCCCTGCCCACACCCAGACGACAGCCGCGGCCGCCGCACCGGCCGGGACAGCCAGGCGACCCGTGACGAACACGACGGCGCCGACACACGCCAGGACCGACCAGCACCAGCGCCCCCTCAGCAGCCAGCCACGGTCGTCCGGCTGCTGGGCCCTGCGGGGAGCTGGGGGGATGCACCGCCCTCGCGAAGGCACCGCCAACGCACCCGCCATGGCCGCCGTGGCGACCGGAAGGAGGAGGATCACCGGTCGACCTCACGGGCGATCATCTCCATCCACCACAGTCCTGCGAGGCCGAAGGCGAGACCACCGGCAAGACAGCAGAGTCCGAACGGCGTGCCGACGAGGAACTGCCAGGGGTCGCCACCCGCGCCGCTGCCCATCACCAGGGTGAGGACCGGCAGCGCCGCGACCAACCGCGCGGTGGCCCGGGCAGAGGCGAGCTCCCCGGCGACGACGCGACGTGTCCCGAGGTCTCGCCGCACGGTGTCGGCCACCCGGCGCGTGGCGCCGGACAGGCCACCGCCGGTGCGAACCGCAACGACCCACGCGGCCGCGAGCAGACCCAACCCGGCGGCGCCCGGCCGCATCGAGGCCCGATGCAGGGCGTCCGGAACGTCGCCACCAAGACGGCACACCTCGGCCACCGGCCGGATCTGCGGCCAGGACTCCACCGCCTCGGCCAGCGCCGCCTCCGTGGGCCGGCCGGCCTCCAGCTCGGCCGCCAGCACGTCGCACACCTGCGCGGTCAGAACGGCGTTGCGCCCGGCCGTCCGAGCGTGGACACCGACACGCCACAGGGACCACGCACCGAGCATTCCCGACGACACCACCAGCACGGGACCGGTCCACGGGCGGGGCAACAGCACCCAGGCGAGCGCTGCACCGACGAGCCCCCCGGCCAGCAGCCGCCCTCGCGTCAGGCCGCTTCGCGTGCGCGCCGTCGGCGACGGTCCCGGAGGGACGGTCAGCCAGACCGCTAGGCCGGTCGCGAGCGCGACGCTCGTCACGCCGCCAGCCGGGCCGCTAGCACCGACTCGCCGGGACCGGCGACGCAGCCGGCACCGGAGAACGACACCGCAGTCTCCATCTCGGCCAACCCGTCCGAGCGGGACCGCGGGACTGCCACCTCGCGGAGGACTCGCCCACCGTCGACGTCACGACCGAGGTGGAGCACCGCGTCGACCCCCGCCAGGAACTGGCTGTGGGCCGCGGCCCGGTCCAGCCCAGCGGCGAGGCACAGCGCCTCCACCCGCGCGGGCACGTCGTACGCTGAGTTGGCGTGGATGGTCCCGCACCCGCCCTCGTGTCCGGTGTTGAGCGCGGCGAGGAGCTCCACGACCTCGCGGCCTCCTGCGTCAGGTGACCAGCCGATCGTGCTTCGCTTTCGCCTTGACGCGTCGGCGAGACAACACCCGGTCCGGGCGGCCGTGTGAAGTTCCTAGGCGACCGTCGAGAAATTTGGCGCTACTTTGGCCTTCAGTACTTGCTACAGCACTCCGAGAACGGCTCCACGGCTCTCGACAGTGAACGGCCCGCGCCGGTAACATGCGGGTCACAATTCAACACCGACCCGAGAGCCTTGGGCCCGGACCAGCCAACAGTGCTGGACCGAATACCACCCTAGTGCGAAATCAGGTTCGCAGCGCGAGCTGCGGGGCTCTCCGACCCAAGTTAGGAGAGGTGCCCCGTGGCTCTCTTTGATTTTAGCGATGGTGGACCCACCGTCGAGGAGATGAAGAACCTGCGCCGCAAGGTGAAGCGCCGCTGCCCGCAGTACATGACTGAGGCGGACATCGACGACGTCATGGCTGAAATCCTGCTCTCCGCGTGCGTCACGGC
>NZ_DATAVI010000082.1:0-40278 GCF_036267815.1 Nocardioides sp. | reverse complement strand
GCGGCGAGGCTCTGGGTGGTGGCGCGGCTGACCGGCCGGTCGGGTCCGGCTCTTCCACTTCGAGGTCCTCGGTCGCGCCCGCTGGGGCTGGGTGGTCAGCTCGTCGCGGCGACTGGCGGGCCGGTGGCTACGGCGTGCAGGGATTCCCAGCCCTGGGCCCAGGGCCAGTGGATCGGCAGATGCAGGTCGAGTCGGCGGGCGGTGGAGGCGATCCGACCGGGGACCTTGATGATCTTCTGGCGCAGGGTGGCCCACCTGGCCTTGGCCAGGTCGGCGGCGACTGCGGCGGCGCGGGCGATGTTGAACGCGATCACCGCCAGGGAGACCCAAGCGGCGTTGGCGGTGTACTTCCCCGACGGCAGGTGCGCCAGCGGCCCGTCCTTGAGCTCGGCGATGACCTGCTCGACGATCGCGTGGTCACGGTGCCGTTGGTCGGCCTCGACCATGCCGAGCCGCGAGTTGGTGATGAACCCGTGGTGCCGGTAGGTCGCGAACAGCTCGCCCTGCTCGGTGCCGTCAGAGGCCAACCGCTGGAGCCGCTTGACCCGACGCACGATCAGCCGGCAGGTCACGTGCTCGGCCTTGCGGCGGCCGGTGAACGCGACGAAGGGCACTTCGGCGACCTCGGCGTCGCTCACCCAGCGCTGTTCCTCCTCGTCCCAGACGGCCTTGGGGTACTTGATCGGCCGCCAGGTGGACTCCTCGATACTGGCGATCGCCGCGGTCACGGTCTTGCCCATCCGGGCGGTCACCGAGAACCAGGTCTTGGCGCGGATCGCGGTCCCGACGAACGCCCACCCGTAGTAGGCCGAGTCGGCCCGACACAGGACCTGACCCCGCACCCCGGCGGCACGGGCGGTGCTGATGGCCTGGGCCAGCAAGCGCCCCGCGCCCTTGGCCGAGGCCGTGCTGCCCTTGCGGAGCCGGGCTCGGGCGATCACCGGCGCGGCCAGCGGGGTGGAGACCGTGGCGAGCTGGATGTTCAGCCCCCGCACCCCGGTGTAGCCGTAGGCGGCGGCCTGCTTGGTGTAGCCGTGGACCTCGCGGATGGTGTCGTCGACATCGATGCACGCGAACCCCTCGGCGTCCCCGCCGGCCAGGACATCGGGTACCCGCTTGGTCAGACCCCCGAGGAGGTCTGCGCCGATGGCGTCGAGTTGCTGCACGTGACCATGGGTGAACGAGCGCAGGAACGTTCCCAACGTCGAGGGCGCCCGCACCCCGGAGAACAACCGCGGCATACCGCCGTGCCGCAGCAGGTCCAGGTCATCGATGCTGTCCGCGCCGGCCAGCATCCCGCCCACCACGCTGGTCGCCTTCGCTGTCGCGTTGGCCGACGCGACACTCAACTGGTCCTGGAGAAGGTCGTGCAGGCCGGCGGACTCGGCCAACCCGACCACCGGCACCAGACCCGCGACCGACACCAGGTTCGGATCATCGAAGACAGGCCGGATCGTGTGAGAGGCTTTCACTTACGAGATGTCCCTTGCTCGGCTGCGAATCGTGTGTGTGAGAACTCCGATTCTCCCGCCCAGCAAGGGCATTCTCGTTCTACGCCACGCCCACACCGCCACCCTCATCGGTGGATCAGGGCTGAGTGCACGCTCACCCGTCCTATGACGACTCGGCGGGATTTGGGTGTCCCTTTGCGCCGGGTCGGCGGGATTTGGGTGTCCTTTTGCGCCGGGTCGGCGTCAGCTGGTCCAGGCGGTCCAGAGGGCGGCGTACTCGCCGCCTTGCTCGACCAGCTCATGGTGGGAGCCGAGCTCGACGATCTCGCCGTCGATCACGACCGCGATCCGGTCGGCGTCGTGCGCGGTGTGGAGTCGGTGGGCGATGGCTACGACGGTGCGGCCGTCGAGGAGCGCGTTCATCGAGCCCTCCAGCGTGCGCGCCGTGCGCGGGTCGATCAGCGACGTCGCCTCGTCGAGCACGAGCGTGTGCGGGTCGGCGATGATCAGCCGGGCCAACGCCACCTGCTGAGCCTGGGCCGGCGTCAGGGACTGGTTGCCGGAGCCGATCAGCGTGTCCAGGCCGGCGGGGAGTCGCTCCACCCAGTCGCGTGAGCCGACCGCGGACAGCGCCGCCCAGACCGCCTCGTCGTCGGAGTCCTCACGGGCGAGCACGATGTTGTCGCGCACGGTGCCCACGAACACGTGGTGCTCCTGGGTGACCAGCGCGACCTCGGTCCGCAGCGTCTCCAGCGGCAGCGCGACCAGGTCGACGCCGCCCACCTGGACCGATCCCGTGCGCGGCCCGTTGATCCCCGACAAGAGCCGCCCCAGCGTCGACTTGCCCGAGCCGGAGGGGCCGACGACCGCGAGCCGCTCCCCGACTCGCAGGTCGAGCGAGACCCCGTGGAGTACGTCGTGCCCCTCGCGGTAGGCGAAGCGCAGGTCGTCGGCAACCAGGTGCGGCCCGTCCGGCCGGGCATCGCCGGCGACGCGGTCCTCGGGCACCTGGGCGATGCCCAGCAACCGGCTGGTCGAGGCGACGCCGACCTGGAGGCGGTCCATCTCGCCGACCAGCCGGTCGAGGGGCCCGCTCAAGGACTCGACGTACAGCAGAGCCGCGGTGATCTGCCCCAGCGAGACCCAGCCGTAGGAGTATCCCCAGGCACCGACGAGCAGGGTCATCACCCGGGGGCTGTTGAAGCAGATGTCGATCGCGCAGAACAGCAGGTTGCGCAGCGTCATCGTGTAGCGCTCGGCCTGAGCCGACACCGCGATGTCGTCCTCGCCCGCGCCCACTCGCAGGTCGCGCAGGCCGAGTGCCTCCACGGTGCGGGCGCCCTCGACGGTCTCGGTCAGCGTCGTGTTGATCCGGGAGTACGTCGCGCCCTCGGTGATGTATCCCTTCGGAGCACGCTGGAGGTAGCGCCGCACCTGGAACCCCGAGGCCGCGATGAGCAGCATCGAGGGAACCGCGAGCGCGACGCTGTTGAGCAGCATCGCCACCACCGACAGCGCCACCGTCAGGCCCGAGATGATCGCCTGCGGCACGCCGAACTGCACCGAGCGGCTCATCGTCCCGACGTCGCGGGTCACCCGTGTCACCAGGTCGCCGGTCGAGGCACCCTCGACGCGCCCCAGGGGCAGCCGGAGCACGGTCGCCACGACGTACTCACGGGCCGAGGAGAGCAGGTCCTGGCCGAAGATCGTCGAGATCCGCTGGGCCAGGAACGTCAGCAGGGCCTGGGCGCAGACCACGCCGACGATGAGCACGGCGAGATGGTCGAGATCGGCGACCTGGGGACCGCGCGCGCCACCGGCAACCGTGCGGTTGACCAGGTTGCCGAGCAGCCGGGGTACGACGAGTGCCGCACCGGCGGCCAGCGCGTTCAGGGCGACCAGCCAGAAGACCTCCTTGCGCCGCTCGCGAAGGAGCCCGCGGAAGAACGCCAGGACCACGTGGTTGTCCGCGACCGGCCAGCCGCGCTCGGGGCTCCGGGATGCGGCGTACGTCGCACGCGCGCGCTCCTCGCGCAGCAGGTGGCGACGGCGCAGGGCGCGGGCGCGCTCACGCCGTCCGACGCTGTGCGGAGGGGGCACCAGCTCGGCCGGGATCGGCGGCTCCCGGGTCCCGTGCTCCCGCCAGGTCGCCGCCGAGGTCGACAGGGGGTCCGACGCCGGGGAGTCAGACACCAGAGTGCTCATGGCCGGCCACCTCCTCCACGGGTGCGTCCATCGACCGCGCCACCACCCGGCGGTACGCCGGGCTGTCGCGAAGCAGGTCCTCGTGGGTCCCGTCGACCGTGGCCTTGCCGTCCTCCAGGACGACGACCCGGTCGGCGTGGTGCAGCCACAGCGGCGACACCGTCGAGACGACGGTCGTGCGACCGTGGCGCACGGCGGCGACCCGCTCGGCGATCCGCGCCTCGGTGTGCGCATCGACCGCGGACGTCGGCTCGACCAGGACCAGGATCGGCGCCTCGACGGCGACCGCGCGGGCCAGCACCACCCGCTGCCGCTGACCACCGGACAGCCCACGACCACGCTCGTCGAGCATGCCCTGCCAGCCTCCCGGCAGCGCGTCGTACACGTCCTCGGCGTTGGCGACACGCACGGCATGCTCGGCCTGCTCACGGGTGAGCCGACCGTGCGGGTCGATGGCGTCTTGGAGAGTGCCGGCGAAGAGCTGGCTCCCGGTGTCGCTGACCAGGATCTGCCGGCGGACGTCGTCGAGCGAAGCGGCGCCGAGGTCGACGCCCCCGAGCCGCACGCCCCACTCACGGTTCGCCAGCTCCTCGTCGAGGGCAGCGAGCCGGGCCCGCTCGGCGAGCCGCTGGTCGCGGGCACGGCGAGCGGCGCGGCCCTTGAGCTTCTCGTCGAGCTCCTGGCTCACCGGCTCGGTGTCGGCAGGCAGGTAGCGCCCGAGACGGTCGGCCAGCGCCGCGGTGTCCTCGGGGACCGCGGACACGACGATGGTCAGCTCGCCGTCGTGCGCGGTGAGGCCGCTGAGCTCGTCGTACAGGTCGCCGTGGTCGGGCAGGGGGGTGCTCGTCTCGAGGTCGGGCCAGGGTGGCTGGTGCTCGAAGATCGCGATCGCCTTGCGCGCCGAGACCATCGCCCGGGTGACCTTCTGCGCGAGCTCGAAGAAGGTCTGGATGGGGTAGATCATGAACAGCGCATAGCCCAGGAAGCTGATCAGCTGGCCGATCGTGAGGTCGCCGTCGATGACCTGGTAGGTGCCGAGCCAGACCAGCAGCACGATGAACACGCCCGAGAACAGCACCCCCACGGCCTCGATCGCCGCCTGCCAGATGCCGGCCGAGACGCCGGCCCGCGCGGCTCGCTGAGACTGCTGGTCGTAGTTGCGGCCGAAGGTGCGCTCCCCGCCGATGCCGCGCAGGATGCGCAGGCCCGCGACGATGTCGGTCGCCATCGAGGTCAGCTCGGAGTTGCGCCCGCGCTCGACCTGCTGGCGCCGGTGCAGCGGCTTCAGCAGCGGCATGGCGGCGCTGACCAGCACCGGAGCCGCGAGCAGCATCAGCACGCCGAGCCGCGGCGACGTCGTCAGCACGATGAACGCCACGATCAGATAGGCGACGAGCTGGGACGCCGCCCGCGAGACGATCTCGGTGAGCGCGCCGAACTCGTCGGAGTCGCTCGAGGCCACGCTGAGCACCTCGCCGGTCGGCGTGCGCCGCGGGAGGACATGGCCCATCTGCACGACCTTGCGGGTGACCATCTTCATGGTGCCGTAGAGGTTGATCAGCCAGCTCCGGACCACCAGCGTGTGCAAGACGATGCCGAACACCGCGCCGATCACCGTGACCAGCAGCAGCAGGCCCGCCCAGAACAGCGTGCCGCTCGTGGAGTGCGGGTGGATCCCGTGGTCGACCGCCTTGCCGAACAGCAGTGGACCGACGGTCAGCGGCAGCTGCCACAGCACCCCGACCGCGGTCGAGAGCGCGATCAAGGGCCACTGGAGCCGCAGGAACCACCGCAGGAACGCCGCCGGGCTGCGCGTGTCCGGCGCGGGATCCGGCTTCCGTCCGGCCGCGCTGTAGAAGGGGTCGATCTGCGGTGGGAAGTCGCGCATGGCCTCCCGAGCCTAAGGTCGCCGGGCCACGCGCAGCGACCGGTTTAGCCCAACGAGGCTGGGTTCTCACACCGGCCTGCGTGGCCTGGGGCGAGCGCCTAGTCTGGCGCCATGCCGTACTACCGGAGCGTCGGCTCGGTTCCGCCCAAGCGACACACCCAGCACCGCGACCCCGAGGGCAGGCTCTACTACGAGGAGCTGATGGGCGAGGAGGGCTTCTCCTCGGACTCCTCGCTGCTCTACCACCGCGGCGTCCCGTCGGGGATCGTCGACTCCCAGGTCTGGGAGCTGCCCGACCAGAGCCGCACGCCGAACCACCCGCTGAAGCCGCGGCACCTCACGCTGCACACGCTCTTCCCCGACCCCGGTGACGGCGACGGCGCCTGCCCGGTGGAGGGCCGGCGCCTGGTGCTGGGCAACAACGACGTCCGGATCGGGTACGTCGTCACCGGCACCGCCCCCTCGCCGTACTACCGCAACGCGATCGGCGACGAGTGCGTCTACGTCGAGTCCGGCAGCGGGGTGGTCGAGTCGGTCTTCGGCGTCGTCCCCTACCGCACCCAGGACTACGTCGTGGTGCCCCGGGCGACGACCCACCGCTGGGTGCCGGCCGAGCCCAGCCGGCTCTATGCCATCGAGGCCAACTCCCACATCGCCCCGCCCAAGCGCTACCTGTCGCGCTTCGGCCAGCTGCTCGAGCACGCGCCGTACTGCGAGCGCGACCTGCACGGGCCCGGGGAGACGTTCGTGGTGGCGACCGGCTCGGACGACGACCCGCGCGACGTCGAGGTCCTGGTCAAGCACCGCGTCGGCGGACAGGTCGTGGGCACGCGGATGACCTACGACACCCATCCCTTCGACGTGGTCGGCTGGGACGGCTGCCTCTACCCCTACACGTTCAACCTCGACGACTACATGCCGATCACCGGCAAGGTGCACCAGCCACCGCCGGTGCACCAGGTCTTCGAGGGCTGGAACTTCGTGATCTGCAACTTCCTGCCGCGCAAGGTCGACTACCACCCGCTGTCGATCCCCGTGCCCTACTACCACTCCAACGTCGACAGCGACGAGATCATGTTCTACGTCGGCGGCGACTACGAGGCGCGCAAGGGCTCGGGGATCGGGCTGGGCTCGATCTCGGTGCACCCGGGCGGCTACGCGCACGGGCCCCAGCCGAGCGCGATCGAGGCCTCACTGGGCGCCGAGAAGTTCGAGGAGACCGCGGTCATGATCGACACCTTCCAACCCCTGGACCTCGGCGAGGCCGGGATCGCAGCCGAGGACCCGGCGTACGCCTGGACCTGGTCGGGCCGGCACACCGGCGAGACCGACACCGGCAAGCACGGCGACGACGGCGGGCCAGCGGTCTTCTCCAACTCCTGAGCCGTCCACCCCACCCCCACCCCCCCACCCCCCGAAGTGCTGATGCCATGACCGAGATCCTCGAACCCCGCGAGGTGCCGCTGGGTGGGCTGCGCGCGATGTCCGTGCGTCGTTCCCTGCCCCAGCGGCAGCGCTCGCTGATCGGGGCATGGTGCTTCCTGGACCACTACGGGCCCGATCGCGTCGACGAGACGGGCGGGATGATGGTCGCACCTCACCCGCACATCGGCCTCCAGACCGTGAGCTGGCTGTTCGGCGGGATGGTCGAGCACCGCGACAGCATCGGCACCCACGCGCTGGTCCGCCCGGGCGAGCTGAACCTGATGACCGCCGGTCGCGGGGTCTCCCACTCCGAGGTCTCGACCGACCAGACCACCGAGCTGCACGGCGTGCAGCTCTGGGTCGCCCTCCCGGCGGCGTACCGCGACGTGGAGCCGGCCTTCGCCCACTACGCGCCGCCGGTCGTGCACGGTCAGGGCTGGGACGTGCAGGTCTTCGTGGGCAGCATGCTCGGCAGCGAGTCGCCCCTGGAGATGTTCAGCCCGCTGGTGGCCGCCGAGATGATCCTGGACGGCGACGCCTCGCTTCAGCCCGACGTCGAGGACGGCTTCGAGTACGGCGTGCTCGTCGACTTCGGGCTGGTGCGCGTCAACGGCGAGGAGGTCAAGCAGCACCAGCTGGCCTACGTCGCCCCGGGCGAGGGGCTGCTGATCGAGGCGGCCGACCTGTCGCACGTGCTCGTGATCGGCGGCCGGCCCCTCGGGGAGGAGATCGTGATGTGGTGGAACTTCGTCGGGCGCGACCACGACGAGATCGTCGGCGCCCGCGAGGACTGGATGGCCCAGATCACCGACAACGACGGCACCGTCACCGACAGCTCGCAGATCCATGACGGCCGGTTCGGCATCGTCACCGACGACCACCTCCCGCCCGTCCCCGCGCCCGCGCTCCCCAACGCCCGGCTCAAGCCGCGCTGACGCGCACCGCCCCGGCACCGACCGGCACGAACCGGCCGCCGTCGTTGTCGGTGGGGGCTGACAGGATTCGGGCATGGCCGGAGCGGTGGTGGGGGACGACGGCGTGGCGCGCTGTCCGTGGGGTGCCGCGGACGACGTGATGCGGGCGTATCACGACGACGAGTGGGGCAGGCCCGTCGAGGGCGAGTCGGCGCACTTCGAGCGGCTCACGCTGGAGGCGTTCCAGTCCGGGCTGTCGTGGCGCACGATCCTGCTCAAGCGTCCGGCGTTCCGCGCGGCCTTCGCGGGCTTCGACGCCGACGAGGTCGCCGCCTACGACGGGCGCGACGTCGCCCGGCTGATGGCCGATGCGGGAATCGTCCGCAACCGGCTCAAGGTCGCCGCCGCCATCACCAACGCCGCCGCCACGGTCGCCCTGCGCGAGCACGGCGGCCTGGTCGCGCTGGTCGAGGAGCACCGCCCGCAGGGTTGGGCGAGACCGGCCACGACCGAGGACATGCAGGCCAGCACGCCGGAGTCCGTCGCGCTCTCCAAGGCCTTGAAGAAGGCCGGGTTCGCGTTCGTCGGTCCCACCACGATGCACGCGCTGATGCAGGCCATCGGCCTCGTCGACGACCACCTCCTGGGCTGCTTCCGGAGCGCATCGACCCGATCCTGAGGTATCACCGCCGCGACCCCGCGCTCCTGAAGGTTCAGGCGTCGGGTCGGACGGGGGTCCGACGCCTTCCCTGTGGGGCGCACCAGCGCACCACGCGACGGCCGTCGGGCGCACACCGGCGGCCGTCGCATCACAGGTCTCCGGGCCGGGTACGGTCCCCCCATGCGCGCAGTGGTGTACGCCGAGACCGGCCGCTCCTCCGTCCTCGAGGTCGTCGAGCGCGAGGTCGCGGAGCCGCACTGGGGGGAGGTCCGGGTCCGCCTCGCGGTCGCCGGAGTCAACCCGACCGACTGGAAGGCCCGGTCGGGTGCCACCGGTCCGGGCCGCCCGCCGTTCGACGAGGTCGTCCCCGGCCAGGACGGCGCGGGCGTCGTGGACGCGGTCGGCAACGGCGTCAGCGGCCTGTCCGTGGGCGAGCGCGTCTGGCTCTACCTCGCCCAGCACCAGCGCCCGACAGGCACCGCCCAGGAGTACACCGTGGTCCCCGAGACGCGTGCCGTGCGGCTCGGCAGCGCGCCGTACGACGTGGGCGCGAGCCTGGGGGTCCCGGCCGTGACGGCTCACCGGGCCCTCACGGTGCACGAGGACGGACCCTCTCGTCTCTCCCCGGGGGCCCTCGAGGGGCGCACCGTGCTGGTGACCGGCGGGGCGGGCGCGGTCGGGCACGCCGCGATCCAGCTCGCGGTGTGGGCCGGAGCGGCGGTGGTCACCACGGTCAGCGGCGGCGAGAAGGCCGCCTTGGCGAGGGCCGCCGGCGCCCACCGCGTCGTCAACTACCGCGACGACGACGCGGTGGCCCAGCTGAAGGCCGCCGCCCCGGACGGGGTCGACCTGGTGGTGGAGGTGGCGATCGCCGAGAACGCCGAGCTGGTCAGCCAGGTGCTCAAGCCGCGCGGGGCGATCTCCATCTACGCCGACACCGGCGAGAAGCTGAAGGTCCCGGTCCGCCCGCTGATGACGCTCAACGCGCGTCTTCAGTTCGTCCTGCTCTACACCGTGGGCGACGGGGCCCTCGCGGCCGGCACCGAGGACGTCGCCGCCGCGGTCGCCGACGGCGCGCTCGGAGTGGGCGAGGAATACGGACTGCCCCTGGTGCGCTTCCCCCTCGAGCAGACGGCCGACGCTCACGACGCGGTCGAGAACGGCGCCGTCGGCAAGGTGCTCGTCGACATCGCCGACCTGGACTGAGGGCAGCCGAGAGAGGGGTCGGCAGCGGCTCCGAGCGAATTTCGGGTTCGCCTGAGGCGCTGTGTATCCTTCTCGACCGTTGCCCCTTTAGCTCAGACGGCAGAGCGACTCCATGGTAAGGAGTAGGTCTACGGTTCGATTCCGTAAAGGGGCTCTGAGGTGGGGCCTCGTGCTCCTCCTGGTGGGGTAGCTCAGGTGGTTAGAGCACACGGCTCATAATCGTGGTGTCGCGGGTTCGAATCCCGCCCCCACTACTGCGGTGCCCGGCATCCGGCGCCGAACGACAAGAAGGAACAGACCGTGGCCAGCAAGACCAGCGACGTACGACCGAAGATCACGCTCGCCTGCACCGTGTGCAAGGAGCGCAACTACATCACCAAGAAGAACCGGCGCAACGACCCCGACCGCATGGAGCTGTCGAAGTTCTGCCCGCGCTGCCGGCAGCACCAGCCGCACCGCGAGACGCGCTGACGTCTTCCGTCTCCGTCGACGCCCGCCCGGCCCTGCCGCGCGGGCGTCGGTACATTCGGGCCATGCCGATCGACCAGTCCCTCGTCGGGCGCAGCTTCCCGCCGACCGAGCCCTACGCCGTCACCGAGGACACCATCGGTGCCTTCGTGTCCGCGACGGGCGGTGAGTACGACGGCGGCCCGGCGCCGGCGACGTTCCCGATCGTGGTCGCCTTCGCCGCGATGAACGGCTTCCTCGAGGCCGAGCAGGTCGACCTGTTCCGGATCGTGCACGGGGAGCAGCGGTTCAGCTACCAGCGGGCGGTGGAGCCGGGCGACGTCCTGGTCGCGACGCTGACGGTCGCGACCCTGCGCCAGATCGGCGGTGCCGACATCATCGGCACCGCCAGCGTCGTCACCGACCAGAGCGGCGCGGAGGTGTGCACCGGCGTCTCGACCCTGGTCCACCGAGGGGAGGCCTGATGGGCACCGAGCTCGAGCCCCGCGTCTTCCGGGTCACCCGCGGCGACCTCGTCGCCTACGCGGAGGCCAGCGGCGACCACAACCCGATCCACCAGGACGACGAGGTCGCGCGCTCCGTGGGGCTCCCGGGGGTGATCGCCCACGGCATGTACACCATGGCGCTGGCCGCCCGCTACGTCGAGGAGTGGGCCGGTGGCCGTGGCCGGGTCGCGACGATCGGGGCGAAGTTCACCAAGCCGGTCCCGGTGCCGCCGGAGGGGGCGGACGTCGAGATCGCCGGCGTCGCCGACGATCAGGGCGACGAGCGCGTGGTCACCCTGACCGTGACCTGTGGTGGCGAGCAGGTCCTCGGGCGGTTCAAGGCCACTCTTCGTGACTGAGCTGCTGGCCGACCACACCACGCTCCGGCTCGGCGGTCCCGCGACGACCTGGGTCCGGGCGACCACCGACGACGAGCTGGTCTCCGCCGTCGGCGCCGCCGACGCCGCCGGCGAGCCGGTCCTCGTGCTGGCCGGTGGCAGCAACGTCGTGGTTGCCGACGAGGGCTTCCCGGGCACCGTCGTGGAGGTGGCGACCACCGGGGTCGGCGCCGACCACGAGGGCGACGACCCGACGTGCGGCGGGGTGCTGGTCACCGTGGCCGCCGGGGAGTCGTGGGACGACCTCGTCGCCCGCGCCGCCGCGGAGCGCTGGGTCGGGGTCGAGGCCCTGGCCGGGATCCCCGGATCGGTCGGCGCGACGCCGATCCAGAACGTCGGCGCCTACGGCCAGGAGGTGTCCCAGACGCTAGCCTCGGTCCGGGTCTGGGACCGCAGACTGCGCGGGATGCGCACGTTCACGGCCGCCGAGTGCGGCTTCGGCTACCGCACCAGCCGCTTCAAGGCCGACCCGGGGCGGCACGTCGTGCTCGCGGTCACCTTCCAGGTGCGTCAGGGTCTGCTCGGAGCCCCGGTGGCCTATGCCGAGCTCGCCCGCGCGCTCGGGGTCGAGCCCGGCGACCGGGCACCCGCCGCCGACGTCCGCGAGGCGGTGCTCGGCCTGCGGCGGGCGAAGGGCATGGTCCTGGACGCCGGCGACCACGACACCTGGAGCGCGGGGTCGTTCTTCACCAACCCCGTCGTCGAGGGAGGCCGGGTCCCTGCGGGCGCGCCGTCGTGGCCCCAGCCCGACGGGCAGGAGAAGACGAGCGCCGCCTGGCTGATCGAGCACGCAGGCTTCGGCAAGGGGTACGGCGCCGGGGCGGCCCGGGTGTCCGGCAAGCACCCGCTCGCCCTGACCAACCAGGGGGGCGCCACGACCGCAGACCTGCTGGCCCTCGCCCGCGAGATCCGCGACGGAGTCGAGCGCACGTTCGGAGTCGCCCTCGTCAACGAGCCGGTCCTGGTCGGCTGCGACCTCTAGGCCGTGTCTCCCCATTCGGGCCAGGCCTGGGCTAGGCGCCGCCCTGCTGGAAGGTGGGGCTGGGGTTGGGCCCGGAGTCCGAGCCGCTGACGGCGAAGAGCCCCACGAACAAGATGACCGCGATCACGCCCAGGACCAGGAGCACGGTGCCGATGATCCCCATGATCTTGCCGGACTGGGCGCGGTCGCGACCGCTGTACCGTCCCGGCGTCGCGTCGATCTCGCGCACGGCCTTCGCGCCGACGACCCAGGCCACCGGCGACAGGATCAGGGTCACTCCGAGGCAGAAGACCACGCCGGCCAGGCTGATGATGCCGAGCACCATCGCGGTGGTGGCCGAGGGATGGTCGGGAACCATCCCGCCGGCGTAGGCGGGCTGGTACGGCGAGCCGTAGGGGCTCTGGGGCTGGGCGAACTCCTGGGGTGCCCCGTAGGGGTTGGGCGGTGGGACGTAGCCGGGAGGGCCGAACTGCCCGGGCCGGGCACCCCAGCCGGGCTGTTGACCGGGCTGCTGACCGGGCTGGCCGGCGTACCCCCCGGCGTAGGGGTTGTACGGCGGCGGCACGGCGCCCGGGCCGGTCGGAGCGCCGAACGCCGGGGCGGGCGGCGCGGCCGGGGCCGGCGGGGCCGGCGGCGCCGCGGACCCGCCGCCGGAGACGGCCTGGGACTGGTCGCTCGCGGGTGGCTCGGCCGGGGTCCCGCTCGCACCGGGCGCGTCGGGCGGCGGGGGCTCGTCGGCCTTGCGCTCGGCAGGGCGCCAGAGGTCGTCGTCGCTCATGGGCACATCGTGGCAGACGGCTCGTCCGCGGACAGCCAGTCGGCGATGTCGCCGAGCGCCCCGTCCTTGACCTCGTCGGGGGCGCAGGAGGCCCGCACGGACATGCCCGCCAGGCCGGCCAGCGCCTCGTCGTCGAGCTCGTGGGCCGCGCGCATGGTGGCGTACTGAGCGGCAAGTCGCGAGCCGAACAGCAGCGGGTCGTCGGCCCCCAGGGCCACGGTCACACCAGCGGCGAGCAGCTGGGGGAGCGGCACCGAGGTGAGGTCGGAGTAGACGCCGAGGGCGACGTTGGAGACCGGGCAGATCTCCAGGGCGACGCCGCGCTCGGCGATCCGGGCCATCAGGGCGGGGTCCTCGGCCGAGCGCACGCCGTGCCCGACCCGGGTCGCGTGGAGCACCTCGACGCAGGTGCGCACGGAGTCAGGGCCGAGCAGCTCTCCTCCGTGCGGGTCGAGCAGCAGGCCGGCCCGCTCGGCGATCCCGAACGCCGGCGCGAAGTCCGCGGTGACACCTCGTCGCTCGTCGTTCGACAGGCCGAAGCCGACGACGCCGCGCCCGGCGTACTGCGCGGCGAGCCGGGCGAGGGTGCGGGCGTCGAGGGGGTGGCGGATGCGGTTGGCCGCGATCACGACCGCCATGCCAAGACCGGTCTCGGCCGACGTCGCCGCGACCGCGTCCAGGACCAGCTCGGTGAACGCCGTGATCCCGCCGAAGCGCGCGGCGTACCCCGACGGGTCGACCTGGATCTCCAGCCAGCGCCCGCCGTCTCGCACGTCGTCCTCGGCGGCCTCGCGCACGAGACGGCGTACGTCGTCCTCGGTGCGCAGCACCGACCGGGCGACGTCGTAGAGCCGCTGGAAGCGGAACCAGCCCTTCTCGTCGGCCGCCGACAGCTCCGGCGGCCACTCGCTGACCAGCGACTCGGGGAGCGCGATGCCGTCGCGCTCGGCCAGCTCGAGGAGGGTCGCGTGACGCATCGACCCCGTGAAGTGCAGGTGGAGGTGGGCCTTCGGCAGTGTCCGGAGGTCGCGGGCCACCTCAGGCGAAGAGCTTCTGAAGCCGCGTGATCCCCTCGACCAGGTCGTCGTCACCCAGGGCGTAGGAGAGCCGCAGGTAGCCCGGTGTGCCGAAGGCCTCGCCCGGGACGACGGCCACCTCGGCCTGCTCGAGGATGTACTCGGCGAGGTCGGCGGAGGAGGTGATGACCCGGTCGCCGTAACGGCGACCGAGCAGGCCCCTGACCGACGGATAGGCGTAGAACGCGCCTTCGGGCATCGGGCAGACCACACCCTCGATCTCGCCCAGCATCGACACGATGGTCTGCCGGCGCCGATCGAAGGCCCCCTTCATCTCGGCCACCGCGGCGAGGTCGCCGCTGACGGCGGCCAGGGCGGCGCGCTGCGCCACGTTGGAGACGTTGGACGTCGCGTGCGACTGGAGGTTGGTCGCGGCCTTGGCCAGATCGGCGGGGGCGATCATCCAGCCCACGCGCCAGCCGGTCATCGCGTAGGTCTTGGCGACGCCGTTCACGACCACGGTGTAGTCGGCGAGCCCCGGGCACAGCACCGGCATCGAGCCGGTGTCCACCCCGTCGTAGACGAGGTGCTCGTAGATCTCGTCGGTCAGCACCCACAGCCCGTGGTCCTCCACCCAGCGGCCGATCGCGCGGATCTCGTCGGCGGTGTAGACGGCCCCCGTCGGGTTGGACGGCGAGACGAAGAGCAAGACCTTCGTGCTCTCGGTACGGGCCGCCTCGAGCTGGTCCACGGTGACCTTGTAGTCCTGGGTCTCGTCGGCCACCACGGGCACCGCGGTCCCACCGGCCAGCTGGATGGCCTCGGGGTACGTCGTCCAGTACGGCGCTGGGACGATCACCTCGTCGCCCGGGTCGAGCATCGTGGCGAAGGCCTCGTAGATCGCCTGCTTGCCGCCGTTGGTGACCACGACCTGGGCCGCCTGCACGGCGTACCCGCTGTCGCGCAGCGTCTTCTCGGCGATCGCCTGCCTCAGCTCCGGCAGCCCGCCCGCGGGGGTGTAGCGGTGGTTCCGGGGATCGTGGCAGGCCGCGGCCGCCGCCTCGACGACGTAGTCGGGGGTGGCGAAGTCGGGCTCGCCCGCGCCGAAGCCGATCACGGGCCGGCCCTCGGCCTTGAGAGCCTTCGCCCGCGCGTCGACCTTGAGCGTGGCCGACTCCGCGATCGCGCCGATGCGCGCGGACACCCGACGGTCGCGTGGTGCGGGACGCTCGGGGGCTGAGGGGGTGGCGGCGGGGGTGGCGGCCTCGGTCATGGGGCCATCGTAGGGGCGAGCGCGAGTTCGACTCCCCTCCGGGCGCCCGGTAGAGTTCGGGTTTGGTGGTTCTCCCCAAGGCTTTGTCATGCCCTCCCTCGGGTGGCCTCAGCCCAGAGACCATCGGAGGGCACTAGCTCAACTGGCAGAGCATCGGTCTCCAAAACCGAAGGTTGGGGGTTCAAGTCCCTCGTGCCCTGCGAGAACCAGCAGCGACAACCAGAAGCGAGCGGTGAGCGGCCAGCAGGGTCGCCCATCCGGGACCAGGAAGGGGTGGCGACGTGTCGGGAGGCAACACCGTCCGGCCGCGTGAGCGGCGCACCGAGCGCACCAGTCCGGTCCTGTTCTACCGCCAGGTGGTTGCCGAGCTCCGCAAGGTCGTGTGGCCGACGCAGGAGCAGCTGGTCACCTACTTCTTCGTGGTGATGATCTTCGTCGCCTTCATGATGGCGCTGATCGCCGGGCTCGACCTGGGCATCGGCAAGGCCATCTTCTGGATCTTCAACGGCAAGTCCTCGAACTGAGGCAGGGAGCAGGAAACGTGTCGGAGTACGACATCGAGCAGAACGGCGCGCCCGAGGAGGCGTCGCCGGGTCCGGAGACGGACACCGACGTCGACACGGCGGCCGAGACCGAGGACGCCCCTGAGGTGGCCGGCCCCGCCGCCGAGGCCGACGCCGCGGAAGCGGACACCGCCGAGGCTGGCGAGGCTGAGGCTGAGGCTGAGGCGGAGGACGAGGCGGAGGCGGACCCCGACGTGGCCGCGGACTCCGATTCCGAGTCCGACCTCGCCGAAGCGCCTGAGGCGTCCGTCGACGAGGACACCGCCGACACCGACACCGCCGAGACAGACACCGACGAGACAGACGCCGACGAGTCCGCCGAGGACGCCGAGCCCGACGCCGACGACCCGCTGGAGGCGTTCCGGCGCGAGCTGTGGGCCAAGCCCGGCGACTGGTACGTCGTGCACACCTACTACGGCATGGAGAACCGGGTCCGGCAGAACCTCGAGAACCGGATCGTCTCCCTCAACATGGAGGACTACATCCACGAGATCGTGGTCCCCACCGAAGAGGTCGCCGAGATCAAGAACGGCCAGCGCAAGATGGTCAAGCGCACCGTGCTCCCGGGCTACGTGCTGGTGCGGATGGATCTCACCGACGAGTCCTGGGCGGCCGTGCGGCACACGCCTTCGGTGACCGGCTTCGTCGGGCAGGCCCACCAGCCGGTCCCGTTGAGCATGAGCGAGGTCGAGAACATGCTGGCCCCGACCGCGATCGCGGCCGCCGAGGCACCGGCGGGCGCCGGCGGCGGGGGCGGGAGCACCACCGCGACCAAGAAGCCGATCGAGGTCGCCGACTTCGGTGAGGGCGACTCGGTGATGGTCGTCGACGGCCCGTTCGCCACGCTGCACGCCACGATCACCGAGATCAACGCCGAGGCCCAGCGGGTCAAGGCGCTGGTCGAGATCTTCGGCCGGGAGACGCCGGTCGAGCTGAGCTTCAGCCAGGTCCAACGAGTCTGACCTGCTCGGCCACCGTCAGCACCTGATTTCGCGTCTGGCGGCGGCTCGGACCACAATGGTCCGGCTGCCCGGTGCGACCGGGCGCTCGGCAACAACCAGGTGGCAGAGCCGGTCCGGCTCGCGACGACCACGACGTACAACCGCAAAGGACACACCACAGCAATGCCTCCGAAGAAGAAGATCGCCGCACTGGTCAAGGTCCAGCTCCAGGCAGGCGCCGCGACACCCGCGCCTCCGGTCGGTACCGCGCTGGGTCCCCACGGCGTGAACATCATGGACTTCTGCAAGGCCTACAACGCCCAGACCGAGTCCATGCGCGGCAACGTGATCCCGGTGGAGATCACGATCTACGAGGATCGGTCCTTCACGTTCATCACCAAGACGCCGCCGGCCGCGGAGCTGATCAAGAAGGCCGCCGGGCTCCAGAAGGGCTCGGGCGTCCCTCACAAGGAGAAGGTCGGCCGGCTCACCAAGGACCAGGTCCGCGAGATCGCCCAGACCAAGCTGCCCGACCTCAACGCCAACGACATCGACGCCGCCATGAGGATCGTGGAGGGCACCGCCCGCTCGATGGGCGTCACGACCGACTGATCGACGCGGTCGTGCCCCGCCGCCACCGGCACCACACCGGCACCACACCCCGTGGCAGGGCCGCGCTGGCCCGCTGACCACATCTTCCGAAAGTAGGAACACCATGCAGCGCAGCAAGACCTACCGGGCGGCCGCCGAGTCGTTCGACAACGACGAGCTCTTCTCGCCGTACGCCGCGATCAAGATCGCGAAGGACGCCAGCAAGAAGAAGTTCGACGAGACCGTCGACGTCGTGATGCGCCTCGGGGTCGACCCCCGCAAGGCCGACCAGATGGTCCGCGGCACCGTCAACCTGCCGCACGGCACCGGCAAGACCGCCCGCGTGCTGGTCTTCGCCAACGCCGACAAGGCCGACGCCGCGCGCGAGGCCGGCGCCGACGTGGTCGGTGGCGACGAGCTGATCGACAAGGTCAACGGTGGCTGGCTCGACTTCGACGCCGTGGTCGCGACGCCCGACATGATGGGCAAGGTCGGCCGGCTCGGACGTGTCCTCGGCCCGCGTGGCCTGATGCCCAACCCGAAGACCGGCACGGTGACCCCCGACGTCGCCAAGGCCGTCTCGGACATCAAGGGCGGCAAGATCGAGTTCCGCGTCGACCGGCACGCCAACCTGCACTTCATCATCGGCAAGGCGTCCTTCTCCGAGGACCAGCTGGCCGAGAACTACGCCGCTGCCCTGGACGAGGTGCTGCGGCTCAAGCCCAGCAGCTCCAAGGGTCGCTACCTGCGCAAGGTGACGGTCTCGACCACCATGGGCCCCGGCGTCCAGGTCGACCCCAACCGCACCCGCAACGTCGCGGCCCCCGACGAGGCCTGAGCGTCGAAGCGGGGCGCTCTACCTGCTCCTCAGCAAGCGACCGTCGATCCGGGGCCTGGCGAGGAACGCACCAGGAGCACGGACCTAGCCCGAATCCGTGGAGGGCCACCTACTGCGCCCCTCCACGGATCCAGGCTTGGGCAACGCTCTTCCCGCGCGGCACCCCAAGCCCTAGAGGCTTGCGCGCAGGCTCTCGATCCGGGCCAGGGTCGACTCCGGGCCGAGGATCTGCATCGACTCGAACAACGGTGGCGAGATCCGCTGTCCCGAGACCGCGGTGCGCAGAGGGCCGAACGCGAGGCGCGCCTTGATCCCGAGGCCCTCGACCAGGGCCCCGCGCAGCGCCGCCTCGATCGACGGCCCGTCCCAGGCGCCGTCGGGCACGAGGGCGTTGAGTGCGGCGGCAGCGGCGTCGAGGACCTCTGCGGCCCCGTCGTCGAGCTGGGCACGCGCGTCGGCCGCGATCTCGAGGTCGCCGTCCGCGACGAAGAAGGGTCGCACCAGTGGGGTCGCGTCGGTGAGCACGACGATCCGGGTCCCGACCAGCTCGGCCAGGTCGACGAGACGCTCTCGGTCGGCCTCGCTCGGTGTCGGCGACACGACGCCGTCGGCGACGAGGTGGGGGAGCAGGCGCTGGGCCAGCTCGGCCGGCGAGAGCGCGCGCACGTAGAGGCCGTTGAGCCAGTCGAGCTTGTCGAGGTTGAAGATCGAGCCGGCCCGGTTGACGTCCTCCCAGCGGAAGCGCTCGGTGAACTCGGCGAAGGTGAAGACCTCCCGCTCCGACCCGTCGGCCTCCACGATCGGCGGGTATCCCTGGAGTGCCAGGAAGTTGACCAGCGCCTCGGGGAGGTAGCCCCGCTCGGCGAACCACGTCAGCCGCGCCCAGGGGTTCTTGCGCTTGGAGATCTTGGCGCGCTTCTCGTCGCGCAGGAGCGGCATGTGGGCGAACCGCGGCGGCTCCAGGCCGAGCCACCGGTAGAGCAGCAGGTGCTTGGGTGTGGAGCTGATCCACTCCTGGCCGCGGACGACGTGGGTGATGCCCATCTCGTGGTCGTCGACGACCACCGCGAGGTGGTAGGTCGGGTAGCCGTCGGCCTTGAGGACGACCTGGTCGTCGGGTTGTGGCGCACTGGTCCGGCCCATGATCAGGTCGTCCCAGCTCAGCTCGACGTCGTCGGGGATGCGCATCCGGACGACAGGGTCGGGGGAGAACCCCGGCAGCGCCGCACGCTCCTCCTCGGTCCTGCCCAGGCACAGCCGGTCGTAGCCGGTGGGCAGCTTCTGCCGCTGCTGCTCCTCGCGCATCTGGGCGAGGCGCTCGGCCGAGCACCAGCACCGGTACGCGTGACCCGCGGCCAGCAGCCGCTCGACGTAGGGCTGGTAGGTGCCGAGCCGCTCGGACTGACGGTACGGCGCGTGCGGCCCGCCGATGTCCGGCCCCTCGTCCCAGGTCAGGCCCAGCCAGTGCAGCGTCTCGTAGAGCTGCTGCTCGCTCGTGGGGTCGAACCTGGCCCGGTCGGTGTCCTCGATCCGGAGCACGAACGACCCGCCCTGCTGGCGCGCGAAGGCGAGGTCGAACATCGCCATGTACGCCGTACCGACGTGGGGGTCACCGGTCGGCGACGGGGCGACCCGCAGCCGCGGGACGCCGTGCCGGGTGGGCTCGCTGGTGGTGGTCATCAGCTCGGCACCTTAGTCGGGGCCGCGCCGGACCATCGCTTCGGCGGCTACTCGACGTAGACGCGCTCGTCGACCAGCTTCTCGGTCACGACGTTGCCGTCGGCCTCGAAGCGGCCCTGGTCGAAGCGCTTCTTGAACTCGATCTCGGCGCCGCCGCTGCCCGAGCGGTTCTTCTCGACCGTCAGCACGGAGTAGTCCTTCCAGGACTCGGCGTTCGCGCCGCCGTACATCAGGTGGTGACGGGCGACCAGGTCGGACTTGGTGCCCAGGATCAGCACGACGTCGGGCTCGTAGGAGAGCGCCGTGGAGCCGCGCATGTGGCGGGTGCGCATCCGGGCGCCCGGCTCGAGTCCCTGGTGGTCCATCGCCGCGACGGCGAAGACGGGGGTGTCGAACTCGATCGCGACGTCCTTGAGCCCTTCGGTGATGCGGGTGATCCGCTCCTCCTCGCCGAGGTCGCTCAGCGGCATGGCGACCTTCTGGAGGTAGTCGACGACGATCAGCGGCGCCTCGCCGGTGCTGCCCATCACCTTCTTGACCGTGTCGTTGATCTCGGTGATGTCGGTGTGCGTCGCCGTGGAGCGGTGCACGACCAGGCGGTCGGCGTAGTCGCTGACGCCGACCAGGGCCTGGTGACCGATCCCGCCGCGGGTCGCGGCCATCCGCTCGATGAGCCCGCCGTCACCGCCGGAGGTGCCCTCGAAGATGGCCCGGACCTCGCTCAGGCTGGGTGCCTCGTAGGGGTCGATCTCGCCGCCCTCCATGGCGATCAGCCGCTGCGTCAGCGCGTCTGCCTCGAGCTCATAGGAGAAGAACACCGCGGAGCGCCCGGCCTTGACCGCGGCACGCGCGGCCTGAAGAGCGAACATCGTCTTGCCCTGGCCCTGGGGCCCGCCGATCAGGTTGAGGGTTCCGGAGCGGAAGCCGCCACCGATGGCCTCGTCGAGGAGAGGGAAACCGGTCGGCCACAGACGCACGCTCGCCGCGGGGCTGCGCAGCCGGTTGTCCGCACGCTCGAGCACGGCCGACAGGGGGGTCAGCTTGAAGTCCATGCCGACGATGGAACCAGAATTCCTGATGTGCCGTTGAGGGAACGCCAAACTCTGAGCCGCTAGTCCAGACCGGCATGGTCCATTGGCATCATTCGCGGATTAACTGCGTCATGCCTGGGGATCTACACCGTCTCAACGCCAACGACCGTACACCGGGCTCCTCGCTGTCCGTGTGGTGTCCGGTCGATTTTGCCGATCTCCCGGGCCGATCTACTGGCCCGATGTTCTGGCCGACCCGGATTTGGCCGAACGGCGACGCGCGCCGTACTGTGAGCGGCGTAACCAGAGACCGCTGGTCGTCGCCCCTGTCCCGCAGGAGTGATCGAAGGTTCCGCGAAGCTGCGGGCGGCCCGCGCAGGTGACCAGAGCGGCATCCGCGCTCGCTGCCGAGCCGGATGCGATCCACGCCCTGGGCCCTGCGCCCGGGGCGTTCGTCTTCTTTCTCGCAGGCATCTTCGGCCGGGGTCTCGCCCAACCGATAGGAGACCCATGGCGCGGGCAGAGAAGCAAGCCGCCGTCGCGGAGATCGTCGAGTCCTTCAACGATGCCGCCGGGGCCGTGCTGACCGAGTACCGCGGTCTCACCGTGAAGCAGCTTCAGGAGCTGCGGCGCTCTCTCGGTGCGAACGCCGACTACGCCGTGGTCAAGAACACGCTGGCCAAGCTCGCCGCGAAGAACGCGGGGATCGACGGCTTCGACGACCTGCTGACCGGCCCGACCGCGATCGCCTTCATCAAGGGCGACGTCGTCGAGGTGGCCAAGGGTCTGCGTGACTTCGCCAAGGCAAACCCCACCCTGGTCATCAAGGGCGGGGTTCTCGACGGCAAGCAGCTCGACGCGAAGGAGGTCGCCAAGCTGGCCGACCTCGAGTCGCGCGAGGTGCTCCTGGGCAAGCTGGCCGGCGCGATGCTCGCGTCGCTCAGCCAGGCCGTCTACCTGCTCAACGCCCCGATCGCCCAGGCCGCCCGGCTCGCCGGTGCACTCCAGGCGAAGCGGGCCGAGGAGGAGCAGGGATCCACAGACCTCGCAGGTGGGGCTGGAAGCCCAGCCGCCGCCGAGGAGACACCGGCCGCCGAAGCAGTGGCCGATGCCCCCGCCGACGAGGTGACCGAGGCCCCGGCCGAGGAGACCGCCGAGACACCGGCCGAGGCCGTTGTCGACGTCGTCCCCGACGCGGAGGCCGCCACCGCCTCTGACGAGAGCGACACCGCGGAGGCCTGAGGCCGCCGTACCCACCTGATAACCCGGCCGGTCCGCAGGGCCCGGTTCACGAGAACGGAAGGAACCGCCACCATGGCGAAGCTCAGCACCGACGAGCTGCTCGACGCGTTCAAGGAGATGACGCTGATCGAGCTCAGCGAGTTCGTCAAGCAGTTCGAGGACACGTTCGGCGTCACCGCGGCCGCTCCGGTCGCCGTCGCCGCCGCTCCCGCCGGCGCTGCCGCCGGCGGCGCCGCTGCCGACGAGGCGGCCGAGCAGGACGAGTTCGACGTCATCTTGGAGTCCGCGGGCGACAAGAAGATCAACGTCATCAAGGAGGTGCGCGCCCTGACCTCACTCGGCCTGAAGGAGGCCAAGGACCTGGTCGAGGCCGCACCCAAGCCCGTCCTCGAGCACGTCACGAAGGAAGCCGCCGAGAAGGCCAAGGAGGCCCTCGAGGGCGCCGGCGCCGCGGTCACCCTCAAGTGACCCCCGCCTGACCTGCAACCGCGAAGGCGGGTGCTCCCCTCGGGGAGCACCCGCCTTCGTCGCGTCTGGGCCGGTCTCTGGAAGATCCACGCGAGCCGAGAGCCGCTCGCGTGGTGGGATGCACTCGTGACGGTCGAGCTCGGTGGATCCGACGGCGAGGGTCTCCGCGAGGTCCTCGAGGCGCTGGCGTCGTGGCAGGTCGACGATGCGTCGCTCCAGTTCCACCCCGGCGACCTCGGGTGGTTCTGGCGCTTCGGGGCCGAGGCCACGGCGGCCGCCGTCCGCACCTGGAGCCGCGCCGGACACCTCCTCGCGGTGGGCTTCCTCGACAGCCCGACCGTGCTGCGCCTCGCGTTGGCGCCACAGGCCCGAGACGACGACGACCTGGCACGAGCTCTTGTCGAGGACGTCGTCGACGTCGGGCACGGTGTCCTCGCCGAGGGACGGGTCAGCCTCGAGGTGCCCGCGGGTGCGCGAGTCCGGGAGGCTCTGGCGGACCGCGGCTGGAAGGGCGACGAGGCCTGGACCTCCTTGCGTCGTTCCCTCGCCGACCCGGTAGAGGATCCCGGCGTGCGGATCGAGGTGGTCTCTGCGGACCGGGTCGAGGAGCGGGTCGCCGTCCAACGAGCGTCGTTCGACAGCTCGACGTTCACCGTCGAGCGTTGGCAGACGATGCACGACGCTCCGGCGTACCGCGGTGCGAGGTGCTTGGTCGCCTACGACGATCGCGACGCCCCGGTGGCTGCGGTGACCGTGTGGTCGGCCGGTCCGGGACGCCCCGGGCTGCTCGAGCCACTGGGGGTCCATCGGGACCACCGCGGCCGAGGCTTCGGCCGGGCGATCAGCCTGGGCGCGGCGGCAGCCCTTCGAGAGCTCGGCTCGTCCTGTGCGCAGGTGTGCACCCCGAGTGCCAACGTGGGGGCTGTGGCCACCTACCGCTCCGCCGGGTTCGCGCTCCTGTCCGAGACCCGGGACATCTCCGGCGACCGCTCTGCCTGAACACACCTCACAGCGGAGTGGGCGTGATCGCAGGCTCGGGGTGGGGGGCCTGCTCCTCGAAGCGACCGAGGCTGGCGATGGCAGTGACGATCAGGAGGCACCCCAGCAGCCCGGCCGGGCTCAGGTGCTCTCCCAGGAAGGCCGTGGCGATGACCACGGCCGTGACCGGCTCGATCAGCGTAGCCAGCACGGCGGCAGCGCTCGACGTGCTCCGCAGGCCGGCGAACATCAAGGCGTTGGTCGCCACCACGCCGACCGCGAGGTAGGCGACCAACATCCAGACCCCGGTGTCGGCCGTCATGGTCGCGCGGCCCGATACGGCGACGACCACGTCGATCGGCACGAGGACGAGCGTGGCGACGTTCATGATCGCGGCGGTGATCGTCAGGGCGTCGAGGTCCTTCGACACCGTGGCTCCCGCATCAGCGGCGAACGCGAAGGCGGCGCCGGCCCCCAGCGCGGCGAGAATCCCCAACGCGGGGTGCGGGGCGTGCTCGCGGCCTCCTCCCACGAGGCTGATGAGCAGCAGGCCGGCAAGCGCCGTCGAGACGGTGAGCACCTGACCGGGCGAGGGAAGCCTGCGCCTCCCAGCGCTGGTGACCGCGAGCAGGAGGCTCGGGGCGAATCCCATGCAGATCACGGTCGACAGACTGACGCCGGACCACTCCACCGACACGAAGAAGAGCAGCTGGGACGCGGCGATCAGGACCCCGACCAGCGCCAGACGCCCTCGATGACGTCGTCCCGACGCGACGGACCGGCGCATTCGGCCGGTGCCCCAGAGCAGGAGGTCGAGGACGATCGCCGCCGACAGCGCTCGGTAGGCGCTGATGGTCAGGGGTGACAGTGCTGAGTGCCGCACGGTCAGCTGGACGACCGGCCCGGTCGTCCCCCAGATCATCCCGGCCAGCGACACGAGCAGCAGCCCATGCCACGAGCGAGTCGATGAAGCAGAAGCGCCACCCGACCTCACCGCCTCAGTATCTGGCATGACCTGACCCGGCCAGGAGAGCGGGCTCGAGGCGTCAGGGACCGTCTGGAACACTTGCCGGATGTCGAGGAGCTCGGGGAAGCGTCGGGGGAGGCCTGGAGGCGAGATCAGCCTGGTCACCGTCGTCGTGGTGACCCAGGTCGTGATCGCACTGCTGACGGCGACCGCGGTGTACGCCGCCTGGCTGCACCTCGACGGGAACATCAAGGCCGGCAACAGCATCCAGCATCAGCACGGAAAGCGGATCCCGAAGCAGGACCAGGGGGAGTCGACCGAACCGCTCAACATCCTCGTCCTGGGGACCGACAGCCGTTCTGGGGCTGGAGACTCCATCGACGGGGAGGCAGGGTGCGACTGCTCGGACACCACGATCCTGGTGCACGTCTCGGCCGACCGCTCGTCGGCGTATGCCGTCTCGATCCCGCGCGACTCCCTGGTGAAGCCGGTCGCCTGCACGCGCGACCACGAGTACCTCGACACCGGTCTGGTCGAGTGGAACCAGGCGTACGCCGCCGGTGGAGCCGCATGCACGGCGCAGGAGGTACAGCAGGACCTCCACGTCTACGTCGACGACTACGTCGTGGTCGACTTCGCCGGGTTCAAGAACATGGTGAACGCCATCGGTGGTGTCAACGTGTGCATCCCCTTCGAGCTCTCGGACCCGTCGGTCGCCCACGTGACCTTCGAACCGGGCAAGTCGGTCCATCTCGACGGCGACCGGGCGTTGTCCTACGTCCGGCTTCGGTACGTGCTCTCGGGCTCCGACCTCGGACGGATCAAGCGCCAGCAGGTCTTCGTGTCCGCCATGACCGACAAGCTCCTCTCGGCCGGCACCCTGACCCGCCCCGACCGGCTCTACAGCTTCGCCAATGCCCTCACCAGCTCGATCACCACCAACCCCGAGATCGCCCACGTGAAGGACCTGGTCGACCTCGCCCGACAGTTCCGCAACATCGACTTGCGGCACATCCGGTTCGTCACGCTGCCCAACCAGGCGTACGACGTGCCGCAGAGCGACCCGCGGTGGGGTCGCGTGCAGGTCCTGCCCGGGGCCTATCGCCTGATGAGGATCGTCAACCGGGACCAGCCGCTCGGTGTCTTCACCCACGGCTCCCTGCGGGCCGGACACCGGCCACGGCACCCCAGCGCGGAGGCCAAGGCCCAGGCCGCGGCGGCTGGGGTCTGCGCCTAGGCTGCACCTCGCGCCGCGCCCAAACGTCGCTCGAGACACCAGGCCCGGCCGTCACGTCCGCCGTGGTCGCTGTCGGATCCACGGTTGCTCGACGTCGGGCTTCGGGGGCGCTCTGAACTCGGGTCTGTGGTCGACGGGGCTGAGCCGGACCTCCCACGGCGTGTGATGGACGACCCGGTGGTGATGCCCGCACAGCAGGACGAGGTTGCTGAGCTTCGTCAGGCCGCCGGCTGACCAGGCGGTGATGTGGTGGGCCTGACACATCACCGGCGGTCGGGCGCAGCTGGGGAACGCGCAATGCCGGTCGCGAAGGATCAGGGCAACCCAGATCGTGGGGGTGACGAGGCGACGGGCGCGACCCACGTCCAGAACCTCGCCGCGGCTGCCCAGGACGGCGGGGATGATCTCGGCGTCGCATGCCATCCGTCGGATGGTGGCCGCCGAGAGCTCGGTGCCGTCGCCGGTCAGGCCGATGCCTGCCTCGCCCGCTCCGGGGTCGCTCCCGGGGTCGCGACCGGTGGGGTCGCGATCGGTGGGGTCGTCGGCAGGTAGCCCTTGTCGGAGGGCGGTCAGGGTGGTGGTGACAGTGAGGCGGGCCGGGGCGCCGTGGTCGTCGGGCAGCAGGGCGGTGGACAGCGCGTGATGGGCGGTCTGGACCAGGGCGTCCCACAGGCGGGCGCCGTGGTCGGTGGGGTCGGTGGTCGGCCTGCCGGCCTCGTCGCCGACCGCGGCCCCGGCTGAGGGTGCCGGGCGGGTCAGGGGGAGCAGCGCAGCCTTCAGCAGGGCACCGTCCTCGGCCGACCCACGCCCCTGGAGACGGACTCCCCCGGCGCCGTCCGAGGCGATGGAGAGGGTGCGCCCGAGGTGGGATGCCCGCTCGTCGCGGTCGAGCCGGCGCTCCAGTCGGCGCTCGTGGGCGTCGGGGTCGACGACGTGGACCAGGTGGCGCCCGGCTCGGGCCAGGTCGGAGGCATCGAGGCTGGTGGCGTGGATGAGCAGGGCGGTCTCACCGCGACGCCGCACCGGCGCCCCCGAGGGCAGGGCGTCGACGGCCTCGCAGATGACGTCGGCCTGCTCGGGGGAGACTCGGCCTGCGGCCATCGCTCGCCGGGTCGCGGCCAACGGCCCGGTCAGGGCATGGGCGCGGTCGGTGACCCGCTTGCCGCCGCCCTTGCGGAGCCCGGCCAGGTGGGTGAGCCAGTCGCCGGTCGACCCGTAGTGCAGCTGGTCCTTGGCCAGACAGCGGGCGTCGGCCTCGGCGACGGCCCCGGCCTGCACCGCCGCGAGGGCCGAGCGCAGCGCCTCGACGGCCTCCACGACCCCGACCAGGCCGGCGTCGGACTGCGCGGCCCACATCGTCTCGTCGAGCTCGCGCACGGCGGTCGCGGCCCGGGCCAGCACCTGGGCCGGGCCGTCGGCGGCGCCGGCACCACCGACGCGGTGCGAGTCCAGATCCGAGATCGACATGGCCCTAGCCAAGCAGCAGGTGCCGACCGCTGGACTCGGTCCTCCACACCCCCGCCTGCCCAGCCTGGGATGGTCATCTCTCGAGGCGACTCGCGCCACCGAACGTCCACCGCGGCCGTCCGGTCAGCGCGTTCTCACCGCAACCGCCTGCCGGTTGGCGTTTGAGCGGGCGGCACGGGGGCACGAGGCGCCGGCACGCTCGTCAGGGCCGAGGTTCACCCGTGCGTAACCTCCCGGCCTCGACGACGTTGACATCGGTAGCACGGCGACGGGCCCCGCGTTGCCGGCGACACCTTGGGAGGCAGCAGACCCATGGGCGTGGAGATCCGGATCGAGGGTCTGACGAAGTCCTTCGGCAAGCAGCTGATCTGGGGGGACGTCACCCTGACGGTCCCGCCCGGAGAGATCTGCGTGATGCTCGGCCCGTCGGGCACGGGCAAGTCGGTGCTGCTCAAGACCCTGATCGGCCTGCTCAAGCCCGATCGCGGGAGCGTCGTCATCGAGGGCGTCGACATCACGTCGTGCCCCGAGCGTCAGCTCTACGAGATCCGCAAGCTGTTCGGCGTCCTGTTCCAGGACGGCGCGATGTTCGGCTCGATGAACCTCTACGACAACGTCGCGTTCCCGCTCCGCGAGCACACGCGGCAGTCCGAGTCGGAGATCCGACAGATCGTGATGGAGAAGATGGACCTCGTCGGGCTCGTCGGCGCCGAGGGCAAGCTGCCCGGCGAGATCTCCGGCGGCATGCGCAAGCGCGCGGGCCTTGCGCGGGCACTCGTCCTGGACCCGGAGATCGTGCTCTTCGACGAGCCGGACTCCGGTCTGGACCCGGTGCGCACGTCGTTCCTCAACCAGCTCATCGTCGACCTGAACGCGCAGATAGACGCGACCTTCCTGATCGTCACCCACGACATCAACACCGCGCGCACGGTCCCGGACAACATCGGTCTGCTGTACCACAAGCACCTGGCGATGTTCGGTCCGCGCGAGATGCTGCTGTCGTCGCAGGAGCCGGTGGTTCGCCAGTTCCTCAACGCGCAGACCATCGGACCGATCGGGATGTCGGAGGAGAAGGACGCCGACGAGCTCGAGGCCGAGCGGCAGCTCGGCGTGGAGCTGCCGCCGCTGCCACCGATCCCGCTTCAGCTGGAGCCCTCCAACGGCATTCCGCGGCGGAGCCAGAGGGCCGCCGGCGACTGGTGTCGGGAGAACGGCGTGACGCCACCGCCGAGCTCCTTCGAGCAGAACATGACCATGAGCCCGGGTGCGTGAGCGATGGCCACCATCACCGCAGCACGCGTCCTGGCTCCGATCGGGACCGCCGGCCGGCTCTTCGCCTTCGGCCTCGACGTCGGCCGGGGCATCTTCCGGCGCCCGTTCCAGCTCCGTGAGTTCATCCAGCAGGCGTGGTTCATCGCCTCGGTCACGATCGTTCCCACCGCGCTGGTGGCGATCCCGTTCGGCGCGGTGATCGCCCTCCAGGTCGGCGGGCTCATCGAGCAGTTCGGGGCCCAGTCGTTCACCGGCTCGGCGGCCGTGCTGGCGGTGGTCCGAGAGGCCGGGCCGATCGCGACCTCGCTGCTGATCGCCGGGGCCGGCGGGTCCGCGATCGCCGCCGACCTCGGGGCGCGCAAGATCCGCGAGGAGCTCGACGCGATGATGGTGCTGGGCATCGACCCGATCCAGCGCCTGGTCGTGCCGCGGGTGCTCGCGTGCATGCTGGTCGCGGTCTTCCTCAACGGCCTGGTCAGCGTCGTCGGGGTCGCCGGTGGCTACGTCTTCAACGTGGTCATGCAAGGGGGGACGCCGGGCGCCTACATCGCCAGCTTCACGGCCCTCGCACAGCTGCCCGACCTCTACCAAGGCATGGCCAAGGCCCTGGTCTTCGGCCTGATCGCGGCCATCGTCGCGTCGTACAAGGGGATGAACGCCGGCGGCGGTCCGAAGGGGGTCGGCGACGCGGTCAACGAGTCGGTCGTCGTCTCCTTCATGCTCCTCTTCGTCGTCAACTTCGTGATGAGCGCGATCTACTTCCAGCTCGTCCCGGCGAAGACCGGATAGGCGGGGCTGATGGCGAACCTCAAAGCGGTCTACCAGAGGCCCCTGCGCAGCCTGGACGAGCTGGGCGCCCAGCTGGCGTTCTTCATCCGCGCCATCGCGTGGACCCCCAAGACGGTCTCGCAGTACAAGAAGGAGATCCTGCGCATCCTCGCCGAGATCACCTTGGGCTCGGGCGCACTCGCGGTCATCGGGGGCACGGTCGGGGTCATCACGGCGATGTGCTTCTTCACCGGCACCGAGGTGGGTCTCCAGGGCTACGCCGCCCTGAACCAGATCGGCACGGCCGCGTTCTCCGGGTTCGTCTCCGCCTACTTCAACACCCGTGAGATCGCACCTCTGGTCGCCGGCATCGCCCTGGCGGCGACGGTGGGCTGCGGCTTCACCGCCCAGCTGGGCGCGATGCGGATCTCGGAGGAGGTCGACGCCCTCGAGGTGATGGCCGTGCCATCGCTGCCGTTCCTGGTCAGCACCCGCGTGGTGGGCGGGCTGCTCGCGATCATCCCGCTGTACGTCGTGGGGCTGGTCTCGTCGTACTACGCCACCCGGCTGACGGTCACCCGGTTCTTCGGCCAGAGCACCGGCACCTACGACTACTACTTCCACACGTTCCTGCCGCCTCAAGACGTGCTCTGGTCGTTCGGCAAGGTCCTGGTCTTCGCCGTGACGGTGATCCTCATCCACTGCTACTACGGCTACAACGCCTCCGGTGGTCCGGCGGGGGTGGGCATCGCGGTCGGCAAGGCGGTGCGCACGAGCATCGTGGCGATCAACGTGATCGACCTGTTCCTCTCCATGGCGATCTGGGGAGCCGTCACCACGGTCCGGCTGGCTGGCTGACCATGCCTACGACCGGATCTGCACCGCGGCTGAGAGCACTCCCAGCACTGCGACTCAAAGCGCTGGGGATCGCGTTCCTGTGCCTGCTCCTCGCCGGCGTGTGGCTGACCTACGGGGTGTTCACCCAGAAGTTCACCCGCTTCGACGAGGTCACCCTCGACGCCCCGTCGATCGGCCTCCAGATGCCCGAGCGAGCCGACGTCAAGATCCGCGGCGTGATCGTGGGCGAGGTGCTGGGCTTCAGCGCCACCGACCAGGGCGCTCGCGTGCGGCTCGGCATCTTCCCCAGCCAGCTGCACACGATTCCCGGCAACGTCACCGGCGCCATCGTGCCGAAGACCCTGTTCGGCGAGAAGTACGTCTCGCTCGTCGTCCCCGGCGACCAGCCCGCTGCGACCTCGCTCCGGCCGGGTGCGACGATCCCGCACACCCAGGTTCCGGTCGAGGTGCAGAAGGTGCTCGCCGACCTGTACCCGCTCCTGCGCACCGTCCAGCCGGCGGACATCAACCTGACGCTGAATGCGATCTCGACCGCACTCGAGGGTCGCGGCAAGGCACTCGGCAATGACCTGGCGACCGTCGACCACTACCTCGAGCGGGTCAACCCTCAGATCCCGCAGATCGTGCGCGACCTGAGGCTCACCACGAAGGTCTCGAACACCTACGCGGACGTGACGCCCGAGATCGCCCAGATCCTGCGGAACACGGTCAAGACCACGGGCACCCTGGAGGATCGGCACCAGCAGCTCCAGGCCCTGTTCACCGACGTGACGGCGTTCTCCGACACCGCCCACGACTTCCTGCGCGACAACGGCGACAACATCATCAGGCTGGGTCAGGTGAGCAGCGCCCAGGCGCGGCTGCTCGCGCGCTACGCCCCGGAGTACCCCTGCCTGCTCGGCGGTCTGGTGAACGCCGGCAAGCGTGAGGCCCAGGCCTTCCGCGGGTTCACGCTCCACATCGTGCTCGAGACGATCCCGAACCAGCCGCGGGGCTACACCCCCGCCGACAACCCGGTGTACGGCGACTCCCGCGCGCCCAGCTGCCTGCGCCTGCCCGACCCGCCGGAGAGCCAGACCAACCCGCTGCGCCACCAGCCCAACTTCGTCGACGGCATCAACAGCCCGACCGGCAAGGGCACCGACCGCGTCGCGCCGCCGTACGCCGAGGACTTCACCCGCGGGACCGGGTACGCCGACGGCACGGCCGAGGCGGGCCTGCTCAAGAGCCTGCTCGCGGCCCCGTTGGGCGAGACGCCGAGCGAGGTGCCCGACCTCGGGGTGGTCCTGATCGGGCCGATGGCTCGCGGAGCGAAGGTCTCGCTGCGATGAGCGGCCTCGACCGCAAGACCATGTCAGCGCTGGTGAAGCTGCTCGTCTTCATGGTGGTCACGGCGCTGGCCACCAGCGTCCTCGCGATCATCATCGGCAACCTCAGCTTCGGCTCGACCAAGACCTACAAGGCGGAGTTCTCCGACGCGACGGGGCTGAACAAGGGCGACGACGTGCGCATCGCGGGCGTGAAGGTCGGGTCGGTCAAGGGCATCTCGATCGTCGACCGCTCCCGGGCCCTGGTGACCTTCGACGTGCAGAGCAGCACGGCGCTGACGCAGTCGACCCACGCCGAGATCCGCTACCGCAACCTCGTCGGGCAGCGCTACGTCGCCCTGACCAACGAGATCGGGAGCACGAGCGTCCTGACACCCGGGACCACGATCCCCATCTCGCACACCTCGCCGGCACTCGACCTCACCGTCCTCTTCAACGGCTTCAAGCCGCTGTTCCAGGCGCTCTCGCCGTCCGACGTCAACGAGCTCTCCTACGAGATCATCCAGGTCTTCCAGGGCCAGGGCGGCACCCTGGACGACCTGCTGACCCACACCGCGTCGCTGACCCAGACCCTGGCGGACCGCGACCAGGTGATCGGGAGCCTGATCTCCAACCTGAACTCCGTGCTCGACCACGTCGGCCGGCGCAACCGACAGCTCAACCAGCTGATCACGACGTTCCAGCAGTTCGTGGGCGGGTTGAAGAAGGACCGCGGCGCCATCCTCGGCTCGCTGGACCAGATCTCGAACCTCTCGACCCAGACCGCCGACCTGGTCTCCGGCATCCGGGGCCCGTTCGTGTCCGACATCCACCACCTGCGCGGCTTCGCGGCCAACCTCGACAAGGGCCGGCCAGAGATCGACCGCGCCCTCCAGGTGCTCCCGATCAAGCTGACCAAGGTCGGCCGCACCGCGATCTACGGCTCCTGGTTCAACTTCTACCTCTGCAACTTCACCGGCCAGATCCGGCTGGGCAAGACCGCGGTGCCCGTGAGCTACGACACCGGCTCGAACAGGTGCAACCTGCAATGAGCGTCCCGTTCAGAGAGCGCAACCCGGTCGTGGTCGGGGCGATCAGCCTCGCCGTGGTGCTCGGGCTGATCCTCCTCGCCTTCAACGCCCAGCGGCTCCCGATCATCGGCGGGGGCAGCAGGTACTACGCCGACTTCAGCGAGGCCGGCGGCCTCCAGGCCAACGACGAGGTCCGCATCGCCGGAGTTCGCGTCGGCAAGGTCGACTCGGTCTCCCTGGACGGCGACCACGTCAAGGTCGCGTTCCGGATCACCAGCGGGGCCGCCTTCGGCACCGACTCCCAGGCCGCCATCAAGATCGGCACGCTGCTCGGTGCGGAGTACCTCGCCGTGGTCCCGGCCGGGCCCGGCCGGCTGCCGAAGGGCAGCACGATCCCCGTCTCTCGGACGACCTCGCCGTACGACGTGGTGCAGGCGTTCTCGGGACTGGCCAGCACGTCTGCGCGGATCAAGACCCATCAGCTCGCCCGGAGCCTGACCACGCTCGCGGACCTGACCCGCAACACCCCGAAGAGCTTCCGGCACGCGCTGTCCGGCGTCTCCGCGCTCTCGGACGACCTCGCCTCGCGCAACGAGGAGATCGGCACGCTGCTCGGCCACCTGCGCAGTGTGACGACGACCCTCAACGCACGCGACCAGGACATCGTCGGGCTGATGCAGGACTCGGCGGTCCTGTTCAAGGCGCTGGTCAAGCGGCGGCAGGCCATCCACAACCTGCTGACGTCCACCGCGCAGCTCTCGACCCAGCTGACGAGCCTGGTCAAGCAGAGCCGGGCCGACCTCCGGCCCGCCCTGGAGCATCTCAGCAGCTTCGTCGACGTGCTCAACAAGAACTCCGACAACATCAGCCAGAGCATCCGGCTCCTGGCCCCGTTCTACCGGGTGTTCGCCAACACGCTGGGCAACGGCCCGTGGTTCGACACCTACATCCAGAACATCCCGCCCGTCCCGCAGGTGGGTGGCTGAGATGAACCTCCTCGCCAAGATCCTGGCCCCTGCGGTGGTGCTCGCCCTCGTCGTCGCCGCGCTGGTCGTCTTCGTGTTCCAGGGCGGTCACGAGAAGACCCTGACGGCGGACTTCCCGCGGGCGGTGTCGCTCTACGACGGCAGCGACGTGCGCGTGCTCGGGGTCCCCGTCGGGAAGGTGGACTCGGTGACGCCCTCGGGCACCCAGGTCGTGGTCACCATGCACTACGACGCCGATGTGAGGCTGCCCGCCGACGCCAAGGCGGTCATCGTCTCGCCGTCCATCGTGGGCGACCGCTTCGTCCAGCTCACGCCCGTCTACACCAGCGGGCCGGTGCTCGGAGACGGCGCGACGCTGGACCAGAAGCACACGGCGGTGCCGCTCGAGCTCGACCAGATCTACTCCAGCCTGGACGACCTCACCACCGCGCTGGGACCGAACGGCGCCAACAAGAAGGGCGCGCTGACCGACCTGCTGGACACCACGGCCGCCAACTTCGGTGGGCAGGGCAAGAAGTTCCACCGGACGATCGCGAGCTTCGCGCGTCTCAGCGGGACCCTGGCCGACAACAAGGGCAACCTCTTCGGCTCCGTGCGTCAGCTCGAGGGCTTCGTGCACACGCTGTCGCGCAACGACCACACGGTCCGCAGCTTCAACCAGACGCTGGCGCAGGTGTCCGGGATGCTGAAGGGGGAGCGCGGCGACCTCGCGGCGTCCCTGCACGACCTGGGCATCGCCCTGAAGCAGGTCTCCGGCTTCGTCCGCGACAACCGCGCGGCCCTGAGCCGCAACATCTCGGGCCTCGACGAGGTCACTCAGATCCTGGTCAAGCAGCGCACGGCGCTGGCCGAGACCCTGCGCAACGCGCCGCTGGCGCTCAACAACCTCGCCCTGACCTACAACCCGCAGGCCGGCACCCTCGACACCCGCGCGAACATCGGCGAGCTGGGCCACCAGATCACCTCCGACCCGTCCACCTTCCTGTGCGGGATCCTCGAGCAGGCCGACCAGGGTGGTCAGTCGTGCGGCGTGATCCAGCAGCTGCTCGGCAAGAACCGCCCGGCCGCCCTCGGCAGCGACGGCCGGCGTACGACGGGCGACCAGGCGCAGCGCAGCGACCCCACGCTGGGCGGGCTCGTGGAGGTGGGTCGATGACCAGTCCTCGCGCAACGCTTCGGAGCCTGCTGCGAGCAGTGGTCCTGCTCCTGACCGCCGCGCTCTTGCTCGGCGGCTGCTCGTTCGACGTCTACAAGCTGCCGCTGCCCGGTGGGCCGGACGTCGGGAGCGCCCCGATCACGGTCACCGCGGACTTCCGTGACGTGCTCGACCTGGTGCCGGACTCGACGGTCAAGGTCGACGACGTGACGGTCGGCAAGATCACCGACGTCTCGCTCCAGGGCTACCACGCGGTGGTGACGATGCAGCTGCGCAACAACACCAGGCTGCCCGACAACGCGGTCGCCACGATCCAGCAGACCAGCCTGCTCGGCGAGAAGTTCGTCGAGCTGGCCGCGCCCAGCGACCCGAGTCCCAACCCCCTGTCCAACGGCGACGTGATCCCGATGGCGCATACCGGCCAGAACCCGGAGGTGGAGCAGGTCCTGGGTGCCCTCAGCCTGCTGCTGAACGGCGGCGGGGTCGGCCAGCTCCAGACGATCACCCACGAGCTCGACAACACCCTGCACGGGCACGAGGGCGATGCCCGGTCGGTGCTGCACCAGATCCGCGACTTCAGCGGTCAGCTCGACCGCCACAAGCACGACATCGTCGACGCGCTCGACGCCCTGGACCGGCTCTCGAGGTCGCTGAACCGCCAGCGCGACACGGTCGACGCCACCCTCGACGAGCTGCCCGGCGCGCTGCGCTCGATCGACACCCAACGGCACGACCTGGTCAAGACGCTGAAGGCGCTCGACCACCTCAGCGGCGTGGGGACCCGGGTGATCAGCCTGTCGAAGAGCGCCACCATCGACACCCTGCGTCAGCTCAACCCCGTCCTCGGGCAGCTCCAGGCGTCGGGCAGCAACTTCGTCAACGCCTTCAGCGTCGCCCTCACCTACCCGTTCGTCGACGCGGTCGTCGGCCGCGACCCGCAGGTCGCGCGCAACCTCCAGATGGGCGACTACACCAACCTCGACATCAAGTTCGACATCTCGCTGGACCAGAACGGCAGCCTGCCGATCCCGACCGGGCTGCCGACGAAGCTCCCCACCCTGCCGACGGGACTGCCGACCAGCGTGCCGACCTCGGAGGTCACCAAGATCCTCGGCGACGTGACGAAGTGCCTCCAGAGCGGCGACATCACCAGCAAGGCCTGCCGGGCCGTGCTGGCCGACCCGCAGGAGCTGGCCAGGCTCGTCGCGAGGTGCAAGAAGAAGAAGAACGACGACAACCCGGTCTGCCAGGTGCTCGACGCGCTGCCGACCCTGCCCACCGGCGGGCCGTCGCTCAGCCTGCCGACCAGCATCCTGACCAGCATCCTGGGCGGCGTGCTCCGGACGCCCGCGCTGGGCGTGCGTCGTACGTCGTTCGGGCCACGCGGTCCGACGATGCGAGAGCTGTCCAAGATGTACGACCCGGCGCTGGTCGACCTCCTGGTACCCGGGATGGTGATGAGCCCGTGATCACCCGTCGTACCAAGGTGCAGCTCGCCATCTTCGCGCTGATCACGATGCTCGGAGTCAGCTTCGTGGGCGCGAGGTACGCCCAGCTGAACCGCCTCTTCTACAGCACGCAGTACACCGTGGTCGCGCATTTCAAGGACTCCGGCGGCATGTACGCCGGCGGCCTGGTCTCCTACCGCGGCGTCCCCGTCGGCCAGGTGCACCGGCTGGTCCTGACGCGCAACGGGGTCGACGCCTACCTCGACATCGACCGCGGCTGGGACGGCAGGATCCCCGCCGACACCCTGGCCGTCGTCGGGAACCGGTCGGCCGTCGGCGAGCAGTACGTCGACCTCCAGCCGAAGACGGACAGCGGCCCGTTCCTCCACGACGGCTCGCAGATCGCGATGGCCGACACCCGCACGCCGCTGCCCACCCAGAAGCTGCTCGGCGACATCTCGAACACCGTCGAGTCGGTGCATCGCGGGTCGCTGCGCACGACGGTGCACTCGCTCGGCCAGGCGTTCGGCGGCACCGGGCTGGACCTCCAGCGGATCATCGACACCGGCACGTCGTTCATCGACGCGGCCAACCGCAACTTCGACGTGACCACCGGCCTGCTGCGCGACGGCGACACGGTGCTGCGGGGCCAGGTCGCGAGCTCGGACGCCATCCGGTCCTTCGCCCGCGACCTGAGGCTCTTCTCCGGCACCCTCGCCGGACACGACCGAGACCTCCGGAGGGTCATCGACAGCGGCTCGGCCACGGCGACCGAGCTGCGCGGCTTCTTGCAGGACAACGACGTCGACCTGGCCAGCCTGATCGACAACCTGGTCACCACCGGCAACATCGTGGTCAAGCACCTGGCCGGCCTGCGCCAGGTGCTCGTGGTCTACCCCTACGTCGTCGAGAGCGGCTTCACCGTCGTCTCGAAGTCGCCCGAGACCGGCCTGTACGACGCGCACTTCGGGCTGGTGCTGACCAACGACCCCGAGGTCTGCCACGCGGGCTACGAGAGCACCGACCGCCGTCCGCCGCAGGACGGCTCGAACCGGCCGATGAACACCAAGGCGCACTGCTCCGAGCCGGCCTCGGAGTCCGACGCCCGCGGCGCGCAGCACGCGCCGGCCAACCGTCCGGGTGCGGCGTACCGCACCCCGGTGGCCTCCTTCGACCCGACCACCCATCGACTGACCTGGGGACCCGGTGTCCCCGCCCGCCTCGCGGACTCGGGGAGCCCCGCCCCCGCGACGCTTCGAGAGGAGACATGGAAATGGCTGTTTCTCCAGCCCTTGACCGCCACCCGGAGGTGACCGACGAGGTCGCCGACGGGTCCGAGGCCACCGAAGAGCCCGAGGCGACCGAAGAGCCCCAGGCCACCGAGGAGCATCTGGCCACCGACGAGGCCGGCCCCGAGAGGTCCGAGGCAGAGGCGTCGGCGCCTCGGGCGGCGGCGTTCCGGCTCGTCCTGGCGGTGGTCCTCGCCGTCGGCCTGGTCGCAGCCCTGGCCTGGGTCGGCGTGCTCCGCTCGCACCGCACCGGTGCCGCGGCCGGCGTCCAGGCCGAGCGGGAGGCGGTGATGAGCACGACCCAGCAGTTCGTGATGCGGGTCAACACCTACGGGCCGTCGCTGCTCGACTCCCAGGGCCGGATGCCGGCCTACCGCGCCCGCGTGACCTCGGTGATCACGCCGAAGTTCGCCGTCTCCTTCGACCAGACGGTCCCGGTGGCCGAGCAGAGCGTGAAGAACTACGGCATCCAGCGCACCTGCGCGGTCTACTCCACGGGCGTCGAGGTCGTCGACAGCGACTCCGCCCAGGTGCTCGTGGCCGGGGCGATCAGCCAGAGCGCCAGGAACGCCAAGGGCAAGCAGGTCTCGACCGGCGAGCCGGCGCCGTTCCGGCTGCGGGTCACCCTGGACCGGATCGACGGCCGCTGGCTGGTCGACGACTACGAGCCGGTGAGCTCGCGATGAACGCCAGCTGGTACGACGTCCTGGACGTGGAGCCCGCCGCCACCTCCGACGAGGTGCGCGCCGCCTGGCGGAGCTCCGTCGCCGAGCTGGACCCCACCGACCGTCGGTTCCGGGTCTTCAGCCAGGCGGCCGAGGTGCTCCTGGACCCCGCCCGCCGCGCGGCGTACGACGCGGAGCTGGCCGGGTCGATCTCCGCCGACGAGGTCCCCGAGCCGGTCGAGCAGGTCGAGCAGGTCGAGCTGGCCGAGCAGGTCGAGCCCGTCCCGACCGGCCGGCGCCGGCTGCCGCTGGTCCCGGGCTGGGCGCTGGTCGCGTTGGCGGGGCTCGTCGCCGCCGCGCTGGTCGTGGCGGGCGTGCTGGCGAGCAAGCCGTCGGACGCCGCGGTCGAGGGCGACACCCAGGCGGCCCAGGCCGCCGCCGAGCGCGCGATCGTGCCACTGCTGTCCTACGACGCCCACCACCTCGACCAGAGCGAGTCCGCCGCCGAGCCCTACCTGACCTCCGGCTACGAGCAGCAGTACCAGAAGCTCTTCGCCGTGATCCGGCAGAACGCGCCTCGCACCGGGACCGTCGTCAAGGCGCGGTACGTCGCGTCGGGGGTCGTCCGCTCCGGGACCGACCGGGTCGACGTCCTCGTCTTCGTCGACCAGGTCACCCGCAACAAGCAGCACCCCAAGGTGCCGGTCGTCTACAAGAACCAGGTCACCGTCACCATGACCCGGGTCGGCGGCCAGTGGCTCGTCGACGACCTCAGCACCAACCTCCAGAGCTGAGCGGCCTCCGCACCGGCGGCGACACCCGAGGCCGGGTCTGTGGGGAAGTGCTTGACCTGGGCGCGTCCTCGGTTCACACTCGTGGAGTCGTTCGGCTCTGCCGTGTGAGAGCGGTCGGACGTTGTTTGTGGTGCGCACCCTTCTTGGGGTACGATCTCTCTTTGCGCCTGCCCTCAAATGCTGATCGCCTGCCCGGTGGCTGATTCTGTGGTGGTCGGGCTGCTCTCCGCCAGCATTCGTCGAAGGACCGATCTTGGCCGCGCGCACCACCGCCAGCTCCTCGTCCACCTCCTCTCCGAAGCGCATCTCGTTCGCGAAGATCAGCGAACCGCTCGAAGTTCCCAAGCTCCTCTCTCTCCAGACCGACAGCTTCAACTGGCTGATCGGCAACGACGCCTGGCAGGACCAGGTCGCGCTCCGCGAGGCTGCGGGCGAGGACGTCTCCCACAAGTCCGGTCTCCAGGAGATCTTCGAGGAGATCTCCCCGATCGAGGACTTCTCCGAGACGATGAGCCTCTCGTTCGAGAACCCCGTGTTCTACGACCCGAAGTACACCGTCGAGGAGTGCAAGGAGAAGGACTTCACCTACTCCGCACCGCTCTACGTCTCGGCCGAGTTCACCAACAACGAGACCGGTGAGATCAAGGGCCAGACCGTGTTCATGGGCGACTTCCCGCTCATGTCCCCGCGCGGCACCTTCATCATCAACGGTACCGAGCGGGTCGTGGTCAGCCAGCTCGTGCGCTCACCCGGCGTGTACTTCGAGAAGACCGCCGACAAGACCTCCGACAAGGACATCTTCACCGCCAAGGTGATCCCGAGCCGGGGCGCCTGGCTGGAGTTCGAGATCGACAAGCGCGACATGGTCGGGGTCCGCCTCGACCGCAAGCGCAAGCAGAACGTCACGGTGCTGCTCAAGGCCCTCGGGTGGACCAACGAGCAGATCCTCGAGGAGTTCGGCGACTACGAGTCGATCCGGCTCACCCTGGAGAAGGACCACACCGAGACCCAGGACGACGCGCTGCTCGACATCTACCGCAAGCTGCGCCCGGGCGAGCCGCCGACGCGCGAGGCCGCGCAGACGCTGCTCAACAACTACTACTTCAACCCCAAGCGCTACGACCTGGCCAAGGTCGGCCGCTACAAGATCAACAAGAAGCTCGGCCTGCACGAGGCCTTCGACCAGCAGACGCTGACCATCGACGACGTCGTCGCGGTGATCCGCTACATCGTCAGGCTGCACAACGGTGACCTCGACCTGGTCGACAAGGCCGGCACGACGTACGTCGACGCCGACGACAAGCCGATCGAGGTCCAGGCCGACGACATCGACCACTTCGGCAACCGTCGCATGCGCACGGTCGGCGAGCTGATCCAGAACCAGCTCCGCACCGGCCTGGCCCGCATGGAGCGGGTGGTCCGCGAGCGGATGACGACCCAGGACGTCGAGGCGATCACGCCGCAGTCCCTGATCAACATCCGTCCCGTCGTGGCGGCGCTGAAGGAGTTCTTCGGCACCTCCCAGCTGAGCCAGTTCATGGACCAGACCAA
>NZ_DATAVI010000081.1:0-29450 GCF_036267815.1 Nocardioides sp. | reverse complement strand
GCAGGCTCGCGAGCAGCACGTCGGTGTGGTCGTCAGCGCCTGAGCCGCGCTGACCTTCGACACCGGCACCACCAGCAGGACCCGTCGGGCTCACAGACGTCAGGTCGGCCGCTCACCCGCCAAGAGCGAGCCGACCTGACGCAGCCCCGCCAGGTCGTGCACGTCTCCGGCCAGCGCCGGGACCACCGTCGCGGGCACCTGAGGATGCGCCGCCTCGAAGCGGCGCCGTAGCCGCGTCTCCCGGTCCACCAGCCGCACGTGGTCGGCATGGAGCCGCAGCAGGCCCGCCGTCAGCGACTCCGGGTCGGCCTTCCGCAACCGCTGCGCGCCCGCCATCGCCTCGTCGGCGGTCACCTCCCGGGACGGCTCCGGGGTCGCCCGGTTGACGACCAGCCCAGCCAGCGGCATCGCGTCCTCGCTGAGGCGCTCGACGAAGTACGCCGCCTCGCGGAGCGCGTCCTGCTCCGGTGCGGCCACGACCAGGAACGCCGTCCCGTCGGCCTGGAGCAGCGCGAAGGTCTTCTGGGCGCGCTGGCGGAAGCCGCCGAAGAGCGTGTCGAAAGCCGCGACGAACGTCTGCATGTCACGCAGGACCTGGGCGCCCAGCACCTTGGTCAGCGCGCCGGTGACCACCCCCAACCCGACCGACATCAAGCGGGCGGGACCCTTCGCCGGTGCCAGCAGGAGCCGGATGAACCGGCCGTCGAGGAAGCTCGAGAGCCGCTCGGGGGCGTCGAGGAAGTCCAGCGCCGAGCGCGAGGGCGGGGTGTCGACCACGATCAGGTCGTAGGTGCCGTCGCGCTGGGCCGCCTCGTGGATCTGCCCGAGCTTCTCCATCGCCATGTACTCCTGGGTCCCGGCGAAGGAGCTGGAGAGCGCGACGTAGAAGGGGTTCTGGAGGATCTGCGCGGCCTTCTCCGGGCTGGCCTGGCTCTCGACCACCTCGTCGAAGGTGCGCTTCATGTCGAGCATCATCGCGTCCAACGAGCCCTCCGACTCGACGCCCGGGACCGGTCTCGGAGTGTTGTCGAGGACCTCGATGCCCATCGACTGCGCCAGGCGGCGAGCCGGGTCGATGGTCAGGACGACCACGCGGCGTCCGCGTTCGGCTGCCCGCAGGGCGAGCGCGGCGGAGACCGTCGTCTTGCCGACCCCGCCCGAGCCGCAGCACACGACGATGCCGGTGTGCCTGTCGTCGAGGAGGCGGTCGACGTCCAGGGTCCGCCGGCCGGTCATCGGCTGTGGCCCCACCCGGCTCCGAGCCCGGGTCATCGCCTGCGCTCCGTCGTCATCGCGCTCACGCCAGACCCTGCTCGCGGAGCAGGGCCGCCAGCTCGTAGAGACCGCCCAGGTCGATCCCGCCAACCAGCCGCGGCAGCTCGTACGCCGGCACGCCGAGACCCCGCACCAGCTCTCGCTGGCTGTCCTCCAGCGCCCTGCGCTCCGCGTGGTCGCGACCCTCGGTCAGCAGGCCGAGCACGAGGTCTCCGCTCCCGGTCAGGCCCGCGCGGGTGAGGTCGGAGGCGACCTTGCGCTTGGTCACCCTGCCGTTGCGCAGGGCCACGAGCTGGTCCTCGCCGAGGTCACCCGGTCGCACTTGGTTGACCACGACTCCGCCGACCGGCAGGCCGTGGTCACGCAGCTCGGCGATCCCGTCGGCGGTCTCCTGCACCGGCATCTCCTCCAGGACGGTCACCAGGTGCACGGCGGTCCGCTTCGACGCGAACAGCGCCGTGACCGAGTCGGCCTGGCTCTTGATGGGCCCCATCCGCGCGAGCCCGGCCAGCTCCTGGTTCACGCCGAGGAACGCCGCGATCCGGCCAGTCGGCGGCGCGTCCAGGACGACGGCGTCGTAGGTGACGGCGTTCTTGGTGCGGCGGTTGCGCTTCGCGGCCTCGTAGACCTTGCCGGTCAGCAGCACGTCGCGGACGCCGGGGGCGATGGTCGTGGCGAACTCGACGACGCCGAAGCGGTCCAGCGCCTTGCCCGCACGCCCGAGCCTGTAGTACATCGCGAGGTACTCCAGCAGCGCCGACTCCGGGTCGATGTGCAGGGCGTGCACGAAGCCACCGCGCTCGGACCCACCAGCGCCCTCGGCGCCGGGCAGGCCGGTGGCGATCCGGCGCTCGGCGTACGGCAGCGGCTCGACGTCGAACATCCGCGCGATGCCCTGCCGGCCCTCGACCTCGCACAGCAAGACGTTGGTGCCGGTCGAGGCGAGTCCCAGCGCCAGGGCCGCCGCGACGGTCGACTTCCCGGTGCCGCCCTTGCCCGTGACGATGTGCAGGTCTGCCTGCGGGAAGTCGTGGCTGGGCATCCCCGAAGCGTAGGGCGTGGCCGCCACGGTCCCCGCGCAAGGTGAAAAGTTCAGCGGTCTCCTGCGGGACCGCTGACCGGCCGCTACCGTCGAAGACGGGGGAAGATCATGGACTGGAGCAGACTGACGGTCTCCGGTCGTGTCACCGCGTTGCAGAGGGGAATCTGCGCCGGTGTGAGCGACGAGGGCACCGTGTTCACCGCGCGTCTGGGGCTACCGCACCTGGACGCGACGACGTACGACGACCTGCTCGTCGACTCGTTCGGCGTGCTCGGGCTCGCGCCGGGGGACGCCGGCGAGACCTGGCTGACCGGACGCGGCGCCGACGGGCGACTCGCGCTCTGGGCGGTGCGGGACGACGACCCGGTGGCGCGCACGCACTCGCTGGAGGGCGTGGACGCCCTGTGGGCGACACCCGTCCTGGATGCCGGCACCGACCTGATGGTGAGCTGCCACCTGGCGGAGGGCTCGTGGACTCTGCGCGCCCACGGCCTCGAGTCGGCGTTGGCCGGCCAACCGCCGCTGCTGCGCGACCTGCCCCTCTGCGGCAGTCCGGACACCGCGCTGGTGCTCGGCTGCCCGGAGAAGGAGCACCTGGTCGTGGCCGGCAGGCTCGGCGACTCCGGCACCGCCGCCGCGTGGGCGCTGGGCGACGACGACTGGCGACGCATCCACCTCGCGCCGGCGCCGACGCTGCTCACCTCGGTCGCCTACGCGTGGGGTGGCCGGCACACCTGGATCGGCGGCGTGGCCGACGGCCGGGCGAGCGTGCACGAGCTGCTGCCGCTGCCGTTCCGCGGTCCGCTGCGCAGTGCCGCCGTCCACATCCCGGCGCTGGAGCTGGTGGCCCTGCCCGATGGTGGCGGCCGACCGCTGGTGCTCGTGGACGACATCGCCGGTGAGCTGCCGGTGCTGGTCGCGGCGATGTCGCGGGGCAACCGGCTCTGCTGGCACGACGGGACCGAGTGGAAGGCCTACCCGGCGCCCGACGGACCCGTCCGGGCGGCGTGTGCCGCGGACGGCGCGATCCACGTCCTGATCGGCAACGCCGCCTGGTCCATCGAGGACCCGACGCTGGCCTGAGCCCGCCGGAGTCCCCTCGTCCTCCTCGTCCTCCTCGTCCTCCTCGTCGCCGAGCCTCTCGATCTGCATGGCAGGATGCGGCCAGGAGGTGCGTGGATGGACAAGGTCGTGGCGAGCGCTGCCGAAGCGGTGGCTGACATCCCGTCGGGCTCGACGCTCGCAGTGGGCGGGTTCGGGCTGTGCGGGGTGCCCTCGGTGCTCATCGACGCGCTGCTGGAGACCGGGGTCGACGAGCTCGAGGCGGTGTCGAACAACTGCGGCGTCGACGAGTGGGGTCTGGGGCGGCTGCTCATGTCGAGGCGGCTGCGGCGGATGATCTCGTCGTACGTCGGGGAGAACAAGGAGTTCGCCCGCCAGTACCTCCACGGCGAGCTCGAGGTCGAGCTCACGCCGCAGGGCACGCTCGCCGAGCGCATGCGTGCCGGCGGCTCCGGGATCCCGGCCTTCTTCACCGCGACCGGCGGCGGCACCCAGGTGGCCGAGGGCGGCCTGCCGTGGAAGTACGACGCGGCGGGCAACGTGATCGTGGCGTCGCCGCCCAAGGAGACCCGGGAGTTCGCCGTCAACGGCGAGAGCCGTGACTACGTGCTGGAGTCCGCGATCGTGGCCGACTTCGGGCTGGTCCGGGCCTGGAAGGGCGACCGGCACGGCAACCTCGTCTACCGCGAGTCGGCGCGCAACTTCAACCCGCTCGCCGCGATGTGCGGCCGCCTCACCATCGCCGAGGTCGAGCACCTGGTGGAGCCCGGCGAGATCCCTCCCGAGGACGTCCACACGCCCGGCGTCTACGTCCAGCGGGTGGTGGCGCTGACGACGGAGCAGGCAGCCGACAAGAAGATCGAGAAGCGCACGACCCGACCGCGCCCGGCGGCGGCGGAAGGGGCGAGCTGAGATGGCGTGGACCCGTGAGGAGATGGCCGCGCGGGCGGCCTCGGAGCTGACCGACGGCTCCTACGTCAACCTGGGCATCGGGCTGCCGACGCTGGTGCCCAACTACGTCGCCGACGACGTCGAGCTGGTGCTCCAGTCGGAGAACGGCATCCTCGGCGTCGGCGCCTATCCCTACGAGGGCGACGAGGACGCCGACCTCATCAACGCCGGCAAGGAGACGGTCACCCTGCGCAAGGGTGCGTCGTTCTTCGACTCCGCCACGTCGTTCGGGATGATCCGTGGCGGCAAGATCGACGCCGCGATCCTGGGCGCCATGCAGGTGTCGGCCAAGGGAGACATCGCGAACTGGATGATCCCCGGCAAGATGGTCAAGGGGATGGGCGGTGCCATGGACCTGGTCCACGGCGCCAAGCGGGTGATCGTGCTGATGGAGCACGTCGCCAAGGACGGGTCGAAGAAGATCCTCGACGAGTGCGACCTGCCCTACACCGGCCGCGGCGTCGTGGAGCGGATCATCACCGACCTCTGCGTCCTCGACGTCACGCCCGACGGTCTCCGACTGGTGGAGCTCGCCCCCGGCGTGAGCCTCGACGAGGTCCGCGAGAGGACCGAGCCCGAGATCCTCGCGTGAACCCGCTGTCTGCGGTGCGTCCCGGCTCGGCCGTGCGTGGCGCGGGGGTCGCTCTGGCCTGTCTCTCGCCACGCCTGTCGGGCCGTGCCCGCGCCGTCGTCGCGTCGTACGCCGCGGCTTGGCCGCTGGGACATCCCGGCCTTCAGCTGCTGGTGGTCGTCCCCGACGAGGACGAGGACGCCTGGAAGCGCGCCGTACTCCCGATCGCCTCGTCGGGGGCGTCGTGGACGGCGCTGATGCTCGGGGCCGTGTCGGTCGTGCGCCGAAGCTCGCTCCCGGCGCCTGTCGCCGCCGTTGCGCTGGGCGGCCTGGTCGCCGTCGGCGACTCGCTCCTGGTCGAGGTGGGCGAGCGCGCCATGGCCAAGGCCGCCGAGGCGCGCGCTGCCCGCTACGCGGAAGCGGGCGACCCGACCGCCGCTGGTTGAGCGCCTGCGTTCGGTCGGGCTCGTGAGACCACGGGAACCGAAGCCCCCGGGCCGTCACCGGGTCTCGGATCGCCCGTCACGGCTTTCACGGGCTCAGCCGTGGGGCCCGCTCCGGACGGCCGTGACCAGGGCAAGTCCCCCCGCGCAGCACCCCACCGCGAGGGCGGCCGCGAACGCGTCCCCACCGGCTCGCCCGGCGATCGCGAACGCCACGCCCGAGGCGGCGATGGTCGTGGCGCCGCCGAGGGAGTCGGCGATCGAGAGGGCGGCCGAGTTGAACCCGCGGTTGGCATCGCCCGACGCCCCGAGCATGGCGACGCTGGTCCGCGGGTAGGCCAGGCCCATCCCGGCACCGGCGACGACGTAGGCCGCGGCCGCGACCACGGCCGGTGGGTGCTCCCTGACCGAGGCGGTCAGCCCGAGGAGCCCGACGGCCACCAGGACCGCGCCGCCCCGCATCGCACCGGTGTCGCTGAGCGTGCGCGACAGGCGGGCCTGAGCCCAGCTGGCCGCGGACCAGGACAGCCCGACGCCGGTGAGCGCGAGGCCGGCGACGCCCGCGGCCAGGCCCCAGCGGCGCTCGAGGACGAAGATGATGTAGGTCTCGCCGCAGAAGAAGCCGCCGCTGAGCAGGGCGCGGGTGGCGATGACCGCCGGCAGGCCGCGGCGGGCGGTCAGGGTGCCGGGCGGCACCAGGGGACGCAGGGCGACGAGCGCGACCACGGCCGCAGGCACGGTGAGCAGCGCCAGCCCGGCCCGCTTGGACCCGAGCAGCTGGACGGCGAGCACCGCCGCCGCGGAGACCGCGGCCCAGCCGAGCCGCGACCGCGGGGCAGGCGCGCCGTACGCCGGGGCGTCCAGACCTCGCAAGGACGGGGTGATGAGTACGGCTGCCAGGGCGACGAGCACGACGACACCGAGGAACACCCAGCGCCAGCCGGCGATCTGCGCGACGTACGCCGCGACCGCCGGCCCGAAGAGGGTGGGAAGCACCCAGGCCGCCGCGAAGCTGGAGAAGATCGCGGGCCGCAGACCGGGCGGGTAGAGCTGGCCGACGAGGACGTAGAGGCAGACCGTGAGCGCCCCGCCGCCGAGCCCTTGGACGACGCGCGCCGCGACGAGGGCGGGCATCGTCGGCGCCAGGCCACAGCCGACCAGTCCCGAGGCGAACAGGACCAGGGCGAGGGCGAGCGGGACCACCGGGCCGCGGCTGTCGCTCCACCCTCCGGCCGCGACCATGCCGACCACCCCGCTGGCCAGCGGGGCGGCGAAGGCCAGCGAGAAGAGCTGGAAGCCGTGCAGTGCGGCGGCGACCGTCGGCATCACGGTCGTCACCGCCGTCGCCTCGAAGGCCACGAAGGCGCAGAGCGCGAACATCCCGACGGTGGTCGCGGCGTACTGCCGGGAGAGCAGGCGGGGCTCGCCCTCGACGTTCGTGCGCGTTGTCGCCACGGGTCCGGACCCTAGAACCTCGAGCGGGGTCGAGGTCAACGGCGTTCGGCTGCTTCGCCTCGCCCCGCCTCGCCTCGGCCCGGCCTCGGCCCGGCCTGAGGCTGGAGTCCCACGGGTCACACTTCCTGGCCCCAGTTGGCACTTCTTGGGGGCTGCAGCCCCCAAGAAGTGCCAAATCCCCCGCTTCAGCGGGGGATTTGACAGAAGCCGACAGGAAGGGAGGGGTGCGGAGGCTCTGCCTTCGCACCCGTCCCCCGCGGGGGTGTGGCTCGTTGACAGCGCGCGCGCCCCTGTGGTGGGCGCGCAGGCCCCCCGTGGGACCCCGGTCGTCGACTCCCAGTGGTGTGACCGGGGGCCCCACCCCACGCCGACGGTAGGGTCGCGGCCATGGCTGAGACTCAGAGGTGGGAGTACCTCACCGCGCCGATCCTGGTGCACGCGGCGAAGCAGATCCTGGACAACTTCGGCGCCGACGGCTGGGAGCTGGTCCAGGTGGCGCCGGGGATGAACCCGGAGAACATGGTCGGCTACTTCAAGCGACCCGTGGCCGGCTGATGGGTGCGGTCGAGGACCGGCTCGCCGAGCTGGGCCTGGAGGTCCCGGAGGTCGCCAAGCCGGTCGCGTCGTACGTGCCGGCGGTGCGCACGGGCTCCTACGTCTACACGTCGGGGCAGCTGCCGATGCGCGCGGGTCAGCTGATCGCCACCGGGAAGGTCGGAGCCGCGGTCACCGCCGAGGATGCCGCGACGTGCGCGCGCCAGTGCGCGCTCAACGCGCTGGCCGCGGTGAAGGCCGAGCTCGGCGACCTCGACGCCGTGAGGCGGGTCGTCAAGGTCGTCTGCTTCGTCGCCTCCGAGGTGTCATTCACCGGCCAGCCCCAGGTCGCCAACGGGGCCTCGGACCTGCTGGGCCACGCCTTCGGCGAGGCCGGGGTCCACGCGAGATCGGCGGTCGGCGTACCCGTGCTGCCGATGGACGCCCCGGTCGAGGTCGAGATCGTCGTCGAGGTCTGAGGTGCCGGTGTCCCTGCCGCCGCAGCTCCTCGAGCACGCCCGGGAGTTCGCGGAGGGAAGCCGACAGCCGGCCGAGCCTCGCGACGCCGCGACCGTGGTGGTGATGCGTCCGTCCGACGCAGGCCCGGAGCTGTACCTCCTGCGCCGGCAGACCTCGATGGCCTTCGCGGGCGGCATGTGCGCCTTCCCTGGAGGTGGCGTCGACCCGCGCGACTTCGACACCGCCGTGGCGTGGTCGGGTCCGTCGCCGGCGGCCTGGGCCGAGCGGCTCCAGACCTCGCCAGAGCTCGCCCGGGCCCTGGTGTGTGCGGCCGTTCGCGAGACCTTCGAGGAGTCGGGGGTGCTGCTGGCCGGGCCGTCGGCGGCGGAGGTCGTGGCCGACCCGACCGGTGACGACTGGGAGGCCGACCGCCGTTCGCTGGAGACCAGGGAGCTGGCGCTGACGGAGTTCCTGGATCGCCGCGGGCTCGTGCTGCGCACCGACCTCCTGGGCGCGTGGGCGGCCTGGTGCACTCCGGAGTTCGAGCCCCGGCGCTTTCGGACGTGGTTCTTCGTCGCGTCGCTGCCGCCCGGCCAGCGCACCCGCGACGTGTCCACCGAGTCGTCGTCGGTGCTGTGGATGCCGGCCCTCGTTGCCTGCGACGCGGTCGACGCGCAGGAGATCGGGATGATGCCGCCGACCTACGTCACCTGCCTGGAGGTCGGGCAGTACGCCGATCCGCTGGCGGTCCTCGCGGCCGCTCCGGAGCGCGACCTGACGATGTTCACCCCGTCGCTCGATCCCGACGACCGGGTCTCGATCCCCGCCCGGTCCGTGCCGCTGGTGGAGGCCCGGGGTGGGTGAGGCCGACTGGGGCGGTGGCTCGTTCGGGTCGGTGGGGACCTGCGTGCTGGCCCCGAACGCCTCCGCGATGACCCTGGACGGCACCAACACCTGGGTGCTGCGCGCGCCGGGCTCCGAGCGGTCGGTGGTGGTCGACCCCGGGCCCCCCGACCCCGGTCACCTGGACGCCGTGGCGTCGGCTGCCGGAGACGTCGCCGTGGTGCTGCTGACCCATCACCACCTCGACCACGCGGAGGCGGCTCGCGCCTTCGCCGAGCGGGTCGGGTGTGGCGTGCGGGCGCTCGACCCGGCGTACCGGCTCGGCACCGAGGGCCTGGGGGAGGGCGACGTGGTGGCCGTGGGCGACCTCGAGATCCGGGTCGTCGCGACGCCGGGGCACACCGCCGACTCGCTGTCGTTCGTCGTTCCGTCGGAGCGGGCCGTGCTCACCGGTGACACGGTGCTCGGCCGGGGGACGACCGTCGTAGCCCACCCCGACGGTCGCCTCGGGGCCTACCTCGACTCGTTGGACCGGCTCCGCGCTCTGGCCGAGGCGCACGCCGTCGACACGATCTGGCCCGGCCACGGACCGGTCATCGCCTCCGCCCTGCCGGTGCTCGACCACTACATCGCCCACCGGCGCGAGCGGCTCGAGCAGGTCCGCGAGGCCCTCGTCAACCTCGACAGGGGGCCCGACGAGTCCGACCCTGACGGCGACCCGATCCCGCGTCGCGTCGTGGAGGTCGTCTACGCCGACGTCGACCCGGTCCTCTGGCCCGCCGCCGAGCTCTCCGTTCGCGCCCAGCTCGCCTACCTCCGCCACCGTTGAGTTGGCCCGGGGGGCCAACTCAACGAGCCCGGAGGGCCAACTCAACGAGGGGTCAGCGGGCGCGGCGGCGGAGGCGGTCGAGGTCCATGATCACGACGGAGCGGGGCTCGAGGCGGAGCCAGCCGCGGGAGGCGAAGTCGGCGAGCGCCTTGTTCACCGTCTCGCGGGAGGCGCCCACGAGCTGCGCGAGCTCCTCCTGGGTGAGGTCGTGGTGGACATGGACGCCGTCGTCGGCGGTGCGGCCGAACCGGTCGGCCAGGTCGAGCAGCGCCTTCGCCACCCGGCCGGGTACGTCGGAGAACACGAGGTCGGCGTTGACGTCGTTGGCCTTGCGCAGCCGCGAGGCGATCTGGGCGAGCAGCCCGCGCGCGACCTGGGGGCGCCCGTCGAGCCACTTCAGGAGGTCCTCGTGCGACAACGACGCGAACGACGCGTCGGTCACCGCGGTGACCGTCGCCGAGCGCGGGCCGGGGTCGAAGAGCGAGAGCTCGCCGAACATCTGCCCGGGCCCGAGGATCGCCAGGAGGTTCTCGCGGCCGTCGCTGGAGGTGCGGCCCAGCTTCACCTTGCCGTCCAAGACGATGTACAGCTTGTCGCCGGAGTCGCCCTCGTGGAACAGCACGTCGCCGCGCCGGAGCTTGCTCTCGCTGAGGGAGCCACGCAGGGCGGTCGCGGCCTCGTCGTCGAGGGCGTTGAACAGCGGCGCCTGGCGCAGTACCTCGTTGTCCACGACGTCCCTCCATCGCCGCCGCTGCTGCGCCGTAGGTCGGTCGCCGCGGGTCGGTCGACACGATCCTAACCAGTGGCCTAGATCACACGCGCGCGGTGACCGGCCGGGGAGTTCGTCGGTACGCCGCCGTAGGCTGTCGGCGTGTCAGCCGCCCCCCGTGTTGCGACCCCCGAGACCCGCACCGGCCTGGTGCGGCGGGCGCGCCGGATCGACCGCGCCCTGGCCGGCCACTATCCCGGGGCTCGCATCGAGCTCGACTTCGACGACCCGTTCCAGCTCCTCGTCGTCACCGTCCTCAGCGCCCAGACGACCGACCGCCGGGTGAACGCCGTGCGGCCCACCCTGTTCGCGGCGTACCCCGACGCGGCGGCGATGGCGGCCGCCCCGCGGGAGCGGCTGGAGCAGATCGTCGGCCCGCTGGGCTTCTTCCGTGCGAAGACCGATGCGCTGCTCAAGCTCAGCGCCGCCCTGGTCGAGCGGTACGACGGGAAGGTGCCGCCCCGCCTGGACGACCTGGTCACCCTGCCCGGCGTGGGCCGCAAGACGGCGAACGTCGTGCTGGGCAACGCCTTCGACATCCCGGGCATCACCGTCGACACCCACGTCGGCAGGCTCGCCCGTCGCTTCGGCTGGACCGACGAGACCGACCCGGTCAAGGTCGAGCACGCCGTGGGGGCGCTGTTCGAGAGGCGCGACTGGGTGATGCTGTGCCATCACCTGATCTGGCACGGCCGCCGGATCTGCCACGCCAAGAAGCCCGCGTGCGGCGCCTGCCCGGTCGCCGGCTGGTGTCCGTCGTACGGCGAGGGACCGGTCGACCCGGTGGCCGCGGCGAAGCTGGTGAAGACGGAGGGTCCGGCATGAGGCGGCTCCTGCTGGCGCCCCTGACCGTGCTCACCCTCGCGCTCGGCGCCTGCGGGAGCCACGGCTCCGCGACCGGCGACGACGGGAGGGACATCTCGCTGCCGGCGCCCGACGTCGTGGCGACCAAGGCCACCACCGACGTCCCCAACTGCCCGAAGGTCGCCACGACACCAGTCCCAGGCGGGATGCCGGCGATCACGCTGGGCTGCCTGGGCGGTGGCCGGGCCGTCGACATGGCGGGCCTGCGCGGGCCGATGATCGTCAACTTCTTCGCCTCGTGGTGTACGGCGTGCCACGCGGAGATGCCCGCCCTGGCGGCGTTCGCGCGTCACCAGTCGGCCGTCAAGGTCCTCGGCATCGACTTCCTCGACACCCAGCCGGTCGGGGCGCTCCAGCTGGCCGGGCGCAGCCACGTCGCCTATCCGCTGGTCGTCGACGCGAAGGGCTCGCTGGACCGCTCGAGCCCGCTGCCGCACATCTCGGCGATGCCCACGAGTGTCTTCATCGACGCCGCGGGCAAGGTCGTCCGGGTCGATGAGCGGGCCTACACCAGCGAGGCCGAGGTCCGGGCCGCCGCCCAGCAGTACCTCGGGACGAGCGGGTGATCCCCGACTGGCTCCAGCCCGTCGCCCGGGCCGCCGCGGAGATGACGACCGCCGACCTGACCGCCTTCGTGGCTCCCGAGGGCACGGTCGCGCGCCGCGGCGCCGTGCTCCTGCTCTTCGGCCACGACCGCGACCTGCTGCTCACCGAGCGCGCCCACGACATGCGCTCCCACCCGGGACAGGTCTCCTTCCCCGGCGGTTCGATCGATGCCGGCGAGACCCCGCGGCAGGCGGCGCTCCGCGAGGCGGTCGAGGAGACGGGCCTGCGCGCCGACGGCATCGAGGTCTTCGGCGAGCTGCCCGAGCTCTGGCTGCCGCCGAGCAGCTTCGCGGTCACGCCGGTCCTTGCCTGGTGGGCCGAGGAGAGCCCGGTCGGCGTCGTGGACCCCGCCGAGGTGCACGCCGTCCTCCGGGTGCCGGTCGAGGAGCTGGTCGACCCCGCCCATCGGGTCTCCGTGCGACACCCGAGCGGCTGGGTGGGGCCCGGGTTCTTGATCGGTCCCCGGCACGACCTCCTGCTGTGGGGCTTCACGGCCGGCATCGTGTCTCGCCTTCTCGACCACGTGGGGTGGAGCAGGCGCTGGGACGACACCGTCACCAGTGACCTGCCGGCCCACATGCTGCAAGGTGATCCTCGACCGACGCGCTCGGCTCCCGCGCCGACCGAGGCCGGCCAGCCGGCCGAGACCCTCGCACGCCCCTGGGAGCACCCGTGAACCTGCTGGACTGGGTGCTCCTGGTGATCGTGGTCCTGTACGCCGTCTCCGGCTACTGGCAGGGGTTCATCACCGGCGCCTTCGCGACGGCGGGGCTGCTGGCCGGGGGCATCGTCGGGGTGTGGCTCGCACCGACCGTGCTCGGCAACGCGAGCCCCTCGATCCTGGTGTCGCTGGCCGCCGTCTTCATCGTGATCGTGTGCGCGTCGCTGGGTCAGGCGCTGTGCCAGGTGGGGGGCGCCCGTCTTCGCGAGAAGATCACCTGGCAGCCGGTGCGAGCCCTCGATGCGGTCGGTGGCGCCGTCCTGAGCGGGTCCGCGGCGCTGGTCGTCGCCTGGGCGCTGGGCGTGGCGCTGTCCGGCTCCGGGCTGCACGGCATCACGCCCCTGGTGCAGAACTCCGCGGTGCTCGGCGAGGTCAACAAGATCCTGCCCGCCGAGGCGAGCTCGAAGCTGTCGGCGTTCAACGACGTCGTCGGGACGACGTTCTTCCCGCGCTACCTCGAGCCGTTCGCGCCGGAGCGGATCGTGCCGGTGGGGCCGGGGCCGCACCGGATGCTCACCGACCCTGACGTCCAGCGTGCCGGCGCGGGGGTGGTGCGGATCCGCAGCACCAACCGCTGCCACCAGGGGATCGAGGGGTCGGGCTTCGTCTACGCACCCGACCGGGTCATGACCAACGCCCATGTCGTCGCCGGGGTCAGCTCGCCGACCGTCGAGATCCGCGGCACGTCGGTGCCGGCGCGCGTCGTCTACTACAACCCCGAGCTCGACCTCGCGGTCCTGTCACTGCCGACCGGGACGGTGCGACCGCTGCACTTCGACAACGCCACCGGCGGCGAGGGCATCGCCATCTTGGGGTTCCCGCAGAACGGTCCGTACGACGTGCAGGCGGGCCGCGTCCGCGCCGACCAGCGGCTGCGGTCGCCGGACATCTACGGCCACGGCACCGTGATCCGCGACGTGCTCTCCCTGCGCGGGCTGATCCGGCCGGGCAACTCCGGGGGGCCGGTGGTCGACTCGGCGGGCCACGTCGTCGGCGTGGTGTTCGCCGCGTCGGTCACCAGCGGCGACACCGGGTATGCGCTGTCGGCACAGCAGGTCGCGGCGGCCGCCGCGACCGGACGGCTCGCCTCCCGCACGGTCTCGACGCAGGGATGCGCCGCGTAAGGCTGAGCTGAGACCCTAGCCGCGCTTGAGGATCTGCTTGGTCTCGTTGGCCTGGGCGATCGCCTTCTCGGGCGCCCGCACCTTCTTCACCGAGCGGATGCCGATGAAGGCGAGCAGGGCGGCCAGCAGGAGATAGAAGCCGAAGACGATCAGGAACGCCCAGTGCAGCGAGAGGCCGTGGCCGTTCCAGTTGATGAAGTACGCGATGGCCACCGAGAGCATGATCAGCGACATCAGCGCGAAGAACCCGGCGGCGGCGAACAGCGCGATGCCGATCCCGCCGGCCTTCACGCTGAGCTGGATCTCGGACTTGGCGAGCCGGATCTCGTTGCGGATCAGGCTCGAGACGTCACGACTGGCGTCGGAGACGAGCCGCCCGATCGTCGGATCGGAGTCCGTGACGGGTTCGTGCGCCATGTGAGCTCAGGACCTCTCGGGATCGGCGGGGATGGGTAGGCGGCGTCCCGCGCGGGACGTGCCGACCCTACATCGCACGCGGGACGTCTCGGAGACGCCGTACCCCGGCCCGCTGGGCGGTAACCTGGCTCGCGAACACGAGGTGTGCCGGGAAGTCTGGTCGGCCCGTCAGCAGTGACGGTCGAGCACGGCGACCCCGGGAGCAGCATGGCCGACACCCGCACCTTCGCCTGGCTGCTGCTGCTGTTGTCGCTGGTCGGGCTGGGCGGACTCCTCTCGCATCGGGTCACCCGCTGGGTCCGGGTCCCGCCGGCGGCGATCATGCTCGTCGCCGCGGCCGTGGCGGTCCAGGTGGTCCCGTCGCTGCACCAGCCACCCGAGCGCGCCGTCGAGCGGATCGTGACGGTGGCCCTGGTCTTCATCCTCTTCGAGGGCGGCATGGGGATCGGGCTGACCCGGCTTCGCAGCGCCGCCGGCAGCATCGCCGTGGTCGGGGTCGTCGGCACCTTCGTCACCGCGGCCGGCGTCGCCGTCTTCTGCCACCTGGTCGTCGGGCTCGACTGGTACGCCGCCGCGCTGGTCGCAACCGCCGTCGCACCGACCGACCCCGCCGTCGTCTTCTCGGTGCTGGGGCAGCAGGAGGTCCAGGGGCGCAGCGGCACCCTCCTGGAGGGCGAGTCGGGTGCCAACGACCCGGTCGGCATCGCCCTGATGGCCAGCCTGATCAGCGCGGGTGGCATCTCCGGCGGGGCGCTGCTGCACGTCGTCGGCGAGTTCGCGCTCCAGATGGGCGTCGGCCTGGCCGTCGGGGTGGTCGGGGGCTCATTGCTACGGATCTTCGTCGAGCGCGTGCCGCTGCCCGACAGCGGCCTCCAGCCGATGCGGACGATCGCCTGTGTCCTGCTCCTCTTCGCCGTCGCCACGCTCCTGCACGGCTCGGGCTTCCTGGCCGTGTTCGTGGCCGGGGTGCTGATGGGCGAGGTGCGTACGCCGTACCGCCGAGAGCTCGAGCACGTCCATGCCGGACTCGCGAGCCTGGGCGAGGTCGCCGCCTTCGTCGTGCTCGGCCTGACCGTCCGGCTCTCGACCCTGGGGCATGCGGACGTGTGGGTACCCGGCCTCGCGGTCGCCGTCGTCCTGGCCGTCGTGGTGCGACCCCTGCTGGTGGGGCCGCTGCTGGCGGGGTCCGGCCTGGCGCGCAACGAGCGCTGGTTCGTGCTCCTCGCCGGGCTCAAGGGTGCCGTGCCGATCCTGCTCGGCCTGCTGCTGCTCGAGGCGGATGTCGCAGACCCGGAGCGCCTCTACGGTGTCGTGGTGGTCGTCGTCGTCCTGTCGGTCGCCGTCCAGGGCAGCCTCGTCCCTACCCTGCTCCGCCGCCTCCGCCTCGCCGACCCGGTAGAAGGTCTCCCCCCACCACGCTGACCCGGCGCAAAGGGACGCCCAAAGCACGCCGAGTCGGCGCAAAGGGATGCCCAAAGCACGCCGAGTCGTCATATGACGACTCGGCGTGGGGTGCCGCGTCGGCCGTGGGGTGCCGCGTCGGCCGGGGGTGCCGCGTCGGCCGTGGGGTGCCGCGTCAGCCGTGGGGTCAGTCCTCGTCGGAGCCCTTGGCTATGCCTTCCTTGATCTGGTCCATGACGTTGGAGTCGGCGAGGGTGGTGACGTCGCCGACGTCGCGCTTCTCGGCAACGTCGCGCAGCAGGCGCCGCATGATCTTGCCGGACCTGGTCTTGGGCAGCTCGGAGACGACCAGGATCGACTTGGGCTTGGCGATCGGGCCGATCTCCTTGGCCACGTGGTCGCGCAGCTCCGCCACGATGCCCTCGTCGGCCTTCCCGTCGGTCAGCGCCGACTCGCGGAGGATCACGAACGCGTTGACCGCCTGTCCGGTGTCGGGGTCGGTGGCGCCGACGACGGCGGCCTCGGCGACCTTCGGGTGCGAGACCAGGGCCGACTCGATCTCGGTGGTCGAGAGCCGGTGCCCCGAGATGTTCATGACGTCGTCGACCCGGCCGAGCAGCCAGATGTCGCCGTCCTCGTCGAGCTTGGCGCCGTCACCGGCGAAGTACTTGCCCGGGAAGCGCGACCAGTAGGTCTCCTTGTAGCGGTCGTCGTCGCCCCAGATCGTGCGCAGCATCGCCGGCCACGGCTCGGTCAGCACGAGGTACCCGCCGGAGCCCGGCTTCACGGCGTTCCCGTCGTCGTCCACGACCAGCGCCGAGACGCCGGGTAGTGCCTTCATCGCCGATCCGGGCTTGCCCGCGGTGACCCCGGGGAGGGGGCTGATCATGTGCATCCCGGTCTCGGTCTGCCACCACGTGTCGACGACCGGGGTGCGGCCGCCGCCGATGGTCTCGCGGTACCAGATGTAGGCCTCGGGGTTGATCGGCTCGCCCACCGACCCGATGATCCGCAGCGTCGACAGGTCGAACTTCGCGGGGATGTCAGCGCCCCACTTCATGAAGGTGCGGATCACCGTCGGCGCGCAGTAGAGCAGGGTGACCTTGTAGTCGGCGATGATCTCCCACCAGCGCCCCTTGTGCGGGGTGTCGGGTGTCCCCTCGTACATCACCGACGTCGCGCCGTTGGCCAGCGGCCCGTAGACGATGTAGGAGTGACCGGTGACCCAGCCGATGTCGGCGGCGGTCCAGTAGACGTCGTCGTCCTTGAGGTCGAAGACCGCCCAGTGGGTGTACGCCGTGCCGACGAGGTAGCCGGCGGTGGTGTGCAGGATGCCCTTGGGCTGGCCGGTCGTGCCCGAGGTGTACATCACGTAGAGCGGGTGCTCGCTGTCGAAGGCCTCCGGAGTGTGCTCCGTGGAGGCCGAGTCGACCGCGTCGTGCCACCACACGTCTCGACCCTCGGTCCAGGAGACCTCCTGGCCGGTACGGCGTACGACGAGCACGTTGCGCACGTCGGGGCACGACTCGAGCGCCTCGTCCACGGCCGGCTTGAGGGCAGCGGGGGCGCCGCGGCGGTAGCCGCCGTCGGAGGTGATCACGATCCGGGCGTCGCAGTCTTGGATGCGGTCGCGCAGCGCGGTCGCCGAGAAGCCGCCGAAGACCACCGTGTGCGGCGCCCCGAGGCGGGCGCAGGCCAGCATCGCGACGACGGTCTCGGGGATCATCGGCATGTAGATCGCGACCCGGTCGCCGGTCCTCACGCCCAGCTCGATCAAGGCGTTGGCCGCCTGGCACACCATGTCCTTGAGCTCGGCGTAGGTGATCTGGCGGGTGTCGTCCGCCGGCTCGCCGATCCAGTGGTAGGCGACCCGGTCGCCGTTCCCGGCCTCGACGTGCCGGTCGACGCAGTTGTACGCCGCGTTGAGCCGGCCGCCGACGAACCACTTGGCGAACGGCGCGTTGTCCCAGTCGAGCGCCCGGTCCCAGCGGGTGTCCCAGGTCAGCCGCTCGGCGGCCTTCTCCCAGAACCCGACGTAGTCCCGATCCGCCTCGTCGTAGGCGTCGGCCTTCACGTTCGCGTTGGCGGCGAGGTCGGCCGGCGGCTCGAAGCGACGCTCCTCATGGAGCAGGTTGGACAGGGTTTCTTCGCTCACGACTCGTGTCTCCTCTCGGGCGGGTCCTCGCGCCCGGCGTCACTCTCACCATAGGCGCACCCTGGAGCGAGGCGGCTGCCGCCAGGTGGCCGGGGCGAGGACCCTGCGATGGTGCTGGGCTCTGCCGCTACTCGCGGGGTGCGCCGACCGGGAAGACCTGCCGACCCCAGGTGAACGCCGTGACCCCGGCCATCGACGTGTACCACGCCACGAGTGCGGTCGCGAGGCCGAGGTAGCCACCCAGCTTGATCCAACCGGTCGACACGTTGTCGAACCACCCGATGCACAGGGCCAGGAACGTGATCGTCAGCAGGACGAAGACCGTCAGGACGGCCATGTTGACCTTCATCGCGGCGATGCTCATGTAGCCGGTGAAGATCGCCCAGGCGAGCAGGTAGACCCCCACGACCTTGTGACCGTCGGGGCCGAGGTTGGCCAGGTCGTGCTCGGCCAGCCACCAGAACGAGATCCAGAACCCGCCGTAGGAGCAGAACGCGGTGGCGCCGAAGGTGTTGCCCTTGGCGAACTCCCACAGGCCTGCGGCGAACTGCGCCAGACCTCCGTAGCCGAGGGCCGCGCCGAGCGCGCCGCCGACGAGGGCCTGCGGGACGATGTTGGCGTTGACCGTGCTCAGCACGAACGTCGTGAGAGCGAAGCCCGCCAGCCCGAGCGGTGCGGGGTCTGCGATGTGCGCGCCGGGCATGCGATGGGTGTGGCTCGCGGTTTCGGACATGAGGACTCCTGTCGCTGTTCGTTGACAGTGCGCAACGCTGGCAAAGCCGGGTCCACAGGGACAGGCATGGTGCCGCGTGGTGCGGCCAGCGGTCACCCCGAGGCGGCGTGCGTACGGCGTGCTGCGACGAGCGGTGTCGTCGCCGCGACGAGCGGTCGGTCGTCAGCTGGAGGGGTGGTACCCGCCGCGGTCGACCTCGAGCGCCTCGGGCAGGTGGAGCCGCACCATGGCCCGTCCGACGTGTACCGGCACGTGGGCTCGATCGGCCAGCGAGACGCCGACCATCGTGGCGAACGCGATCGGGACCGTGAGCAGGGCCGGCTGCGCCAGCAGGGCCCCGGCCATGCCGGGCGGGTGTACGCCGACCATCGCGGCGAGCACGGCCGTGCCGGCCAGCGTGCCGCCGCCGACCATCCCGGCGACGGCTCCGCGCGCGGTCAGGCCGCGCCACCAGATCCCCAGGAGCAGGAGCGGACAGAACGTCGACGCCGCCACGGCGAAGGCGAGCTCGACGGCGTGGGCGACCGGCAGGCCTTGGCTCACGGCCGCCAGCAGCAGCGCGCCGCCCGCGGCGAGCACGCCACCGATCCGGAAGCCGGTGACGTTGTCGAACCGGCGGCTCAGCAGGTCCTGGCTCAGCACGCCGCTGATCGAGACGACCAGCCCCGACGACGTCGAGAGGAACGCCGCGAAGGCGCCCGCGCCCAGCAGGGCCGTGACCAGGGTCGACCCCGTGCCGCCGAGGATCTTGCCCGGCAGCTCGAGGACGACCGAGTCGGTCCGCCCTTGCGCGATCAGGCTGGTGTCGTAGACCCGGCCGAGCACGCCGTACGCCGTGGGCAGCAGGTAGAAGACGCTCAGCATCGTCAGGACGCCCAGCGTGGTGCTCCGCGCGGCCGCGCCGTCGTGGTTGGTGTAGAAGCGGACCACCACGTGCGGCAGGCCCATCGCGCCCAGGAACGTCGCGACGATCAGGGAGTAGGTGAGGTACGTCGCGTGCGGGCCCTGGAGCGGCTCGACCCACTGCGCGGAGTGCAGGTTGCGCGAGGGCGAGCCGTCGTGGTGCCAGGCGAGCCAGAGGACCAGCGCCGGCGCGAGCAGCGCGGTGAGCTTCACCCAGTACTGGAAGGCCTGCACCAGGGTGATGCTGCGCATCCCGCCGGCCACGACGTTGACCAGCACGACCACCGCGACGAGCAGGGCGCCGGCCCAGGTCGGCGCACCCGTCACGGCGCTCAGGGTCAGGCCGGCCCCCTGGAACTGCGGCACGAGGTACAGACCGCCGATCAGGCAGACCAGCCAGCTGGCGACCTGGCGCGCCGACTGCGACTCCACGCGGAACTCCGCGAAGTCGGGCAGCGTGTAGGCGCCCGAGCGGCGCAGCGGCGCCGCGACGAACACCAGGAGCAGCAGGTAGCCCGCGGTGTAGCCGATCGGGTACCAGAGCATGTCGACGCCGCGGAGCAGCACCAACCCCGCGACCCCGAGGAACGACGCGGCGGAGAGGTACTCGCCGCCGATCGCCGAGGCGTTGAGGAAGGGCCCGACCCGGCGCGACGCCACGAAGAAGTCGCTGGTGGTCCGCGAGACGCGCAGGCCGAAGGCGCCGACGGCGAGGGTCGCACCGGCGACCAGCGTGACGGCGAGCAGCGCCGTCAGCTCCTTCATCCCGCGTCCTCCTGCCGCTCCACGAGCTCGACGAACGCCGCCTCGTTGCGCTCGGCGCGGCGTACGTACCACCACGCGAGCAGGAGGAGCCACGGGTAGACGACGACCCCCAGCAGCAGCCACGGCAGGGGCAGGCCGAGCAGGTGCACGTCGGCGAGCGGCAGCAGGCGGAAGAGCACGGGCAGCAGGCCGATGGTCGCCGACAGCGTCACGACGACCGCCATGGCCAGACGGAGCTGAGCGCGGACCAGACTCTGCACGTAGACCTCGCCGAGCCGGGTGAGGGCATCGATCTCGGCGGCGTTCGAGCGACGCGTTCGCGACCGGGCAGCGCGCGTGCGCGGACTGGTGATCCGGACCCGGGTGGCCGGCTGCTCGGTCATCGACTCAGGCCTCGCCGTCGGCCGAGCGCCGGAACACGCGGCGTACGTCGGGCAGATGGCGCCGGCTGACCGGGAGCTCGACGCCGTCGACCACGACCGTCGGTCGGCTGCCGCCGAGCCGGAGCTCGTCGACGTGGGCGATCGACACCAGGATGCTGCGATGGACCCGGACGAAGCCCGCGTCGGACCAGCGCTGCTCGAGCGCCGACAGCGGCATCCGCACCAGCGGGTTGTCCGAGGGCGTGTGCAGCCGGACGTAGTCGCCCTGGGCAGAGGCGTAGCGCACGTCGGACCGGCGCACGAAGCGGGTCACGCCGGCGAGCTCCACCGGCAGCTGCTCGTCGGCGTCGGTCGCCGCGCCGCCTTCGCGGACCCGCCCGATGGCCTCGCGCAGCCGCTCCTCGTGCACGGGCTTGAGCAGGTAGTCGACGGCGTGCAGGTCGAACGCCTCGACGGCGTGGTGGGCGTGGGCCGTCACGAAGACCACCGCGGGGGGCGTGCGGAACTTGCGCAGCACCTGGGCGAGGTCGAGACCACTCAGCCCTGGCATCGCGATGTCGAGCAGGACGACGTCGAAGGCGTCGCCCTGGAGGAGCAGCAGTGCGTCCGCGGCCGAGCCGCAGGTGTGGACGTCGGCGACGCGCTCGTCGCGACCGAGCAGGAACTCCAGCTCGTCGAGCGCCGGTGGCTCGTCGTCGACGGCCAGGACCCGCAGTCCTGCTGCTTCGTCGGACGCGCTCATCCCCGCACACCCGCAGCGAACTTCGGCACGCGGACGGTGACCTTGGTCCCGGCTCCGGGCGCGGTCTCGACGACGAGGCCGTACTCGTCGCCGTACGCCGACCGGAGCCGCTCGTCGACGTTGCCGAGCCCGATCGACTCCATCGACTCGTCGCCGGCCAGCGCCCGGCGTACCCGCTCCGGATCCTCGCCGACGCCGTCGTCCTCGATGGTGATCACGGCCTCGTAGTCGTTGTCCTCGGCCACGATCGTGACGGTGCCGGGAGCGTCCTTGCCGGCGAGTCCGTGGCGGACGCCGTTCTCGACCAGGGGCTGCAGGGACAGCACCGGGATGCTGACCCCGAGCACCTCGGGCGCGATCCGCAGCAGCACCGAGAGCCGGTCACCGAACCTGGCCTGCTCCAAGGAGAGGTAGCGCTCGATCGAGCGGAGCTCGTCCTCCAGCGTCGTGTAGCTGCCGGCCCGCTGGAAGGAGTGCCGGGTGAAGTCGGCGAACTCCATGATCAGGCCTCGGGCACGGTCGGGGTCGGTGCGGACGAACGACGCGATCGTCGTCAGCACGTTGTAGACGAAGTGCGGGGAGATCTGCGCCCGCAGGGCACGCACCTCGGCCTCCATCCGCGAGGTACGGGCGACGTCGAGCTCGGCGAGCTCGAGCTGACCCGACACCCAGCGCGCCAGCTCGTCGGTGGCTCGCACCAGACCCGCCGACGCCGTCGGGGTGAACGCCATCAGGGTGCCGACCACGGTGTCCTCGACGGTCAGCGGCGCCACGATCGCCTGGCGCAGGGCACAGCCGGGCTGGGCGCAGTCGAAGTCGCGATGGACCCGGACGGCCGTGGTGCCCTCGGCCGCGCAGCGCTCGGCCAGGGGGCTCACCAGCGCGGCGTGCGCCTGCCCGCGCCCGTGCCAGGCGAGCGCCTCGGTGGTGTCGGTGACCGCGATCGCGGGGGCGCCCAGCAGCCTCGTGAGGTGGCGGACGCAGCGCTCCGCCGACGTCCGGGTGAGCCCCGTGCGCAGCTCGCTGGTCATCTGCGTGGCGGTGTGCAAGGTACGGAACGTCGCCCGGTCCGCCTCGGTGCCGAGGTAGCCCGGACGCAGAAGGCGCCACCGCGGCATGGGCACAGGGTAGGCGGTGCCGGCGCCCGGGGTCGCGCGGTCAGCCCTCCCGGATGAGCCGGACCGCTTCGCCCACCCCTGCGTCGTACGCCGGGCCGTGCCCCGGCAGGACCCAGGTCGCGTCGACGGCCTCGATCCGGTCGAGGGACCGCGCCGCCTGCGACGGGTCGAGGGTGAACGGCGCCGGCTTGGGGCCCGTGGCCCCGGTCAGCACATTGCGGGTGGTCATCGCGTCGCCGAGGAAGAGCGCGTCCGCTCCGGGCACGTGCACCCCCACGCTGCCGGGGGTGTGACCGGGCAGGTGGATGATCCGCGGCCTTCCGGGCACGTCGAGCTCGTCCCCGTCGGCGTACGTCGTGGTCTCCCCTACCGGCGGGATCCGCAGGCCGCCGTGCCGGGCGGAGTACCACACGAAGCCGGCGACGGCTCCTGGCCTCACCGGCCCCCAGCCCCGCATCGGCTTCTTCACCTCGAGCCGCGCCCGGGCGACGTCGTCGGCGTGGAGGTGGGCCGGGACCTGCCGCTCCTCCCACAGCCACCGGGCGAACCCGATGTGGTCGGTGTCGCCGTGGGTCAGCAGCAGCGCGCGTACGGCGTCGAGGGTCAGCCCGAGCGAGTCGAGCTCGGCGAGGAGGAGCTTGCGATCGGCCGGGAGGCCGGCGTCGACGACCGTGACCTCACCGCCCTCGACGACGAGGTAGCTGTTGACGGTGTCGCTGGTCGGGGGCCCGATCCGGTGCAGGCCCGGGGCGATCTTCATGGCGTGGTCTCCTCGCTGGGAAGGGTCGTGTGGCGACCCGATGAAGGCTAGACTGTCTAGCCATGAAGGCTACATCGTGTAGCCAAGAAGGGGAAGAGCCCGATGCCCGCACCGGCCCGCACCAGCACCGAGGCCGTCGTCGCCGCTGCCCGAACGCTCGTCGAGCAGGACGGTCTGGAGGCGCTGACGATGCAGGCGGTGGCGGCGGAGGTGGGGGTCCGGGCCCCTTCGCTCTACAAGCGCGTGGCCGGACGTGACGCGCTGATCGGCCTGGTGGCCGACCAGGTCGCGATCGAGATGGCCGACGAGCTCGATTCCGTCCTGGTCGGAGACGACCCGGCCGAGGACCTGCGGCTCCTGGCCGCTGCCTTCCGCGCGTTCGCCCGCCGCAACCCCACGTCGTACCGGCTGCTGTTCGACCCCCGCCCGGGCGGCGTCTCGGCGGCGGTGCGCGGCCGCTCGGTCGAGGCGGTACGTCGCGTGGCCGGGCGCCTGGCGGGGGCGGAGCGCGAGCTGCTGGCCGCACGGATGTTCGTGGCCTGGGCCAACGGCTTCGTCGCGATGGAGCTCGCGGGCGGCTTCCAGCTCGGCGGCGACGTGGACGAGGCCTGGGACTTCGCCGTGGACGCCTTGGTCAGAGCCTGGGAGAGACCCGCCGCCGGTTGAGGAAGTCGCCCTGCGACGGACCCGACATCGAGGTCAGTGGAAGTCGATGAGGAGCATGTCGTCGTCGGGGCCGTCGGTCGGCCGGTCGCCCGGCTCGGCTCCGGGCTCGGTCGTCCCGCCGTCGTCGGCGACGACGACGGCGCGGTCGAGGACGTCGGCCCGGAAGCAGCGCGTGACGTAGGGCAGCTGCATGCCGTCCATGCCGCGGCCGAACTCGTCGTAGAACGCCAGCACCTCGGCCATCTTGTCCGCGCGGGCCTGCTCGTCGAGCACGGCGACGTTGGAGCGCGACAGCACGAGATCCTGCACGGTCCGCCGGTCGATCATCTGCCAGTGGGTGAACTCCCGCTCCTCGACGAAGCCGAACAGCTCGGAGTAGATCATCGCCTCGGCGGGCTGGCTGCGCTGGTCCTGCGCGCCGATGATGGCGCCCAGGCGGCGTACCCAGGGGATCTTCTCGTTGCGGGAGTTCCAGACCAGGCACAGGCGGCCGCCCGGGCGCAGGACGCGGGCGATCTCCGGGAGTGCGCGATCGAGGTCGAACCAGTGGAACGCCTGCCCGGCGATGACGGCGTCGACCGAGTCGTCGCCCAGCGGGATCTCCTCCGCGCCCGCACGGGCAGTCGGGACGCCGGGCACCTCCCGCTCGAGGATCTCCAGCATCGCCGCGTCGGGATCGGTCGCGTGGACGTCGTGGCCGAGCTCGGCGATGACGCGGGTGAGCTTGCCGGTGCCCGCACCGAGCTCGAGGACGGTGACCGGCTGCTCGCCCAGCATCCAGCGCACGGCATCGGCGGGGTAGGTGGGACGACCGCGCTCGTAGGCATCGGCCACGCCGCCGAAGGAGTGCGCCCAGTCGGGGTGGCCCGCGTCTGCCGCCTCAGGTGGTGCGGCGGGAGGCTGCTCGTCGCTCATCGCCTCCGAGGCTACCCGTCGTGACCCCGCCGACACGGCCGATGGCTACTGTGCCGGGCGTGGATCCTCTGGGCGACCGACTGGGTGGGGCGGACCAGCTCGAGGGGGTCGCGTCCGCGTTCGCGGCGACCCGGGACGGGATCGACGCGATGCTGCGCGACCGCGGCCTGCGGCGTACCCCGCCGGAGCTGACCTCGGAGTCGCTGTTGCGCGGAGCCCAGGCGAGCGCCGTGCTCGCCGGATCGCCGTCCTCGGTCGACGACGTCCGGGCCGGTCGTGGCGACCCCGTCGCCCAGGCCTCTGTCAGGGTGTCGGTGGAGCTACTCGGGCTCGTTCCCGTCTTCGCTCGCACACCGTTCCAGGCGCTGGCCCGGCTGCATGCGTTGGCGGCGGCCGGCGCCGTGCCGGACGACGTGGTCGGACGACCCCGCGACACGGCGGCCGCCGAGCGACTGCGGGCGGTGGCCGGGCTCGCCGGGGAGGGCCGAGGAGCCCTGATGACCGCTGCGCTGGTGCACGCCGAGCTCGCCACCGCGGCGCCGTTCGGCTCGGCCGACGGGCTCGTCGCCCGGGCGGCCGAGCGGCTAGTCCTGGTCGGCAGCGGTCTCGACGTCACCTCGCTGCTCGTGCCCGAGGCCGGGCACCTGGCGCTGCGGCCGGCGTACGAGTCGAACCTGCGCGCCTACGCCGAGGGCGGCCGCGCTGGGCTCCAGGCCTGGCTGCTGTACGCCGCCGAGGCCTACGCCGCGGGCGCCGAGGCGAGCCCGCTGCGCGATCGGTGAGGGCCCGGCATAGACGCAGCGGCACCCGAGGGGTCGGGCGCCGCTGCTGACACGCGGACCCGGCTACCAAGCGTGCATCTACCTAGTGGCAGCCCCGGGAGGATCCCGATGGCATGCGCCCTATAAGAAGGGTCGATCGCCGCGTGGGTACCCGGTTCGCGTGCTGATCTTGAGTTGTCCCTGGTCCCTGTGTACGCCGGTCGGAGCCCCCCGGCAACCCTTGACTTTGGCCCACCCCTTTGGGTGCGCGTGTCGCCGTCCTGCTGTCAAATCCCCCGCTGAAGCGGGGGAGTTGACACTTCTTGGGGGTTGCAGCGGCCAGGAAGTGCCAAATCCCCCGCGGAAGCGGGGGATTTGACAGCCCACCCAGCGCTAGGCGAGCTTGCGGCGCCGGTTGAGCCAGATGGCACCGCCGACGGTGAGCGCGGTGCCTACGGTGAGGGCGGCGAGCGTGCCCCTGACCGGGATCCGGCTCCGCAGCGTGACCGGCCGGGAGAACTGCAACACCGGCCACCCCTTCGAGGCGGCGAGCCTGCGCAGCTCCTTGTCGGGGTTGACGGCATGGGGGTGGCCGACGACCTCGAGCATCGGGGCGTCGGTGATGGAGTCGCTGTAGGCGAAGCACTCCTCGAGGTCGTAGCCGCGCTCGGCTGCCATCGCCTCGATCGCCCGTGCCTTCTCCTCGGCATAGGCGTAGTAGTCGATCTCGCCGGTGTACTTGCCGTCGAGGATCTCGAGCCGGCTGGCGATGACGTGGTCGGCGCCGAGCATCTCGCCGATCGGCTCGACGACCTCGGTGCCGCTTGCCGAGACGACGACGACGTCGCGCCCCGCCTCGCGGTGCTCCTCCATGAGGGAGACGGCCTCGTCGTAGACGATCGGGTCGACCACGTGGTGGAGCGTCTCGGCCACGATCTCCTTGACGGTCTCGACGTCCCAGCCCTCGACGAGCTGGGACATGAACGCCCGGATCTTCTCCATCTGGTCGTGGTCGGCGCCGCCGACGAGATAGACGAACTGGGCGTACGCCGACCGCAGCATCGCGCCACGCGAGATCAGGCCTCCGGCCTGGAACGGCTTGGAGAACGCTAGGGAGCTCGACTTGGCGATGATCGTCTTGTCGAGGTCGAAGAAGGCAGCAGAGGGCCGGCCGGACGTGTCGTACGCCCGGCTCGGAACGGCGGACAGCCTGCTCCCGGCCATGTCTTCATGGTAAGTGGCCGGAGTGTCGGTGGACCGCCGAACCTCCACACTCGTCGCCGAGGCCCAGCGGCTCCACAGCGCGTCCCGCGGATGGTCGAACCCGCCGCCGGTCAGGGCCATCGTGACGGCCATGACCCCACCACCTCTCCTCGTGACCACCGACAAGTCCCTGCTCGACGAGCTCCTCCGCCTGGCGGCCGCCGCGGGCGTGCAGCCCACCATCGCTCGTGACGTGCCCGAGGCGCTGCGTGCCTGGTCACGAGCGCCCCTCGTCCTGGTCGGCGACGATCTCGCGCCGGCCCTCGCCCGGGCCGCGCCCCTGCGCCGCGACGGGGTCTTCGTGGTGCTGGTGGCGCCCGACCCGGACCTGGTGCTGCCGGTCGCGCTGCACCTGGGCGCCGAGGGCGTGGCCGACCTGCCGCGGTCGGAGGGGTGGCTGGTCGAGCGACTGACCGATGTGGTCGACGAGGCCCCGGCCCGCGGCCTCACGATCGGCGTCGCCGGCGGGAGCGGCGGGTCCGGAGCGACGACCTTCGCGTGCGCGCTGGCCCAGGTCGCCGGTCGTTCCGGACCTGCCGTCGTCATCGATGCGGACCCGTTCGGCCCCGGGTGTGACCGCGTGCTCGGGCTCGACGTGGTCGAGGGCGTGCGCTGGGAGGAGCTGGGCCAGGCCACGGGTCGCCTCAGCGCCCGCGCCCTGCGCGAGTCCCTGCCGCGACGGGCCGGCGTGGCGGCCCTGAGCTGGGACGCCGCCGGCAGACCCGGTCCGGTGGAGCCGTCGGCGCTGCGAGAGGCGCTGTCTGCGGCGCGACGTGGCCACGACACCGTCGTGGTCGACCTGCCGAGGGCGGCCGACCCGATGGTCGACGAGCTGGCCTCGCGCTGCGACCGGGTGCTGGTCACCGTCGTGACCACGGTGGCCGGAGTCGCCGCGGCCGTGCGCAGGTGCGCGAGCTTCCCCGACCCGGGAGTGCTCGGCCTGGTCCTGCGCGGCTCGGCGATGGACGACGACTCGCTGGCGCGCGTGGTCGGCGCACCCGTGCTGGCGCGGATGGGTGACCAGCGCGGGGTCGCGGAGTCGGTCGACCTGGGGCTCGGGCCGGTGCGGTCTCGACGTGGGCCGCTGGGTCGGGCGGCTGCCGGGGTCCTGGCGGGGCTTCAGGCGCGCGCCGAGGCCGCGTGATGGTGGGCACCGCGGACCTCGTCGAGGAGGTCCGGGAGCGGCTCGCTCGTGACCCGGGCGACCTGACGCCGCACCGCGTCGCCGAGGCACTGCGGACCGCCGGCCGTCCCGTGGGCGACGCGACCGTGCTCGCCGTCCACGAGGCACTTCGGCGCGATGTCGTGGGAGCCGGGCCCCTGGAGCCCCTCCTGGCCCTCCCGGACGTCACCGACGTCCTGGTCAACGGACCCGATCAGGTCTATCTCGACCGCGGGTCGGGCCTGGAGCGGACGCAGGTCGGCTTCGCCGACGACGACGCCGTGCGACGACTCGCTCAGCGCCTGGCCGCGTCCGGAGGACGTCGGCTCGACGATGCGAGCCCCCACGTCGACGTGCGTCTGCGCGACGGTGTCCGGCTGCACGCCGTGCTCTCGCCGCTGGCCAGGCCTGGCACCCTTCTGTCGCTGCGCGTTCCGCACCGTCGCGTGCTCTCGCTGGCCGACCTGCTGGCGGCGGGCACCATCAACGAGCACGGCTCGCGGCTGCTCCGGACGCTGGTCACCCAGCGGTTGGCCTTCCTGGTCAGCGGAGGCACGGGCTCGGGGAAGACCACCGTGCTCAACACCCTGCTGTCGTTGGCGTCACCCGGCCATCGGCTCGTCCTGGTCGAGGACGCCAGCGAGCTGCGACCGGACCACCCGCACGTCGTCGGGCTCGAGGCACGTCCGCCCAACATCGAAGGGGCCGGCGAGATCACCCTCAGGACGCTGGTGCGGCAGGCCTTGCGCATGCGTCCGGACCGGCTGGTGGTCGGAGAGGTCCGTGGCGCCGAGGTGCCTCTCCCGGCTGGTAACCGCTCTGTCGCGCGTGCTGGAGCCAGATGGAGGCTACCTGTGGACAACCAGGCGTGGTCTGTGGATAACCACTGCAAAACTCATGGCATAACCCCCCCAACAACACCTCCAACAAGTACTGGACACTCGTCGCACTGGCGGCGGATACTAGGGCCCTTGGATGTCGCACAAGGAACGGCGGAACGAGGGACCGGGGGCCAGGCCCATGTCAGAGCACTCTTGGATGGTGATCGTCTTCGCCGTCGGACTTGCCGGGTTCGAAGGACGACAGACTGCGGGACGCTTCTGGCTCCATGCGCTGACCTGGATTTCGGCTTTCGCCTTCCTCGACGCCGTGGCCGGATGGGCGGCCTGGCAAGGAGCATCGGTCGTCGTTGGCAAGATGCCTGCGAGCGGGGTTCTTGCAGTGTCATTGGGTGCTATGGGTAGTCAGGCCACGCGTGTAGGCCTCCCCTTCCGACGCGCGGGCAGTGTCCCACTCAACGTCAGGCACTTCTTGCTCTCAAGGATCGAGGATGTCAGTAGGGCCCGGTGTTCGACTTGGGTCGCTACGACGGTGCACCCGGCTGCTCAACTGCTCGGTGTGGTACTTCTCGAGAGGATCGCCTTGGACGCTTTGAAGGACGCAGAGCGAAGGGGCAAACTACGTCGCTCCTCCGTGCATGCGGGACGGGGATTGCGGTCCCAGAGTCACTTGGATGGCTTCGACCCGCAGCCATGGTTAGACCGTCTCTTGGACTACGACTGTATTGAAACGCTGTTCGAGATCGTCCGCCTCGCGCGGAGCACTGGGGTGCGTGAGGCTGGGTCGTCCAACCTCTCAGCACTCCCAGCTGCTGACGTCCGCCGGGTCGTGTCGTGACGAGCGAGGCTGATGTTGCCCCCACTGCTAGGGGAGCCTGGATGAACGCCCTGGCGAGATTGAAATCCATCAACCCGGCGG
>NZ_DATAVI010000080.1:0-35506 GCF_036267815.1 Nocardioides sp. | reverse complement strand
CGGCCGGGAGCGGTACTTCTACGCGTTCGTAGTGGCGGTCTTGCTGTTCACCGTCGGCGCGGTCTTCTCCGTCTACGACGGGGTGCACAAGATCATGTCGCCCGAGGAGGTGCGGTCGCCAGGGATCGCGTTCGCGGTGCTCGAGTCGTTCTCGCTGCGCACCGCGGTCAGGGAAGCGAACAGGGAGCGCGGGCGGCTGGGCTGGCGGCACTTCGTGCACGCCACGAAGTCACCGGAACTGCCCGTCGTCCTGCTCGAGGACCTGGCCGCGCTGCTCGGCCTCGGGTTCGCGTTTCTCGGCGTGCTGCTGTCCGTGGTGACCGGCGACGGCGCATGGGACGGGGCGGGCTCGGTGGCGGTGGGCGTCTTGCTTGCCTGCGCGGCGTTCGTGGTCGGCTTCGAGACGAAGAGCCTGCTGCTCGGCGAGTCGGCGAACGCGGAGATGTCGGCCTCGATTGTCCGGGCCCTGGAGGACGGCCCCGAGGGTTTCCGGGTGATTCACCTGCGGACCTCCCACGTCGGCCCGGACTCGCTCCTGGTGGCCGCGAAGGTCGCGGTGCCCGGGTCGCTGCCGGCGGCGGACCTGGTGACCAGGATCGACGCCGCGGAACGGCGGGTGCGTGACGCGGTGCCCATCGCGGAGACGATCTACCTGGAGCCCGATATCTTCTCCCCGGCCAGGGAAGACGCCACCGACCCGTCCGTCCAGGTGGTGCACCGCAGCCGGCTGCCGCGACGTCCCCGCCGCCCGTCTGACGGCCCGCCGGCCGTCTAATACCGCGATCGCCGGTCCCGCGGATCGGCTCGCCGCGGCTGCTGGCCGAGCGCGCGCAGCGCGCGCTCCTTCTCGAAGTCCAGCGCCCGCCCCGGTGTGGCGGGCATGTGGCCGGTGCGCCGCCCGAGGTCGGCGACCGCGGCGCGGACCGTGGGCTCGGTCAGCACCCGCAGGCCGAACGCGAGCGCGGCCGGGGTGATGTCGTACCGCTGCTCGATCCGCACCGCCGTGGTGATGGCCGCCAGGTCCTCCTCGGTGAACTGCCGGTGCGCGGGCCCGCGTCCCGCGGGCCGGTCCCGCAGCGGCGGCAGCAGCCCGAGGTCTTCCCGGTAGCGGAGCATGCGGGGGGACATTCCGAGGCGTTTCGCCGCTTCCGAGATCCTCATGGATTCGAATCTAACATTATCGTGTTAAAAAAGATGCCTCACGCGTGCGCGGCGGCCGCCTGATCCCGTACCGTCGTGTTCGTTGCTAAAGACATCAGCGAAGGAGTTAGTGCATGAGCACCGAACCGTTCAAGGTGGCCGACATCTCGCTGGCCAGCTTCGGTCGCAAGGAGATACAGCTCGCCGAGCACGAGATGCCCGGCCTGATGGCGACCCGCGCCGAGTACGCGGGAACCCGGCCGCTCAAGGGCGCCAGGATCACCGGCTCGCTGCACATGACCATCCAGACCGCGGTTCTCATCGAGACGCTGACGGCCCTCGGCGCGCAGGTCCGCTGGGCGAGCTGCAACATTTTCTCCACCCAGGACCACGCAGCGGCGGCCGTGGCCGTCGGCCCTGATGGCACCCCCGACGACCCGAAGGGCATTCCGGTCTTCGCCTGGAAGGGCGAGACGCTCGAGGAGTACTGGTGGTGCACCGAGCAGGCGCTGACCTGGCCCGGCGGCGAGGCTCCGAACATGATCCTGGACGACGGCGGCGACGCCACGCTGTTCGTGCACAAGGGCGCCGAGTACGAGGCTGCGGGCGCGGGCCCGTCGCCGCCCGAGGACGACAACGAGGAGTGGCTGGTCATCCTGGACCGGCTGCGCAACTCGCTGGCCGACAACCCGGGCCAGTGGACCAAGGCCGTCGCCGAGGTCAAGGGCGTCACCGAGGAGACCACCACCGGCGTGCACCGCCTGTACGAGATGCACAAGGCCGGCGAGCTCAAGTTCCCGGCGATCAACGTCAACGACTCGGTCACCAAGTCGAAGTTCGACAACAAGTACGGCTGCCGCCACTCCCTGATCGACGGGATCAACCGTGCGACCGACGTGCTCATCGGCGGCAAGGTCGCGGTCGTCTGCGGGTACGGCGACGTGGGCAAGGGCTGCGCCGAGAGCCTCCGCGGTCAGGGCGCCCGCGTGATCGTCACCGAGATCGACCCCATCTGCGCGCTCCAGGCCGCCATGGACGGCTACCAGGTCGCGACTCTCGAGGACGTCCTTGCCACCGCCGACATCGTGATCACCGCGACCGGCAACCGCGACGTGGTCACCGCCGAGCAGATGTCGCGGATGAAGCACCAGGCGATCCTGGGCAACATCGGCCACTTCGACAACGAGCTCGACATGGCCGGCCTCGAGTCGTTCCCCGGTGTCGAGCGCAAGAACGTCAAGCCGCAGGTCGACGTGTGGACCTTCCCGTCGGGGACCTCGATCATCGTGCTCTCCGAGGGTCGCCTGATGAACCTCGGCAACGCGACCGGCCACCCGAGCTTCGTGATGTCGAACTCCTTCACCAACCAGGTGCTGGCCCAGATCGAGCTGTTCACCAAGCCCGACGACTACCAGGTCGGGGTCTACGTGCTGCCCAAGCATCTCGACGAGGAGGTCGCCCGGCTCCACCTCGACGCCCTCGGTGTGCGGCTGACCACGCTGACCGACGCTCAGGCGACCTACCTCGGCGTGCCGGTGTCGGGTCCCTACAAGGGCGAGCAGTACCGGTACTAGCTGCGCCTCCAGCTGCGCGTCGCATGACAAGATTGACGTCGTGACCCAGGCCGAGGACTTCCGTGCGCGCGTGCTCGTCGTGGACGACGACGCCTCGCTGTCGGAGATGCTGTCGATCGTCCTGCGCCAGGAGGGCTTCGACTCCCAGGTCGTGGAGCGGGGTGACGATGCGCTCGACGCCTTCCACGCCTACCGTCCCGACGTCGTGCTGCTCGACCTGATGCTGCCCGGCAAGGGCGGCATCGACGTGTGCAAGGAGATCCGCGCGGAGTCCGGCGTCCCGATCGTCATGCTCACCGCCAAGGGCGACACCGTCGACGTGGTGGTCGGGCTCGAGTCCGGGGCCGACGACTATGTCGTCAAGCCGTTCAAGCCCAAGGAGCTGGTGGCCCGGATCCGGGCCAGGGTCCGCCGCAACGACGCGCCCGGCTCCGACTCGCTGACCATCGGCCCGTTGGCCATCGACGTGGCCGGTCACGCCGTGACCCGCGACGGGGCTCCGGTCAGCCTGACGCCCCTGGAGTTCGACCTGCTCGTCTGCCTGGCCCGCAAGCCCTGGCAGGTCTTCACCCGCGAGATCCTGCTGGAGCAGGTGTGGGGATACCGGCACGCCGCGGACACGCGCCTGGTCAACGTCCACGTCCAGCGCCTTCGCTCCAAGGTCGAGGTGGACCCCGAGAACCCCGAGATCGTCCTCACCGTGCGCGGCGTCGGCTACAAGGCCGGCGGCGCGGGCCAACAGTGAGCCGACGGGAGCAGGGGGGATGAGATGGTCGCTCGCTCGGTCCCGCAGACTCTGCGGCGCGGTCTGACCTTCTGGCGCCGCTCCATCCAGGCCCGGGTCGTGGTCAGCACCGTCCTGCTGTCGGCGATCGTGGTCAGCGCGGTCGGCTGGTTCCTGCTGCGCCAGGTCGAGCGCGGTCTCGTCGACCATCGGCTCGACTCCATCCTCGGCGAGGTCGGTCGCGAGAACGGCCAGGCACGCGACCTGCTGGGCGCCATCCCCGGGACCGACACCGACGCCACCGAGCAGAGCTCCCTGCTCGTCAGCGACCTGGAGCGCAACGGCCAGTCGCGCGGCTTCACCGTCGTGATGGTGGGTGCCGGCCAGCGCGGCCAGCCGCTGGTGAGCCGGGGCCCCGAGGCGAGCACCAAGGAGGCCGTGCTGAGCGTGCCGACCACGCTGGTCCGACACTTCGACCAGCTCCCCGCGGGGCAGCCGTCCACGCATCTGGCCTGGACCTACACCACCATCCGGACGGCGGACGGCGCGGGTGGCTCCCCCGGGCTGCCCGGCATCGTGGTGGGCGCGCAGATCGTCATCCCCGCGGACGGGCTGCCACGCACGGTGTACTACCTGTTCCCGCTCGACGACGTGCAGCAGTCGCTGGCCCTGGTGACCCGCTCGCTGCTCACCGCCGGCGTCCTGCTCCTGCTCCTGATCGCCGCCCTCACCTGGCTGCTGACCCGGCAGATCGTGACGCCGATCCGGATGGCCCGACGCGTCGCCGAGCGCCTCGCGGCAGGTCAGCTCCAAGAACGGCTGCGAGTTCGCGGCGAGGACGACCTGGCGCGGCTGGCGACGTCGTTCAACCAGATGGCCACGAGCCTCCAGCGGCAGATCCGGCAGCTGGAGGAGCTCAGCCGGGTCCAGCAGCGCTTCGTCTCCGACGTGTCCCACGAGCTGCGCACGCCGTTGACCACGGTCCGGCTCGCCGGCTCGGTGCTGCACGAGGCGCGGGCCGACTTCGACGCGCACACCGCCCGGTCGGCCGAGCTGCTCCAGACCGAGCTGGACCGGTTCGAGACGCTGCTCATCGACCTGTTGGAGATCAGCCGGTTCGACGCCGGCGCCGCCGCGCTGGACCTCGACGACGTCAACCTCACCGACGTCGTCCGCCGGGTCGTGGACTCCACCGAGCCCCTGGCCGAGGCGCGGGCCACCCGGCTGGTCGTCAGGGCCCCGGACGCGCCGTGCCTGGCCCAGGCCGACGTACGCCGGGTCGAGCGGATCGTGCGCAACCTGGTGACCAACGCCATCGACCACGCCGAGAGCCGCGAGATCGTGGTCACCGTCGCGGCCGACGACGACGCGGCAGCGGTCGCGGTGCGCGACCACGGGGTCGGGCTCGCGGTCGGAGAGTCGGCGATGGTGTTCAACCGCTTCTGGCGCGCCGACCCCGCACGCACCCGCACCAGCGGAGGGACGGGCCTCGGCCTGGCGATCGCCCTGGAGGACACCCACCTGCACGGCGGCTGGCTCCAGGCCTGGGGCAAGCCGCATCAGGGCGCGCAGTTCCGCCTGACCCTGCCGCGCCGGGCCAACCAGCCGCTGCGGCACAGCCCGCTGCCGCTGGTCCCCGAGGACACCGCGGAGGTGGTCGCATGAGCAGGGGTCGCGGCCTCGCCTGCGGCCTGGCCACGCTGGTCGGTCTGGGCGTCGTCCTCGCGGCCTGTGCCCAGGTGCCCCGGCAGGGGGCGGTGGAGGAGGTCAAGGAGCGACCCGTGCTCAGCGAGGTGCAGGGCCAGTACTACCTGCCGAAGGGCCCCCAGCCCGGCGACAGCCCCGGCGACATCGTGGCCGGGTTCTTGCAGGCGATGACGGCCACACCGCTCCAGACCAGGTCGGCGCAGGAGTTCCTCAGCGCCGGCGCCAGGCCCCGGTGGCACCCGCAGCGGGTCCTGGCCTACCGCAGCCGCACGCTGTCGCCGGGCAGGTCTCACGTCGTGGTGCTCCTGCACGGCGCCAACCAGGTCGGCGTCGACGGCCAGTGGCAGGGCCAGGTGCCCCGCGCCGGCGAGCGGCTGGACATCCGGGTGGTGCGCGAGAACGGCGAGTGGCGGATCGCCAGGGCACCCGACGAGCTGGTCGTGCCCGGCACCTACTACGACCAGCACTACCAGGAGGCCGAGATCTACTTCTTCGACCCGAGCGGCCGGATCCTGGTGCCCGAGCCCGTGCACGTGCAGCAGGGGACGGGGCTCGCCTCGGCTCTGGTGCGCGCCCTGGCCCATGGGCCGAGCCACGCCCTGGGTGGCGCGGAGCGCAGCTTCCTGCCGTCGGGGCTCACCGCCACCCCGGTGACCGTCAGCGCCTCCGGCGTGGCCGACGTGACGCTGCGCGGGACCGATGTGGGGCCGCTCAGCCGCAGGACCACCCAGCAGGTCGAGACCCAGCTGTCGTGGACGCTGCGCCAGGACCCCTCGATCAGCAGCTTCCGGCTGACCATCGACGGACGGCAGGCCCTCGACGCCACCGGGTCGCCGATCCTCCGGTTCACCAGTGTGGCCAACGACCCCCGCGATCCCGCCGTGAGCCAGGCGAGCAGCCTGTTCTTCGCGCTCCGTCGCGGGCGCCTGGTCTCCGGTGCGATCAACCAGCCCACCAAGGTCGACGGTCCGTTCGGCACCCAGAGGCTGGGGATCGGCGCGTTCGCGGTCAGTCTGGACGGCGACCAGGTCGCGGGGGTGACGCCGACGGGGCTCCTCGTGGGTCCCGCCGGGCTGACCGGCGGCCCCGCCACTGCGGTGCGGGTCCTGTCCGGCCCCGGCCTGCTCCGGCCGTCGTGGGACTTCGCCGGCCGGCTCTGGGAGGTGCGCAACGGCCCCTCCGGTGCGGTCGTCTACGACGTCCGACGCCACCATGCGCAGCGGGTCCCGATTCCGGGGATCAGCGGTCACCTGGTGCGAAGGTTCCTGGTCTCTCGAGACGGCTCCCGGCTGGTGGCCGTCCTGCGTGGGACGTCGTCCGACCGGATCGCGGTGAGCCGTCTGCGCTACGACTCGAACGGTGGCGCGAAGCGCGCGACCCCCGCTCGAAGCATTCCCTGGGTGTCCGGGGCCGCGCGCATCCGCGACATCGGGTGGACGTCGCCGACGACGATCGAGGTGCTCGACCAGCTCTCCGGGACACAGGCCGAGGTGCGCATCCTCAACGTCGACGGATCGACGTCCGCCGACGAGGCGCCGACCAGCGCGATCCCCGGCCCGACGCTCGGGCTGGTCACCTCGCCCGTCGACGCCCAGACGCCGTACGCCGTGCAGCAGCGCAGCCTCTACGACCTCGCCCAGATCGACACCACGGCACCCTCGGTCGCCGTCGTCAGCACCACGCATCTGCACCACATCGCCTACGCGGGCTGAGGGGCGCGGCCGCGATCCACAGGCCGGCCGATGCCAGGTTGCCACCGCGTCGCCTGCCTGATGGGCTGCCGGCGTGCTCGATGCCGCCCGCGACCTGCTGCTCGGCGGCGCCTGCGTCGGGTGCGCGGCGCCTGGCCGGGCCCTGTGCCGCGCTTGCCACGCGACGCTGCACCCGTGCCCCGCGCCCGCCTGGCCCTCGCCCGCGCCGGCCGGACTGACCGCGCCGTGGGCCGCGTCGGCGTACGCCGGCACGGTGCGGGCGATGATCCTGGCCCACAAGGAGCGCGGCGTCCTGGCCCTGGCGGACCCGCTGGGAGAGCTCCTCGCCGCAGCCGTCGACGCCGCGCTCGGGGACCTGCTCGGCCCGGCGTCGTCGTCCGCGTCGCTGCTCCTGGTGCCCGTGCCCTCGCGGCCGGCGACGGTCCGGCAGCGCGGTCACGACCCGACGGCCAACCTGGTCGCCGCCGCCGCGCGGCGCCTGTCGGCCACCGGGCTGGCGGCCCGCAGCGTCCCCTTGTTGCGGGCCCGCCGCGGCGTCGCCGACCAGTCCGGGCTCGACGCCGCCGCCCGCCGGGCCAACCTCGCCGGCGCCTTCCGGCTGCACCCGACCGCGCTGCGCGCCCTGGCCCGCAGGCGCGAGCCGGTGCGCGTCGTGGTGTGCGACGACGTGCTGACCACCGGGGCGACAGCGGCCGAGGCGCAGCGCGCGGTCCGCTCGGTGGGACTGCCGGCGCTGGCCGTCGTCGCGGTGGCGGCGACCCGGCGGCGGACGCCGGGAGCAGGCACCGGCTCCGGGTGAGCGGTCTCGTGGACTCGCTTTCATCGACACCGGACTCGGACTAGCGTCGGACCATGGAGTCCGTCCGGGTCCGTGGTTGCGTCGTCGGGACGGCCCGGGTTCCCGGGCAGTCGCGACGGCAAGCCGATGCCAGTCGCAGGCGAAGCGGCCCACGTAAGGCGAGCCCCGCTGGCGGGGTGCGCCGATCACGGTGCGGCTTAGTCGTAAGTCCTGCCTCGCTGCCCTCGTCAGACACGAGGACCAGCGGGAGAAGGGCAGTAGTGGCAGTCAAGCCGCGAACCCCTCAGCAGGCGGGTGTGGGGACGAAGACCAGGTCGGCCGGACGGACTCCTCCCCGCCGCTGGCAGCACCCGGCACGGCATCAACTCTCACCGACACCAGGAGGTATCCATGGACGTGGTGGTCACCGGACGGCACTGTGAGCTGTCGGAGCGCTTTCGAGACCACGTGGCCGACAAGCTCGGCCGGCTCGAGAAGCACGACCACCGGATCATGCGGGTACAGGTCGAGGTCGAGAACGAGCGCAACCCCCGCCAGTCCGACCGGGCGGTTCGGGTCGAGCTGACGGCGTTCTCGAAGGGACCGGTCATCCGGGCCGAGGCCGCCGCGGTCGACAAGATGGGAGCCCTGGATCTCGCGGTCGACAAGATGGCGTCGCAGATGCGGCGTGCCAACGACCGCAAGGTCAGGGCCCAGCGAGCCAAGCCCGCCCTGTCCGACCTGCCCACCGCGCCACCCGCGGAGAATGACGACGAGACCGCGACGCCGGGGGAGTCCGGCCACGCGCACCAGGTCGGGTCGATGACGGTCACCGGGGACGGGCCTCTCGTCGTCCGCGAGAAGGTGCACGAGGCCCGGCCGATGACCCTGGACCAGGCGCTCTACGAGATGGAGCTGGTCGGTCACGACTTCTACCTCTTCGTCGAGCAGGACAGCGCGCGGCCGGCCGTGGTCTACCGCCGCCGGGGCTATGACTACGGGGTCATCGCCCTGGACCTGGACGGCGCGCGATGACCAGCAGGCCCTGACCCGGAGTGACCACAAGGGCCGCGCCACGTATCACCCATTCGGCCCATACCGACCCGGGAGCATGACATGCTAAGCGGGTGTCCATCCCCCCAGGCGCTGGTACGGAACCCATCCGCGTCATCATCGTCGACGACCAGGAGCTTTTTCGTCGCGGCCTGACCATGTTGATGGACGCCGAGTCGGGTCTCGACGTCGTCGGGGAGGCCGGAGACGGACAGACCGGGATCGAGCTGGCCAGCCGCGTGGCGCCCGACGTCGTACTCCTGGACGTCAGGATGCCGAAGATCTCCGGGATCGAGGCCTGCGTGGCCATCAAGGAGGCCGTCCCGGCCGCCAAGATCTTGATGTTGACCGTCTCCGACGAGGAGTCCGACCTCTACGAGGCCGTGAAGAGCGGGGCCAACGGATACCTCCTCAAGGACTCCTCGATCGAGGAGGTCGCCCAGGCCGTGCGCGTCGTGGCCGACGGCCAGTCGCTGATCAGCCCCTCGATGGCGGTCAAGCTCATCGACGAGTTCAAGCAGATGTCGCAGCCCGACAAGGGCCCGGTCTCGACGTTCCGGCTGACCGAGCGCGAGCTGGAGGTGCTGCGCCTGGTCGCGCAGGGTCTCAACAACAAGGACATCGCCAAGAAGCTCTTCATCAGCGAGAACACCGTGAAGAACCACGTTCGCAACCTGCTGGAGAAGCTCCAGCTCCACTCGCGGATGGAGGCGGTTCTCTACGCCGTCCGCGAGAAGATCGTCGACCTTCCCTGACTCCGACCTCGACCCAGGCCTGACCTGGGCCCCGACCCTCCTGTCGGTGCGCACCGCTAGGTTCGCGTCCGTGTCGACCTCGGCCTCGCTGTCTCGCGCCCAGGCGCGTCGTGTCGCGCTGGCGGCGCAGGGCTTCCTCGACCCGGCCCACGAGCCGCCGACGATGCGCACCCTGAGCCGCACCCTCGGGCGCACGGGGGTCCTCCAGGTCGACTCGGTCAACGTCCTCCAGCGGGCGCACTACATGCCGCTCTACGCACGGATGGGTCCCTACGACGTCGACCTGGTTCGCCGCGCGTCGGAGGGCCGGCCGCGACGCATGGTGGAGTACTGGGCCCATGTGCAGGCCTTCATGCCGGTCGATCTCTGGCCGGTGCTGCGACACCGGATGACGCGCTACCGGGACGGTCGTCACAAGTGGTGGGGGACCGCGATCACCGAGGAGCTGACCGCCGAGCTGCTCGCCGAGATCGCCGACCGGGGCGCCTCGACCGCACGCGACCTGGACGACGGCCTGCCCCGGCCGAAGGAGGGCTGGGGGTGGAACTGGTCGACGACGCGGCGGGCCCTCGACTACCTCTTCATGGTGGGCGACGTCGCGGTGGCGGGGCGCAACAGCCAGTTCGAGATCCGCTACGACCTGCCCGAGCGGGTCATCCCCGCCGAGCACCTCCACGCGCCGACGCCGAGCGAGCCCGATGCGGCCAGGGAGCTCGTCCGGCGAGCCGCCCGCTCGCACGGGGTCGCCACCGTCAAGGACCTCGCCGACTACTACCGCATGCGCGCCGTCCCCGCGCCCGGCCAGACCGGCGCGGCGACGGCCGTGGCCGAGCTCGTCGAGGAGGGCGAGCTGCTCCCGGTGAGCGTCGAGGGCCTGCGACGACAGGCCTACCTCCACCGGGACGCGCGGGTCCCGCGGCGGATCGGTGCCCGGACCCTGCTGAGCCCCTTCGACCCGGTGGTGTGGGAGCGCGAGCGCACCGAGGCGCTGTTCGACTTCTACTACCGGATCGAGATCTACACCCCGGTCGAGAAGCGGGTCCACGGCTACTACGTCCTCCCGTTCCTGCTCGGCGACCGGATCGTCGGCCGCGTCGACCTCAAGGCCGACCGGAAGGCCGGTCTGCTGCGGGTGATGGCGGCGTACGCCGAGCCCGGCGCCCCGGGCGAGACAACCGAGGAGCTCGCCCTCGAGCTGACCCGGCTGGCCGGCTGGCTCGGGCTCTCCGCCGTGGTGGTCGAGCCCCGCGGCGACCTCGCGCCGGCGCTGGCGCCGCTGACTCGCTGATCGGCCACTGGGTCGGCCGGGCCGGGCGCGAGCGGGAAATCGGCGCCCTTCTGGGCGCTGGGTAGAGTTGGCACGTTCATCCGACGTCTGACCCGGGGAGACACCCGCGTGCCTGCCATCATCGACAAGCTGCTCCGCATCGGCGAGGGCAAGATCCTGCGTCAGCTGGAGGCTGTCTCACGGGCGGTCAACGCGATCGAGGAGGACTTCGTCGCCATGAGCGACGAGGAGCTCGCTGCGCAGACGGCCGAGTTCAGGGAGCGGCTCGAGGCCGGCGAGTCCCTCGACGACCTCATGCCCGAGGCCTTCGCGACCGTGCGCGAGGCGGCCAAGCGGGTCATCGGCCAGCGTCACTACGACGTCCAGATCATGGGCGGAGCCGCGCTGCACCTCGGCAACATCGCCGAGATGAAGACCGGCGAGGGCAAGACCCTGGTCGCCACCCTCCCGGCGTACCTCAACGCGCTGTCCGGCGACGGCGTCCACATCGTCACGGTCAACGACTACCTCGCGAAGTACCACGCGGAGTGGATGGGCCGGATCCACCACTTCCTGGGGCTGACGACCGGCGTGATCCTGCCCTCGATGAAGCCCGAGGAGCGACGCGAGGCCTATGCCTGCGACGTCACGTACGGCACCAACAACGAGCTCGGCTTCGACTACCTCCGCGACAACATGGCCAGCTCGCTGGAGGAGTGCGTCCAGCGCGGTCACAGCTTCGCGATCGTCGACGAGGTCGACTCGATCCTGATCGACGAGGCCCGCACGCCGTTGATCATCAGCGGGCCCACGCAGGACGAGGTGCGGTGGTACGACGAGTTCGCCAAGATCTCCAGCACCCTGGTCAAGGACGTCGACTACGAGGTCGACGAGAAGAAGCGCACGATCTCGGTGCTCGAGCCGGGCATCACCAGGGTCGAGGACCACCTCGGCATCGAGAACCTCTACGAGTCGGCGAACACCCCGCTCATCTCGTTCCTCAACAACTCCATCAAGGCCAAGGAGCTGTTCCACCACGACAAGGAGTACGTCGTGATGGACGGCGAGGTGCTCATCGTCGACGAGCACACCGGACGCATGCTCGCGGGGCGCCGCTACAACGACGGACTCCACCAGGCGATCGAGGCGAAGGAGGGCGTGGAGGTCCGCGAGGAATACCAGACGCTGGCCACCGTCACGCTCCAGAACTACTTCCGCCTCTACGACAAGCTCTCCGGGATGACCGGCACGGCGATGACCGAGGCCAGCGAGTTCGACAAGATCTACAAGCTGGGCGTCGTCCCGATCCCGACGAACCTCCCGATGGTGCGGGCCGACCAGCCCGACCTGGTCTACCGCACCGAGGAGGCGAAGTACGAAGCCGTCGTCGACGACATCGCCGAGCGCAACGCCAAGGGTCAGCCGATCCTGGTCGGCACGGTGTCGGTTGAGAAGTCCGAGCACCTGTCGACGAAGCTGCGCGCGCGCGGCATCGCGCACTCGGTGCTGAACGCGAAGGTGCACGCCGACGAGGCCAAGATCGTGGCCATGGCCGGGCACCGGGGCGCCGTCACGGTCGCCACCAACATGGCCGGTCGTGGCACCGACATCATGCTCGGCGGCTCGGTGGAGTTCCTCGCCGACGACGAGCTGCGCAAGAAGGGCCTGGAGCCCACCGGCGAGACCGCGGAGGAGTACGAGGCCGCCTGGCCGGGCACGCTCGAGCGGATCAAGGCTCAGGTGGGCGCCGAGCACGACGAGGTCAAGGAGGTCGGCGGGCTCTACGTCGTCGGCACCGAGCGGCACGAGTCGCGGCGCATCGACAACCAGCTCCGTGGCCGGTCGGGCCGCCAGGGAGACCCCGGTGAGTCGCGGTTCTACCTCTCCCTCGAGGACGAGCTGATGCGGCTGTTCAAGGCCGACTGGGTCGACCGGATCCTGCAGGTGCTCAAGATCCCGGACGACGTCCCGATCGAGAACAAGCGCGTGACCGGCGCCATCGCGAACGCCCAGGGCCAGATCGAGGCGCAGAACTTCGACTCCCGCAAGAACGTCCTGAAGTACGACGACGTCATGGACCGCCAGCGTCACGTGATCTACGCCGAGCGGCGCCAGGTGCTCGAGGGCGCGGACCTGGAGGAGCAGATCGCGACCTTCATCGACGACGTCGTGAACGGCTTCGTGAGCGGTGCGACCCAGGGCTTCGGCGAGGAGTGGGACCTGGACGGCCTCCAGACCCAGCTGGGTCAGCTCTGGCCGCTGTCGGTCGACCTGAACGCGATGGCCGAGGAGGTCGGCGGTGCCGACGGGCTCGACCGCGACGAGGTCATCGCCGCGCTCCAGCAGGACGCCCACGCGGCGTACGAGCGTCGCGAGGAGGAGGTCGGGTCCGAGGTCATGCGCGAGCTCGAGCGGCGCGTGGTGCTCTCGGTGCTCGACCGCAAGTGGCGCGAGCACCTCTACGAGATGGACTACCTGCGCGAGGGCATCGGGCTGCGCGGCTACGCCCAGCGTGACCCGCTGGTGGAGTACCAGCGCGAGGGCTTCGACATGTTCATGGCGATCATGGACGGCATCAAGGAGGAGTCGGTCGGCTTCTTGTTCAACCTCGACGTGCAGCTCGTCGACGACGACGAGACCGACCACGACCACGAGCACGACCACGAGCACGACCACGGCGAGGAGCTGGTCGAGGAGCCGCTGCGCCGCGAGCTGCGCTCGCTGCGCCAGCCGGGCGAGCACCCCGACGGCACCGTCGTCGACGGGGGGCACGAGCACCGCCCGAACATCACGGCCAAGGGGCTCGAGCCGACCCGCAGCCCGCAGCACCTGTCGTACTCCGCTCCCTCGGAGGACGACTCGGCATTGACCGTCCCGGCGGCGTTCGGGGGGTCTGCGGAAGCCCAGCCGCGGCCCGGCGCCACCGTGACCAACGCCGACGACGAGTTCGCCGAGGTCGGGCGCAACGCCTTGTGTCCCTGCGGGTCGGGCAAGAAGTTCAAGCGCTGTCACGGCGCGCCGGGCGGCCCTACCGGTCTGACCGCACGGATCAGCTGACGGCCCTGGAGGCGGGCTTCACGCGAACTCCAGGGCCGTGATCTGCCAGCGGTCGCGCAGCAGCTCGAACCGCGCGGCGACCGCACGTGAGCGCGGGCCGTACCTGACGCGCAGGCTCACCTCGGCGCAGGAGCCGGTGACGAAGCAGGTGCGCACGCCGACCAGCTGAGGACGCACGGACTGCACTCCGCCCGCACCGGGCCGCCGGCCTGCCGCGGCGGCGACCAGGTGAGCCCGCCGCGCGAGGTCGTGGTAGACCTCCGGCGAGGCCCAGCGCACCAGCTGGGAGACCGGGCGGTCACCGCCCACGACCTCGACCACGGCGGCGCAGATCCGCGCCGCGTGTCTCTCGAACCGACGACGGTGGGCCAGGTCGACCCCGGGGAGGTCGGGCCCCGCGCCGTCCGGGCCGGCACTACGGCGCGCCGGAGGCAACGCCAGATCGGGCTCGGGCACGTCGAGCCGAGGTCCGAGCTCGAGGGCCAGCGTGCCCTGGATGCTCGCCACCGGAACCGTCGGCGGTGGCAGGCGCACGATCCGGGCGCCGTCGGGGTCAGGAGCGGAGGCGAGCGTCATGTCGGGTCCTTTCTCCACGTGGGGCTCAGGTCACGTGCGGGCAGGATGAGGCGCTGGCCAGGGGCGAGCAGACCGGGGTCGGCGCCGATCACGTCGCGGTTCTCGGCGTAGATCTGGTGCCATCGGACGCTCACCGCCTGGGCGGTCGCGCCGTACGGCAGATCGCGCTCGGCGATCGACCACAGGCTGTCTCCGGAGACGACGGTGACGACCGCGACCACCCGCCGCGGTGGCCCTGCGTGCCGGACGGCGGGGAGCGCCGGGAGCGGCAGGCCGGCGAGCCGCGTCGCCACCGAGGTGCCGCCGCCCTCGTGGGTCGCCCTCTGCACTCGTGAGAGGCTGGACGCTGCGGCGCTGGCTTGCCGCGCGGTCGAGGCGGCGAGAGCAGGCTGGGCCAGGCCCGAGGCGAGCGCCACGCCGCAGGCGCCGAGCACGGCGCGCCGTAGCGGGCCGGGCAGGCGGCACGGTCGAGGAGGCCGGCCCGGTGCACCGGTTCCGCGGGTCGCCTCGACCACGGTCGCCGTGATGGCGAGCCAGGCCCAGAGCGCACACCCGAGCAGGACTGCGGCGGCGAGCTCGGTGAGCGCCTGGTCGAAGGGGAGCGTCGCGACTCCGCTCGGTCGTGTCCAGGCACGCCGGGCCACCCGCCCGACGAGCCAGGCCGGCCCCAGTAGGGCGGCGGTGCCGCACAGCCACACGCACAAGCAGCGCCCGACCCGTCGTGGGGTGGCGACGCCGCGGTTCCCGAGAACCACCGCAAACCTTTCGTTTGACCCTGTTTGCACTAGTTATAGTCGGTTCAGCGATGGTTGGAACAGGCCCCGACCCAGCCTGTGGACAAGAACGATCCGAGCCCGGCCGTCCCGTGCCAGAGTTCCTTCGTGGGGGCCGACGACGAGCTGTTCGGCTTCCTCGACGACCTCGAACAGCAGGCGCGGGCGCTCTATGACGCCGAGCGTGAGAGCGAGCTCGCCGACCGACGTCGTTCGGTGTACGCCGCCGTCACCCTGGTCAGCCGGCTGATGGCCTCGGTCGACCACGTGGTCACCCTCGACGTGTGGGGGTGCGGAGCCGTCAACGGCCTGCTCGGGCGGGTCGGCCCGGACTGGTGCCTGGTGCACAGCGCGGCCCAGCGCTGGGTCGTCCGGCTCGCCGCCCTCAAGGCTGTGGAGGGCGGCTCCGACCGGTCGGTGCCGGAGGTGGCCTGGTCACCGGTCGACCGGCTCGGCCTGGGCTCGGCGCTGCGTCGGCTGGCCGACGCCCAGACCCCCTGCCGCCTCCACGCGGTCGACGGCACGGTCCGAGACGGCCGGCTCGCCCGGGTGGGCGCGGACTTCGTCGAGCTGCTCACCGGCGAGGGGCGGACCCTCCTGGTCGCCCGCCAGAGCCTGGCCGCGGTGCAGTCGCGCGACGGGACCTAGGGACGGCTACGTCGCGTCGACGTCGAAGGGTGGGCGCTCGTCCTGAGCGAGCGGTAGCACCTGGGGTCGGCGCTCCTCCTCGTCGAGGTCGTTCATCGCCTCCATGATGTGGCGCTTCACGATCTTGCGAGGATCCAGGTCACGCAGGTCGAGGTCGGCGTACTCCGGGCCCAGCTCCTCGCGCAGCTCGTCGCGGGCCTGGTTGGCGAAGGCGCGCACCTGGCGGACCATCCGTCCGGCCTGACGGGCGAAGTCGGGCAGCTTCTCGGGGCCGAACACGAGGACGGCGACGAAGGCGATCACCGCCAGCTCTGGGAGCCCGACTCCGAACATGGGTCAGAACTTAGCGCTCGGGGTGAGCCCGAGCTGGCGTCCCGCGAGACCACGACCGCGGGAGTCGAGCCGGTCGGCCAGGGAGCGCAGCACCTCGGCCGCGTCGCTCGTCGGGTCGGAGTCCACGACCGGCTTGCCCGAGTCGCCACCCTCGCGCAGCGACTCCTCGATCGGAATCTGGCCCAGCAGGGGCACGTCGTAGCCGAACCTCGACGTGAGCGTTGCCGCGACCCGCTCTCCGCCGCCACTGCCGAACAGCTCCAGGTGATGCTCCGGCCCACAGTGGGGGCACACGAGGTAGCTCATGTTCTCCACGACCCCGACCACGCGCTGGTGGAGCATCGAGGCCATCGTGCCGGCGCGCTCGGCCACCTCGGCCGCGGCCTCCTGCGGCGTCGTGACGACCACGATCTCGGCACCGGGCAGGTGTTGGCCCAGCGAGATCGCCATATCGCCGGTGCCGGGCGGGAGGTCGAGGAGCAGCACGTCGAGGTCACCCCAGTAGACGTCGGCGAGCATCTGGACCAGGGCGCGGTCGAGCATGGGCCCACGCCAGGCCACGACCTGGTCGCGACGGGGCTTCAGCATCCCGATGGAGATCACCGACACGCCGGACACGGTCGGGACGGGCATGATCATCGACTCGACCTGCGTCGGTCGCTGGTCGGCGATGCCGAGCATCGCCGGCACCGAGTGACCGTAGATGTCGGCATCGACGATGCCGACGCTGCGGCCCGCCTGGGCGAGCGCGATCGCGAGGTTGACCGTCACCGACGACTTGCCGACTCCGCCCTTGCCGCTGGCGACCGCGAACACCTTGGTCAGCGACCCGGGCTGGGCGAAGGGGATCTCCTTGGGCGCCTGACCACCGCGCAGCTGGGTCTGGAGCTGCGAGCGCTGCTCGTCCGACATCGTCCCCAGGGTCAGCTCGACCGCGCTCACCCCCTCGACGCCGCCGAGGGCTGCGCGGACGTCGCGGTCGATGGTGTCCTTCAACGGGCATCCCGACACGGTGAGCAGCACCGTGACCCGCACGACGCCCGCTGCGTCGACCTCGAGATGCTCGACCATGCCCAGCTCGGTGATCGGTCGCTTGATCTCGGGGTCGTGGACGGTGGCCAGGGCGGCGGTCAGCCGCTCGACGGTGGGAGCGCTCATGGTGTGCCCAGCGTAGTTGGCAGCGGGTGAGCGCCGCGCATCCGTCTGCGCGACGACGCTGCGGAGGGTGCCTGAGGCCGGTCGGGTGGAGTGGGCGGCTGTGGACATCACAGCGGCTGTGGACGAGCGGTTGACTCGAGGTCGAACACATGTTCGAATAGAGTCACGCCGAGGTGATAGTGATGGCTGGGGCCGCGGCGGGACCCTCGGGTGGACCAGGGGTCGCCTTTCACGGGGCGCGCTGCATCGACACGTGACAACCGTCGTTGAGTGCCGTCCTGGGAGGGTTCGTGAGCCAGCAGTCGTCGCGTCACCCGGTGCTGGCGTGCCTGGACGCGGTCGAGGCGGCCTTGAAGGACGTAGCGGGGGTGGACCCGGCGTTCATGGGGGCGGACGACAAGGCCGAGGCCCTCCGACGGCTGGTGCCGTTGGAGTCGCAGGTGACGGGGCTCCGGCTGCGGGTCATGGCCGGCGCCGGCGAGCTCGCCGAGAGGACCGCGGACCACAGTGTCGCGACCTGGCTGGCGGCGGAGTCGCGGACCGATGTCCGAGCGCAGATGGCGGACCTGAAGCTGGCCCAAGCGCTGGAGCGACGATGGGTCCGTCTGGGTGCGGCCGTGGGGGAGGGCGCGGTGACCGTGCCCCAGGCGCGCGTGATCGCCGCCGCTCTGGACGACCTCCCACGCGCCGAGGTCGGCGAGGAGGTGCTCGGGAGGGCCGAGGAGGCGTTGATCGGCTATGCCGCCGAACACGGCCCGCGAGCCTTGCGGCGGCTCGGGCGCAGGATCCTGGAGGTGGCCGCGCCCGACGAGTGCGACGTCCAGGAGGCAAAGGCCCTCGAGCGGGAGGAGCGCCATGCCGAGGCGGTCGCCTCCTTGAGCATGCATCCCCTGGGGGACGGCACCACGCGGCTCTCGGGCCGGGTTCCCGATCCGGTGGCCGAGCGGTTGCTGACCTACCTCGACGCGTTCACCTCGCCGCGCCACCGAGCGGCGCTGGGTGTGGCCACAGGAGTCGAGGGCCCTCAGGGTCCCCGGCGACGACGGGCGGAGGCGTTCGCGGCCTTCCTGGAGGCTGCCGACCCGGATCGGATGCCGCTGCACGGGGGCGATGCCACGACCGTGATCGTGACCATCGACGAGGGAGTTCTCGCCGGACGCCTGGCGGGAGTCGGGCTGATCGGGGAGGACCCGATCGGTGCTGGTCAGCTGCGCCGACTCGCGTGCACTGCCGAGATCCTCCCCGCCGTCCTGGGCACCGACTCGCAGATCCTCGACCTGGGTCGCTCGAGCCGCCTCTTCAAGCCCCATCAGCGCAAGGCGATGGCGCTGCGCGACAAGCGGTGTCGCGCCGAGGGATGCACGGTGTCCGCCGCGCGGTGCGAGGCCCACCATGTGGCGAAGGCCTGGGCAGCCGGCGGCCGCACCGACCTCGCCGACGGTGTCCTGCTGTGTCCGTGGCACCACCATAGGGCGCACGATGACCGCTACCGCCACGCCCGCCTTCCCAGCGGCGACCACCGCTTCCACCGGCGAACGTGACCCGGCGAGGATGACCCGGCGAGGATGACCCGGCGAGGATGACCCGGCGAGGATGACCCGGCGAGGATGACCCGGCGCTCAGGCTGAGGCGGTGGCGCTGGCCTCGTCGTCGGGATCGGCCAGGTCGTCTCGCAGCGAGCGGAGCTCGGAGCGCAGGAAGTCGCGGGTGGTGACCTCGCCGACGGCCATCCGCAACGACGCGACCTCGCGCGCCAGGAACTCCATGTCGGCGTGTCCGCGCGCATTGGCCTGGCGGTCCTGCTCGGCCACGACCTTGTCGCGGGACTCCTGACGGTTCTGTGCGAGCAGGATGAGCGGGGCGGCGTAGGAGGCCTGAAGGCTGAGGATCAGGGTCAGGAAGATGAAGGGGTACTCGTCGAAGCGCAGGTGATGCGGCGCCAAGGTGTTCCAGCCGATCCACACCACGACGACGACCGTCATCCACATCAGGAAGCGCGCCGTGCCCATGAACCTCGCGAACTGCTCGGCGAAGACACCGAAGGCGTCGCGGTCGTAGGTCGGGGTGCGGATGAGGGGTCGGTGCTGCTCGCGCGGGGTGTCGAGCCGCCCACGCCGCTCAGCCATGACCAACCTCAGCCAGACCAACCTCAGCCATGACGAAGCTCAGTTGTCGGCGCAGGGGGAGTCGGCGCAGGGGGAGTCGGCGAAGGGGGAGAGGTGAGCGTCGAGTCGCGCCAGTTCTCCGGGAGCATGTGGTCGAGCAGGTCGTCGACCGTGACGGCGCCGAGCAGGCGACCGTCGTCGTCGACGACCGGGGCGGCCACGAGGTTGTAGGTCGCCAAGTGGGCCGCTACCTCGTCGATGGTGGCGTCGGGGTGGAGAGGGTCCATCGACTGGTCGAGGGCGGCGGCCACCAGGGTCGAGGGAGGCTCGCGCAGCAGGCGCTGGAAGTGCGCGACGCCCAGCAGCTTGCCGGTCGGGGTCTCGAACGGCTGTCGGCACACGTAGACCATCGCCGCCAGGGACACCGGCAGCTCCGGGTCACGGATCTTGGCCAGCGCGTCGGCGATGGTCGCGTCCGGGCCGAGGATCATCGGCTCCGGCGTCATCATCGCTCCGGCCGTCTCCTCGGCGTACGACATCAGGCGCCGCACGTCCTCGGCCTCCTCGGGCTCCATCAGCTCCAGGAGCTTGGCCGCGGTCTCGGGGGCCAGGTCCGCGATCAGGTCGGCGGCGTCGTCGGCGGTCATCTCCTCCAGCACGTCGGCGGCACGCTCGATGTCGAGGTGCTCCAAGATCTCCACCTGGTCCTCGTCGGGCAGCTCCTCCAGCACGTCGGCCAGCCGCTCGTCGTCGAGCGCGGCAACCACGGCAGAGCGCCGCTCGGGCGGCAGGTCGTGGATCATGTTGGCCGCGTCCGCCGGACGCATCTCGTTGAGCGCGGCGATCAGGTGGGTCGCGCCCTGGGTGGGCTCGCGCCCGACCAGGCCCACCACGTCTCGCCACTCCACGACGTAGGTCTGGCCGCGGCGGCGCAGGCTCTTGCGTCGCAGCCCCTTGCCGGGCTCCTGCACCGCGACCCTGCTGAGCACCCAGTCGCGGGAGCGCACCTGCTCCATGGCGATGTCGTAGACAGTGCCGGTGACACCGGCATCGGCAGCCCCCGAGCGGGCGCCGGGAGCCTCACCCCCCGGACTGGCGCCGCTGGGATAGACGGTCACCGTGCGGTCGAGGAGCTGGCCCATGACCAGGGTCTCGGTGGAGCGCTGCTCGAAGCGACGCATGTTGAGCAGACCGGTCGTGTAGACCTGGCCGCTGTCGACGTGGGTCACCCGGGTCATCGGGACGAAGATGCGTCGTCGGCCGAAGACCTCGGCGACCAGCCCGAGCACGCGGGGCTGGTTGGTCTCGGAGCGGATCGCGACGACGACGTCGCGCACCTTCCCGACCTGGTCGCCCTGCGGGTCGAAGATCGGCAGACCCACCAGCCGCGCCGCGTAGACGCGGCCCGGCTTTCCGGGTCCGGGCAGCGCCGAGCCGGCCGTCTTGGACCCCGCCATCTTGGAGCCCGTCGTCGCGGATCCGCTCTGGGCACTGCTCACAGACCTCAACGCTACCGTCGGTCCCACGAGGTTCGCCGTAACTCCCCGTCTCGGGCGACACCCGTTTAGACTGGTTGGCCTCTCCTCACGGTGGCCTGTCGCCGCTCGCGGGTGGCATGCAGGGCCGGCGGAGACCACTCACGACCGACCACTCACGACCGACCACCCTCGACCGCTCAGGGAGCGATCCGCATGGCCAAGCACCTCGGGAACCGTCGCCAGCCTCGGCTGGGCGCGGGGCCCACGGGCCGACGCGCCTGGTACGCCGCTGCTGGCTTCGCGGTCGTGTCGACCGTGACGGTGGTCGCTATCGCGCAGGGGATGGCCTCGGGCGACACCGCTCACACGGTCGGGGCGGGCGCCGACCCCGGCAGCGCCGGGCAGCCGGTGGCCAACCACACGAGCAGCGACTCCGCGACCCGCGGTCCCGGCGATCCGGCCTCCGCCTCACCGGGCAGTACGGCGGGCCGACGCGTCGACGTCTCCCGGCAGGCCGACCGCCCTCGGGTCTCGACCCACGGTGACAGCTCCTTCCGCGTCCGACCGGGCACCCGGCTGTCCCTGACGCGGACAGCTGCCCTGGCCCGCAAGGTGGCCGACAACTCCCCGGCCCACGCGTCGTTCACGATCGCGCAGTCCAACGTGCTCGGGTCTCAGCACACCACCAGCAAGGGCGGCTATGGTCCGGGCCCGGCGCGCGCCGCGCTGACCTCCTCGCTCCTCACCGCCCGTGGCGTCGACGTGGGTGGCATGCAGGAGGTGCAGACCAACCAGCTCGCGGTGTTCCGCACCCACATGCCGTCCTACTCGTTCTGGCCCGGCACCAGCCTGGGCAACAACGGCGTGCGGCTCCAGATCTACTGGCGGACCTCGCAGTTCACGATGGAGAAGTCCGGGTCCATCACCTACACGTTCGCCAGCCAGCGGATCCCGCTGCCCTACGTCCTGCTCCGTGACGACGCCACCGGCGCGGAGTTCTGGATGATCACGACCCACAACTCCGCCGGCGGGATGCAGGGACAGCGCGACGCCGCGACCACCGCGGAGATCGGGCTGATCAACCAGCTCCGCGCGACCGGGGTGCCGGTGATCATCGTCGGCGACATGAACGAGCACACGGAGTTCTTCTGCCGGGTCGCGGCCGGGACCGGGATGGTCGCCGCGAACGGCGGAAACGGCGTCGGTGGCTGTCACCTGCCGCCGCCGCCGCTGCGGGTCGACTGGATCATGGGCGGCGGTGAGGGCGCCGGCAGCGTCAGCTTCAGCGGCTATCGGCAGGACGCCGCCGGTCTGCACCGCGCCAGCGACCACTACTACCTCTACTCCGAGGTGACGACCACGTCCCGCTGGTTCGCCCCGAGCACGGCCCCGTGAGTGCCGGCGCCGTGAGTGACCGTTCGGCGTACCATCGGCTCATGAGGACGCTCGCGTGCCGATCCGGGGTCGCGGTGATCTCGTGCGTCCTGGCCGCGGTCGCGCTGGCCGGGTGCGGGTCGAGCTCGTCGACGACCGCACAGGACACCTCGTCCTCGCAGGATCCCGCGTCCCCGTCGCCTCCCTCGTCGTCCGCGACCGGGCAGTCGACGGATCCGTCCGGGCCGCGCTGCGGTCAGGTGTGGCAGGCCGGTTCCAGGCTTCCGATGTCCTACCGGGGGTGCACGGCGACGGCGGGCTGGGTGAAGCCTCAGGTCTATCAGTGCGAAGACGGTCACCATCTGGTGACGTACGCACATCTTTACTATGCGGCGCCGGGACGTAGTATCTCCCGGGCGGCAACGACGCTCGCCAAGGACCACGGATTCCGTCACGTCATGGCGACCTGCGGAGCCTGAGTCCGAAAGGCTCGGCGGTCTGGTGCCGCTGAGATGTGTGGGGCTGGTGTGGCGTGAGTTACACTCCCACCGACTACAACGGGGTCCGAACCATCATGCCCGGAGCGACTCGCCGGGACGATGCTGGGCGGCAGGCCCCCTGCGCCACTGAACGGGACCCGACATGACCTCTTCCCCGCAGAAGCCGCGATCCGTGCGGTCGACGCTGCGCCTCGCGCTGGTGCTTCCGGCGGCCCTCGTCCTCGTCTGCGGCCTGGTCGCCGCGACGACGACGAGCGCGCAGGCCACCCCGAGCCACCTGAACCCCCGGAAGGGGGCCCTGTTCAACAACCCCTACGGCGGTCGGGTCCCGGCACACCGGATCGAGAACCATCTGGTGCAGACCATCAACAGCGTGAGGAAGGGTCACCAGATCCGGATCGCGTCGTGGAACTTCCGCAGCTACAGCATCGCCAATGCCGTGATCCGTGCCCACAGGCGCGGGGTCAGCGTGCAGATCCTCATGGACTACGGGAACTGGAACCCCGATCTCCCCAACAACATCGCCCGTCGCGTCCACATCGCCCTCGCGAAGGGCGACAAGCATCGCAAGCCGGACATGCGCAGCTGGCTCAGGCGCTGTCACGGCTCCTGCCGTGGTCGCCACGGGATCGCGCACGTGAAGTTCTACGCGTTCGACAAGGTGCAGAAGACCAAGGACGTCGTGATGTACGGCTCCACCAACGCCACCGACCTCGCGGCGTCGATCCAGTGGAACGACATCTACTCCGTGACCCAGAGCCCGGAGAAGTACCAGGCCTTCCTCCACGTGTTCAACCAGATGAAGCACGACAAGCCGGTCAAGCAGGGCTACCTGCAATACACCTGGGCGAGCGGCAAGTTCCAGCTGGACTTCTACCCCTACAGGGGCAAGGGAACCGCGGAGGACCCGATCCTGCGGGCGCTGGACAACGTGCGCTGCACCGGCGCCACCAGGGGCACCGGCATCGGCGGGCACACCAAGATCCGGGTCGCCCAGACCGCGACGTACGGCCAACGCGGCCTCGACCTCGCCAACCGGCTGGCCACCATGGAGAAGCGCGGCTGCAACATCCGCGTGGTGTACGCCATGTTCGGCAGCAAGGCCGTCAAGATCCTGCGGACCGCGCACGTCCCGCTCACCCACCTGGCCTACGACATCAACTGCGACGGCATCTACGACCGGTACGTGCACATGAAGTCGATGACCGTCAGCGGTGTGCTCGGCAAGAACACCCATGCCCGGGTCACCTGGAACGGCTCGGCCAACTGGACGCCGGTCTCCCTGGGCAGCGACGAGGTGGTGGGCAGGATCCAGAAGGGGAGCGTCACGGCGCAGTACGCCGGCTGGATCGACTACCTGTTCACCCACGTGCCTGCCTCGTGGGAGCCGGGGCACTGCGACGACACCGGCACCGTCGGCACCGACGGCTCACCGCTGCCCGCGGGCGACCGGGGCGTGATGGCGCGGGCCAGGATCTTGAAGGTCGACCCCTACGAGCTGATGCGCAAGGACCTCTGAGGTCGCGTACGGCGCCCGGCTGAGGGCGCCGTTGTGAGGAGAGCGCTGGTATGAGCAGAGCATCCACCAAGACGCAGCAGGCGGCACCCCCGCGGACCTGGCTGTGGCGGCTGGGCGTGGGCGGACTCGCCGTCGCGGTCGTCGGCGCGCTGCTGGTGGTGGTCGGAGGCTGGGGTCGTCACGCGGCCCGGCAGGCGGCTCGTCCGACGGCCCAGCAGGCGGTGCACAGCTGCGCGGACGCGCTGGTGCTGGGCGTGGGCGGCAACGGCGAGGCGCCGGTCGACGGCCCGGCCGGCTCGCCGCGCCTGTACGGCCACACCGTCGACGCCGTCGTACGACGCGTGGTGGCCAAGGCCGGACGCGACGGCCGCCGTGTCGTCGTGGGCGGTGTCCCGCTCACGACCCGGCGCCCCGGCGCGGTGCTCCGCGAGCACCGGTTGCCCACCTCGCGCAGCATCGACGTGGTCTCGCGCCACCTGACGCGGCAGTGGCGACGTCCGGTCGCCGGCGGCGTCCACGCGGCCCTGGCGCAGCTGGCCAAGGCATCGGCCAAGTGTCCCGACCGGCCGGTGCTCCTGGTCGGCTACGCCCAGGGAGCCGCGGTCGTGCACCGCGTGCTGGCGCAGGTCGGCGCGGCGGGCGGCCTGTCCGGCCTGGTCGGCGGCGTGCTGATCTCCGACCCCGACCGGGTCGCCGGCTCGGCGGCCCATCCCGAGCTCGGCACCCCGGCCGCGCCCCACCGCGACAACGGTCTCTTCCCACGCGTCCTGAGCGCCCAGCCCGACGTGCCTCGGACGCAGGGGTCCTACGCCGTGTGGTCGGTCTGTGACCGGCACGACCTCGTCTGCGACCCGTCCAACGCGCCGGTGCGGACGGCGTTGAGCCTGGCCACGGGCTACGCCGGGTCCAGCGTGCTTCGCGACGTGGCCCGTCAGGCCTGGCACCAGCTCGCCCTGTGGCCGGTGCCGGCGCCGCGGCGCCTGGTCGTCTCGGGCACGGTCGGTGAGCCGCTCGACCTCCAGCTCACGGTCGCCCCCGGCACCCACGGTGCGGTGGCCTGGTCGCAGGCCGCCGGCCTGCCCAAGGGAGTCTCGCTGTCGGACGTCGGCGTGCTGTCGGGTACGCCCAGCCAGTCCGGCACGTTCGCGGTCACCTACCGGACCAGCAACACCGAGCCCGCGACGACCGGTCACCCGGGTCAGCTGCTGCTCAAGATCACCCGCGACTCGGTGTCCCTGTCCGCGGGTGGCCAGACCTCCTGCGTGACGCGCACCGACGGCACCGCGCGCTGCTGGGGCCGCAACGACTACGGCCAGGTCGGCGACGGCACGACGACGACCCGCGACGTGCCGGTCGACGTCAAGGGCGGCAAGAAGGTGGGCTGGTCGTCGATCAGCACCAGCGGGGCCAGCACCTGCGGCGTCAAGGAGGACGGCACCTTGTGGTGCTGGGGCCTGGACGACTACGGGCAGCTCGGCATCGGGCGCGGCCACCCGGTCCACAAGCCCCACCAGGTGGGCACGAGCACGAAGTGGGCGACCGTCTCGGCGGCCTGGACCCACACCTGCGCCACCCGTGCCAACGGGACGCTGTGGTGCTGGGGACAGAACCGGTGGGGGCAGCTCGGCATCGGGACCATCGACCGGTCGCACGGCCGGCCGCAGCGGGTCGGCACCGCCACGGACTGGCACTCGGTCAGCGCGGCGGGCTGGCACAGCTGCGCGGTCGACGAGACCGGCACGGCGTACTGCTGGGGTCACAACACCTTCGGCGAGGTCGGCGACGGGTCCCTGGCGACGCGGAGCTCGCCGGTCAAGGTCACCGGCGGCCAGACGTGGCTCCAGCTGAGCACCGCGTGGGCACAGACCTGCGGCATCACCCAGACCGGCCGGCTGCTGTGCTGGGGCTTCAACCGTCAGGGCCAGCTCGGCGACGGGACCCTGGCCAACCGGGCCGTCCCCGGTGCCGTCGACTCCGCCGAGACCTGGACCCAGGTCACCACCGGCGACGGCTCGACGTGCGCGACCGCGTCCGACGGGCGACTGTGGTGCTGGGGCGACAACCGGTACGGCCAGCTGGGCTCGGCGGCCGACGAGCAGCCCGACCCCACGCCGACGCTGGTCACGGGCCTGACGGCACCGGTCCAGCTCACCTCGGCCGGCTGGCTGCACACCTGCGCGATCCCGGTCGTCGGGGCCTTCACCTGCTGGGGCAACGACGAGGAGGGCCAGCTCGGGGACGGCGGCGTCCAGCCGTACAAGAACCTCCGGCGTGGCCGCCCCGCGCCGTTGCACGAGGTCGAGCTGCGACGTGGCGACCTGCCCTCGGACCGATTCCTGGACCATGCCTCGGCGGGCCGGATCGCCGCCGCGGGGCTCGCCAGCCGCCCGGCAGCCGACCGCTCGCGCCCGCTGACCGGCTCTCGCGCGAAGGCCGGCTCGAAGGCCGGCTCCGACACGGCGCTCACGCCGTTCGAGACGATGACGATGAACATGCTGGGCAGCCAGCACACGGCGCCCAACGGCGACGAGCCGTTCATGGCACCGGGGCGCCTGCGGGCCGAGTGGGCGAGCACGTACGTCGGCATGCGCGAGGCGTCCCTGGTCGGGATGCAGGAGCCGCAGCCCGACCAGATCGTCGCACTCGACTCCGCCACCCGACACGCCTTCAAGTTCTACCCCGGCAACTCCCTGGGCTACGACGGAGCGCCGCAGTCGGTGATGTGGCGGCGCGCCGACTGGAAGATGACCTGGCACAGCTCGATCTCGATCCCGTTCACCAGCGGCTGGCGGCCTCAGCCCGTCGTCGAGCTCCAGCAGCGCGCCACCGGCGCCCAGCTGTACTGGATCAACGTCCACTTCTCGGCGCAGCGCAAGGGACAGGCCCAGCGCGACAAGGCGCTGAAGATCCTGCTCAAGACGATCAAGCAGCTCAAGGGCGACCATCTGCCGATCCTGCTCACCGGCGACTTCAACGAGATCGCGCCGGCGTTCTGCGCGGTCACCGGCAAGACGCCGCTGGAGGCCGCGATGGGCGGCAGCAACTCCGGCAACGGCGGCACGGGCGACGGCTGCGTGCTGCCCAAGGGGGCCCGGATCGACCAGATCTTCGGCTCCCGCGGGGCGTTCTCCCACGTCCTGATGGACGACTCGGCGCAGGTCCGCAGGACGACCGACCACCACGTCCTGTCCGCGCAGTTCGGCCCTCCGGTGTCCTGACCACGCTCCTCGACCAAGGCGTTGGCAGCCTGACCGGTAGTCTCGCGTCTCGTGAGGCTCCCCCTGGCACGTGCCTCGCGCCGTTCACCGGCGGGGGAGGTGCGGGTCGACGACGAGGGCCTGCACTTCGGCCACAGCTTCTCCGGCTCGCTCGACGTGATCATGGACGACCAGCGGGTGTGGTCGTTCGGGACGACCGACGACAAGCCCGTCGTGACGTTCGTGGACTGGCCCAAGCGGCTGGCCCGCCGGCTCGGGGGAACCGCCGACGTCCGGGTCGTCGCCGGCGACCGGGAGCTCTTCGCCGGACCCGTGAGCTTCGGCGACGGCGAGGGACGGCCGAGGTTCGTCGACAACCACGGCATCCCGATCTTCATCGACAAGTGGGGGCTGATCCAGCGGCCGTTCGACGGCCGCCGCGCCGCTGGCGTCGTCGAGGCGATGGTCGAGATGACACGCCGCGTGCTCCAGGTGCTGCGCGACGACTGCGGGATCGAGGCGTGGCTCTCCTTCGGCACCCTCCTCGGGGCGGCGCGCGAGGGCCGGGTGATCGGGCACGACTCCGACGTCGACGTGAACTACCTCAGCGCCCGGCTCACGCCGGCCGAGATGGCCGTCGAGCTGTGGGACGTCGGGCGCGCCCTGCGCCGAGCCGGGCTGGAGGTGCAGCACCGGTCGGCGAGCTTCGTGACCGTCCGGTTCCCGGTGCCGGACGGCGGCTCGGGCAACCTCGACGTCTACACCTGCTTCTACGTCGAGGACCGGCTGCACGAGACGGCGACGGTGCGGGAGGTGGTGCCGCGCGAGGCGGTGCTGCCGTTGGGCGAGATCACCTTCGAGGGGTACTCGCTGCCGGCGCCGGCCGACCCGGACCGGCTGCTGGCGGTCTCCTACGGCCCTGGCTGGAAGGTGCCGGACCCGTCCTTCCGACACCTGCCCGGGCCCGACATCACCCAGCGCTTCGACGGCTGGTTCGGCTCCTTGATGAAGGGACGACGCGACTGGGCGGCCTACAACACCGGCCGCGCCAGTGACGCCGCGCGGGCGGCCCAGCAGGCCTCGCGCCGCGCCCGGCCCTCGGGCTTCGCGCGCTGGGTCGCACCCCAGCTAGACGGCGTCGACCGCGTGCTCGAGCTGGGCTGTGGCGCCGGCCTCGACCTCACGACGTACGCCGGGCGGGGACGGCGCCGGCGCCGGGTGCTCGGCTTCGACTATGCCCTCCCACGCCGGCGCACGCCGTACGACGGACATCCGCGGGTCGCGGCCCGAGAGCTCAACCTCGACGACCCGCGCGACGTCCTCACGCTCGGCGCCCAGCTCTCGCGCCGCGAGGCCCTCCAGGCGGTGGTGGCGCGCCAGCTCCTCGAGGCGCTCACGCCGGACGGCACCGAGGCGTTCTGGTCCCTGTGCGCCACCGCCCTGCGGCGGGGAGGTCGGACCTACGTCGAGGGTGTCGCCCGCACCCCTGCAGGGGCGCGCGCGTGGCAGGCGGAGCACGAGACCGGGCACATCCGATCGCTGGATCCCGCCCGGGTGGCGACACGGGCGGAGGCCGCGGGAGGGCGTATCCTCTCCCGCGCCGGGTTCGAGGAGGCCGCCCGGGCCGTCCGCACGGGGCCTCCCGCCACATGGCGGATGACCGTCGAGTGGGGCGCATGAGCGCCGTGGTGGGGAGGAGCGCACGATGACCGAGCGTGTCTTTCTCCACGTCGGTGCGCCCAAGTCCGGCACCACCTATCTCCAGCGCGTCCTCGACGCCAACCGCGCCGGGCTCGCCGACGCCGGGGTGCTCCTGGTGGGGGAGCGCCATCTCGACCGCATCCACGCCGCGATGGCGGTCCGCGAGGACCCGCGGCTCGAGGAGCTTCCCGCCTCGGCGGGGAAGGCCTGGCGCCGGCTCGTCGACCAGATCGCGGGCTGGAGGGGCGACGCGGCGGTGCTGAGCTACGAGCTCTTCGCGGTCGCCTCGGCCGAGCAGGCCGGCCGGGCGCTGGCCGACCTCGCGGCGTACGACGTCCACGTGGTCGTGAGCGCGCGAGACCTCGGTCGGTCCGTGGTCTCGGCGTGGCAGGAGCGGCTGAAGTTCGGGCTGACCACGCCCCTGGAGGAATGGCGGCCCAAGCCGGAGTCGGTCCAGGGCAGTGAGTGGGGCTGGCGCACGCTGGACCCGTCGGGGGTCGCGGAGCGCTGGGGGGCGAGCCTGCCGCCCGCCCGCGTGCACGTGGTCACCGTGCCTCGACCCGACGCGGGACCCGCCGAGCTGTGGAACCGGTTCGCCGACGCCTGCGGCCTCGGCTCCGTGCGCGTCGACCTCGCAGTGCCGCGGGCCAACGAGTCGGTCGGCGTCGTCCAGGCCGAGCTGTTGCGGCGGACCAACGGCCGGCTCCGACACGAGATCAGCGGCAGCCGTGAGCGCTCGGTCTGGATCCGCGACCTCCTCGCCCAGGAGGTCCTGGCACCCCTGGGCAGCGAGCGCATCGGCGTTCCCGACGCGCAGTCCGCGGAGGCGGCCGAGGTGTGCGCGCGTGCGGTCAGCCGGATCGAGGAGTCCGGCTACGTCGTCCACGGCGACCTCGCCGACCTCCGGCCAGCGCCGTCGTCGGACCGCCTCCCGTCGGAGGTGACCGAGGCCGAGCTCACCGACGCCGCCACCGCGTGCATCTCCGCGCTGGTCGCCACCATGCGCGACCGCGCGGAGGCGCGACCGCGTGCCCGGACCACGTCGGCTCCAGCGGGCCCGGTCGTGCCTCCCGGGACGCGCGCCCGCGCGCGCAACCTGGCGGCCCGGGCCCTCGGGCCCTACGACAACGCGCGGGTCCGGCAGCTGGCCAGGCGGGTCGAGGAGCTCGAGCGCGAGGTGCAGCAGGCCCGCCGCCTGCATCTGCGGGTGGCGACCCTGGACGACGTCGTCCGCGAGCTGCTGCTCGACCCCGAGGTCCAGGACTCCGGGGTGACCTGGGCAGCCCTGCGCGACTACCGACGGGAGTCGCTGTGAGTCCCTCCCGGCTCACCCCCGCCCTCAAGACGGGAGCAGACGCGACGCTGCCCTCGGTGCGGCTGGCCCGCCGGGTCAGGCGGCTCGAGGAGGGCGTGCGGGAGAACGCGATGCTGGCCGGTCCCCTCGAGGAGCTCGTCGCGCGGATCGAGCGCAGCCTGGTGCCGGTGCTGGAGGCCGCCACCTCCCGACCGGCGACCCCCCGAGCGGCCCAGTCGGATGCCAGCTCCGCGGAGGGCACATGAGCGCCCCGGAGCTGTCGGTGGTGATCCCCTGCTACAACGAGGAGGACTCCCTGCCCCGGCTGGTTGAGGTCTTGTCGACCGAGCTGCCGCGGCTCGTGGCCTCCTACGAGGTGATCCTGGTCGACGACGGCAGCCGCGACCGGACGCTGCCGATCCTCAGGGAGATCGCGCAGGCCCGGCCGGAGTTCCGCTACCTCGCGCTGAGCCGCAACTTCGGCAAGGAGTCGGCGATGCTGGCGGGCCTCAGCCACGCGCGCGGCGACAAGGTCGCGATCATGGACGCCGACCTTCAGCATCCCCCCGAGGTGCTGGCGCAGATGCTCCCGCTGCTCGACGGCGACGTGCAGCAGGTCGTCGCGCGGCGTACCCGTGACTCCGACCCGGCGGTCCGCACGCTCCTGTCCAAGACCTACTACCGGCTGATGAACCGGCTCGTCGACGTCGACCTCGAGGACGGCGTCGGCGACTTCCGGGTCCTCGACCGCACCGCGGTGCAGGCGCTGCTCACCCTGGGTGAGACCAACCGCTTCTCCAAGGGCCTGTTCGCCTGGATCGGCTTCGACACCGCCGTCGTCGACTATCGCAACGTCTCGCGGGCCGCGGGCACCACGAAGTGGCGGATGTCGGACCTGTTCAACTACGGCATCGACGGAGTCGTGTCGTTCAACTACCGGCCGCTGCGGCTCTCGATCTGGTTCGGCGTGCTCGTCACCGCCGTGGCGGTGCTCTACTCGCTGTGGGTGCTCGGAGCGGCCATCGTGCACGGCAACTCCGCCCCGGGCTACGTCACCTTGATCTGTGCGATCTCCGGCTTCGGCGGCGTCCAGATGATCCTGCTCGGCGTGATCGGGGAGTACCTCGGCCGCATCTACGCCGAGACCAAGCGCCGCCCGCTGTTCCTGCTCAAGGAGACCAGCGAGCACGGCGGACGGCGGGTGCCGCTGGCGGTGACCACGGTGCTGGGGCCCGAGCACTCGCAGACCGGGCTCACGAACCAGGCCCGGGAGGACGAATGAGGGTGCCCCGCAGGTCAGCCCGTCGGGCGATCTGGCCGCTGACCGTGGTCGTCGCGACGGCGGTCTTCGCGACGATCCCGAAGCTGGTGACCACGTGGTTCTACCAGCGTGGCGACACCGCGGTGCAGTTCGCACCGACCTGGTTCCACCTCGGCGAGCTGGTCCGCGGCGGGAGCTACCCCCCGTGGATGGACCCGTCCACCTGGGCTGGTGGCAACTACGCGGCGGAGGCACTGTTCGGGATCTACGACCCGCTCAACATCCCGGTCTGGCTGGTCATGTCGGCCGGGTCGAACCTGATGACCACGATGTTCCTGGTCAAGCTGGTCTTCATGGTGCTGCTCGCCCTGGGCACCTACCTGCTCTGCCGCGAGTACGACGCCGAGCCGTGGGCCGCCGCCTCGGCGGCCGTCGCCCTGCCGTTCTGCGGGTTCACGCTCTTCTGGGACGCCGCCTCGTGGGCGTCCGGCCTGGTGGCCTTCGCCTACACGCCGTGGGTCTGGTACGTCCTGCGCCGGGTGCTGCGCGGCACCGCCAACCCGTTCTGGGGCTTCGTGCTGGGTGCGCTGGCGGTCACCCAGGGCAACCCGTACGGCGTGCTGGCGCTCGTGGTCGTGGGGCTGGCGCTCGTGGTGGAGGGCCTGCTGACCGACAACCGCGCCGGCGTCGTGAAGCTGGTCGGCGCGGGTGCGTGTGCGGCGCTGCTCCTGCCTCTGGTCTTCCTGCCGCTGCTGGACACCAGCGGCCTGACGGTCCGCTCCCTGGGCGCCCTGATCGCCAACACCGGCAAGCTGCAACCCAAGGCCGGCGACTTCCTCCAGGCCAGCAACCCGACCGCGGTGCCCCCGATCATCGCCATCACCGGGCCCAACACCGTGCCCGCGACGTACCTCGCGTGGTTCGTCCTGCCGTTCCTGCCCTGGCTGCGCTGGGGCGAGCTGCGGGGACGGCTTCGGCCCTACGCCGGGCCGTTGCTGGTCTCCGTGGTCTACCTCGGGCTGGTGCTGGCGCCGTCGAAGCTGTGGCAGTTCCGGTGGCCGCTGCGCGTGACCGAGTACTTCTACCTCGGGCTGCTGGTGCTGTTCGCCCGGGTGCTGAGCCAGGGCTTGGCCACCGGCCGGCGACGCGAGCGGCTGCTCGGCTCGGCCGTGCTGATCGCCTTCCCCGCCTACCTGGCCTGGGCCGGACAGCCCGCCGACCTGCACAAGCTCGCGGCCGGCTCGGCGCTGGTGGTCGTGCTGACCGCGGGGGCGCTGCTGGCCGCCCGGCTCGGCTCGCAGCGCACCGTGGCCCTCGCGGGGGTCCTCATCGTCGGCACCGGGCTCACCGTGGCGCTCCAGCTGGCGTCGTTCGGCGAGAACAAGGGCTCGCGGGTCTGGCACGCGCCGGCCGACGTGGCGACCCTCCGCGCGCACTTCGACGGCCGCCAGGGCACGGTCGCGCAGTTCTCGGACTTCCGCGCGCTCCAGCACCAGAGCACCCTGCGCGAGCTGACCGCCAAGTGGCGCTACTTCCTGCCCGGCAGCCTGTACGACGTCACCGACGTGGCCGCGGTCAACCACTACACCGGGATGGGGCTGGTCCGCTTCGAGCGCAGCCTGTGCATGTCCTACGACGGCTTCACCAAGCCCTGTGGCTACCACAGCATCTTCCAGCCGCCGGCGCCGTCGCTGCCGCCCCTCGCCGACCTGATGAAGGTCCAGACCATCGTGGTGGGCACCAAGCAGGCCAAGGCCGCGAAGACGACGCCGCCGGCGGGCTGGACGCAGGTCACCGCCAACGGGCAGGTCCAGGTCTACCGGCGGAGCCAGGCCCTGCCCTGGCCCGCGTCGCAGCTGAGCTTCGTGCCGAACGGCGTCCAGGTCGCCGCCGCCGGCAGCGACGGCCTGCGGCACCAGCACGTCGACCTCACCACGACCGCGAACGGCGGCCAGGCGGTCTTCGCGATGCTCGGCTGGCCCGGCTGGCGCGCCACGCTGCACGGGCGCGCCCTGCCCGTCGGGCGGGACTCGGCCGGGCTGCTCACCGTGACCTTGCCGGCGAACAGCTCGGGGCGGCTCGAGCTCACCTACCTGCCGCCCGGGCTGAAGGCCGGCATCGGCGCCGCGGCCCTGGGCCTGCTCGGCGCGCTCGCGCTGGGGTGGTTCGGCCGCCGGCGGAAGGATCCCGTCGCTACTGCGGCTCGGCCCTGACCTTGCTCGTGTGTCGCAGCGTGGCCTCCAGGGCCGCCAGGGCGGCGTCCAGCTCCACTGCGGGGTCGATGCGGTCGGGGTCGACGCCGGCGACGTCGAGGGGCGTCAGCTCCGCGAGGTCCCCGACGACCCGCACTCCGATCGTCCTGAGCACGGCGCACATGCCCGCCGACTCCTCCCGCAACCAGTCCGGGGCGACGAAGCCGATCGGGTCCTCGGTCGCACGATGTGCGGGCATCAGGTACTTGCCCACGGCCTTGACGCGTCGCTTGTAGTCCTGGACGGAGAGGTCCTCGGTCATCAGGTTCAGGCGCCGCAGCACCGACGTCGACGCCGCACCCAGCGACTCGTTGGTGCGGGGCGCCTCCTCCCGCGCGGGCTCCGGCGAGATCCCGGCTGCCTGGCAGAAGCGGCTCCACAGCAGGTCGCCCGCCGCCTGCGGGGGCGGCACTGTCACGACGTAGACGTGGTCGGCCCCGACCTGTGCGGTCCAGCGCTTGGCGATCAGGCCCGCGCGCTGCTGTCGCCAGAACCTGCGCCCGCTCTCACTCCGGCCGTGGATGCCCTCGACGTACTCGCCGAAGGTGCGGGTCGACCGGTTCTTGACCGCCTCCTGCCACATCGCGGGGACGTTGCGGCCGAGGTCGCGTGCCCCGAGGACGACGCGCAGCTCGGCCGCACCGAAGCTCTCGGCAACGATCCCGATCGCCCGTCGGGAGACCATCGCGAGGTACTCCATCGAGATGACCGCGGTGCCCGGGTGGGCGTTGATCTCCTCGACGAGGGAGTCCCACGACCCTGGCGTGCGAGCGGCATGGCCCATCAGGTCCTCCACCGCGTTGACGTGCCGCTGCCAGCCGGGCCCGGGGAACAGCACGCCGGCCTCGAGCAGACGAGCGCGGTTGGCTCCGAGCCGGCCCTGGATGAAGGTGGTGCCGGACTTCATCAGCCCGATGTGCACCACGACCCGCTGCGCCATGGTGAGCAGTCTGCCCATCGAATTCGTCACAGTCGATTCCGAGCCGCGCGCCGCCTCGGCGATAGTGGAGCCCTTCGCCTGCCACCACCGGAAGGACTCCACCACGCCATGGGTCGCCTCTGCCAGACCGACGGGCTCACCAACGACCAGACCGAGATCCTCAAGGCGGTCAGAGACTTCGTCGAGCGCGAGATCCTCCCGGTCGCGACCGAGCTGGAGCATCGCGACGAGTACCCCACCGAGATCGTCGAGGGACTCAAGGAGCTGGGCCTGTTCGGGCTGATGATCCCCGAGGAGTACGACGGGCTCGGCGAGTCCCTGCTCACCTACGCCCTCGCGGTCGAGGAGATCGCCCGGGGGTGGATGAGCGTCAGCGGCATCATCAACACCCACTTCATCGTCGCCTGGATGCTGCTCCAGCACGGCACCGACGAGCAGAAGCAGAAGTACCTGCCGCGGATGGCGACCGGCGAGGTCCGCGGCGCCTTCTCGATGAGCGAGCCCGGCTGCGGGTCCGACGTCAGCGCGATCACGACCAAGGCCGTGAAGGCCGGGGACGGCTACGAGATCACCGGCCAGAAGATGTGGCTGACCAACGGCGGCTCAGCCAACCTGGTCGCGGTGCTGGTC
>NZ_DATAVI010000079.1:0-1881 GCF_036267815.1 Nocardioides sp. | reverse complement strand
GCGCGTCGAGGTCGACGACGCCCGCGTCGTGGGTCCCTCGGACAGCTTCGCCGAGCAGTACGTGACGACGAAGCCCAATCAGGACGAGACGTTCCGCGGCGGCACCCAGCTGCTGGGCGAGAACCAGACCCCGTCGGGGCGGATCGAGATCGTCCCGGCCGACGGCTCCAACCCGGAGGTCAACGTCGGCGACGTCCTCGCCGGCGCGACGATCGGCCCGGTTGACTACTCGGAGTTCGGCGGCTACACGATCGCCGCCACCGCGCTCGGCTCGGTGCAGCACAACAACCTGCCGCGCACGGTGGCCACCTCCCAGGGCAAGAACCAGCTGGCCGTCGCCACCTACAACGTGGAGAACCTGGCCCCCACCGACCCGGACTCGAAGTTCCAGCGGCTGGCGCAGGGCGTGGTCACCAACCTGGCCAGCCCTGACGTGGTGGCCGTCGAGGAGGTCCAGGACAACGACGGGGCCACCGACGACGGCGTGGTGGCCGCCGATCAGACGATCAGCAAGCTGACCACCGCGATCGTCAACGCCGGCGGCCCGCACTACGACTCGCGGGAGATCGACCCGGTCAACGACCAGGACGGCGGCGAGCCGGGCGGCAACATCCGCGTGGCGTTCCTCTATAACCCGGCGCGGGTGACCTTCGTCGATCGCGGCGCGGCCTCGGTGAACCGCACCACCACCGGGACCCAGGTGGTCAAGAGCAAGGGCGAGCCGGACCTCACCCTGTCACCGGGCCGGATCGACCCGACCAACCCGGTGTGGACCGCCAGCCGCAAGCCGCTGGTGGGCGAGTTCACCTTCCAGGGCCAGCCGGTGTTCGTGGTGGCCAACCACTTCGACGCCAAGCTGGGCGACCAGAACGCCGACGGGCGCTTCCAGTTCCCGGCGCAGTCCTCGGCCACGCAGCGTGCCGGCCAGGCCTCGGTCGAGCACGGGTTCGTTCAGGGCATCCTCAACATCGATCCCAAGGCCGATGTCGTCGTCGTCGGCGACCTCAACGACTACCAGTTCAGCCCGTCGCTCAACGTGCTCAAGACCGGCACCGCGGATGCCACCGGCGATTCCATCCTCACCGACCTGATCGGGACCCTCCCGGTCAACGAGCAGTACACCTACGACTTCGACGGCATCTCGGAGGTGCTGGACCACATCCTGGTCAGCAAGGGACCGAACGGGGTCCAGTACCAGGTGGTGCACCTCAACGCCGAGTACGCCGATCAGGTCTCAGACCACGACCCGCAGGTGGTGCGCTTCAGGCCCTAGGGGCGAGCAGCCGGTTACTCCCCGGAGCCCTCACGGCGTCGCGTCAACGGGCTGACCGCGCCGAGGTGGCCGATCTTGTCCGGATTGACGATCGAGCGAATCGTGTGCACTTCGCCGTCGACGATGTCGAAGCCCAGCACGGTGACGACCAGGCCATCGAGGTCACGGACCACGGCGCCCGGCTGGGCGTTGACGCGCGCCGGCTCGAAGCGCAGGTTCAGGCGCCGGTTCTGGTTGGCGAACGCCCCCACGAGATGGACGACGCGATCGCGTCCATGGATGGGCTCGGGCAATGCCGCCGCCTTGCCGCCGCCGTCACCGACGAACACGGCGTCCTGCGCGACGATGTGCATCAGAGCGTCGATATCGCCGTCGCGAAAGGCGCTGAGAAACTGCTCGGCGACCTCGACGCGCCGGCGCGGGTCGCTGTCGAAATGCGGGAGGTCGGGCTCCAGTCGCCGTCGCGCGCGCACCGCGATCTGGCGGCAGCCGGCCTCGCTGCGGTCAACCATGGGCGCGATCTCCTCAAAGCGGTAGCCGAACACGTCGTGCAGGAGGAAGACGGCGCGTTCCGTCGCCGAGAGCCGGTCGAGCAGGACGAGGTAGGC
>NZ_DATAVI010000078.1:0-1657 GCF_036267815.1 Nocardioides sp. | reverse complement strand
GTCGAAGGCCCGCTCCGGGGTGCAGCCCAGCTCGTAGGCGAGCTCGATGGGCGCGGCGGCCTCGGCGGGCCGGGGCTCGACGGTCGCGGGCACCGGCTCGTGGAACACGATCCGGTTGTGGAACGGGTCGATCACGACCATGACCCGGCCCCAGTCCTCCTGGCGCACTCCGGGGCGGGCGAAGTCGTAGGGGCGCGCGTGCAGCTCGGCGTGCAGCGCGCCGACGTCGGCGACCGGGACCAGCACGGCGCCGCCCGGGCTGGCGTCGCCGTGGTGCTCGCTGAGGTGGAGCACCGTCGGCCCGCGGTGGACCTGGGCGTACAACGGCGAGTGGTCGTCGTACCCGTGCTCCCAGTCGAGTGCGAAGCCGAGGTAGTCGACGTAGAACTCGACCGCCTTGGCGCGGTCGAAGATCCGCAGGATCGGCACGGCCGGCCCGGCGATCGGTGCGCTCGGCGGGCTCGTATCGGCCGGGCCGTCGCCAGCGGCGTCGGCGGCCGCCAGGGTGTTCCAGTCGCGCGCACCGTGCTGGTGGGCGACCAGCTCGAGCGCCTCGCTGTGGGTGATCGTCACGCCGCGGGCGGCCAGGTCGGCCCGGAGGCGCCTGGCCATCTGCTTGGCAGAGGTGTCGGACATGATGCTGGTTCTCTCCGGCGGACCGGTCGGTCAGAGGTCTGCGCTGCCCGGGCGGGTCCGCCCTAGCCGGGCCCAGCCTAACCGAACCAAGAAGTGTCAGTCTCCTGACAGACGGGTGCCCGGAACCTCGAAACAATCACCACGTGATCAAGCGAATCCCCGCCCTCCTCGCCTCCGCAGCCATCGGTGTCATCGCCCTGACCGGCTGCTCCACCCCGTCTGCCGGCGCCGCCGACATCGGTGGGGACCCTGGCAACCGCTCGCCGATGCTGACGGGCGTCAGCGCAGGGGCCCCTGCCCAGACCACCGCCGGCTCTGCCGTCGTCACACCGCTGACCCAGGAGGAGTTCCCCGATCAGCGGCAGAGCGGCTTGGGCTGCCGGACCGAGAGGCGTGACGAGGGCACTGTGACGTACTGCGAAGAGCTCGAGGTCGTCGACGGGGCGGTCCAGTGGACCGTCTACCTCGCCGTCCCACAGAGCCCGGTGAACGTCTACCTGAGCGTGAGCAACGACTTCGCGTACACCTCGAGACTCACGATCTCGGACCCCTACGTGAAGATCGTCTGGGACAAGCCGGGCATCCCGGTCGAGACCACGCTGAGCACCGACGCGCAGGTCGTCCTGGCCGACGACACGACGTACGACGCGAACAACGACTTCGCGTCCTACGACCTCTTCAGCCGGTACTCCGAGGAGAACCTGGTCCTGGAGTAGGCGAGCCTCCGCGACCGGACGTTGGAACGGTGGGTGACCGCGTCACCGTGCTTCGCCACAATGAAGGCATGCGCCCGCAGGTCGTCGCTCACCGCGGCGCGAGCTTCGAGAACGCCGAGCACACCCGACGGGCCTACCTCCAGGCGATCCGCGATGGCGCCGAAGCGCTGGAGTGCGATGTCCGGCTCACCGCCGACGGCCACCTGATCTGCGTCCACGACCGCGACCTGCGGCGTACGGCGAGCACGCGCGGCCTGGTCTCCACCATGGAGCTGGCCGACCTCGGCGAGCTCGAGTTCGCATCC
>NZ_DATAVI010000077.1:0-60029 GCF_036267815.1 Nocardioides sp. | reverse complement strand
GTCACGCGCAGGTGGGCTCCGATCGCCTTGCCGTCTCGTCGGGAGTCTGCTCGATCGGGGCCGGCCCCGCCACCGAGCGGTCCAGGCGCGGCCAGTCGGCCGGGCGCGGGACCGAGCGGATGCTCCGGCTCAGGGTCGGGACCAGGGCGCCGAGCGCCGAGCCGGCCACCAGCAGGGCGACCGCACCGCTGCCGCCGAGGCGGGCCAGCGCGAAGCCGCCGAGGATCGGGGCGAACGGCATCACCCCCATCGAGACGAACATCATCGCCGAGCCGACCCGGCCCTGGAGCTCGTCGGGCGTGACGGCGGCGCGGTAGGAGCCGATGCCGGCGTTCCCCGCGGGGTTCAGCACCAGCAGGAAGAACACCGAGACGCAGGCACCCAGGGGGGTCGCCCACCAGATCAGCGGCACCAGCGGCAGCACGCACATCCAGGCGACGGCCACGGTCAGGGTGCCGGTGCGCAGGCGCTCGATGACGTACGGCGCGGCGAGGGCGCCGAGGATGCCGCCGAGGCCCGCGAACGTCGAGACCAGGCCGATCTGGGCGGGCGCGTAGTGGTCGCGGATGAGCCGGAGGCTGACCACGATGAAGCAGGCGTTGACCAGCAGGTTGCTCGTGCCCGAGAACACCAGCAGGGTCCGGAAGAACGGCTGCTTCCCCACGAAGCGGAAGCCCTCCTTGACCTGCTGGAGCGGGCGGGTCGGCGCACCCTCCCGGGGGTGCGGGCGCAGGTCGGTGCGGATCCGGCTCACCGTCAGGCATGAGACCAGGAAGGAAGCGGCGTCCACGGCGAAGGGCACCCACACGCGCACGACGTACAGCACGCCGCCGAGCGGTCCCCCGAGCAGGGAGGCGACATGCATGCGGGCCTGGTTCTGACTGAAGGCGGTGGGCAGGTCCTCGGTCGCGACGACCGTGCGGATGGCGGCCATCTGCGCCGGCTGGAAGATGCCGGCGGCGACGCCGGAGCCGAGAGCGACCAGGAACAGGTGGGGCATCGTCAGGGAGCCCAGGACGCCGGCGACCACGAGGCTCGCGTAGAGCGCCGCGCCGGCCGCGCTCGAGCACACCATCAGCCTCTTGCGGTCGTAGCGGTCGGCGAGCACCCCGGCCGGAAGCGTCATCACGGCCATGCCGAGCATGTCGGCGGTCGCGAGGAACGCGGCGTCCAGGGTGGAGTGGGTGAGCCGGTAGCCCAGGAGCGGGAAGACGAACAGGGCCATCGTCGAGCCGAGCTCGCTGATCGTCTCGCCGACCCACAGGATCGTGAAGTCACGGTTGCGGGCGAGCTGTCGGTAGCCGGTCACATCTCGCACCATATGGTGCGCAACAAGTGTTGCGCAAGGTTCCGTGCGGATCTTGCTACCATGGACCCATGGCCTACGACCCGCCCTCGATGGCCGACCCCCGCGTGCTGCGCGCGATCGCCCACCCCACCAGAGGCCGGATCCTCGACGAGCTCGACGCGACCGGCCCGATGCGGGCTGCGGACGTGGGCGAGGCCCTGGGCATCCCGGCGAACCAAGCGAGCTTCCACCTGCGCCAGCTGGCGAAGTACGGCGTGATCGTGCCCGCCCCGGAGTCCGCTCGCGACAGGCGCGACCGGGTGTACAAGCTCCCCGACGAGCGTGGCTTCCGGATCGACGGAGAGACGATCCTGTCGCAGCCGGGGGGCAAGGCGGCGATGACCGTCTTCAAGCGCACCAAGGCGGCCTGGGCACATCGGCTCGTCGACGAGGTGTGGTCCTTCAAGAAGCGGAAGGACAGCTTCAGCGCGATCGTCGACCAGGCGATGCGACTCAGCAAGGACGAGGCGGCCGAGTTCATGGGCGAGATCGACGCGGTCATGAAGACCTGGGCGGACAAGACCCGCGGGCGCTCACGGGACCGGAAGACCTACGTCTTCTACGCGATGCTCCAGCCCTATCCCGAGGAGGGGAAGGACAGGTGATTCGATGGGGTCGTGCCCGCACGTCTCCGTCCCGCGCCGGAAGCCGAGGTGCGCGCGGCCCTCGCGGCCTCGCCGGCGGCACCGGAGCAGGTGCGGCTCCTGGTCAAGCACTTCCTGGCCGTGCTGGCCGAGCGCGCGCCCGGTGCCTCCGTGGAGGTTCGCGTGCCTCCCTACGCCGCGGTGCAGGCGGTCGCCGGCGTCCGTCACACGCGAGGGACGCCGCCGGCCGTCGTCGAGCTGGACGCCGAGACCTGGATCTCGCTCGCCACCGGGGCGCTGGGCTGGGTCGACGCCGAGCGTGAGGGACTGGTGCGCGCGAGCGGCGAGCGAGCCGATCTGTCCACCCTGCTGCCGCTGCTCCCGGAGGGGGAACCATGACCGTCGTCGCCGTTCAGGACCACAAGCTCGCCGAGGCGCTCGGCCCGGTGCCAGGGGTCGAGGTCGTCGTGTGGCCCGAGGGCGACGACCTGCCGCCACGCCACGACGAGGTGGAGCTGGTCGTCCCCGACTACCTGCGGGCACGCCGTACCGCTCGGATGCTGGCGCGCCTGCCGCGGCTGCGCGCCGTCCAGCTCCAGACCGCGGGGTACGACGGCCTCGCCGACCTGGTCCCGGCCGGGCTCGACCTGCTGAGCGCTCGTGGGGTCCACGACGACGCGACGGCGGAGCTCGCGCTCGGCCTGACCATCGCCTCGCTGCGCGGCATCGACGATGCGGTGCGTGAGAACGGGCAGTGGCGACAGGAGGTCGAGCGCCGGAGCCTGGCCGACAGCCTGGTCGCGATCTTGGGCTACGGTTCGATCGGCCGGGCGATCGCGGAGCGGATGCTGGCCTGCCGGGCGCAGGTGACCGGGGTGGCGACCACCGGGCGCGACGACCCCGTCGTCGGTCGCGTGGTCACCCCGGGCGAGATCGACTGGGCCGCTCAGCACGTCGTGGTCGTCGTGCTGCCGCTCACGGAGTCGACGCGGTACTTCGTGGACGCGACGTTCCTGGCGCGCCTGCGCGACGAGACCCTCGTCGTCAACGTCGGTCGCGGCCCGCTCCTCGACACCGACGCGGTGCTCGCCGAGGCCGGCCGGCTGCGGTTCGCCCTCGACGTCACCGACCCCGAGCCGCTGCCCGACGGCCATCGGCTCTGGGCCGCTCCCGGAGTCCTGATCACGCCGCACATCGCCGGTGGCACCACCGCGATGCTGCCCCGGATGGCGGCCCTGCTCCGCGACCAGCTCGAACGCCTCCGCGACGACCGCCCCCTCCGCAACGTAGTTACCCGCTGACCCGTCGCAAAGGTGCACCCGAAACACACCGACCCGTCACAAAAGCACAGCAAAATCACGCCGAGTCGTCATATGACGACTCGGCGTTGCTGTGCTTTTGTGACGGGTCGGTGTGTTTCGGGTGCACCTTTGCGACGGGTCAGCGACAGGCAGGTTGGCGCGGCTACGCGGTGATGACGTCCTTGAAGGAGGTGACGAGCAGGTCGATGTCGGACTCGCTGGCGACGATCGGCGGCGCCAGGCGCACGGTCTGCCCGTGGGCCTCCTTGGCCAGGATCCCCTGGCCCAGGAGGGCCTCGGTGAACTCCCGGCCGGTCATCTTGTCGGGGGCGATGTCGATGCCGGCCCACAGGCCGCGCGAGCGGACGGCGTCGATGCCGTGTCCGACCAGGCCCGCGAGGCCGTCGTTGAGCTGGTCGCCGAGCTTCGCGGCGCGCTCCTGGAACTCGCCGGTCTCGAGCATCGCGACGACCTCGCGCCCGATCGCGGCCGCCAGCGGGTTGCCGCCGAACGTCGAGCCGTGGGTGCCGGGAGTGATGACGCCGAGGACGTCGCGGTTGGCGGCGACGGCGGAGACGGGGTAGATGCCGCCCCCGAGCGCCTTGCCGAGGATGTACATGTCAGGGACGACGCCCTCGTGGTCACAGGCGAAGGTGCGGCCCGTGCGGGCCAGGCCCGACTGGATCTCGTCGGCCATCATCAAGACGTTCTGGTCGCGGCACAGCGTGCGGACGTCCTGGAGGAAGCCCTCCTGCGGGATCACCACACCGGCCTCGCCCTGCACCGGCTCCAGCAGCACCGCGACGGTCGTGTCGTCGACCGCCGCACGAAGCGCCTCGATGTCGCCGTAGGGCACCAGCCGGAAGCCCGGGGTGTACGGCGCGTAGCCGACGGTGGCGTCGGGGTCGGTGGAGAACGACACGATGGTCGTGGTTCGTCCGTGGAAGTTGCCCTCCATCGCCACGATCGTCGCCCGGCTCTCGGGCACGCCCTTGACCTGGTACCCCCACTTGCGGCTGATCTTGATGGCGGTCTCGACGGCCTCCGCGCCGGAGTTCATCGGCAGGATCATCTCCTTGCCGGTCAGCCCGGCGAGGGCCTGAGAGAACGGGCCGAGCTGGTCGTTGTAGAACGCGCGGCTGGTCAGCGTGAGGGTGCCGAGCTGGCGGCGGGCGACCTCGACGAGGCGCGGGTGCGCGTGGCCGAAGTTGAGCGCGGAGTAGCCCGCGAGGCAGTCGAGGTACCTGCGGCCGTCGACGTCGCTCACCCAGGCGCCCTCGCCGGAGGCCAGCACGACCGGCAGCGGGTGGTAGTTGTGCGCGGCGTACGTCTCGGTGAGCTCGACGTGGTGGGCGGTGCCGGGGGTCAGGTCGGTCATGGGCGTGCCTTCGCGGAGGTGATCGGGTCGTGGGACGTGCTCCCATGGTCGCGCACGAGGACCCGCTTCTCCAAATGATTGTCTGACAATTCTTGGCGCGTCGCCGCCGGGTAGGTTCCCAGCCATGACTGACGACCTGCGCGCGCGGGTGCGCGACGTCCTGCCCGGCGTACGGCGCGACCTCGAGGCCCTGGTCCGGATCGAGTCGGTCAGTGCCGATCCCGAGCGGGCAGATGAGGTACGACGCAGCGCCGAGGCCGTGCGCGAGCTCTTCGCGGCCGAGGGCTTCGACGCCCGGATCAGTGCGATCGGCGACGGCGGACCGGCCGTCATCGCCACGAGGAGGATCGCGCGCGAGGCCGCGCCGACCGTGCTGCTCTACGCCCACCACGACGTCCAGCCGGAGAACGACCACGCCGACTGGGACTCCCCGCCCTTCGAGCCGACGGAGCGCGAGTCGGCCAACGGCGTACGGCTCTACGGTCGCGGCGCCGCCGACGACAAGGCCGGCATCGCCGCCCACCTGGCGGCGCTGCGCATCCACGGCGACGACCTCCCGGTCCACGTCGTGATGTTCATCGAGGGCGAGGAGGAGATGGGCTCCGAGAGCCTGCCGGCCCTGCTGGACAAGCATCTCGACGAGCTCCGGTCCGACGTGATCGTGATCGCCGACAGTGGCAACTGGGACATCGGCACCCCGGCCCTGACCACCAGCCTGCGCGGCCTGGTGCGCCTGGACGTGACGGTCCGCTCGCTGACCCATGCCGTGCACTCGGGCATGTGGGGAGGCCTGGTCCCCGACGCGCTGATGACGCTCTCGCGCCTGATCGCCTCGTGCCACGACGACGAGGGGAGCGTCGTGGTCGAGGGTCTCCACGCCGGCCCGGCGGCCGACGTCGACTACCCCGAGGCGCGGCTGCGCGTCGAGTCCGGGGCCGTGCCCGGGCTCCACTGGATCGGCTCGGGGTCGACGGTCGAGCGGCTCTGGACCAAGCCCGCGCTGTCGATCACCGGGATCACCGCCCCCAAGGCGGAGGGCTCCAGCAACACGTTGGTCCCGGCCGCCACCGCCCGCTTCAGCCTCCGGATCGCGCCTGGCGACACGGCGGCCGGCGCGCAGGCTGCGCTGATGCGCCACCTCGAGGCGCACGTGCCCTGGGGCGCCGAGCTCACCATCACGCCCGTCGACACCGGCGAGGCCACCCGGATCGACGCCACCGGTCCGGCGTACGACGCGGCGCGGGCGGCGTTCGCCGAGGCCTGGGACGGCACCGAGCCGATCGACATGGGCGTCGGCGGCTCCATCCCGTTCATCGCGGAGTTCCTCGGCGCCTTCCCGGACGCGAGCGTGCTGGTCACCGGCGTCGAGGATCCCGACACCCGCGCGCACGGCGCCAACGAGGGGCTCCACCTCGCGGAGTTCGAGCGGGTCGTGCACGCCGAGGCCCTGCTGCTGGCCAAGCTCGGCGAGCTGTAGCGAGTCAGCGAGTCACGGCGTACAGGAAGCACTGGGGTAGCGCCGTGCGCACGTGCGCGATGGCGACGCCGGGCACGTCGAGCAGCCGGTCGAGGACCGGTTCGAGGTCCTCGTCCCCCGTCAGCGTGTTGTGCGCGTAGTCCATCGTCCCGTCGACGCGGTAGGTCCGCAGCACCCGCGGCCCCCGGCGCAGCTCCTCGGGCAGTCCGCTGCCGGCGTAGCCCGGGCACCGCTCCGCGTGGACGTAGACCGGCCCGACCTCGCGCCAGACCGACGTGGCGGTGAACGGCGCGTAGGAGATCAGCGCGATCGTCTCCCCGGGCCCGGCGTAGCGCAGGCAGCACCGCAGGGGCTCGCCCTCGCCGGCGGCCGCGAAGGGCGTCAGGGCGTTGCCCCAGCCGTCCTCACGGACCCTGCGGACGGCGTCGAGCCGGGCGGGGTCGATCGCGTGCACGGTCAGGGTGTGCCTGCTCTGGGTGGTCATGCGTCAATGCTGGCCCGCTCCGCGACGCCTTTCCGGCGGAAATCGGACACGACGACCGGACGTCGTCGTCCGGAGTCGGTACGACGCGGCGCGGGGATGTGAGGAGCCAGCCAGGCCTCACCTAGACTCCGACCGTGACCCCCTCCAGCGGCCGTCCGGCACGGCGCGGCGGTGACGGTCGACTCACCGCGGCGCTCGACCCCCAGGACCAGGGCCCGCAGGACGCCTGTGGTGTGTTCGGGGTGTGGGCTCCGGGCGAGGAGGTCTCCAAGCTCGCCTACTTCGGGCTCTACGCGCTCCAGCACCGCGGCCAGGAGTCGGCCGGGATCGCGGTGAGCAACGGCCGCCAGATCCTGGTCTACAAGGACATGGGCCTGGTCTCCCAGGTCTTCGACGACTCCACCCTGGAGTCGCTCAAGGGCCACCTCGCGATCGGCCACTCGCGCTACTCCACCACCGGCGCCAGCACCTGGCAGAACGCCCAGCCGACGTTCCGGCCGACCGACGACGGCTCGATCGCGCTGGGCCACAACGGGAACCTCATCAACGCCCACGAGCTGCGCGAGATGGTGGCCGCCCTGCCCGGTCCCGCCGGCGAGCTCGAGCTGCACGGTCGCGGCGTCGAGACCTCGACCAGCGACACCGCGCTGGTCACGGCCCTGCTGGCCCACCACCCCGACACCAGCCTCGAGCAGCGCGCGCTGGAGGTGCTGCCGTTGCTGCGCGGGGCGTTCTCGTTCGTCTGGATGAACGAGCAGACGTTGTACGCCGCGCGCGACCCGCAGGGCATCCGGCCCCTGGTCCTGGGCCGTCTCGACCGCGGTTGGGTCGTGGCCAGCGAGGACGCCGCGCTGGTCACCGTCGGGGCGAGCGTGGTGCGCGAGGTGGAGCCCGGCGAGCTCCTCGTCATCGACGAGAACGGCCTGCGCTCCCACACCTTCGCGCCGCCGGCACCGAAGGGATGCGTCTTCGAGTACGTCTACCTCGCCCGTCCCGACGCCACGATCGCCGGCCGCAGCGTCCACCAGGCGCGGGTCGAGATGGGTCGCCAGCTGGCGCGTGAGCACCCCGTCGAGGCCGACCTCGTGATGCCGGTGCCCGAGTCCGGCACCCCGGCGGCGGCCGGGTACGCCGAGGAGTCGGGCATCCCGTTCGGCCAGGGCTTCGTCAAGAACGCCTACGTCGGGCGCACGTTCATCCAGCCCAGCCAGACGCTGCGTCAGCTCGGCATCCGGCTCAAGCTCAACGCCCTGGAGCACATGGTGCGCGGGCGGCGCCTGGTGGTCGTCGACGACTCGATCGTGCGCGGCAACACCCAGCGCGCCCAGATCAGGATGCTGCGCGAGGCCGGCGCGGCCGAGATACACGTCCGGATCAGCAGCCCGCCGATCTCGTGGCCGTGCTTCTACGGCATCGACTTCGCCACCCGCGCCGAGCTGATCGCCAACGGCCTCGACGTCGAGGAGATCGCCTCGAGCGTCGGCGCCGACTCGCTGGGCTACATCTCGCTCGCGGGCATGGTCGAGGCCACGGGACAGGCGTCGTCCAGCCTCTGCCTGGCGTGCTTCACCGGTGAGTACCCCGTGCCGCTGCCCGACGAGAGCCTCCTCGGCAAGCACCAGCTGGAGGTCAGCCTGAGCTCGCCGGCGGGCCCGGCCCTGCCGGTTCTCAACAACCCCTGAGCCGAAGGACGCCGAGGAAGCCCGTGACCGAGCCCACCACCACGTCGGGGACGCCCGGCCCCTCGGCGTACGCCGCGGCGGGCGTCGACATCGAGGCGGCGGACACGGCCGTCGACCTGATGCGGGCCTGGGTCGAGAAGACCGGTCGTCCCGAGGTGATCGGGTCGCTCGGCGGCTTCGCGGGCCTGTTCGACGCCTCGGCCCTGACCCGCTACCGCCGGCCGATCCTGGCGACGTCGACCGACGGGGCCGGCACCAAGGTGGCCATCGCCCAGGCCATGGACATCCACGACACCATCGGCTTCGACCTGGTCGGCATGGTCGTCGACGACCTGGTCGTCTGCGGCGCCGAGCCGCTGTTCATGACCGACTACATCGCCTGCGGGCGCCTGGTCCCCGAGCGGATCGCGGCCGTGGTCAAGGGGATCGCCGAGGCCTGTGTCGAAGCAGGGTGTGCGCTGGTCGGCGGCGAGACCGCCGAGCACCCCGGACTCATGGAGCCCGACGCGTACGACGTGGCGGGCGCCGCCACCGGCGTGGTCGAGGCCGCCTCGCTGCTCGGCCCCGGCCGGGTGAGGCCCGGAGACGTCGTCCTGGCGATGGCGTCGAGCGGCCTGCACTCCAACGGCTACTCCCTGGTGCGCCACGTGCTGCTCGAGCAGGCCGGCTGGGCCCTCGACCGCCACGTCCCCGAGCTCGGCCGCTCGCTGGGCGAGGAGCTGCTGGAGCCGACGCGGATCTACGCCAAGGCCTGTCTGGCCCTGGCGACCGCGACCGACGTGCACGCGATGGCGCACGTGACCGGTGGCGGGCTCGCGGCCAACCTCGCCCGGGTGCTGCCCGAGGAGGTCGCGGTCACCGTCGACCGCGGCACCTGGCGGCCCGGACCCGTCTTCGACGTCGTGCGCGGCGTCGGGCAGCTCACCCAGGGCGACCTGGAGGCGACCCTGAACTGTGGCGTCGGCATGGTCGCGCTGCTGCCCGCCGACGACGTCGACCGCGCCGTGCAGGCCCTCGCCGGCTTCGGCGTCGCGGCCTGGCCCGCAGGTGACGTGAGCCTTGACCCCGAGCACGGCGGCGCGGTAGTCATGACCGGGCAGCATCCGGGCTGGTAGCAGCCCAGCAGGTCTTTCGGCGTTTTGAGCCAGGAGATGTGCGGGAACACCCACCTATTGGGTAGCGTTGGCACCACGACAGAAGACCGATCAGACCGGTGTGTCTCGGTGAGTCCTCCCGAGGCCCCGGCCCAGCGTGCGAGGGGGTCGACCCTATGGGGCGCGGCCGAGCGAAGGCCAAGCAGACGAAGGTCGCCCGCGACCTGAAGTACCGCACCCACGAGACGGACTTCGGGGCGCTGGCACGCGAGCTGCACGGCGACAGCGACAGCGACACTCACGGCGACTCCGGGGCCGACGACGCCTCGGACGATGCCGACGAGTGGTCCGATTCCGCCGAGCAGCCGCGCGAGTGACCTCTCAGCCGCGTAGGTAGAGGCCGCGGAGCCGGCCGACGTCGCGCATCCGACGCTCGGCGAGCAGGTCCGCCGCCTCGGCTGGCGTGACCGCGTCCGACTCGGCCAGGGCGAGCACCGCCTTGGTGGTCTCGAAGATGCCGCCCGCCCGCTGCTCGGCGCGCTCGAAGCTGAAGCCCTCGAGCTCGTCGGCGACCTGGATCACCCCGCCGGAGTTGACGCAGAAGTCGGGGGCGTAGAGCACGCCGCGGTCGGCCAGGGCCTTCTCGATGCCCGGGTGGGCGAGCTGGTTGTTGGCCGCACCGCACACGATCGTGGCGGTGAGGGTCTCGACGACCTCGTCGGTCAGCGCCCCGCCCATGGCGCAGGGCGCGAAGACGTCGATGTCGGCCCGCACCAGCGCGGCCGAGTCGGCGACGGCCGTGGCGCCGTACTCGCGGACCATCGCGTCGGCCGCGGCCGGGTTCACGTCGGTGACGACCACTCGTGCGCCGTCGTCCACCAGGTGCCGGACCAGGTGGTGTCCGACCTTGCCGACGCCCTCGACGCCGACCGTGCGGCCCGAGAGCGTTGGCTGTCCCCACGCCGCCTCCGCGCTCGCGCGCATGCCCTGGAACACGCCGTACGCCGTGAGGACCGACGAGTCGCCGGCCCCGCCGTGGGCGGTCGTGCGCCCGGTGACGAAGTCGCACTCGCGCGCGATGAGGTCCATGTCCTCGGAGTAGGTGCCCACGTCGCAGGCGGTGAGGTAGCGGCCGTTCAGCGCCTGCACGAAGCGGCCGTAGGCACGCAGCAGCGACTCGGTCTTGTCGCGGGCCGGGTCACCGACGATGACGGCCTTGCCGCCTCCGAGGTCGAGCCCGGCCAGGGCGTTCTTGTAGGACATCGCGCGCGAGAGGTTGAGCACGTCGTGGACGGCGTCCGCGGTCGAGGCGTAGGGGTAGAAGCGGGTGCCGCCGAGCGCCGGGCCCAGGGCCGTGGAGTGGATCGCGACGATCGCGCGCAGGCCGCTCGCGGCGTCGTTGCAGAACACGACCTGCTCGTGCTCACCGCCGACCTCGAAGACGTCGACGGCGACGGAGGGATCCTCGGACATGCACTCTGCTTTCGCTCGAGCCACGGTGGTGGGTGGCGGCTGACCGGGCAGCCACAGGGGTGGCGTGGCTCCCTCCAGTGTGCCGCGCCGGAAGAGCGTTGCATAAGTCCGCGCTCCGGGGTGCGTGCATCGCCAGGCGTCGAACTTCCGGTGCGGGGCACCAGCAGGGCAGTGCGGAGGCTCGGCCGACGCCCGCGGGGTCAGCGGAGCTGCTCGGTGGCAAACAGGGCGACGGCGAAGCAGGCCGCGAACAAGCCGAGGCAGAGCAGGACCAGCAGCGCCCGCGAGCCGGCAGGCTCGGCGTCGGGGTCGGCCGTGGCTGGCTGGTCCGGCGCCGGCACCAGGATCGTGCGGGCCCGCCCCGGCGAGGTGGCCTGGAGCGCCTCGACGAACGAGCCGACATCGGGCCAGCGGTCGTCGCGGTCGCGCGCGAGCCCGCGCAGGACCACGTCGTCCACAGCGGCCGGCACGTCGACCGTCTGCGAGGGGGCGACCGGTGGGGTGAGCCGGGCGAGCTCGGCGATCGACCCGGAGTGCGCGACCTCGCCGGTGAGCAGCTGGTAGGTGACCGCGGCCAGGGCGTAGACGTCCGCGCGCTCGTCGACCCCGCCACCGGTGGCCTGCTCGGGGGCCATGTACGCCGGCGTGCCGACCACGTGGGTGAGCCCGCTGGCGTGCAGCAGCGCCTTGGCGACGCCGAGGTCGGCCACCATCACCCGCGCGCCGGCCCCGTCGGTGCGCAGGAGCAGGTTGGCCGGCTTGATGTCGCGGTGCACCGACCCCTGGGCGTGGAGCACGGAGAGCCCGGCCCCGGCCTGGCTGACCATGGCGACCGTGCGGTCCAGCGGGACCGTCTGCTCGTGCTCGAGAAGGTTGGCGACGGTGCCGCGGTCGGCGTACGACATCACGAAGTACGGCGTCCCGTCGACCTCGCCCACGTCGTACACCCGGACGACGAAGTCGGAGTCCGCACGCCGCAGGATGCGCGCCTCCTGGAGGAACCGCTCGCGGATGTCGAGTCGCTGGGACCAGTTGTCGGCGAGGGCCTTCACCGCGACGTCCGACTGGAGCTCGTCGTCGCGGTAGAGCCACACCGAGGCGAAGCCGCCGACCCCGAGTCGCTCGACCTGCGTCAGGCGACCGAGTCGAGCGGGGAGGGACACGATCGGTAGTGTGCCTGATCAGCCGCCCGACTCGGAGACGCACACGTGGACCAGCCGCAGGACAGCGCCGACCTCGACGCGCTCGCGTCGCGGGCGGCCGACGGCGACCGTCAGGCGCTCGACCGGCTGCTGGTCGAGATCCAGCCCCGCGTGCGCCGGATCTGCGGGCGGATGCTGCTCTACCCCGAGGACGCCGAGGAGGCCGCACAGGACGCGCTGCTCCTGGTGTCCACCCGGATCGGCACGTTCGCGGGCCGCAGCCGCTTCACGACGTGGCTCCATGTCGTGGCCTCCAACAGCGCCCGCTCCACCTACCGCAGCCTCAAGCGACGGTCTGCCGAGCTGCCCACCGACGAGCTCCCGCCCACGGCAGACCCGCGCACGACCAGCGTGATCGCCGGCAGCCGGCTCGACTTCCTGGAGGCCCTGGAGACCCTCGGTGTCGACCACCCCGCGCTCGTCGAGCCGCTGTTGCTGCGCGACATCCAGGAGCTGGAGTACTCCGACATCGCGGCCCTGCTCGAGATCCCGGTGGGCACGGTGAAGTCGCGCATCCACGCCGCACGCCGGATCGTGCAGCCCCTCCTCGCTGCTCGGTGACCCGTCCCCCTGGGTCCTCCAGGGCCCGGCCGGTGCTCCTTGTCGGTGCGCCGTGGTACGACGGGTCCGTGCGCTACGCGATGGTGTTGCCGGGCGGTACCGCCGACGAGCAGCTCGAGCAGGCGGTGCTCGCGGAGGAGGCGGGGTGGGACGGCATCTTCGTCTGGGAGGCGGCGTACGGCGTCGACGCCTGGGGCCTGCTCTCGGCGGTCGCGGCCCGCACGACCCGGCTCACCCTGGGCACCGCGCTGACGCCGCTGCCGTGGCGGCGTCCGTGGAAGGTCGCCAGCCAGGTGGTCACCCTCGACCAGATCTCCGGTGGCCGGGCGGTGCTGATGGTCGGGCTCGGCGCCGTCTCGCCCGACCTGCCGAGCACCGGCGAGGAGCTCGACCTGCGCACCCGGGCCGAGATGTTGGACGAGGGCATCGACCTGGTGCGCGCACTGTGGCGAGGCGAGCGCCACGTCCAGGGTGAGCACTACTCCTACGACGTCGACGGCACCGACCAGGCCGAGGTCGGAGTGCCGGTGCAGAGGCCGATCCCGATCTGGGTGGTCGGGCTCTGGCCGCGGCCGAGGTCCATGCGCCGGGCCCTGCGGTGCGAGGGCATCATGCCGCAGTACGACGGGGAGCCGACCCCGGCGTTGATGGGCGCGATGTGCGGCTGGCTGGGTGAGCACGGCGCTCCGTCCGGCTACGACGTCGTGTCGGAGGGGGAGACCCCCGCCGACGACCCGGAGGCGGCCGCCGCGCTCGTCGCGCCGTGGGCCGAGGCGGGCGCGACGTGGTGGCTCGAGACCCGCTGGCAGATGCCGCACCACGGTCCCGACCGGATGCGAGCGGTCCGGGAGCGCCTGGCCGCCGGGCCACCCCGGCCCACCCACACCGGGTCGTCCGCCTGACGCCGCGCTCCACCCCGGCCTACCGACCCGAGAGGGGCCCAGGTCAGCGCAGGTCAGCGCAGGGCGGCGACGTACCGGGAGGCGCTGCGCACGTCGTTCATCCGGTGCTCCCAGGTGATGCCGACGACCAGCAGCAGCGCCCCGGAGACGCCGATGGTCAGCCAGCTCGGCACCTGCGCGGCGTACGGCGCGAGCTCGCGCAGGACCAGCAGCGCAGCCACTCCGGCGCCGACGACCAGGGGCGCGCTCCACCGCAGGGTCGAGCCGCCGACGGTCAGCACCAGGCAGGCCAGGCCGAGCAGGAGCGCACGCAGCGAGTAGGGGTCGTGCAGCGAGGCCAGCAGCGAGGGCACCGTCGCGAGCATCAGTCCGGGCGCCAGGCAGGTCAGCGTGGCGGAGCGGTCGTCGTCGCGGAGCCGCCAGCAGCCGACGGCGACCAGGACCGCGGCGGAGGGGAGTGTGTACGCCTCGGGGGCGTGCACGCCGAGCTCGTACAGCCGGACCCACGTCGCGGCCGCGAGGAGCAGACCCCCCGGCCAGGACAGGAGCCGCCGGCCCGGGTGCAGCAGCGAGGTGGCGGTCACCAGTGCGCCGGCGATGGTCAGGTGCACCGCCAGCGCCACGTCGAGGTCGCGGGCCGCCGCGATCGCGGCGGCCGAGGCCAGCAGCCCCGCCAGGGCCGAGGCCGTCTCCAGCTCGGGCTGCGGCCGCCGGATCGCGAGGGCTCCGAGCACCAGCAGCACCGGCACGGCGCGGAGGTCCGGGTGCACTCCGGTGGCGCTGCCGCCCGCCCAGACCAGGCCCGCGAACGCCGCCGGAAAGCACAGTGACGCCACGGCGCCGGTCGTGGTCGTGCCGGACCGCAGCATCAGGGCGCCGGCCATCGCGCACGACACCGCGAGGACGGCGGTCGTCAGCCGGTCGCTGGGCAGCGCGACGAGCGTGGCTCCGGCGGTGAGTGCCAGGGCGCCCAGCCGGGCGGTGTCCGCGACGCCGCCGCGGCGTCGTTCGGCGATGGCCAGGGCGGCGAGCGCCAGCACCACCGCGAGGCCCACCGGCAGCGCCAGCGGCACGTCGTACAACGGCAAGGTGACCAGGCCACCGAGCACAGCGGCGCCGAGCACGGCGATCGCCCAGGTCGAGCGGCCGAGCGGACGCACCAGCGTGACGACCGCGAGCCCACCGGCAGCCGAGGTGACCAGGGTGGGCACCAGCAGCAGCGGCGAGACCCAGAGGTGGACCGCCGACACGTGCACGTCGAAGGGCTGGCTGAACGGCGCTCCGACCGACAGCGCGGCGTGGGCCGCCCGGCGCGTGAGCCGGCCGGCAGCGGCCAGCGGGACCACGAGGGTGCCGACGAGCGGCAGCACGGCCGCCGGGCGCAGGCCTGGGGACGCCACCAGCAGGGCCGCCACCCAGACCGCCGACACGGCCAGGACGGCAGCCATCATGGCCGTCGGCTCGTTGTCCAGGACCGGCATCAGCACGGTGTAGCTGCCGGTCAGGCCGGCGGCGGCGTAGCCCCCGAGCCTGACGCCGCGGCGCGCACCGACGACCGGGCCGGCGACGGCTGCCAGACCCGTCGCTGCGAGCATCGGCCAGCCGGCGAGGTCGCCGGCGTAGTGGGCGACCGTGACGGTGGTTCCCCAGGACCAGGCGACAGCCACGGCTGCCAGCACGAGTGCGGACCAGCCCAGGCCGGCCGCGGCCAGCGAGGCGATCCGCAGTGCCACGCTCGGCAGCTCGGTCCCGAGCCGGCCCAGGCACAGCAGCAGGGCCACGGTCACGACCAGCGGGACCAGCGGGTCGACGTCGAGCTGGGCACCCAGGCCCGCGACCAGCAGCGCAGCGGGCGAGATCAGGGCCGGGGACGCCAGAGGCCGGCGAGACGTGAGAGCGAGCAGGAGCAGAGCACCGGTGGCGACGACCGCCCCGATCAGGAGGGTCAGGTGTGCTCCGTCCAGAGGCCTCACCCAACCGGCGCGCCGGACGCCGACGACGTCCAGCGCGAGCAGGCCGAGACCGACCGCCGAGAGTGACTCGGCGGCCATCCGGAGTCCGCGCCGGTGGAACGTCGTGGCGAGCCCGAGTGCGGTGCCGGTGAGGGCGACCAGCACCGCGGTGCGGCCACCGACGCCGAGCCAGGCCCACGCCACGGCCAGGAAGGTCACGGCTGCCACCAGCAGGCACAGGGCGCCGAGCGAGAGCAGGATCTTCGGCACCGACGCGCCTCGGAGGCGGCGCTTCGGTGGGCGGCCGGTCCGACGCGGGGCCGGGGCGGGGTAGGCGTCGACTCCACTCAGATGGGAGCCGGTCCTCGCCCCGGGCGCCGCGGCGGCGGTCGCCGGCACCGGCGCCACCTGCCTGGCAAGACGAAGGAGGCCGACGAGACGGTCGGCCTCCTGGAAGGTGCTGAACAGCGACACCGCGGTCTCGCCGGTCAGCGGCAGCGAGCAGACCGGGCAGGCCTGGGGGTCGCGCGGGAGCGCGGCCCGGCAGTCCGGGCAGCGGGTGGGGTCGGCGTACGTCGTCATGGAGCCAGTGCCTCATGCGCCGGCATGCGCCTCCCAGCGTCGCCCGACTCAGCGCCGCTGAGCGCGCGTACTCAGGTTCAGTCCAAGACGTTGCCGGTCATCGAGGCGAACGCCTTGTCCACCGAGGAGTCGGTCGGGATGTAGTCGTGGGCGCCGGAGTTGGCGCGGAACCAGACGACCGACTGGATCCCGTCGGCCATCATCGCGGCGGGCATGTCTTGGTAGAAGTCGATCTGGGTCTGGGTGCTGAACGTCGTGCCGCCCGACGCGGCGTCGGTCTGGATCCCGGTCTCGGTGATGTGGCGCGGGATGTCGGCGTAGCCGTAGGGGACCAGGACCGTGGTGATGAACTTCGCGAACAGCTGCGTCGGGGTCTCGCTGGCGGCGTGGCTGCCGGTCTTGTAGGGGTCCCAGCCGATGTTGTCGAGCTTGGAGTGGGCGGGCAGGAACGACGCCTCGATGGCAGGGCTCTGGAAGCCGGCGAGCCAGACCATCGACTGCACGTGGGTGGAGTTGGCGTGGATCAGGTCGGCCACGTGGTTGGCCGCGGCGACGTACTGCGCGGGGGTCTGGCCGGGGGCGACGCCACCCTGGCCGTTGGTGTAGTTGGTGTCCGGTTCGACGTCGAGGGCCAGCCGCACCGAGGTGTTGAGGGCGTCCAGAGACTTGATCACCGAGATGATGTGGTCGTCGTAGGTGCCCTTGGCGATGTCGGACCAGGTCACCCACGAGCCGGCGACGATCTTGGTCGACAGCTCGGCCTGGATCTCGCGACCCTGGCCGGCGTAGGTCTTCATCAGGGCCGGGACCTTGGAGTTCCAGTTCAGGTAGAACGAGCCGACGTTCGGCTGCGCCGCCCAGCCCGACGTGTAGGAGTCCAGACCGGCGCCGTTGCCCGACATGTAGACGCCGAGCTCGGGGGATCCGGTCGTGATCGGGGTGCTGGTGGTGGTGGACGTAGGCCCTTCGGTGGGGCCGGCCGTCGTCCCCGACGTCGGGCCCGCTGTGGGGCTGGTGGACGGGTTGGTCGAGGGGCTGACGGTGACCGTGACGGTCTGGGTCGGGCCGGGGACGCTTCTGGTCGTGGTCACGGTGGCCGTCGGGGTGGTCGGTCTGGCGGTCACGGTCACGGTGGCCGTGGCGGTCACCGTCTTGCCGTGGCGGGGGTGGATGGGCAGCCAGCGCCCCTTGAGCCCCGAGGTCGCCGCGCTGCCGGGAGTGAGCACACTCCCGGCGATGATCAGCACGACCGTCACCATGCCGGCCACGGCGCCGAGGGCCTTGATGCCGGAGCTGAACGGCGCGGGTGACGCCGTAGCGGCCCGTCCGGCGCGGCGCGTCCCGGCCAGCCGCTCGACGGTGCCCAGCCGACGTGCGCCGGCGCGACGTGCGCCCGCCCGGTGCTCAGCCGTCAGCTGCGTGAGGCGGGTACCCAGGTGGGCGCGACGTGTCGACTCCGGACGGACCGGTGTCCCGAGTGACCCCAGTGACCCCAGTGACCGCAGTGCCCGCAGTGCCCGCAGGGCGCGGAGCCGGGTGAGTCCACCTGGTCGGGCCACGTGGGCGCGACACTGGCTGTGCACGCGATGCTTGCGTCGTCCGCTTCGGGGCATGCTGACGGTCCTCCACGCCAGTCGCCGAGAACCTGGCCGCACAGCCCCCGCTCTGTTCTCACCCCTTCGCCGCGCGTGGCGAAGACTTCGGGAGACAGAGGGTCGCGGGGGGTGAACGACCCCCCGGGAGGTAAGACTGCTAGGGCCCGCGCGGGGCCGCAGGGTTTTCCCACGTTCTTTACCCAAGGCTTTACCTCGGCTGACTTCGCCGTGACCTGGGCAGCAGTGGCAGGGGTCCGGCAGCAATGCGGTGGCCAGGGGCGGGGTCGAACCGCCGACCTTCCGATTTTCAGTCGGACGCTCGTACCAACTGAGCTACCTGGCCGGATGCACCCCGCGAGGCGAAGCGCGAGCACACAGTACCGGAGCGCTCGCCGCCCCTGAAACCGACGGGAGGCGCCCCAGCGTCGTCCGCGGGCTACGGTTGGCCCATGGCCGACGACCTGGACATCCGCCACCGGATCAGCGAGCTGGTGGGCACCGAGCGTTCGCTGCGCGAGCAGCTCGCAGCCGGCGCGATCAGCAACGATGACGAGCACGATCGCCTGCGCCGGGTCGAGGTCGAGCTCGACCAGTGCTGGGACCTGCTGCGTCAGCGCCAGGCGTTGCGTGAGTTCGGTGCCGACCCCGGCCAGGCCGCGGCCCGCCCCGAGGGCACCGTCGAGGGCTACCTCGGCTGAGGCACGCCGGCTCGCCGTATGCTGTGGCGCGCCCGGAGCATCGGGCACCCGCCCCCATCGTCTAGTGGCCTAGGACGTCGCCCTTTCACGGCGGTAGCACGGGTTCGAATCCCGTTGGGGGTACTCGAAGCTACTTGCCTTCCGATGACCTGTGGGAACGCCAAAGGGGTCGTCTTCGTCGGCTCCATCGTCTGCGCCCTGGGGCAACACTGGGCAACAGCACGAACGGCACGAAGTGAGCCGCGACGCTACTGAGTGGCACTACGGGCGGCGTCCATGGCGGAGCCGACCTCCTCGAGGCGGTCCTCGCGGAGGTGACCGTAGGTGTCGAGGGTCATCGTGGCCGAGGCGTGTCCGAGCATCTGCTGCACCACTTTGACGTCAGCGCCGGAGGCGATGGCCAGGCTGGCGGCGGTCTGCCGGAGCTGGTGTGGACACAGCCCGGGGACGCCGGTGGCTTGGGCGGCGTCGTCGAAGGGCTTGCGGAAGGTGGTCGCGCGCAGCGGCGACCCACGTCGGATCCCGGGGAAGACGAGGTCGTCGGGCCGCTCGCCCGCGAGGTAGACGCACAGCTCTGCGACCAGGAGCCGAGGAATGGGAACCTCCGCTCATAGAGGAGGGGCGGAAGGGCGAGTCCGGCGGGCGGACAGAGGGGAGTTCTGGGGACCGTGAAGGGTCAATGGTTGTCGGTAGGAAGCAGGGACGGCGAGGGAGACACGGGAGAGCTGACAGTTGCCTCTGTCAGAAGAGAGAGAAGGGGCCCCTCGGCGCTCGGCCTGGGCACGGCGGAAAGGAGGCACACCCGCAGGCCGATGAGCGTGCGCGCGGTGATGCCGACGCGGGCCCGCGGACTCTATCTATCTCGACCCAACAGGGACACACTGCGCAGGGGCGGCACAGCGCCGGATCGCGGACCTTGGTTTCCCATCACAGGGAAGCCGCAACGCATTAAGGAAGGTCCGATGAAGACATCGAGAGCTGGCCTGATCCGTCTGGCCGGTTTGTCTGCCCTGATCGGGGGAGCCTGCTACGTGTTCGTGGGGGTCTTCCACCCAGCGAACGCCGTGGCGTCAGTTACAACCACGCGATGGGCAATCGTGCACGTTGTCGCCTGTGCCATGTCCTTCTTCGTGCTACTTGGGCTCGCGGGAATCTATGCCAGACAAGCGGTGAAAAGTGGTTGGCTGGGCTTGGTCGGCTACGTTCTGCTCAGTTTGTGGTTAGTACTCATCATGGGCTTTAGCTTCGTTGAGGCATTCATCCTGCCCCATGTGGCGAACGCGACGCCGGCCCTCGTTGACGGCTGGATGAAGATGTTTAACGGAGGCACTAGCAAGATCGACCTGGGCGTCCTGCCGACGCTGTGGACGCTCACCGGCCCGATCTACATCCTCGGCGGCCTCCTGTTCGGCATTGCAACGTTCCGAGCAGGCGTTCTTCCTCGCGGCGCCGCCGTACTCCTGGCACTGGGCACCGTATTGGCGCCGTTAGCGGCTCCGCTTTCCCTGTCCGCGCAGCCGAAGATCGCAATTCCGACAGGACTGGCCATCGCCTGGCTGGGCTATGCGCTGATGACTGAGCGGCAAGAGGCTGCCACACCTGTGACTGATCTGCCCGTCCCGGCACCGGCATGAGTGGAACGGTTGCAGTCTCGCACCGCAGGATCTCCCTGGCGGCCGGGATCGCCTACGTGCTGACCTTCATCTCGATCCCGACTCTGGCCTTGTACGACGCCGTCAAGGGGCCGCACTACGTCGTCGGCACGGGATCAGACACCGCCGCCATCTCCGGGGGTCTGCTCGAGATCATCGTGGCTCTCGCCGGCATCGCCACGGCCGTCATCTTGTTTCCGATCCTGAAGAAGCAGAACGAGTCGTTCGCGCTCGGCCTCGTGGCTGCCCGGGTCCTCGAGTCCAGCACCATCTTCGTCGGCGTGGCATTCCTGCTTTCCATCGTCACGCTGCATCAACAGGGAGCGGGAACCGGCGCCCTGGCCACCAGCCACGCGCTCGTCGCCCTCTACGACCGCATCTTCCTGCTCGGACAGAGCTTCATGCCGGCCGTGTGTGACCTGCTATTGGGGTGCATGCTCTACCAGTCACGCCTAGTGCCAAGGCGACTGTCCATGATCGGCATCGTCGGCGCGCCGGTCCTCGTCGTCGGGTATCTCGCCGTCCTGTTCGGTGGCATCGACCAGCATGGAGCGGTGGCCGGGCTGTCCGCACTCCTCGTCGCAGTCTTCGAGTTCTCGCTCGGCACTTGGCTCATCGTCAAGGGATTCGACCCCGACGCCGTGGCGGCGCTTGAACGCCAGAGCGGGCTGACACCGCAGCCGGTGAAGTGACTCGACTCCGGGCAGCCGAGGCGGGAGTGGGCCGTCTCCCGAACGCTGGCTCCAATGCCGGTGACATGGACGGCAAGGGCCGCGGCTCGGTTGCTCTGCGCCTCGTGTCGACGTTGCGCTGAAGTGTACAACTTCGCGCTTACCGCGCGGTAGAGTATGGCCATGACGGACGTCACGGTCAGTGATGCGCGGGCCCGGTTGGCCGATGTGGTTGACGCTGCCCGGGTAGCGCATGACCCGGTGTACCTGACCCGCCGAGGACGGCGGGTAGCCGCAGTGATCGACGCCGATGACCTGGACCGCCTGATCGTGGCCGCCGAGGACCTCGCGGATATCGAGGCCGCGAAGCAGGCCCGAGCCGAGATCGCCGATGGCTTGGCGCCGATCCCGTGGGAGCAGGTCAAGGCCGACCTCGGCCTGATCTGAGACGTCACCTCAACAACGTGTCCGTGACGCACCGGATTGAGATCGCCCCGGAGGCGGTGCGCCAGCTTCGGAAGCTCGCCCCAACGGCCCGGCGCCGGGTCCAGGCCGCCGTCGAGTTGCTTGCCCTGCAGCCGCGACCGAACGGGGCGAAGAAGCTGGTGGGTGGGGATGGCGAGTGGCGGGCCCGCACGGGTGACTACCGCATCGTCTACGAGATCAACGACGAGGTGCTGCTTGTCTTGGTTGTGGCCGTCGGACACCGCCGCGAGGTCTACCTAAGCCGCTGACTGACTCGGCGCAGCTTTGGTCCGCCGCTGGTACGAAATGGCCCTCCGTGCCGGAGGCCAGATACGCGGCGAGGATGTAGTTGGGGTGGCGGTCGAGGCTCTTGCGCGCGCGGTCGTAGGTCCTGGGGTCAGCATCGCGGGCTGCTATCTGGACGTCGCGGAGCTCGACGACGTCGAGCATGGGTGACGTAGGTGTGTCGGAGCACGTGGGGATGCATCCGAGTCATGGGGACTCCAGCGCTGGTGGCCAGGTTGCGGAGCCGGCGGGTGGTCGAGTGCCGCGACATCCGGGCCCCCGGCCCGATTCCGCAGGATCGGCCCGTGGTCCGTCCCTGGGAAGCGCGCTCGACTGCTCGGGCGACGGCGGGCGGGAGGGGTAGGACGGCGAGCTTGTCGCCCTTGCCGACCACCGTCAGGACGCGGTGCCCGTGGACTTCCCCTTTCGTCGGTCACGACCTCAGATGGAAGGGGCGTCGCGGTTCCCGTGCAGGAGCTCTGCGCCAACGCGCTCGGATCGACGGACAGCGCAGAGTGCTGGCGCAGATCGGCAGGCGGAGGTAGGAAGCCGCCGACGACGGTCGGGTCGTGACGTGGCGGGAGCGTGTCAGCGACCCGGAGTACGGCGCCTCACCCTCGCGGGCGGGGCGAGACCGGGAGGCCGCCCTCACGATTGGGAGGCGTTCGGACCGATGGGTTAGAGTTCCATCCGCTCCGGCGCTCTCGTCGGAGCATCACCAGGCCCCGTAGCGCAGTTGGTTAGCGCGCCGCCCTGTCACGGCGGAGGCCGCGGGTTCGAGTCCCGTCGGGGTCGCTCATAGAAGCGGGCTCTGACCAGCGGAACGCTGAGTTGGAGCCCGTTTGCTGGTGGCGCCTGATGGCCACCACGGCAGCCGTCTCTCCCGTCCCAGCTTCGCCAGCGGCCGCGAGAGCGACGGCGTGAGCTGCGTCCATCGCGTCGGCAACCCTGTCGAGACGGTGACTGCTCCCAGCGACCACTGGTCGTCATCCAGGCGATGATCGGGCGGACGACCGAGAGCGGGTCGGTCTGTCGCGAGGAGGAGCTGGTCGGACCAAGGGGTAGTCCCTGACAGAAACGCTGGGATCGAGGTCCGGGGACGACACTTCTGTCAGGGACTACCCCGGTGTCCGGCCGGGGCGTTCGTCGTTCGTGGCTAGGGTCTGCTCATGGAGCTGGACCGGGCCGACTTCGAGGCACTGGTGGAGCGGGCGCTGGACGAGATCCCCGACGAGATCGCCGCCCTCGTGCACAACGTGGTGGTGCTCGTCGAGGACGACCCGCCACCTGCCGAGCCCGACCTGCTCGGCGTCTACGAGGGCGTCTCCCTGACCGAGCGAGCCGCCGACCACACGGGCCTGCCCGACCGGATCACGATCTTCCGTCGCCCCTTGCTCGCGATGTGCCGGGACGCCGAGGAGCTGGTCCGCGAGGTGCGGGTCACCGTCGTCCACGAGGTCGCCCACCACTTCGGGCTCGACGACGCGCGCCTGCACGAGCTGGGCTACGGGTGAGCCCGTGAGAGCCGGGCGGCGTCGCTGCCCGACCAGGGCGCCGGCTCCTGGCCCGACCCCTGGCGCACGAACTCCCCGAAGAGCCAGGACTGGAACTCCACCTGTTCCACGGAGCGCGCCAAGGTGAGGAGTCGCTCGTTGCGGCAGAAGGCGTCGGCGAGGTCGTAGAGCTCCATCAGCCGGGCGAACCGGTCGGCCGCGTCGAGCGGGGCGACGACGTCGATGTCGGCCCGCTCCTGACCGGCCTGGATGGCCTGGACCAGCGAGTCGCCGGCGAACTGCCAGCGGAAGTCGCGAGCCAGCGCCGAGAAGTAGGCCGAGAGGTCGCTGGCCACCGGATAGGTGTCCTGGTGGGCGACCGCGAGCAGGCGCAGCTCGCGTCGCAGCTCCGCGCCGTGGGCCAGGGCGCCCTGCATCAGCTCGACCGGCACGCCGTACAGGTGGACGGAGATGGTCTCCTCGTGCGCGAACGACTCCTCGTCCGGGTCGTCGTCCCAGCCGAGGACGACGCCCCGCGCGGGCCGCTCGGGCTGGACGGGAGAGGGCACGAACCAGACCAGCTTCCCGTCGCCGTCGCGCTCGGCTCCCCATGCCTCGCTGAAGCTGGCGACGATCGCCAGGCCCCGGCCGAACGTCGGCAGCGCGTCGACGAAGTCGGAACCGTCGTCGGCGACGATCGCCGGCGGCATCGGCGATGCGTCCCGCACCTCGACACGCGGGTGGTCGCGGGTGCCGCGCAGCCGAACCGTCACCGGCTCCTTGCCGTGCAGGATGGCGTTGGTGACCACCTCGGACAGCGCCAGTGCGGCGTTCTCTCGGAGGTCGGAACGGCCGATCTCGACGCACGCGTCGACGACCCACCGGCGCGCTTGCGCGGCGCCCTGCGGGCCGGGTTCAAGCGACTCGGCCGGCTGGTCTAGCGGCACTGTCTCTCCACGTCGTCAGGCGCGCTGACCGCGCCAGTCCCGGCTCGTGTACCCGGCCGGGAGACGCCTGAAACCTCATCCCGCACTTGTGTTCCATGCGCCCCACGACTGTGAGCAACGAGACGGTGCCACCGATTGTGACACGGCAGTGCCGCAGGAGGATCGTGGAGACATGGGCGAGGCGCGGAAATCTGGCAGGCACCAGGTCGTCGTGATCGGGTCCGGCTTCGGCGGGCTCTTCGCCACCAAGGCGCTCAAGCGCGCCGATGTCGACGTCACCGTGATCGCCCGCACGAGCCACCACCTCTTCCAGCCGCTGCTGTACCAGGTGGCCACCGGGATCCTCAGCGAGGGCGAGATCGCGCCCTCCACACGCGAGGTGCTCGCGCGACAGCGCAACGCCCGGGTCCTCCTCGGCGACGTGACCGACATCGACCTCGGGTCGCGCACGGTCACCTCGAAGGTGCTGGGACAGGCCATGGTCACGCCGTACGACTCGCTGATCGTCGCCGCCGGCTCCGGGCAGTCGTACTTCGGCAACGACCGGTTCGCGGAGTTCGCGCCCGGCATGAAGAGCGTGGACGACGCCCTGGAGCTGCGTGCGCGCATCTTCGGCGCCTTCGAGCTGGCTGAGCTGGGGGCCTCGCGCGGGGAGGACGTGGAGGCTCTGCTGACCTTCGTGGTCGTCGGCGCCGGTCCGACCGGGGTCGAGATGGCGGGCCAGGTCGCCGAGCTGGCGCACCGGACCCTGGGCCGCGACTTTCACTGGATCAACACCCGGCACGCACGCGTCGTCCTCGTGGACGCCGCCGGCCAGGTGCTGCCCCCGTTCGGCGCCCAGCTGGGGGCGAAGACGAAGGCCGCGCTCCAGAAGCTGGGCATCGAGGTGCTCCTCGAGGCGATGGTGACCGACGTCGACGAGCTGGGCATCGAGGTGCAGTACAAGGACGGCCGCACCGAGCGAGTCGTCGCGGCGACCAAGATGTGGGCCGCGGGCGTGCAGGCGTCGTCCCTGGGCAAGACCCTCTCGGAGCAGACCGGTGCCCCGCTGGACCGGGCAGGCCGAATCCGGGTCAACCCGGACCTCACGCTGCCCGGCTACCCCGAGGTCTTCGTGGTCGGCGACATGATCGACCTCGACCACCTCCCCGGCGTCGCCCAGGTGGCCATCCAGGGCGCGAAGTACGCCGCCGCGGAGATCCGGCGCCGCCTTGCCGGCAAGCCGCCGCAGAAGCCGTTCCACTACTTCGACAAGGGCGACCTCGCCACGATCAGCCGCTTCCGAGCGGTCGCCAGGATCGGCAGGCTGCGTCTCACCGGCTTCGTGGCCTGGCTGCTGTGGCTGGGCGTCCACATCGTCTACCTCACCGGCTTCAAGAACAGGTTCACCGCTCTCGGGCACTGGGCGGTGTCGTTCATCGGCCGAGGTCGTTCGGAGCGGACGGCGACCGAGCAGCAGGTCTTCGGGCGCCAGGCGCTTCTGCGCGTGGACGGCGGCGCTGCCGCGCTCGTCTCCACGCCGGGCCGTGACGACGCCGCCGTCGCCGAGACGATGGCGCGGCGGCGCCGAGACCTCGAGGAGCAGGCCTTGGCCGAGATGCACCTGACCGACTCCGGAGAGCGCGGCCAGCCCACCCGCTGATCCACCGGTCCGCCCGCCCAGGGAGCCGTGGGCCAGGCATCTTCCGGGTCCGCAGGAACGTGGCTTCCCACCGCCGCGAGCCTGACCCGGTCGCCGCACGAGCCCGGACCCGGTTCAACGCACCCAATGTGGGGGAATTCTGGTGCGGGTGGCTAGCCCTCCACGCGGGGTTGGAGGTACATAGAAGGCAGCCATGACCATCCAGACAATGACGCTCGACTCGTTCCACGTGGTCTACCTCGACTGGGCGAGCGGATGCGGCGCGCTCGTGCTGCCCCCAGCGGCAGAGGACGTGCACTACGACGGCGGCCATCCGACGGCCCACGAGGCTGCCTTGGTCGACATCATGTCCACGCTCGCGAGCATGGGCTGGGAGCTCACCGACGGCGACTTCGGCCCGCCATGCGTGACCGACGGCGAGCTCGGTGGGATGTCTCTGGAGGGCTTCACCTCCGACGGCAGGGCCGTCGTCAGCCTCTACGGCCTGAACCCCGGCGACCCCCATCTGGCCCGCTCGGTCGACGGGATCGGCGAGTCCTTCGCAGCTCTGCACCGGATGGTCGGTCTCGTCTAGGCAGGCTTGTCGCCAGACGTTCGGAAGGCGCGTGCGACGCCCCGGAGGGAAGCTCACGAAGGAAGCGGGACGCCGCTGTCAGCGGTGCGGCTCCGCCTGGTTCGCGATGCCCCCTGGCGGAGCTCCGCCAAAGCCACGCTGGTACGACCAGGGACGAACCCATGGACGACCTTATGGACGAGCGGGCGGGCGCGGATGACGGGGCGCAGTGCCAACTACGACCGTTGCCTGAGGGCCAAGGGCGAGTGGGAGAGGTGCCCGAGCTGCGGTTCTCGGAGCGTCTCGACGGACCGGAGCCGGTGGCTCCGACCGACGGGGGCTGTGTCACCTGCTCCGTCTGCTCCCGCAGCGACTCACCCTCCTGCTCCCCCTGGTGATCTGCTGGGGAGTAGCCGGCTCGTTCCTGGTTCTCCATCGCCGTCGTCAGGAGAGCAGGCAGAGCTGAACCCCCTCCGGTCCGCCGCCACGACCCGATAGGGCAGGCAGGTCACAAACGCTCGTAGGCCCTGTGGGACTCGAACCCACAACCCATGGATTAAAAGTCCACCGCTCTGCCAATTGAGCTAAGGGCCCGGGGCGTACGGAAAAGGCCGTGCGAAACGGCCGCCGCCCGCGGTTGCATCGTCTGGAGTGACGACACGACCGACTCGAGTCTAGAGGGGTGCGATGCCGGCCCGTGATCGCACGCCCACCCGGCTCTGGCCTCCCAGGCCCCACTGTCCCCGACTGGGCAGCGTACGAGGGCGCCTCCGGGCGGTCGTGCAGGACTCGCCACCGAGTGGTCCCGCCGGAGCAACCTCGGCGAGTCCCTATGGGGAGATCGTGACGCAGCGCGGAGCTCCCGACGTGAGCGTCAGCGATTCCCCAGTAACCGTGATCGACGTGTCAGGCCTACCGCTTCCCACGCGTTCTGCTCGATGTGACACTTATGATCCCGTGGATGACCTGGGATTGACGGGCAAGGAGCCCTGGCGGCTCGGGGGAGAAGGTCGTATCCGTGAGCGTATGCCGCTGGGCCGTGCTCGGCACCGGTCAGGTGGCGCGCAAGTTCACCCTCGGACTGAGGGCGTCGCCGAACAGTCGGGTGTCCGCGGTTGGGTCGCGCTCGCATGAGAGTGCCCGCGTCTTCGTCGACGAGCTCGGGTTGGCCTGTCCCACGTTCGACTACCAGGGTGCCGTCGGGGCAGATGTAGACGCGGTGTACGTCGCGACGCCGCCCGCCACGCACCTACGCCTCGCCCTGCTGAGCGTGAGCGCCGGTCGGGCCACCCTGGTGGAGAAGCCCTTCACCGTCACCGGTGCGGAGGCTCGAGAGCTGGCCGAGGCCGCCCACCGACAGGGGGTGTTCTGTATGGAGGCCATGTGGACGCGATTCCTCCCCCTTCCCCGCGCGGTCGACGGTCTCCTCCGCGAGGGCGTGATCGGCGAGCTGCACACAGTCGTGGGTGGTTTCGGTACCGCCGACGCCATGAGTGCCCCGCATCTGCTCGACCCGACCCTGGGTGGCGGTGCCCTACTGGACCGGGCCGTCTACCCTCTCTCATTCGTCATCCGGGCGCTCGGCCTCCCGTCGGGCGTGGCGGGCGACCTCACCGAGGGCCGCACAGGTGTCGACGAGGAGGCGGCTGCGGTTCTGCGTTACGACAACGGCGCTCTGGCCGTGGTGCACGCGAGCCTGAGGAGCCACCTGGCCAACGACCTGCGCTACGTCGGCACCGAGGGCAGCATCGTCGTCCAGTCCCCGGCGTACCGCCCGGTGAGCGCCCTCATCGCACGGGCCGAGCCGCGCGGCCGTCCGGCGGGCACCGGTCAGCCCCTCCTCGAACGCTCGTTGGCCCACGGCGTGCGGCAGGCGGTCTCCGCGCTGACCCCCCGATCGCTCTCCAACGGCAACCGCCCGCTGTGGCGGCCGTACCGCGGCAACGGGTACCAGTACCAGGCCGAGGAGGTCGCCGCGTGTGTGGCCGCCGGCCGCACCGAGAGCACGATCATGCCGCTGGCGGACAGCATCGCCGTCCTGGACGTCGTCGATCAGATCAGGTCGGCCGCCCACGTCGAGATGCCGCACCCGCCGGAGGCGCCATGAGAGTCGGCATCGTGGGATGCGGCTACGTCGTTGATGACTACCTACGCACCTTGCCGGACCACCCCGAGCTCGAGCTGGTGGCGGTCACAGACCGGAACCCCGATCGGGCCCGCCAGGTCGCCTCCCGCTATCACGCACGCTGGTACGCCACCACCGACGAGCTCCTCGAGGACTCCGCCATCCAGCTGGTGGTCAACCTGACGAGCCCCGAGAGCCACTTCGAGGTGGCCCGGGCGGCCCTGCTGGCCGGCAAGCATGTCTACGGAGAGAAGCCGTTGACCCTGTGCTTCGAACACGCGAGGGAGCTGGTCGACCTGGCGCGTGAGTGCGGGCTCATGCTGTCGGGCGCACCGTGCGCCCTGCTCGGCGACAGCTGGGGAGTCGTGCAGCAGCTGGTCAAGCAAGGGGCCGTCGGCCAGCCCAAGGTCGTCTATGCCGAGCTCGACGACAATCCCATCCATCTCATGCGCCCTCAGGAGTGGCGCAGTGAGTCTGGAACGCCGTGGCCCTACGAGAACGAGTTCGAAGTCGGCTGCACCCTCGAGCACGCCTCCTACCACGTCGCCATGTTGGCCGCCCTGTTCGGTCCTGTGGTCTCGGTGACCCCATTTGCGGCATGCCTGATCCCCGACAAGTCGCCAGACCTGCCCGCGACGCCCCCTGCCCCCGACCTGTCGGTGGCAGTCCTCCGCTTCGGTGCCGGCGTTGTGGCCCGGCTGACCTGCAGTACCGTGGCGCCCTACGACCACCGGCTACGCATCATCGGGGACGAGGGCATGGTCACCCTCGACGAGTGCTGGCACAACCGCTCGCCGGTGCACCTCGAGACGTTCACCCAGCTCAGTCTGAACGCCCGCAAGCTGCGGATGATCCGGCACAGCCCGCTGCTAAGCCGGCTCGTGGGGATCCGGGGACGTCGTCGTCCGCTGGGCGCCGAGAAGCCCACCGCCGGCCACGTGCCGGCGGCCGGGCCGGGGATCGGACCCAGCAGCTGGGCCATGCGGGTGAGAAACCACCTGCGACGCCATCAGATGATCTCCATGGACTTCCTGCTCGGTCCGCAGGACATGGCTCGCGCTCTTGAAGAGGGGCGGGACCCGGTCATGTCCCCAGAGTTCGTGCTCCACGTCACCGAGGTGACGCTCCTCATCTCGAGGGCCTCGAGCCACGCCCAGTCCGTTCCACCCACCACGACGTTCGCGCCCATTGACCTGCCGACCATCCCCGGACCCCAGTGGCAGCCCACCGCCGGCACCCGCGTCAGCCAACGGCTGGATGACTTCATAGTCAGCCTGCACAACCGGGGCACGACCGCCACAGCACCCGAGAAGCCAGACCGGCTCTCCGCACCCGGTCGGCTCGGCGACTGATCAGCGGAGTCTTGGGCGTCCACGGGAAGTGCCGCTCGAGCCTCCTCGACGATCACGCGGGTGGGCTCGCGCGTGCGTACTGGTAGACGCAGGTGCTGGAGGCCCGCTCGTAGCCGAGGGCCCGTAGCCGCAGCGCCCACAGGGACTAGCCGTGTCCACGCCGAGCCCGCCGAGTCCATGCCCGACGCAGCGAAGCGACGCGTGGACTCTCGCAGCAGGCCACTGACGGTCCCTCGGCTGCGTTCGGGGTCCCGGTCGACGACACGGACACCGTCGACGGGCGCCTCCGGCAGTGGCTCGCACGAGCGCCCGCGACATCTCGAAGAAGTAGCGTGCGACGACCAGGCCGTGGCGGATGGCCGGCTGCCGGACGTCGGCCCGCCCGATGCCCGCGCCCCGGCGCGAGGGATGGACCGAGCCGCCGAGATGGACCCTCGTCTCTCGCTCACAACCCGGGTTTGCACCCGACCACGCGGTGACCACCACCTGTCTCGCGCCGCCGACGCCGACGAGCGTGTCCTGGTCAGGTCGTGACCTCGGCGGGTCCCAGAACTCCTCGAGGCCGGCCAGGGAACGGCGCTCAGGCCTGGACGACGAGACGTTCCACGACCTCCCGTTCGCCGAGTAGATCCAGCGGCCCGGGCGGTACCGCGGGCGATGGTCGGCTGGCGTCCGGCCGGTAGTCTGGGAGTCGTGACCGAACGCCGAGAGAGCCGAGGCGAGGTCTTCTCCTACGACGGGTTCGAGCTCACCGCCGACGGCGAGCTTACCTGCCGCTACCACGCCGACGACGAGGCGTTCGTCGAGCGCTTCGAGCTCGGCTCGGCAGGGGACGAGGCTCCGGACTTCACCTCGCCCGCGGCGCACGCCGCAGCCCGGTTGCTCTTCCTGCTGGCCGGCATCTCCTACTACAAGACCAGCGCGGCCCGCGTCGTGCGCGGACCCGCGGACGGCCTGACCGTGCGTGAGCAGGAGTTCCTCCGCGACTTCTACGTCTCCGGGCTCGCGGAGTTCTCCCACCGTACGGGCGTCGACATCGGCGACCTGCGCATCGAGTCCGCATCGCGCGAGCCGCACCCTGCTCAGGCATCGGTTCGGTCCGGGAGCGCCCTGGTGCCGTTCGGCGGCGGCATCGACTCGGTCGTGGTGGTCGAGCAGACGAAGGGCGAGCTGTCGGACGTCGCGTTGTTCGTCGCGAACACCTCCGACGTCCCCTTCGCCCCGATCGAGGACACGGCACGGATCACCGGGCTGCCGGTGCGCCGGGTGCGACGCCATCTCGACCCGAAGGTCCTGCGATCCGCCGAGCACGGCTATCTCAACGGTCACGTCCCGGTCACCGGCGTGCTCTCCGCCGCCGCCGTCCTCGCGGCCGTGGCATACGGCCACGACCGCGTGGTGATGTCCAACGAGCACTCCGCGAGCGAGCCGACCGACCTGCGGGCCAACGGCGTCCGCGTCAACCACCAGTGGAGCAAGAGCCTGGAGTTCGAGCAGGGTCTGCGACAGGTGCTGGCCGAGTCGGTCGGCGGCGTCGACTTCTACTCCGCGCTGCGTCCCTACAGCGAGCTGTGGGTCAGCCGGCGGCTAGCCGCGCTGACCGAGTACCACCTCGCGTTCCGCAGCTGCAACCGCGCCTTCTTCGTCGACGCCGGCAGCCGCCTCGCGACGTGGTGCGGTCACTGTGACAAGTGCTGCTTCATCGACCTCATCCTTGCGCCGTACCTCGCGCCCGAGCAGCTCGCCGCGATCTTCCGCGGCAACGAGCCGCTGGCCAACCTCGAGCTGCTCGACGTGTTCCGCTCCCTGCTCGGCCAGCCCGGGATGGCCAAGCCCCTGGAGTGCGTGGGTGACGAGGGCGAGTGCCGGGCCGCCGTACTCCTGGCCGCGGCGCGGCCGGACCGTGCGGACGACGCCGTGCTCGCGGCGCTGCGTGATCACGTCGAGCGGCTCGGCAAGCCGGTGCCGGACGAGTCGGCGCTCTTGCACGCCCAGGGCCCGCACTTCATTCCGGCCGCAGCCTCGCGATGACGGGCTGGGCCGGACTGGTCGGCCAACGGGTCGGGCTGTGGGGTGCGGGAGTCGAGGGCGCCGCGTCGTTGGCCCGGCTCGCGACCGAGGGTGTCGAGCCGGCAGCGGTCGTGGCACACACGGCCGGCTCGCTGGGCGGCCATCGGGTGCTCACCCTCGGCGATGGCGGGCTGCGACTGCTCGAAGGGTGCGACGTCGTCGTCAAGAGCCCCGGCATCAGCCCGTACGACGAGCCCGCGCTGGCCGTGAGCCGCGCCGGTGCCCGCATCACCAGCGGCTTGGCGCTCTGGCTGGAGGACGCCCCGGCGGCCCGGGTCGCCTGCATCACCGGCACCAAGGGCAAGAGCACCACCACCGCCGTGGCCGGCGCCATCGCCCGCGGCCTCGGGCAGCGGGTCTTCGTCGGCGGCAACCTCGGAGCGCCGCCCTGGGCGCCGGGGGCACCGGACGCGGAGTGGTACCTCATCGAGACCTCCAGCTACCAGGCCTGCGACCTCACCGCCGGCCCGCGCGTCGTCGCGGTCACGTCGTTGAGCGCCGACCACCTGACCTGGCACCGCGGGTACGACGCCTACGTGCGCGACAAGCTCTCGCTGTGCACCCGGCCCGGAGTCGAGGTCGTGCTCGCGCCGCGCGACGACCGCGAGCTGCGCCGCCACGACGAGCTGCTGGGGCCCCATGTGCGGTACGTCGAGGAGTCCGACCAGCCCTGGGTGGAGCCGTTGGGCCTGCTGGGCCGTCACAACGTCCGCAACGCGCTGCTCGCACGGGAGGTGCTGGTCGCGCTGGGCGTGCCCGGCAGCGACGACGACGCCCGCGTGACCACCGCGGTCGCCGCCTACGAGCCCCTGCCGAGCCGGCTGACCGTGGTCGGCGACGTCGACGGGGTGACCTTCGTCGACGACAGCCTGAGCACCAACACCCTGCCCACGCTGGCGGCGGTCGACGCCTTCGCCGGACGGCGGGTGGCCCTGCTCGTCGGCGGCCACGACCGCGGCATCGACTACGGGCCGCTGGCCGAGGGCCTGCGCGGGCGGGCCGACCCGCTCCGCGTCTTCGCCCTGCCCGACAACGGCCCGCGCATCGCGGCGACGCTCCACGCCGAGGCCCCGGGAGTCGAGGTGACGGAGGTCGGGAGCCTGACGGCTGCGGTGGCCTCGGCCTACGACTGGGCCCGGCCCGACGGCGTCGTCCTGCTGTCACCGGCCGCCCCCAGCTTCGGCGTCTTCAAGGACTACGCCGAGCGTGCCGAGGCGTTCGCCCAGGCGATGCGGAGCGTCCGGGCCCGAGTGGAGACCGGCCGCGGGGCCGAGCATGGCTGAGCCGGGCCTCGTCGGATGGACGCCCTTTCCCTTCGACGGCAGTCAGGTTCGCGCGGGTGTGACGAGCCGCCACGGAGGCGTCAGCGACGGCGTCTACGCGAGCCTCAACCTCGGTGACCACGTCGGAGACGACCCAGAACGCGTGCGCGAGAACCGGCGGCGGGTCGCCGCAGCGCTCGGCGTCGACGTGATCGCGATCGCCGACCAGCAGCACGGCGCGACGTGCGCCCTCGTGTCGCCGGGGTCGGTCGGCCGGGGCTTCGCCGGCGTCGCGGAGTCACGCCAACACTTCCCGAGCACCGATGCGCTGGTCTGCGACCTGCCCGGGGCTGCGTTGGGCGTGCTGGTGGGCGACTGTGCGCCGGTGCTGCTCTGGGACCCGGTCCATCGCGCGATCGGGACTGCTCACGCGGGCCGGCCCGGTGTCGTGGCCGGCGTCGTCGGGGCCGCCGTCGCCCGGATGCGTGCGGAGTTCGCCACCGATGTCGAAGCTCTGGTCGTCGGGGTCGGGCCCTGCATCGGCTTCGACAGCTATCCGGTCGGGCAGCGCGAGATCGACGACCTGGAGGCGGTGCTGCCAGGACGTGGCCTCACCAGGACCGAGGGCGGACAGCGCCTCCTCGACGTCGGAGGAGCCGTCGAGGCTCAGCTGGCCGACCTCGGCGTGCGGCCCGACCACATCCATCGGATGCGGGTGGACACCTTGTCGTCCACGCAGACGTACTTCTCCGATCGAGCCGCCCGACCGTGCGGCAGGTTCATGGCCGTGGTGGCTCTGCCGCGGTGACCCCGGACGCCGCGCAGCCAGCCCCGGCGCCGTTGCTACTGTCGCCGGCGTGCCGGACGTCGTGAGGGCCTGAGTGGACGCGCTGCTCGCCGCCCTGACCGAGATCGTCGGCCCCACCGGTGTGGTGACCGAGCACGGAGACGTCGCCCGCTACGTCACCGACTGGACCGGCGCCTTCACCGGGAGCACGGCCGCCGTGGTGCGCCCGGCGAGCACCGCCGAGGTGGCCGCGGTCCTGGCGACGTGTCGCAGCGAGGGTGTGGCACTCGTCCCGCAGGGGGGCAACACCGGGCTGGTCGGCGGGGGGATCCCGTATGACGGCGAGGTCCTGCTCAGCCTGGAGCGGATGGCCGGGCCACCGGAGGTGGATGCGTTGGCCGGGCAGGCCGTCGTGGCCGCCGGTACGCCGATCGAGACCGTGCAGCGAGCCGCGCGCGAGGCCGGGTGGGAGTACGGCGTGGACCTGGCGAGCCGCGGCAGCGCGACGGTCGGTGGCACCGTCGCGACCAACGCCGGCGGGCTCCGGGTCCTGAGGTACGGCGACACCCGGGCCCAGCTGGTCGGGGTCGAGGCCGTGCTCGGAGACGGTCGTACGGTCGCGCACATGCGCGGCCTCACCCGCGACAACGCCGGCTACCACCTGCCGTCCCTGCTGGCCGGGAGCGAGGGCACGCTCGGCGTCGTGACGGCCGCCCGGCTTCGGCTCGTGCCGCCGCAGCGCACCAGGGCCACCGCACTCCTGGGCTTCGACTCCCTCGAGCGCGCGATCGAGGCCGCCCAGCTGGTCCGCCGTGCCTCGGGGGACGTCGAGGCCGTGGAGCTGATGACCGAGGCCGGGATGGGGCTCGTGGCGCGGGTGAAGGGGCTCGCCGCGCCGTTCGCACTGCCGGCGGCGTGCCTGCTCGTCGAGGTGGCCGGCCGCAGCGCCACCGACGACCTCGTCGAGATCGCCGAGGGCATTCCCGGGGTCACCGAGACGGCGCTCGCGGAGGGCGGCGCGGCCCGGGAGCGCCTCTGGGCGTGGCGCGAGTCGCACACCGAGTCCATCAACACGCTGGGGCCGCCCCTCAAGCTCGACGTCACGCTCCCCGGCCCGGCGCTGGCCGAGTTCATCGGGCGGGTTCCGCAGGTGCTCGCCGCGGTGGCCACAGGGGCGCGACCGTGGTTCTTCGGGCACGTCGCCGACGGCAACGTCCACGTCAACGTCTCGGGGGTGGAGTCGGTGCGCGACCGCGCCAGCGAGGCCGTCCTCCGCGAGGTCGCGTCGTACGGCGGGAGCATCAGCAGCGAGCACGGGATCGGGAGGGCCAAGCGCCGGTGGCTCGAGCTGAGCAGGTCTGCGGAGGAGATCGAGACCATGCGCGTGGTCAAGCGCGCTCTCGACCCGGACGGGATCCTCAACCCCGGGGTGCTGTGCGGCTGACCGACGGTGGGCACCGTCCAGCGCCACGGCAGGTCCGAAAAAGCTTGACGGTCGCGAGGGTTCCCCCGAATGGGGGTCCGGTTGGTAAGGTCGTCTCGCAACAGGTGCACAGGTTCCAGCAGGCACACGCCAGCGGAGTTTGTGATCCGAACGGCGTTCTCTTCGTGGGTGCCACCCATGCAAGTCGGAGCGACGTGTCACCGCACCTGGTGCTGGGCCGTTGCAGTGACGGCCCGTCGTTCCGAAACAACAGGAGTATCGAGCACATGGCTCAAGGCACCGTGAAGTGGTTCAACGCCGAGAAAGGCTTCGGCTTCATCGCACAGGAGGACGGCGGCGACGACGTCTTCGTGCACTACTCGGCTATCCAGTCCCAGGGTTACAAGTCACTCGACGAGAACCAGAAGGTCGAGTTCGACGTCACCCAGGGACCGAAGGGCCCGCAGGCGGAGAACGTCCGTCCGGTCTGATCGTCACCAAGACCTCGGCCGGCCACCTGGCCGGACGAGGTCACTATGAGAAAGGGCCTCACCGTTCGGTGGGGTCCTTTCCGTTTGTCACCACCCCGGGGTATTTTCGGGTTTGCGGCCGCATGGGGCGGGGAAGCCTGGACAGATACGCCGTTGACGTCCAGGTGATGACCCCGAGCCGTAGCTTTCATGGCCCCGATGGTGCGCTAGGAGTTCGTTCGTGCCCGACCAGTTCGACGTGTCGCTCGAAGACAGCGACCTCCTGGGCGAGGTGGAGCTGACCACCAACCTGATCATCGCCGCGAGCGAGACCGAGGAGCACCTCAGCGACGCCGAGATCGACGAGATCCTCGGCGTCGTCCCCCACGCCTCGATCTAGCCGTCCGCCCGCCACCCCTCCTCCCCCACCTCGGCGGGGGGAGGCTTGAGCCTGTCAGCAGGTGGCGAAGAGGAGCGGGCCGGTGCTGAGGTCTGAGAGCACCGAGGCATGCGGCTTAGGTCGCAGCCGCATCACCACCAGCGATCCCCGCGCCGTCACCGAGTCGATCCCGAAGCGCTCGCCGAAGCTCCCGCCCTGGCCCGGTGCCGGGCCCCGGGCGAGGGCCGCCCGGGTGTCGGCGTTCGTGCGCGCGGTGTCGGGCCCGTCGAACTCGAAGGCCACCCTGACCGTGCCGTCGGGCTCGTCGGACATCGCGAACGCCGAGTAGGGGTTCACCTGCCCGGCCGCGGCGAGCAGCTGCCGGCCCTGCGCCTGGTCGGCGGCGCCGGCGTGGGCCATCGCCAAGGCGGCGCAGGCGTAGTCGCCCGCATACACCTCCGCCGACAAGGGCTCCCCCGCGTCCGAGACCACGCCGTCCAGCCCTGTTGTGGTCGCGCCCTTGCCGCGGACGGCGGCGACGGCGACCGCGAGGTACGACGCGGAGTCAGACGTGAGCACCAAGGAGTCGTGGGTGTCCACGGCGACGTACTGGAGCTCGCCGGTGAGCCCGGGGGAGATTCGCGCGAGCAGGTCGGGGCCGCCGTCCCAGACGCCGTCGGGGTCGCTGGGGGCCCGGAAGCCCAGCTCGCCGAGGCGGTCCGCGACGTCCGACAGGTCAGCGGACGGGAGGTGGAGCATCACCACCGCCCCCTGCTCGGCCTGGCTGAACAGCTCCCAGTCGGCACTGGCCGGGGAGAACCCGAAGCGCTGCTGGAGCACCCGGGCCGACGTCACCAAGGCCGAGGCGGAGCTCAGGTCGTCGTCGTAGGCGCGAGACAGGAACTGGTGGAGCCGCGTGGCTGATGACGTGCTGCCGAGGTCGGTGTGCTCCTGCTCGCGCACGGCCGCCCAGTCGGTCCAGGAGAGGCGCTGGGCACCCGCGGGCGCATGGTCGACGGCCCATCGCAACGACGTCGTGTCGTCGTGTCGCCAGTGCACGTAGCCGACGCCTGCCACGACCAGGGCGACGACGACCGCACCGCAGATCCAGAGTCGTCTCGACACGCGTGCTCCGTCCTGGCGGGAGACCGGCACCGGGCACCCGCCGGGCCGAGCCGTCGGACCGACCCCTACGCCACCAGCGGTCCGGGTGATGTGAGACTAGCCTCATGCCCGCGACGTCCAGGCTCGCCCAGGTGCGGGCGGCCGGCGCTGTCGTCCTCCGCAAGGGCCATGTCCTGCTCGTGCATCGCCCGGCGTACGACGACTGGTCCTTCCCCAAGGGCAAGCTCGACCCTGGGGAGTCCTCGCCCGCCGCGGCCCTCCGGGAGGTCGTCGAGGAGACCGGGGTGCGAGTCCGGCTCGGGGTGCCGCTGACGACCCAGACCTACCCCAACGGACTGCGCACCAAGGTGGTCGAGTACTGGGTCGGGCGCGTGAGCGGAGACCACGACGTGTCGGCGTACGCCGTGAACGACGAGATCGACGAGGTCGACTGGGTGGAGGTCGGCAAGGCCGAGCAGCAGCTCACCTACCTGCGCGACCACCACACCCTGAGCGAGGCGCTCGCGACGGGCCGCAAGACCCGCGTGCTGGTCGTCCTGCGACACGGTCAGGCCCGAGCCCGCAAGTCCTGGCGCAAGGACGACCGGATCAGGCCGCTCCTGGTGCGCGGGATGGCCCAGGCCCGAGCCGCGGCCCCTGTCCTGGAGGCGTTCGGGGTCTCGCGGATCGTCACCTCCTCCAGCACCCGGTGCCTCCAGACCGTCGCGCCGTACGCCGAGCTGGGCGGCCGGCCGGTGGAGAGCACCGACCGGCTGTCGGAGGAGCACGCGACCGCGAGGTCGGTGCAGCGCGTGGTGGCGGAGATCCTCGACGGCGGTGCGGACGCGGTGCTCTGCACCCATCGTCCGGTGCTGCCGGCGGTCTACGACGCGGTCGGCATCCCGCCCGAGCAGCACGCCACCGGCGAGCTGGTCGTGATCCACCACCGACGGGGCCGGGTGCGCGCTCTCGAGCGGCACCTCGGCTGATCCCGTCAGCAGGCTCCCCAGGCGGTCCTCTCGGCGGCCTGTCCCCGTCCTACGGCAGCCGCAGGTCGGCGTAGATCATGTTGTGGTCCGAGGGCCACGGCTGGCCGGTGCGCATCTCCCGGAACACGGTGGCGCCCGGCATGTGCAGCGTCATGATCGTGTCGATGATGCTGCCGAAGCCGTACGGCGATGGCCGCTCGTGGTGGGTGTAGGCGTTGACCGAGTTGTACTGGAGGTTGACCTGCCTCTTCGCGGCCATCGCGCTGTAGTAGCCCGCGTTGAGCAGCGCCGTGTGTGGTGAGTCGGACCCCTTGCTGACCTGCGAGCTGTTGAAGTCGCCCCCGATGATGACCGGCGTGCCGTCGCTGTCGATCTGCTGCATGGCCGAGGCGATCGCCGTCGCCTGGCGTCCACGCAGAGCGTCGGTGCTGGCGTCGTTGCCCGGTGTGAGGTGCGTGCTGACGAACCAGAACTCCTGGCCGGTCCCCAGGCTCTTGAACTTCGCGTACGACGCGTAGTGCGGGCTGCTGTCCGGGAACTGGATCAGGCACTGGGTGGTGTTCGGGTCGCAGTTGCTGACCAGCTGGACCTTGCGCGGGTTGTAGAGGATGCGCGAGTCGCCCGGCACGCCCTTCATGAACGGCGTGGTGCGGGCGAGCTTGTAGTAGCCCGCGCCGACCTTGTTCAGGGCCTTGTTGAGGCCCGGCCCACCGGCCTGGGTGGTCCACATCGGGGGCAGCATCTCCTGGAGGGAGACGACCGCCGCGTGCGACCTCTTGATGTTCTTGGCGACCAGGTGTGCGCGCTTCTTCCAGGGGTGGCCCGGCTCGTCGCGCGAGAAGATGTGCATGTTGTACTGCCCGATCCGCAGACGCGCGCCGTGGCCCTGCGCGGCCTCGCCGGCGATCGTCGTCGACATCAGGCGGCCGTAGGGCCGTTCCTGGGAGTCGGCGTCGCCCTGACGCACTGCGGTCACCCGGAAGAACAGGTGCCGCCCGGTCCCGAGGCTGGCTCCCGCCGCGGCCACCTGGTCGGCGGTCAGGGTGAGGTGCTCCCGCTTCCCGGACACGCGGAACGTCGAGGAGTCCAGCCCGACGGCCGGCGTCTTCTTGGAGCCGAACGGCGAGAGTGCGGTCGTGATCCGGTAGAAGTCGGTGTACGCACCCTTGCTCTTCCACCGGATGGTGGTCGTGCCCGGGGTGGGGCCGGCGATGCCGCGCACCTTGGTCATCGGTCCCGGCCAGTGCGCCTTGGTGGCCACGCGGACCGGCTCGGACCACGGCGCCTTGTTCTTGCCGTTCACCTTCCGGACGCGCACCCAGTAGTAGGTCGCGTCGCGCAGCCGGCCGACGACGGTGGCCTCACGGCCGCCCGCCGGGCGGTGCGAGCTGTTGGCCTTCTTCCGGGCCACCACGACCGACGAGAAGTCCTGGTTCTTCGCCACCTGGATGCGGTAGCCGGAGGCCGCCTTGATCCAGTTCCAGCTGACGTGGACGTACGTCGCGCCGGGCGCTGTGGTGTCCAGCCCGATGCCGTCGCGCTTGGAAGAGTGGGCTGCCTGCTTGGCAGGAGCCGCCTGCTGAGTACGCGCGACGCGCCCGTGCGTGCCGCTGGAGTGGGCCGCACCGGGTGCCATTGCTGCCACCAGTGCCATCACGGGGACGATCGCCGAGACGATCCGACGCATTGCCGGGTCCTTCCTCACCTACCCCCACGAAACGGTCGTACCCCCGTCGAGCAAAGTAAGTCAGCGACTGGCTCGCCGCATCAAGATTTTCCAATTTTTACCTTGTCGGAGCGGATCGGTAAAGCCCCGAGGCAGGGGTGAGCCAGCCGAGAACGGCCCTCACGGCGGCCGGAGGCGCCCCGTTCACGTCGTGGTCGCCCGAGAACGGCCGTGACGTCGCGATGTAGGTGCCCTGAGTTCACCCCACGTTCACCGTCACCGCCATGACCGTCCACCTCTCGTGCCTACCTTCGAGGCGTCCCAGACGACTGACCCAGGAGACAAAGACGTGAAGAACTCCTCCCTGCGCCGGATCGCCTTCCCGGCGGTGGCGGCCCTCACGGTGGGCCTCACCCTTTCCGGATGCGGTGACAAGAGCACCAGCGGTGGCAGTGGCAGTGGCAGTGGCGGCACCCTCAACGGTGGGGGCGCAACCTCGCAGGCCAATGCCGAGGACGCGTGGCGAGCGGCCTACCAGAAGGCCAACGGCGGCACGATCAACTACGAGCAGGTGGGCTCCGGCACCGGTGTCGTGAACTTCACCAGCAAGGCCTACAGCTTCGCCGGCACCGACGCCTACCTCACCACCGACCAGCTCGGCGCGGCCAAGACCACCTGTGGCGCCGACCCGATCGAGATCCCGGCGTACGTGAGCCCGATCGCGGTCGCCTTCAAGCTCTCGGGCGTGAAGTCGCTGAACATGGACGCGAAGACCGTCGCCGACATCTTCGACGGCAAGGTCACCAAGTGGAACGACCCGGAGATCGCCGCACAGAACAGCGGCGTCAAGCTGCCCGACACGGCGATCTCGACGGTGCACCGCTCCGACGAGTCGGGCACGACGTTCAACTTCACCGACTACCTCAACCAGGCCTCGGAGGGCGCCTGGAGCGAGGCCGCCAACACCGTGTGGCCGGCCGGCATCAAGGGTGGCCAGGGTCTGGAGGGCACGTCCGGCGTTGTCGGCGGCCTCACCTCGACCGAGGGCTCGATCGGCTACGCCGACGACTCCGCGATCAAGGCCGACGGCACCCTCGGCGTCGTCTCGATCAAGGTCGGCAGCAGCTACAACGCCCCGAGCTCCGATGGCGCCGCCCAGGTGCTCGAGGCCTCGCCGGCCGCTCCGAACCGCCCGGCGACCGACATGGCCACCGACATCGACCGCACGGCGACGGCCTCGGGCGACTACCCGCTGATGCTGGTGTCGTACCTCCTCGCCTGCCCGACCTACAGCGACGCGACCACCGCCACGATGGTCAAGGGGTACCTGACCTACGTCGTGTCGAGCGCCGGCCAGCAGGCGGCGGCGTCGACAGCCGGGTCCGCTCCGCTGAGCGCCTCGGTGTCGAGGAAGGCGACCGCCATCGTCTCGAAGATCACCTCGGGTAGCTGACCAGCCCCGACGGGTACGACGGCGGCCGGGCGTCGTCGTACCCGTTGACCAGCACCCTGGAGTCCAAGGAGCCCTCGTGACCGCCACCGCCTCTCCGGAGAGGACGGAAGCCGCCTCGTCACCGCGCCCGAGCCGGCGCGGTGATCGTGTGTTCGCCGGCGTCGTCCGCGGAGCCGCGCTGACGATCCTGGTCACGCTGGTCGCAGTGTTCGTCTTCCTGGCCGTCGAGGGCTGGGTGGGCCTGACCTCGGACGCCGCCACCTACGCACCGTTCACGTCGCTCGTGAGCTACATCTGGCCGCTCGTCGTCAGCACGCTGCTGGCATCCGCGATGGCCCTGGTCGTGTCGGTGCCCTTCGCCGTCGCCGTCGCGCTGTTCATCTCGCACTACGCCCCGCGACGGCTGGCCTCCGCGCTCGCCTACGTGATCGACCTGCTCGCGGCCGTCCCCTCGGTGGTGTTCGGCCTGTGGGGCGGGCGCTACCTCGCGGCGTACCTCCTGCCGGCGCACGTATGGCTGCACGCCCACCTCGGCTTCATCCCGATCTTCGGCGACGCCTCGCCGAACGGCCGCTCGCTGTTCACGGCGTCGATCGTGCTGGCGATCATGATCCTGCCGATCATGACCGCCATCTCCCGCGAGATCTTCATGCAGACCCCGCGCCTGCACCAGGAGGCCGCGCTGGCGCTGGGGGCGACGCGCTGGGAGATGGTGCGGTACGCCGTGTTCCCCTACGCGCGCTCGGGGATGATCGCCGCGATCATGCTCGGGCTCGGCCGCGCGCTGGGCGAGACGATGGCCGTGGCGATGGTGCTGGCCACCACGCCGACCACGACGCTCAACGTCATCGGCACCGCCAGCCCGCCGACCATCGCGGCGAACATCGCGCTGAACTACAAGGAGGCGACGCCGGAGCGGCAGTCGCTGCTGATCGCGACCGGCCTGGTGCTGTTCCTGGTCACGTTCCTGGTGAACTTCGCGGCCCGGTGGGTCGCCGGTCGCAGCGAGCGGAGGCTGAATCGATGACCTCGGCGCCGATGCACATCTCCCACGCCCGCCTGCCCCGGTGGGCGCCCGGTCTCGTCGCCGTGATGGCGCTGGCCGTCGCGGGCCTCCCCGCCCTGCTGGGCGGGTGGGGGGTCGTCCGCTGGGTGGTGGTCGCCGCCGTCCTCTTCCTGGTCGCGATGCCCCTGTGGTCACGGCTCGTCGAGGGCCGCCGGGCCGCGGTCGACCGGCTCGTCACGGCCCTGATCTGGACGGCGTTCGCGGTGGCCGTCTCGCCGCTGATCTGGCTGCTCTACGTCGTGATCAGGAGCGGAGCCCCGGCGATCAACGGGCAGTTCCTCACGATCTCGATGCTCAACGTGATCGGCGACGAGCAGGGCGGCATCTACCACGCGCTGCTCGGCACCCTGCTGATCACGGTCGCCGCGGCGGTCATCTCGGTGCCGATCGGGATCCTGACCGCGGTCTACCTCGTGGAGTACGGCAAGCGCTCACGAGCTGCCCGGGTCATCACGTTCCTGGTCGACGTGATGACCGGCATCCCCTCGATCGTGGCCGGACTGTTCGCGCTGGCGCTGCTCGTGCTGCTGTTCGGGACGGCGTTCCGCGCGGGCATCGGTGGCTCGATCGCCCTGTCCCTGTTGATGATTCCGACGGTCGTCAGGTCGTCGGAGGAGATGATGCGGCTCGTGCCCGACGACCTCCGCGAGGCGTCGTACGCACTCGGGGTGCCGAAGTGGCGCACGATCATGCGGGTGGTGATCCCGACGGCGATCGGCGGGATCGTGACCGGTGTGGTGCTGGCGATCTCGCGCGTCATCGGCGAGACCGCGCCGCTGCTGGTCGTCGCCGGCGCGACCGACGGGGTGAACACCAACCTCTTCAACGGCCGCATGACCACGCTTCCCGTCTTCATCTTCTCCCAGTACGCGTCGTCGACACCGGTCGGCTACCAGCGCGCGTGGGGCGGCGCGCTCGTGCTGATCGTGCTGGTGATGGTGCTCAACCTCGTCGCCCGGATCATCGGCCGCATCTTCGCTCCCGCCAAGGGACACTGAGGCAAGGCCCGAGGAAGGAAACATGGCCAAGAGCATCGACGTCTCGGACCTCGACATCTACTACGGGGACTTCCTCGCGGTGGAGGGGGTCACGATGACGGTGAAGTCCAAGTCCGTCACGGCGTTCATCGGACCGTCGGGCTGCGGCAAGTCGACCGTGCTCCGGTCGCTGAACCGCATGCACGAGGTGATCCCGGGAGCGCGCGTGGAGGGGAAGGTCGTCGTCGACGGGCAGTCGCTCTACGACCCGAACGTCGACCCGGTCGCCGTACGCCGCCAGATCGGGATGGTCTTCCAGCGGCCCAACCCGTTCCCGACGATGTCGATCTACGACAACGTCCTGGCGGGGAACCGGCTGAACTCCAAGCGGATGAAGAGGTCCGACGCGGACACGATCGTGGAGAGGTCGCTCCAGGGGGCCAACCTCTGGAACGAGGTCAAGGACCGGCTCGGCAAGCCCGGCATGGGGCTGTCCGGCGGTCAGCAGCAGCGGCTCTGCATCGCGCGCGCCATCGCCGTCGAGCCCGAGGTGCTGCTCATGGACGAGCCCTGCTCCGCGCTGGACCCGATCTCCACCTCGGCGATCGAGGACCTGATCCACGAGCTCAAGTCCGACTACACGATCGTGATCGTCACCCACAACATGCAGCAGGCGGCGCGGGTCTCCGACGAGACGGGCTTCTTCAACCTCAAGGCCGCGGGCCAGCCCGGCCACCTCGTGGAGTTCAACCCCACGAAGAAGATGTTCTCCACCCCCGACGAGCCGTCCACCGAGGCCTACATCTCCGGCCGCTTCGGCTGACCTGTCGGGTCGGCCGCCCGGATCGGCCCCCCAGGACGTCGACGAGACGTGGCCGATAGGCGCCCTCGTACGACGTCCCGGGCGACGCCGTCAGCCGAGGAGGGGGTGGAGGATGGCGAAGCAGACGGCGGCGGCGGCGCCGGCGGCGGGGAAGGTGAGGATCCAGGCGCTGATGATCGACCGCGCCATTCCCCAGCGAACGGCGGAGACGCGGCGGGTGGCGCCGGATCCCATGATCGCCGAGGTGATCACGTGGGTCGTCGAGACGGGGGCCTGCCACAGGAACGCTGTCGCATAGAGCACCGTCGCACCCACCGACTCGGCGGCGAAGGCGTGCGGCGGGTCGAGGTGGATGATCTTGCGACCCAGGGTCCGCATGATCCGCCAGCCTCCGGAGTAGGTGCCCAGCGAGATGGCCCCGGCCGCGGCCGCGATGACCCACAGCGGCAGGTCCTTGGTGTCGGGATCCAGGTGGCCGCTGGTGATCAGGGCCAGGAAGATCACTCCCATCGTCTTCTGGGCATCCTGGAGACCGTGTCCCAGCGCCATCGCGGAGGCCGAGAGGGTCTGGGCGAGGCGGAAGCCGCGGGTGACCTTGCCGGCGTTCCGGTTCCGGAAGATCCAGAGGATGGCCAGCATCACCACGAAGGCCAGGGCGAAGCCGACGAGGGGGGAGATCACCATCGGGATGATGACCTTGTCGACGATGGTCGACCAGTGCACGGTCGTGCCGGCGACCACCGCGGAGCCCACCAGGCCGCCGATCAGCGCGTGCGACGAGGAGGACGGCAGCCCGAAGTACCAGGTGGTGAGGTTCCAGATGATCGCGCCGAGCAGCCCGGCGAGCACGACCACGAGCCCCTCGCGTCCACTCGGCGGCACGATCACGTCCGACACCGTGTGGGCGACCTTCTGGCCGAGGAAGGCTCCGACGAAGTTCATCACCGCTGCGAGCACCAGCGCGACCCGAGGCGTGAGCGCCCGGGTCGACACCGACGTGGCGATCGCGTTCGCCGCGTCGTGGAAGCCGTTGGTGTAGTCGAAGGCGAGGGCCACGACCACGACCGCGATGACGATCGCCAGATCCATCAGAGGGGTCTCAGGATTCCTTGACGGCGATCTGCTCGACGATGTTGGCCACCTTCTCGAGGGCGTCGATGGCTCGCTCGAGCGAGGTCACGATGTCCTTGAGCTTGAGCACCTCGATGGCCTTGAAGTCACCGCTGAAGAGCTTGGCGAGAGTGCGCCGGTAGCTCTTGTCGCCGCTGTTCTCCAGCCGGTTGATCTCGATCCAGTACTCGTCGAGGTCCTTCATCGAGCGCAGCTTGGGCATCGCCTCGGCCGTGATCTCGGTGCACCGCTGGATGATCTCGACCTGGCTGAACACCTCCGCGGGGAAGCTCACCACCTCGTAGAGCAGGATCAGGTCGACGACCTCGTCCATGTCGTCCATCACGTCGTCGAGACAGCTGGCCAGGGAGTAGATGTCCTCGCGGTCGAACGGGGTCACGAAGCTGCTGTTGACCCGGCGCACGATCGCGTGGGTGTTCTCGTCGCAGATGTGCTCGGCCTCGCGCATCCGCTTGGCGACCTCGGGGTGGTCGGCCCCCTCGGAGACCATCTCCGCGAGGATCCCGGCCCCGGTGACGAGATGCTGGGCGGAGACGCTGAACAGCTCGTAGAACGACGTATCGGTAGGACGCAGGCGCAGCGCCACCATGTGCTCCTCACGGGGTGGGGGAGACCGAACTGGCGCCATGCTACGGGCGCCGGTCGCGCAGGGCGCAACCCGGCGCCTGTGCGAGTCGACGCAGGGGGTTCCGACGTCGCCCGCGGGGCCCCTCGTCAGGTGACGAGGCGGGGTCTGCGCTGGTGCTCGATCAGCACCTCCTGGAGGTGGTCGGTGCCGTCGCCGGGCGACCAGTCGCCGTCCGGCCCGAGCTGCCAGGCGTACGTCGTGGGTGCGAACGCGAGGTCGAGCAGCGCTCCGACCTGGGCGGCGTTCTCCTTGCTGGGGACCTGCACGAGCACCTCGACGCGACGGTCGAGGTTGCGGTGCATCAGGTCCGCCGAGCCGATCCAGACGCTCGGCTCGCCGCCGTTCTCGAACCAGTAGACGCGGCTGTGCTCCAGGAACCGTCCGACCACGGACCGCACCTGGATGTTCTCCGAGAGCCCGGGCACCCCGGGCCGGAGCGCGCAGATGCCGCGCACCAGCATCTCGACGGGCACGCCTGCCTGGGAGGCGAGATACAGCGCGTCGATGATCCCCTCGTCGACCACGGAGTTGGCCTTGAACCGGATCCGGGCCGGGCGGCCGTTGCGCGCATGGTCGATCTCGCGGTGGATGCGCTCGACCAGCCCGGTGCGCACGGAGTCCGGCGCGACCAGCAGCCGCTGGTAGGTGGCGTTGCGCGAGTAGCCACTCAGGTTGTTGAAGAGGTGGGCGACGTCCTCGCCGATGACCTCGTCGGTCGTCAGGATCCCGAGGTCCTCGTAGAGCCGGGCGGTCTTGCTGTTGTAGTTGCCGGTGCCGATGTGGATGTAGCGCCGGATGCCCGCCCCGCTGCTGGCCTCGTCGCGCACGACCATCGCCAGCTTGGCGTGGGTCTTGAGCCCGACGAGCCCGTAGACGACGTGGCATCCGGCCTGCTCCAGCTTGCGAGCCCAGCGGATGTTGGCCTCCTCGTCGAACCTGGCCTTGATCTCGACGATGACCAGCACCTGCTTGCCGGCCTCGGCGGCGTCGATCAGGGCGTCGATGACGGGGGAGTCGCCGGAGGTGCGGTACAGCGTCTGCTTGATCGCCAGCACGTGCGGGTCGGCCGCGGCCTGCTCCACGAAGCGCTGCACCGAGGTGGCGAAGGAGTCGTAGGGATGGTGCAGCAGGACGTCGTACCGGCTGGTGGCCTTGAAGACGTCGACCGGCTTGGCCGTCTCGACCTCCGCCAGCTGGCGGTGGGTGGTCGGCACGAACGCGGGGTACCGGAGGTCCTCGCGGGGCAGGTCGGCGATCGAGTGCAGCCCGACGAGATCGAGCAGCCCGTCGACGCGGAAGACCTCCTCCTCGACGACGCCGAGCTCCTCGACGAGCAGCTCCAGCACCTGGGGCGCGATCGACTCCTCGACCTCGAGCCGCACGGGCGGGCCGAAGCGGCGCCGCAGCAGCTCCCTCTCCAGGGCCTTGAGGAGGTTCTCTGCGTCGTCCTCCTCGACCTCCAGGTCCTCGTTGCGAGTCACCCGGAACGTGTGGACCTCGAGCACCTCCATGCCCGGGAAGAGCCGCTTGAGGTGCTCGCCGATGACGTCCTCGAGCGGCACGAAGCGCTCGTTGCCCAGGGGCACGAACCTGCTGAAGATCGGCGGCACCTTGACCCGCGCGAAGTGCTCCTTGTGGGTCTTGGGGTTGCGCACGAGCACGGCCAGGTTGAGCGAGAGGCCCGAGATGTAGGGGAAGGGGTGGGCCGGGTCGACCGCGAGCGGCGTGAGCACCGGGAAGACGCGCTCCTTGAACAGCCGCTTGCAGGTCTTCTGCTCCTCGCGGTCGAGGTCGGCCCACCGCACGAGCTGGATGCCCTCGGCGGCCAGGCTCGGCACGAGCTCCTCGCGGAAGAGGCGGGCGTGCCGCTCCATCTGGTCTCGGGCCTCGGCCCAGATCCGCTCGAGCACGTCGCGCGGCATCAGGCCCGAGGCCGCCCGCACCGCGACGTCGGCGGCGATCCGGCGCTTGAGACCCGCCACGCGGACCATGAAGAACTCGTCGAGGTTGCTGGAGAAGATCGCCGCGAACCGCACCCGCTCGAGCAGGGGGAGACCAGGGTCCTCGGCCTGCCCGAGGACTCGCCGGCTGTAGGCCAGCCAGGAGAGCTCGCGGTCCAGGAAGCGGTCGTCGTATGCCGTGACCGCGCTGAGCGCCTCGTCGTCGGGGGTGTACGGCGGCTCGACGTCGAACGGCTCGTCGGTGGGGGTGTCGGGGTCCCGGGAAGGGTCGACGGAGGCGAGCTGGACCATGGGTGACAGTGTGGCACCCGGCGGTGAGCCCCGGGTACGTCTCGCGCGTCCGCCGCGACCCTCCGCAACCCTCCGCACACCCCGACCGCGCGGCTAGGTTGGGCGCGTGCCCTCATGGAGGACCCTCCCGGCCGGCCTCGAGCCACGCGCCAAGGCCGTGACCCTGCGCACGGCGCTCGGGCTGCCCGAGCGGGTGCAACGCGTGTTGGCCGGACGCCGGGTGACCATCGACGGGCAGACGCTCGCGGTCGACACCCAGCTGATGCTGCGGCTCCAGCGGCTGGTGCGAGAGCCGTCGACGGAGGATCTGCCCCTGCCGGCCGGTCGCCGGCTGCTGGACTCGCACACCGCGATCACCGGCGGGCGGCAGCGGATCGGTGCCGTGCGCGAGCTTCGCCTGGGAGAGCTGGCAGGCCGCCTCTACGTCCCGTCCGCCGCGTCGTCGCCGGGCCCCCTGCTGGTGTTCTTCCACGGCGGCGGCTGGGTGTACGGCGACCTCGACTCCCACGACCCGCCGTGCCGCTTCCTGGCCGAGCGCAGTGGGGTGCGGGTGCTGTCGGTCGGCTACCGCCTGGCGCCCGAGAATCCCTTCCCGGCGGCGGCGGACGACGCCCTCGCGGCGTACCGCTGGGTGGTCGACAACGCCGCCTCGCTGGGTGCCGACCTACGGCGGCTGGCCGTGGGCGGCGACTCCGCCGGCGGGAACCTCGCGGCCGTGACCGCGCTCCAGGCGGCTCGCGACGGGCTCCCGCTCGCCTTCCAGCTGCTGGTCTACCCGGCCACGGACGCGACCTCGAGGTCGCGCAGCCGCAGCCTCTTCGGCCATGACCTCTACCTCACCGAGGAGTTCATGGACCGCGTGCTCGAGCAGTACGTGCCCGATCTCGCCAGCCGTGCCGACCCGCGGATGAGCCCGCTGCTGGCCGAGCTCCCCGAGGGCCTCGCTCCGGCGTACGTCGCGACGGCCGGCTTCGACCCGCTGCGCGACGAGGGTGAGGCCTACGCCCGCAAGCTGGCCGACGCGGGCCTCGAGGTGGAGCTGCGGCGCTTCGCCGACCAGATCCACGGCTTCCTCAACGTCGTGGGCGCGGGCCGGACCGCCCGATCGGCGGTCGCGGAGATCGCGGACAAGCTGGCCGCCGGGCTGGCCCGCTGACGAGCCCCGCTCCCGAGGGAAGCGCTGGTCAGTCCCGCCTGCTGAGCGCCGCGATGCGCGCACGCTGGCCGCGTCGCGGCCGCTCGACGTGCGCCCAGCATGGCGTCGCGACCGCGCCTTGCCAGCGCACACGCGTCGCGACGCTCGCGACGGCGCCATCGGTCAGCACTTGCCTAGAGTGGACCCATGCCGTTCGAGATCCCGGAGAACATCCACCCGCTCACCGCGCGGCTCGCGTGGCTGATCGGGCGCTGGGAGGGCAACGGGCACGGGGAGTATCCCGGGATCGAGAGCTTCCAGTTCGGTCAGGAGGTCGTCTTCCAGCAGGACGGACGCCCCTTCATCCACTACTTCAGCCGGGCCTGGATCGTCGACGCCGAGGGCAGCCACGTGCGCGAGGCGGCTCAGGAGACCGGGTTCCTGCGCCCGCAGGAGGACGGCACGCTGGAGCTGGTGATGTGCCACAACACCGGCTTCGCCGAGATCTGGACCGGCGAGGTCCACCCCGATCAGCCGAGGTTCGAGATCGTCACCGACGCCGTGGCACGCACCGCCACGGCGAAGGAGTACGTCGCCGGCAAGCGGCTCTACGGCTACGTCAACGGCGACCTGCTCTACGCCTTCGACATGGCCGCGCAGGGGCACGAGCTCCAGCCGCACACGCACGCCCAGCTGGTCAGGCAGTAGCGATGTCCGACCAGGGCGGAGTCGACTGGCGAGAGCGCCTGCGGGAGCAGGGCTACCGCCTCACGCCGCAGCGCGAGCTGATCCTCCAGGCGGTCGAGGAGCTCGGGCACGCCACGCCCGACGAGGTGCTGGCCGAGGTCCGCCGACACTCGGCCGCCGTCAACGCCTCGACCGTCTACCGCACCTTGGAGGTGCTGGAGGAGCTCGGCCTGGTGCGCCACGCGCACCTGCACGACCGCGCCCCGACGTACCACTCGACCAGCGACCACGAGCACTTCCACCTCGTCTGCCGGAATTGCCACCGGGTGATCTCGGTTGAGCCCGGTGTGCTGGCACCCGTCATGGAACGACTCGAGGCAGACCACGGCTTCGTGGTCGACGTCGGGCACCTCACCGTCTTCGGCACCTGCGGAGAGCACTCGTGACCGAGCGCGCGTCGTCCCCACTGCTGTCACTGCCCGGTGCGGTCTCGGGCGCCGGGATAGACGCCCCGGTCGCGGCTCACTACGGCTCGCTGTACGGCGAGCAGACGACCCTGGAGTCGGGTGCGGGCTTCGTCGACCTGTCGCACCACGACGTGGTGCGCGTCTCGGGGCCCGACCGGCTCCAGTGGCTGCACGACCTGACGTCGCAGCTCTTCCTCGACCTGCCCGCGGCGACCTGGACGCAGGCTCTGGTCCTGAGCCCGCAGGGGCACGTCGAGCACGCCTTCGCCGGGCGTGACGACGGGGAGTCCTTCACGGCGGCGACCGAGCCCGGCGCGGCCGGTCCGCTCGTGGAGTTCCTGGACCGGATGCGCTTCCTGTCGCGCGTCGAGGTCGCCGACGTGACCGCCGAGCTGGCGCTGGCCTACCGGCCGGCCGCGGGCCATGAGCTGGTCGCGCGCGAGCAGCTCCCGGCGTACGCCGCGGCGGCAGGGCCGGCGTGTGGGCTGTGGGCCTACGAGGCGCTGCGGATCGCCCGGGGCGAGCCGAGGCTGGGGCTCGACACCGACGCGCGCACGATCCCCAACGAGGTCGGCTGGGTCGGCACGGCCGTGCACATGGACAAGGGCTGCTACCGCGGCCAGGAGACCGTCGCGCGGGTGCACAACCTGGGCCGTCCGCCGCGCCGGCTGACCCTGCTCCACCTCGACGGCTCGGAGAACCGCCTACCCTCGATGGGCTCGCCGTTGCACGACGGCGACCGGGCGGTGGGCTTCGTCGGCACCTCCGCACGGCACCACGAGCTCGGCCCGATCGCCCTGGCCCTGGTCAAGCGCAACGTGTCCCTCGACGTCCAGCTGGAGGTCGACGGCCTGCCCGCGGCTCAGGAGGTCGTCGTCGACCCCGAGGTCGGCCTCCACTTCCGCCGCTAGCTCTGGTGGCGGCGGGCGTACTGCACGTGCGTGGAGGTGTGGGCGAAGCCGAGCCCGGCGTACGTCGCGAGGGCCGCGGCGTTGTCGGACTCGACGTAGAGGATGATCCGGTGCACGCCCAGCGACGCGAGGTGGGCGAGGCCGGCGGCCGTGACGGCGCGCCCCAGACCGCGTCCCTGCGCGGCCGGGTCGACAGCGACGACGTAGACCTCTCCGTGCTCGGCGTCGTGCTGCTTGGTCCAGTGGAAGGCGAGGAGCCCGTCGCCGGCGTCCGCGACCAGCAGGCCCGCGGGGTCGAACCACGGCTCGGCCATCCGCTCGGCGAGGTTGGCGGCGTCCATCGAGCCCTGCTCGGGGTGGTGGGCGAACGCCGCGGCGTTGACCCGCAGGACCTCGTCGGCGTCGGAGTCGCGGTAGCCGCGGATCGTCACCCCGTCGACCCCGGATACGTCGACCGGACCGGCTTCGCGGGCCATCACCCACAGCTCGCGGACCCGGTCGAAGCCGAATGCGCGAGCCAGTGCGGCGGCCGCCGGATGGTCGGCGTGAGACCACGCCCTCACGTCGGCCGGCGCCTCGGCCAGCGCGGCTTCGGCGAGTGCCCGGCCGAGGCCCTGCCGCCGGGCCGCGGGTGCGACGGCCAGGTCGAGGTCGGGTCCGCGCCGGAAGGCATAGGCGTCCGGAGCCACCCACAGCGTCCCGCCGCCGAGGTCGTCGTGACCGAGCGCGATCCGGGCGGCCTCGTCCAGCGGCGTCGCGCCATCGGCCTCGGCCGCCCCCTCGGCGACCCCGAGGACGACGGCTCGTGCAGCTGGCAGCTCGCCCACCGGCACGCGGACGACGTTCAGCGCCGCGTCTCCTCGGTCTCGGCGACGCTCTCCGACGGCGTCTGGGACCCGCCCTTGGCGGGCAGCACGAAGCGGTACCCGACGTTGCGGACGGTCCCGATCAGCGTCTCGTGCTCGGGACCGAGCTTGGCGCGCAGGCGGCGTACGTGCACGTCGACCGTGCGGGTGCCGCCGAAGTAGTCGTAGCCCCAGACCTCCTGGAGCAGCTGGTCGCGGCTGAACACCCGGCCGGGGTGCTGGGCGAGGTACTTGAGGAGCTCGAACTCCTTGAACGTCAGGTCGAGCGCGCGGCCGCCGACGCTGGCGACGTACGTCGCGTCGTCGACGACGACCTCGCCGCTGCGGATCACGTGGGCGTCGGCCGGGTCCTCGTCACGGGCGGCGTGCAGCCTGCCGATCGCGAGGCGGATGCGGGCGTCGAGCTCGGCCGGCCCGCAGGTGTGGAGCACGACCTCGTCCATCCCCCAGTCGTGGGCCACCACGGCCAGGCCGCCCTCGGTGACGACCAGCACCACCGGACACGCGGTGCCGGTGGTCTGGAGCAGGCGGCACAGGTCCCGGGCGTGCGCCAGCTCCTGGCGGCCGTCGACCAGGATCAGGTCGGCGTCCGGTGCGTCGATCAGCGCGCTGCCCTCGGCGGGCAGGATCCGCACCTGGTGTCCGAGCAGAGCCAGCCCGGGCAGCACCTCCGCGCTGGGCTGGAGGGCGCCGGTGAGCAGCAGCAGTGCGCTCATGGGTCACCTCCTGCCGATGGCAGCCGGGTAGGGCCGATGCGCAAGGATAACGACCATGGAGTCAGGTGCGGCTGCCGGCGCAGAGGGTGAGACCGCGCCGGTCGTCGTGCACTACTGGGCCTCCGCGCGTGCCGCCGCCGGCGTTGCGAGCGACGCCCTGGCGGTCGACGGACCGCTGAGCCTGGCCGACGTCGTCCGCCGGGCGGCCGCCCTGCATCCGGGCACCCGCCTGCCGGGCGTGCTCGAGGCCTGCTCGGTGCTGGTCGGCGACCAGCCGGTCAAGTCCCGCGACCCGGCCGAGGTCGTCGTAGATCCGGGACAGACCGTGGAGTTCCTGCCTCCCTACGCTGGCGGCTGATCGCTGCCAAATCCCCCGCTTCAGCGGGGGAGTTGACACTTATTGGGGGTTGCAGCGGCCAGTAAGTGTCAAGAACCCCTCTGAAGCGGGGGATTTGACAACCCCCCGAGCCCAGCCTCAGGGGGTGGCCAGGGCGGCGATCAGGTCGGTCGGAGTCATCGTGCCCGGCCCGGCGCCTCGTACGGCGGCCCGGCGCATCAGGGCCTGGATCCGGGCATTGGCCGGAGTCGGTACGCCGTGCAGGCGGCCGAGGAGCGCGATCTCGCCGTTGAGGAAGTCGGTCTCGATGCCGCCACCACGGGCGAGGCTCTGCCAGGTCGAGCCGCCCTCGCGCGGCTGCCCGTCGACCTCGCCGAGCCGGAGGTGGTCGGCCCGGCGTTCGTCGTCCTCAGCCTCGGTCACCGGGTCGATGCCGGCGGCGGCGAAGACCCGCTCGGCCTCCGCGACGAGCAGCTCCCAGGCCGGGCCGGTCTCGCGCCAGCCCGCGCCGGTGCCGCACAGTGCCTGGACGGCGTTGCCGAGGTTGTTCAGCAGCTTGCGGTACTTCCAGCGCATGACGTCCGGCCGCGCGTCGGACTCGAACCGCGAGTCGCGCAGGGCCGCGGCCAGCGCCTCGTCGACGTCGTCGGTGCCCGCTGGGTAGGACCCGAGGTCGAGGATCCCGGTCGCCGCCACGGAGTGGGCGACCACCACGCCGGGCTCCAGGTGGGCGGTCGGCATCATCACGCACATCCCGTGCACCCGCTCGAACCAGCGCAGCAGCGTGCGCTCGCTGGCAACGCCGTTCTGCGCGGACACCACCGGGACCGGGCCGGCCGCGGCGGCCAGGTCGCGGGCCGCGCTCTCGGTGTCCTGGCTCTTGGCGGCCACGATCACCACGTCGTCGTCGGCCCAGTCGACCTCGCGCGGGTGGGCATAGGCCGGGATCGGCAGGGTCACCCGCTCCTCGGGCGTCACGAACGTGAGGCCCCGCTCGCGGATCGCCTCACCATGAGGGCCGCGCGCGACCAGGGCCACGTCGTACCCCGACTGATGGAGCCTGGCGCCGATCGTCCCGCCGATGCCGCCCGCTCCGAGGACCACCACCCGCACGGTCACACCCTAGGAGTGGAATGCCCGGCGCCGACACCGGGTTGGGCCTGGCATGAGTCCGGGCGTCTGGGTGCTGCTCGCGGCGGTCGCCGCCGCGCTGGCGGTGGGAGCGTGGTGGTCGCTGACCAACGGCGTCTTCCGGGGGACGCACCGAGTGGGAGGCGCCCAGTCCGGCGCCCAGTCCGGCGCCGAGGGCCCCGGGCGACCGCCGCCGCCGCCGATGAGCGTGCTCGCGGGCACGGCGTACGACGGGGCGCGGGGCGAGCGAGCCACGCTGCTCCAGTTCTCCTCGGCGTTCTGCGCTCCGTGCCGCGCGACGCGCCGCACGCTGGACGACGTGGCGCGCACGGTCCCGGGTGTCGCCCACGTCGAGGTCGACGCGGAGCACCACCTCGAGCTGGTGCGGGCCCTGGGCGTGCTGCGGACGCCGACGACGCTCGTCCTGGACGCCGAGGGTCGGGAGCTGACCCGGGCCACCGGCGCCCCGCGTCCGGGTCAGGTGCTGGCCGCGCTCCAGGGCGGGCTGGTGTGAACGTGTCCAGAATACGGAATGGTGTCTCACCAGTCGGACACACCGATGGTCTCGGGCACTCTGCCATGCCTATGGTTCGGAGCATGGTCACGACGCTTCTGACGCGGCGACGCATCGTCGACCACTGCCACGTGCGCTCGTCGCTGTGTCGCATGCCCTGACGCCACTCGTCCTGCCGTTTTCTCGATCAAGTCACTAGACTTTGACGGACGAGCCCTCCCGCCAGCGATCCCGTCAGGAGCAGCATGACCAGCGCCATCACGGCCCCACCCGCCGTCGCCGGCATCGACCCGCGCGCCCCGCGGCTCGCGGCATCCCTCACCGCGGTCGTGCTCGCGCTCGCCCTGGTCACGCCGCTGCCGGTCGCCGTGGTGCTGCTGGCCCTCCAGACGGGCGTGTTCGCGGTCGGCACCGGGCGCGGCATCCAGCACACGCCGTACGCCGCTGTGTTCCGCGGCGTGGTGCGCCCCCGGCTCGCCGCACCGGCCGAGCTCGAGGACCCGCGACCGCCGCGGTTCGCCCAGGGACTCGGCCTGGCCTTCACCGCGACCGCGCTGGTGACGCTCCTGCTGGGCACGAGCCTGACCGGCCTGACGGTGGTCGGCCTCGTCGCCACCGGGCTGGCGCTGGTGGCCGCTCTGCTCAACGCGGTCTTCGGCCTGTGCCTGGGCTGCGAGCTCTACCTGATCCTGCGACGGGCCAGCGACCGCTGACCCGCCGTCCAACACCCGACCACGCCGGGACCCGGCGTACCAGAAAGGCAAGTACCGATGAGCCGTGACACCGCACTCGTCTCCGCCCAGTGGGTGGAGGAGCATCTCGACGACCCGAAGGTCGTCCTCGTCGAGGTCGACGAGGACACCGCCGCCTACGACAAGGGACACATCCGGGGTGCCATCAAGCTGGACTGGACCACCGACCTCCAGGACCAGGTGCGCCGGGACTTCGTGAGCAAGGCGCAGTTCGAGGCTCTGCTGTCCTCGCGCGGCGTTGCAAACGACGACACGGTGGTGCTCTACGGCGGCAACAACAACTGGTTCGCGGCGTATGCCTACTGGTACTTCCAGCTCTACGGCCACTCCGACGTCAAGCTGCTCGACGGCGGCCGCAAGAAGTGGGAGCTGGACAGCCGCGAGCTCACCGACGAGCTGCCGCAGCGCGAGGGCACGTCGTACACCGCGGGCGAGCAGGACCGCTCGATCCGCGCCTTCCGTGACGAGGTGGTCGCGGCGATCGGCGTGCAGAACCTCGTCGACGTTCGCTCTCCCGACGAGTACGCCGGGCGGCTGATGGCCCCGGCCCACCTGCCGCAGGAGCAGGCGCAGCGCGCCGGCCACATCCCCACCGCCGCCAACGTGCCGTGGAGCAAGGCCGCCAACGACGACGGCACCTTCCGCTCCGACGACGAGCTCAAGGAGCTCTACGGCGAGGCCGGCGTCGACTGGGACAAGGACACGATCGCCTACTGCCGCATCGGCGAGCGCTCGTCGCACACGTGGTTCGTGCTCAAGGAGCTGCTGGGCCAGCAGAACGTGAAGAACTACGACGGCTCGTGGACCGAGTACGGCTCGCTGGTCGGCGTCCCGGTGGTGCTCGGCGACGAGCGCGGCGAGGCTGACGCCTGATGTGCGGCGCCACCGCCGGAGGGCTGTCCCTCGACGGGATCGACCTGGCCAAGGAGGCCGTCGTCCAGGGGCAGGTCGTCCGTGAGGGCGAGCCCGTCCCCAACGCCTACGTGCGTCTCCTGGACCGCAGCGGCGAGTTCACCGCGGAGGTCCCCACCTCCGCGACGGGCCACTTCCGGTTCTTCGCCAACACCGGCCGCTGGACCCTGCGCACGCTCGCCCCGCGGGCCGACGTGGTCGACCAGCCGGTCGAGGCCGAGGTAGGCCGCGTCGCCGAGGTCATCATCGCCCTCTGACGCCGAGTCGGCGCAAAGGTACGCCGAAATCACGCCGAGTCGGCATATGCCGACTCGGCGGTCAGTGCTCGAGCAGCACGGTGAGTGGGCCTTGGTTGACCGAGGAGACCTCCATGTGGGCGCCGAAGACACCGTGCTCGACGTGGGCGCCGAGGTCGGCCAGGGCGGTGCAGACCGCGCCGTAGAGGGGCTCGGACACCGGTCGCGGAGCGGCCGCCTCCCAGGTCGGACGGCGCCCCTTGCGCGCGTCGCCGTAGAGCGTGAACTGCGAGACCACCAGGACGGGTGCCGACACGTCGGAGGCGGACTGCTCGTCGGCGAGGATCCGCAGCGTCCAGATCTTGCGAGCCATCCACGCCGCGCTCGCAGCGTCGTCGGTGTGGGTGACGCCGAGGTAGACCAGAAGGCCGGGCGCGGTCAGGGCGCCGACGACCTCGTCGCCGACGCGGACCGATGCGCTGGAGACGGTTTGGACGACGGCACGCATGCCCTGGACTCTCTCATCCGCGCGCCGGAGGCACCTGACAGGATGGCCCGCGTGAGTGTTCCCGCCAACGGCCTCCTGGTCACCGTCGCGCCGACCGGCGCCGAGACAGCCAAGGCCGACGTCCCCCACCTGCCGACCACGCCCGAGGCGATCGCCGAGACCGCGAAGGCCTGCCGGGCCGCGGGTGCGGCGATGATCCACCTCCACGTGCGCGACGGCGAGCACCGGCCGACGCTCGACCTGACCCTGCTGCGCGAGTGGGTCGCGGCGGTGCGTGAGTCGAGCGACCTGATCGTCCAGCTCTCGACCGGGGGCAGCGTCCACGACCCCCTCGACCAGCGCTTCCAGGTGCTCGACGCCGAGCCCGAGTCGTGCAGCCTGACCATGGGGACGACGAACTTCGGCGACGACGTCTTCTCCAACCCCTGGCCGTTCGTCTGCGACCTCTACCAGCTGGCCCTGGAGCGCCGCGTCGTCCCGGAGTTCGAGCTGTTCGACCTGGGTCAGGTGCACGCCATGCGCAAGCTCCTGGACAAGTACGGCGTGCCCGCCGGCGGCAAGGTCCATGTCGACCTGGTGATGGGCGTCCCGGGCGGCATGAACGGCACCACGGACGCGCTCGTCGCCGCCGTCCACGACCTGCCTGCCGAGACGACCAGCTGGTCGGCGACCGGGATCGGGCGCTCGACCCTGAGCGTCATGCTGGCCAGCCTGTCCAAGGGCGGTCACCTGCGCGTCGGCATGGAGGACGTGCTGACGATCAGCCGGGGCGTGGCGGTGGAGTCCAACGCCCAGCTCGTCGAGCGGGCGGTCGCGATCGGCGCGCTGGCCCAGCGCACACCCCTGGCTCCCGACGAGGCGCGCGAGCTGATCGGCGTACCCGCTCGAGCCTGAGCCCCACCCCGATGCCGCTTGCCTGGGACGCACCCCGATGAGCGTGCCCTGTGCCCGGCAGGGGCGGCATTCTTGGGTTGTGTACGTGAGGCGCTGGGCATCCGTCGCGGCGGGAGTCGTCACAGCGTTGCTGCTCGTGAGCTCGTGCGGCGCGAAGGACTCCGTTGAGGTCTCGGCACTGATCGAGCAGAAGCCTTACAACAAGCCCGTGACCGGTGCGGAAGTTGGCGGGAGACTGATCCTGGTCGCTGACAGATGCGTTGGGTTCGCATGGCGACACAAGCGGCCGACGGTCATTGTCTTCCCCGCCGGGACCGCAGTCACAGGGCACGGGCACGACTTCGTGGTTCATGTAGATGGCGCGGACCTGCGCTTGGGTGGCGGATTCGCTGCGGGTACTTGGGGTCCTGGTGCCACGTCGGTCGAGGGCCTCGCAGGTGGCCTCGTAAGCCCACCACCAGGACCATGTCGACAGTCCTCTGTCGTCGCTCTGAACCAGTTCCAGCGCTGAGCGAAGCGACCGCTCATGCGATGAGGTGCGCCTTCCGCCGGATGCCAGCGCAAACTCAAACGCCGCCCGCGTTGATCCGCGTAGTTCAACGAACCGCGTTGGAGAGGTTGAGGCGCTCGACGATGGCCCTTCTCTCCACGACGGAGTGGAGTCTGTCAGCGTGGTGTCGTCGGTGGCGCAGTCGACACTGGCCGAACGTTCGAGCATCAGTCCTCGGATGATGAGGGTCCGGAGGAGTTGGTGGTCGGTCCGCAGATAGGTGGGAGGCAAATCACGTGCTCGTCTCGCGGAGGGGTGCCCGTTCCGCCGTGAGCGGGGCGTCCCGGATGAGCGTCATCCGCAACTGAGGCTGCTGCCCGTTGAGCGAAAGGAGAGGGGGTGGGTACGACGCTCCCGTGAGGCTGAGTCAGGGTGGCGAAGACAGCCTCGCCACAACAAGACGCACGGGCTCGACGGTTCCGTCGGGGCGCGCCTAGCGGAAAAGTCACGAGGCGGGGCACGAAGACCGCCGATCCATGACCGGGTGGCGCTTCAGACAAACGGAGAGGACCACATGACCTGGATCCATGCCGTGATCGACGTCCCGGCCGAGCAACATGCGGCGACGGTAGACTTCTGGAGCCACGCGCTGGGTTGGTCCGTGGGCGACCCGTGGCGAGGCCATCCCGAGCTGCTCAGCTTCGTCCCGCCGGACGGCGCCGCCTACGTTCATCTGCAACGCATCGTGGGACCGCCTCGGGTACACCTTGATCTGGAGTCAGAACGGCCCACCGAAACCGTTGCCCGCGCCGTCGTCCTCGGTGCAGAGCTGGTCGATGAGAGCAATACCTGGCGCACTCTCCGCTCGCCAGGAGGACTGCCCTTCTGCATCCTGCGGGCCAAGGAACACAGAGCGCCCCAGCCCGTTGCTCACCGCGACGGGCATCGGAGCCGGCTGGTGCAGGTCTGTGTCGACTCACCTCAGCATGCGCACGACAGGGAGGTCGACTTCTGGCGCAGGCTTGCTCCCGGCAGATGGGTCTCCTCATCCAACGCCGAGTTCGCCGGCAAATGGCACGACGATGCCGGCTCCCCCATCCAGCTTCTCTTCCAGGAGCTCGAGGAGGCTGGCGGCACGGTCCGTGCCCACCTTGACCTGGGTACCGATGACCTTCGTGCTGAGGTGCGGCGGCTCGAGGACCTCGGGGCCACAGACGCCGGTCGGGGTCGTCGACCCGGGCGTTGGCCGAGCGGCACGGGATCAGCCGGCAGACGGTCAGTGAGATCTGGCGGGCCTTCGGGCTCAAGCCGTGGCGCCAGGACGAGTTCAAGGTCTCCCCGGACCCCGACCTGGTCGAGAAGATCCGCGACCTGGTCGGCCTCTACCTGTCCCCGCCGGTTGCGGCGGCGGTGTTCGCGGTCGACGAGAAGCCACAGATCCAGGCCCTCAACCGGTCAGCGCCCACGTTGCCGATGTTGCCCACCACCCCGGCCA
>NZ_DATAVI010000076.1:0-23673 GCF_036267815.1 Nocardioides sp. | reverse complement strand
AACATGGCTCACGTAGTTCTTCCATGCCGACAACGGGGGCATGGCGTTGTGAGCGCTGCCATAGAAGCTGGGCGTGATGCCCAGCACCACGAGCGGCTTGGCGTTGTAAGACTCTGCGTCGCTGACGAGCGCGTCGAGATGGCTGAAGTCGAATACGCCTGGCGCCGTCTCGAGGTTGGGCCAGTACACCCCATTGACACTCAGGTTGAGGGCCCCCAACGGCGCGTGGGGATACGAGGTCGGCAGCGAGGGCGCCCACATTCCGAAGAAGTGCGAGCCGATCTTGTTCCCCTTGCCGTGTCCGTGGCCTTCGCCCTTGGAGACATGGGCCGCGGGGGCCAACTGGCTATGGCTGGCTGCCGCCGGCTCCGTGAACCGCGCCGACGCCGGGCCGCTGACGCAGGCCGCCAGTGCCAGGGCGCTAGTGCCGATCAGACCTCGTACTCCGAATCCACGCATCAGAACTCCACTGCTATGCATTCTGTCCCCCTCGACTTCCGACACCCCAGGCGCACCGTAACCTCGTCGGCCTGTTTGCGTTAGCAAAAGGACGCGATTTGCGGCAAAACTGGGGGAGAGATAGTCCGCCGGGGTGTAGGGGGATGCCTTTGGGGTGGGCGGCTGCTATGGCGGATCAAGTTTTCGTCGCTAATTTCGAGAACGTGCGACGGTGGCTGGTCGGCTGATGGTGGTCTCGGCGGGCTCGACCGGCGGGGTTGGCCGGAGGGGGGGTCAGCCGACCTCGCGGAGGGTGTCGGCGTGGTCGCGGTACCACGCGACGGTGGCGGCGATGCCGTCGTGCAGGCGGATGCTCGGCTGCCACCCGAGTGAGTGCAGGAGGCTGACGTCGAGCAGCTTGCGGGGAGTGCCGTCGGGCTTCGTGGCGTCCCACTCGGTGCGGCCGGTGAAGCCGACGGCGTCGGCGACGAGCGCGGCGATCTCGCTGATCGTGAGGTCCTCTCCGACCCCGACGTTGACCTGACCCGGCCCGTCGTAGTGCTCCAGCAGATGCAGGCACGCCGCCGCCATGTCGTCGACGTGGAGCAGCTCGCGGCGCGGCGTACCCGTCCCCCAGTTCGTGACGTACGGCGCGCCGGTCGCGGCCGCCTCGTCATAGCGCCGGATCAGGGCCGGCAGCAGATGGCTGCCGACCGGGGAGAAGTTGTCGCCGGGGCCGTAGAGGTTGGTCGGCATCGCCGAGATCCACGGCAGGCCGTACTCGCGACGCACCGCCTGCACGCCGAGGATCCCGGCGATCTTGGCGATCGCGTACGCCTCGTTGGTCGGCTCGAGATGGCCGGTCAGCAAGGAGTCCTCGCGGATCGGCTGGGCGGCGAGCCGCGGGTAGATGCACGACGAGCCGAGGAACAGCAGCCGCTCGACCCGGTGCTCCAGCGCGGCGTCCATCACGTTGGTCTGGATCCGCAGGTTGTCGGAGAGGAACTCCACCGGGCTCCGGTCGTTGGCCAGGATCCCGCCGACCTTGGCCGCCGCGAGCACGACGTAGCGCGGTCGGACGTCGGCGACGAAGTCGAAGACCGCCTCGCGGTCACGCAGGTCCAGCTCGGACGAGCCGCGGCCGACCAGGTCGTGGAAGCCGGCGGAGACCAGTCGGCGCCAGACCGCCGAGCCGACCATGCCGCGGTGCCCGGCGACGTACGTCGTGGCGTCGCGGTCGAGCGGGCCGGGGTCGAAGGCGGCAGGACTCACGGCAGGACTCACGGCAGGGCCGGCCAGCCCGGCAGCACGGCCTGGTCGATCCACGGGCGGCCCTCGTGCTCGAGCGCCTCGATGTCGGCGTCGACCATGATCCGGGCGAGCGCGGCGCCGTCGACGGTCGCCTTCCAGCCCAGCACGCGCTCGGCCTTGGACGCGTCGCCGCGCAGCGCGTCGACCTCCGACGGACGCAGGTAGCGCTCGTCGAAGCGGATGTGGTCCTCCCAGCTGAGCCCGGCGTGGCCGAACGCGACCTCGATGAACTCACGCACGCTCAGTGAGCCCCCGGTCGCCAGCACGAAGTCGTCGGGCTCGTCGGCCTGGAGCATCCGCCACATGCCCTCGACGTACTCCGGGGCATACCCCCAGTCGCGCTCGGCGTCGAGGTTGCCCATGTAGACGTACTGGTCGAGACCGGCCTTGATCCGGGCCACGGCCCGGGTGAGCTTGCGGGTCACGAACGTCTCGCCACGACGCGGCGACTCGTGGTTGAACAGGATGCCGTTGACGGCGAAGAGCCCGTAGGCCTCACGGTAGTTGCGGGTCGCCCAGTAGCCGTAGACCTTCGCGACGCCGTACGGCGAGCGCGGGTAGAACGGCGTCGACTCGTCCTGCGGCGGGGTCTCCGCGCCGAACATCTCCGAGCTCGAGGCCTGGTAGAACCGGCACTCGACCCCCGACATCCGGACGGCCTCCAGCAGCCGGATCGCCCCCAGCGCCGTGGCGTTGCCGGTGTGCTCGGGCTCGTCGAAGGACACCCGGACGTGCGACTGCGCCGCGAGGTTGTAGACCTCGTCGGGGTCGATCTCGCGCATCAGGGTGATCAGCCGCGCGCCGTCGGTGAGGTCGCCGTAGTGGAGGTACAGGCGGGCGTTCTGGTCGTGCGGGTCGCGGTAGAGGTGGTCGATCCGACCGGTGTTGAACGTCGACGCGCGACGGATCAGTCCATGCACCTCGTAGCCCTTCCCGAGCAACAGCTCGGCGAGGTAGGAGCCGTCCTGGCCAGTGATGCCGGTGATGAGCGCTCGACGCACGAAGTAGCTCCAGACGCGAAGTGTTGTGGACATGACAGCCCCGCAGGAGAGGGCAAGTCATTGTTGCCCTCATGCGAGCGGTTTTCGGGCCATTCCACGAACAGAAGGCGTGTCGAGATGACACAGTTGACGCCGTGACAGACATCTACGAGCCCTCCCTCCTGCGGGGCTCGACCTCCCCCTCGGGCGTGCGTCGCTACGACGTGTGCAGCGTCCCGATCGCCGACCTCGACGCACTCGCCGCGGCGGAGCTGATCGTCAGTCACGCCGTCGCCCGCACCAGCTACCAGGTGCACCTGTGCAACGCCTACACGCTGTCGCTGGTCGACCGTGACGACGTGCTGCGCGAGGCCCTGCTGGCGGCCGACCTCAACCTCCCCGACGGCACCCCCGTCGCCTGGATGGGTCGCGGCACCACCGCGCAGACCGGTCCCGTGCGCGGCCCGGGTCTGGTCGGTGCGGTCGCCACTGCCGGCCTGGGGGTCGCGCGTCACTACCTGTGGGGCGGCAAGGACGGCGTCGCCGGCGGGATGGCAGACGGCCTGCGTGCCGCTGTTCCCGGCGTCGAGATCGTCGGCACCGAGACCCCGCCGTTCCGCCTGCTGTCCGACGAGGACCTCTTCGACCTCGCCGGCCGCGTCCGCGCCTCCGGCGCCAACATCTTGTGGGTCGGGCTCGGCACGCCGCGACAGGACTACGTCGTGCGCCGCCTCGCCCCGCTGCTGGACATGCCGATCGTGCCGGTGGGCGCTGCCTTCGACTTCTGGTCGGGCGCGGTCGCCGAGGCGCCGGTGTTCCTGCACGGCTCGGGCTTCGAGTGGGTCTACCGCCTCTCGCGTGAGCCGCGTCGCCTGTGGCGTCGCTACCTCATCGGCAACCCGCGCTTCCTCTTCTCGGCCTGGCGGCACCGCCGCTCAGCCGGGGTCTGACCGAGCCGACTCCTCGCGCACCCTGATCGTCGCCTCACTCGCGCGCGCGCTCGCACCGGCGGGTACGTCGTGCAGCACCAGCGCGTGCGCACCGATGCTCGCGCCCGCGCCCACCGTGATGTCGCCGAGGATGCTGGCGCCGACGCCGACGGCGACGTCGTCCTCGAGCACGGGAGCCCGGCCGTCGAGCCCGACGTTGCCGACCGTCACGCCGTGCCGCAGGGTGACCCGCGCGCCCAGCACGCTGCTCTGATGCACCACGAGCCCGTAGCCGTGGAAGATGGTGAGCCCGGGGCCGGCGGAGACGCTGACCGGGATCTCACAGCCGACCAGACCCTCGCACGTGGCGCGGTAGGCGAGGGCTACGGCGATCGCGACGGGGTGACGGCGGCCCAGCCGGCGTCGCACCAGCTGGGCGAACCGGAAGAAAACCAGGAACACCTGGATGCGCGGCGTCCCACGGTTGGCGGCCCAATCTTGGAGAATCTCACGGCGCACCCTGGCGTCCCTCACCTTCGTTGCCCGCCCGTCAGCCGACACCCTAGCCCAGGAGGATCCGCCATCTCCGCCACGATCGCGGTCGCCGCCCAGACCCCGCCACCCCTCGGCGGACAGGCCGCCATGGTGCAGGCGCTGCTGGACTCGGACGACCCGCGAGTGCGCCTGATCCACGTGCCGTTCAGGTTCAGCGACTCGATGTCCGAGATGGGCAGGCCGGGTCTGGCCAAGGTCCGCGCGCTGGTCCGCGCCGTCGTCGGCACCTGGCGGGCACGACGGGAGGGCGCGCGCAGCCTCTACTACTGCGTGGCCGGTGCGGAGCGGTTCCCGCTGTGGCGCGACGCGGCCTTCCTGGCCCTGTGCCGCTGGCGGTTCGACCGGACCGTCTACCACTTCCACGCCGGCGGTGCGGGCGACTACCTGCGCCGCGCGGCCGGCTGGGAGCGGCTCCTGCTCACCCGAGCCATCGGCCGCCCCGACCTCGGGATCAAGCTGAGCGCCACCAGCCCCGACGACCCGGAGTACTTCCGGGCCCGGCGCGTGGTCGTCGTGCCCAACGGCCTCGGCAGCCCACGCGATCATCCGGCGGGCGACTCCCGCGGGCCGCGCGAGCCCGGCGCACCGGCCCGTCTGCTCAGCATCGGCAGGCTCACCGCGAGCAAGGGCTGCTTCCGCGTGGTCGAGCTCGTCGCCGACCTGCGGGCCCGAGGGCTCGACGTGTCGGCGGAGCTGGTGGGCGAGGCCGACGGCCCCGAGACCAGCCGCCGGCTCTCGGAGCTGGTCGCCGAGCGCGGTCTCGCCGATCACGTAGCACTGCCGGGGACGCTCCAGGGCCGGGAGAAGTGGGACGCGTTCGACCGTGCTGACTTCTTCGTGTTCCTGACCGATTTCGAGCACGAGAACGTTCCCTTGGTGATCATTGAGTCCATGATGTGCAGCCTCCCCGTCATCGCCTCCCGGTGGCGCGGCATCCCCGGACTCCTCGACGACGGAGCGCTGGGGACGCTGGTCGACCTCGAGAGCTGGCCGTCGGTCGTGGACGACGTCGAGCGGGCTCTGCGCGACCCCGCCCGCACCCACGCCGCCGCCGAGAGGGCCCGCGCCGCCTGGGAGTCCCGCCATACCGCGGCTGCCTACACGACCGCGCTCGTCGACGCGCTCGCGGCCGACGGGAGCGTGCGGGCGTGAGCCGGGTCGCGGTCACCGGCGGCTCCGGCTTCATCGGCAGCTACCTCGTCGGGGAGCTGGTGGGCGAGGGGCACGACGTCCTCAACCTCGACCTACGACGCCCGCAGGCGCACGCCGAGGTCTGGCGCGAGGTCGACATCACCGAGGCCGCCGCGGTCACGCCGGAGCTCGAGCGCTTCCGACCCGAGGCGGTGGTCCATCTCGCGGCCCGCACCGACACCTTGTCCGACGACGTCGAGGACTACGCCGGCAACTGGGTCGGCACGGAGGTCACCTGCCGCGCCGCCGTCCGGGTCGGCGCCACCCGCTACCTGTCGACGTCGACCCAGTACGTCCACGCCACCGACACCGCCCCCGACGACGACCAGGACTTCTCGCCGTTCACCGCGTACGGCGAGAGCAAGGTCCGGTCCGAACAGGTCACCCGCAAGGTCCTCGACGGCAGTGGGACCGACTACGTCATCGTCCGGCCGACCAACATCTGGGGGCCGCGCCATCCGCGCTACCCTTCGGAGTTCTGGCGGGTGCTCGGCCGCGGGCTCTACGTCCACCCGGCCGTCACCCCTCCCGTGGTCCGCGCCTATGGCTACGTCGGCACCGTGACCTGGCAGCTGCGAGCCCTGCTGAGCATCGCGGACCTGCCGTCGCACGAGGTCCTCTACGTCGGCGACCGGCTGCTGCTGCTGGACGACTGGGTCGACGCCTTCAGCGTGGCCCTGCGGGGGCGGCGGGCACGACGGGTCAGTCCGCGGGTGCTCACGACGCTCGGCCGCGTCGGCGACCTCATGGGACGGGCCGGCGTCCGGGCTCCGCTCACCTCCAGCCGCGTGGGCAACATGATCGGCCCGAGCGACGCACCCATGGACCGCACGTTCGAGCTCCTGGGCGAGTCGCCGTGGACGCTGGACGCCGGCGTGGCCGAGACGGTGCGGTGGCTCCGTGAGTCGTCCGAGGGCGGCCCATAGCCGATGACCCAGCCCATGACCCGGCCCATGGCCCAGCTCGTCGTCATCTGCACGCGCAACCGGCCCGCCGACCTGACCCAGGCTCTGCGCCACGTCCGAGCGATCGACGCCCGGGTCGAGGTGCTGGTCGCGGACTCCAGCGACCAGCAGGACGCCGGCAAGGTCGCGGAGATCGTCGACGCCACGACCCAGTGCGTCCTCCTGCCATGTACGCCGGGCCTCGCGCGCCAGCGCAACCAGGCCCTCGCCTGGGTCCGCGCCGAGCGTCCGGACACCGACGTCGTCCACTTCATCGACGACGACACCGAGGTGCTCCCCGGCTACTTCGACGAGATCGCGCAGACCTTCGCCTCCGATCCCGACCTCGCCGGGGTGGGCGGCGTCGTGCTGAACCAGACGCGCCCGCGCCACGTGCGCGCCAAGAGCCTGTTCTGCCTCTACTCGACCCGCCCCGGAGTGGTGCTCCCGTCCGGGCGGACGACGATCGGGCACTACGAGGGCGACGAGGCCAGGTCTCCGGAGTGGCTGCCGGGGTGCGCCATGAGCTATCGGCTGTCGCTGGTCGGGGACACGGCGTTCGACGACCGGCTCGAGGGCTACAGCTACGGCGAGGACATGTACTTCAGCCATGCGCTGCGAGCCCGGCATCGCCTGGCGATCGCGCGCAAGGCGCAGGTCGTCCATCGGCTCAGCGAGCAGAACCGCCTGTCGCGCACCCGCCTCGCGACCGACAAGGTCGCGCTCCTGCACAGGTTCGTGCGGGAGAACCCCGACCGCGGGATGCGGCGTACCGCCTTCTGGTGGAGCGTGGTCGGCGACATCGTGCTCAAGCTCGCGGACGGCGTCGCCCACGGTGACCGCGACTCCGTCGCGGAGTCTCGTGCCATGCTCGGCGGCGCGTGGCACACGCTGCGGCGACCGCTTCCCGCGCGGCGTCCAGGACAGCAGGGGAGGTGAGGTGACGACCTCCCCCTCGCCGGCTCCCTCGCCGTCCGGATCGCCGTCCGGTTCGCCGGGGGCACGCTCCGACGTCCGTGAGCTCGCGCGCAGCGGCTCGATCACGTTCGCCGGCGGGATCGGCGGCGCCGTCTGCACCTTCCTGCTGCTGGTCGTGCTCGCGCGCGTGGTGGGCTCGACCTCCACCGGCCTGTTCTTCCAGGCGGTCGCCGCGGTCAGCACCTGCGCCATCGCCGCCGCCTGGGGAGCCGGCACGACCCTGACCCCGCGGGCGGCCCGGCTGCTGGCGCACGACCGCGCGGACCTCGGCGAGCTGGCCTGGGCGTCGATCGCCCCGGTGCTGGTCGTCGCGGTGGCGATGGCCGCGTTGATCGAGGCACTGCACGGGCCGCTGGCCGCCGCGATGACCGGCTCGGCGGCCGACCGCCACGACCTCGGGCTGACGCTGGTCGCCACCGCTCCGGCCATCCCTCTGATCGTGCTGACGCGCCTCCTCACGGCCCTCGCCCGCGGGGTGGGGGCGATCGGGCCCACGGCCCTCTACGACGCCGGCGGGCAGCCCCTGCTCCGCCTCGCGCTGTGCTGGCTGGTCGCGGCAGCCGGCGGCGCCTTGTGGGCGATCGGGCTGGCGTTCACCGCGGCCGCGGGCGTCTCGGTCGTCGGCGCCGCCTGGCACACGCTGCGGAGCGTGCGCGGGGTCGGAGCCGGCCTGCGCCGCCCGGATGCCTGGCCCCGCGCCGAGGCCCGCGCCTTCTGGGGATACTCGCTCCCCCGCGGTCTCGAAGAGCTGTTCCAGGCCACCAACATCTGGCTGCTCGTGGTCCTCGTGGGCGCGCTGGCGAGTCCTGCCGAGGCCGCCACCTACTCCGCGGTGAGCCGCTTCACCCTCGCCTCCACCCTGCTCATGCAGGCGATCACCACCGGCATGGCGACCCGCCTCACCACCGCACTCGCGCGCGCCGAGCACGACCGGGTCCGCACGCTCTTCCAGTCGTCGGTGACCTGGACCGTTGGCCTGTCGATCCCGGTCGCGGTGACGATGTGGGTCTTCCCCTCGGCCCTGATCGAGCTGGTCTCACCCCAGCTCCCGGGGGCCGACCTCGGCCTCCGGGTGATGGCCCTGGCCACCTTGGCCAACGTCGTCACCGGACCCTCCGGGGCGGTGATCCTGTTCGCCGGGCGCAGCTCGTGGAACCTGTGGATCGCACTCCCCGCAGTAGCGCTCATGCTGACGGTGGCGGTCCTCGCGGTGCCGGCACACGGAGCCGACGGCGCGTCGTACGCCTGGGCCGCGGCCATCGGCCTCCAGAGCATCCTGGGGTACGTCGTGACCCGCCGGGCCTTCGGCCTCGACCCGTTCACCCTGCCGACCCTGCGCCTGGGCGGGTGGTCGGCGTTGCTGACGCTGCCGGCGGAGGTGGTCGCTCAGCTCATCCTGGGCGACCGGGTGATGGGACTCGTGGTCGGCGTGGCGGCCGGCGCCGCGCTCTATCTGGGCGGCAACGCGCTCACGTCGTGGCGGATGTGGGTGCGCGTGCCGGTCTGAGCGCTCCAGCGACATCACGAAGTCGGCGATGTGGTCCACGCAGGTGCCGTCGGGGTGGAAGAACAGCTGCTCGGCCACCTCGGCCCACACCGTGGCGTCGACCCCCCGGGCGACCGCCGCGTCGACGGCCTGCGCGAGATCGGTCGCATCCTCGCCGAGCAAGGTGGAGCACCTCACGACGGCGCGGAACGGATGCTCGCCGGTGAGCAGCGCGAGCGACTCGTCGTCGACCGCGAAGACCAGTGGCCTCTCCAGGAGCACGGCCTCGAGCATCACGCTGCTGAGGTCGCCCACGACCACGTCCGCCGCGGCCAGGAGGTCCAGCAGGCCCCGGCCGGGGCTGTCGTCGAGCGCGAGATGGACGTGCGGCCGGTCGGCGGCCAGCGCACGGTAGGCCGCGACGACGGGCTCCGGGGTCTGCGGGTGCAGCCGGACCAGGAGGACCTGGTCCGGGCGCAGCTGGCGCACCAGCTCCAGGCCGGTGCCTTCCACGGAGGAGGGCCCCCAGTACGTCGGCACGTAGGTCACGACGGTCGCCCCGGTCACGTCGCCGAGGTCGGCCCGCAGCTGCGGCGACAGCGAGGGCGCGCCTCGCCGGGACACCACCTGGTCCGTCCGGGCGACGCCGAGGTCGACCAGCCTGTCCCCGGGGATGTCCAGCCCGGCCATCGCTTGTCGCGCGTAGGGTCCCGGCACCCCCACGAAGTCTTGGGCTCGGAGCAGGTTCGCGCGGTCCCGCCCGGCGAAGTACGGCTTGACCGAGTTCCCATGGCCGAGGAAGAGCGTCCGGGGACCTCGCAGGCGCTCGCGGCGCCCGAGGTCGAACAGCTCGTAGAACAGCACGACGCGGGCCTGCCTCTCCAGGAAGCGCACGGTCCGGCGCGCGGCCCAGGGGACATGGAGGTACTGGTCGGTGCGCTCCAGGCGGGGGCCGGTGCGCCGCCAGCGTCGCGGCAGGTCGTCGATGACGCGCACGGGCACGTCGTACGGCGCGAGCCTGGCCCGCGCCTCCTCGGAGAGAACGACGAACTCGCCACCGATCCGCTCCCACACCGGGAGGGCGTGGACGACGTGCGAGGTGATGTTGCCGAGGAAGTAGAAGACGTCGCCAGACCTGTCCAGCCTCCCGAGCATGGCTGGCACGCTAGGAGTCGCAACCGCCCACGCGCGAGGGCGAAACGGGCCTTCGAGCCCGACATTCCGTTGCCCTGCGAGCCCCGGTCGCGTCGTCCATACTGGTCGTGGAGTCCCCAGACGTCGTCCGGCGTCGGGAGCCCCCCACGTCCACCACGCACGGGAGACCCCATGACGTTCACGGGCATCCCGCCGCTGTACGGCCGAGATACCCCCGCAGACCCGCCCGCGGAGCAGGCCGGTCCGCGGTCGGACGACGGCCCGGATCTCGGCGACCTCGGCGACCTTCGGCTCCAGGCCGGGATCACCCTGCGCTTCCTGGGGCGCCTGGTGGTCCAGGCGGCCGTGCTGGGCCTCGTGCTCGGTCGCGTGCACTCGGTCCTGCTCGCGGCGATGGTCGCCGTCCTGATCGGTCTGGCGCTCGTCGTCCGCTTCCCCTCGCCCGGCTCGGTGGCCTACCTGGGGGCCTTCGCCGCGGTCACCCCCGACACCATCACCGTGCTCCACATCGGAGGTACGCCGATCACCGCGCGGACCGTGGTGTTCGCGCTGTTCAGTGGGCTCACCCTGGTCTCGGTGCTGCGCGGCACGATGAGGCTCCGCGTGCCGACGCCGCTGCTGCTGGCCGGACTGGCCATGGCCGCCGTGATCGGCACCGCCGAGAACGGGCGCACCAAGAGCCTGCTCGAGTTCGTGATCCTGATGCTGCTGCCGCCGATCGCGGGCGCGACCCTCGCCACGGACCGCCGGCTGGCGGTGGAGCTGCTCCGCGGACTGACCGCCGGCACGTTCCTGGTGATCGCCTTCGCGATCTTCGAGGGGATCCAGAACCACGACTACCTCATCAGCGCCGCGAACGTCGGCACCTTCGTCCGCGCGGGACACGTCCGCACGACCGCGGGCTGGGACTACCCCACGACGCTGTCGGCCTTCCTGTGCCTGGCCGGCTTCTTCGTCGCGCACCTGCTGCGCACCCGGTGGGGCTTCCTCGGCCTGGCGCTGGGCGGCGCGCTGGTGACCGGGGCCGTCATCACCACGCAGGCACGCTCGGGGCTGCTGGGCCTCGCCGCCGGCGTCCTTGCCTACCTGCTGCTCCAGCGCAAGGCGAGCCAGGCGATCGGGGCCCTGAGCGGCCTGGGCGGGATCGTCGCGCTGGTGCTGGTCTTCCCCGGAGCCGCGCCCGGATCGTTCCGGACGTTCCTCAGCCAGTCGCTGACCAGCGGCAGTGCCGCGAACTCCAACGTCGTCTACCGCCAGGACCTCTACACCGACGCGCACGCCGCGGTCGCCGTACACCCGTGGTTCGGATGGGGATACGGGTCCGGCAACAGCGTGGCCACCAACGAGCTGGGCAAGTACTTCGGGCAGCTCACCGACCTCGCGAGCCTGCCGGTCTCCTTGGCCGTCCAGCTCGGTCTGGTCGGCACGGCCTGCGTGTTCCTGTTCCTCCTGGTCGTCGTGATCCGCACCATCCGCGCCCGCCACCTCCCCGAGCGCCTCCCCCTCGCGACCGGGCTGATCGCGAGCTTCGTGGCCATGATCGGCGTCCCGGTGACTCCGCCGCTGACCTGGATGCTCCTGCTCGCCGGGGTGGCCTGGACGCTGACCGGGCGACCGCCGCAGCGCTCAGCGGACGTCATGGAGGCGGAGGACCCGGAGCCGGCGGCCGACGCCGAGTTCGACACCCCGCCCTGGGCGGCGTTCAGGCAGGCGGGATAGCCCTCACCGCTCGGGTCCGGACCGGTCTGCCGATCTCAGAGAGCGCCAGGCGGTCGGCACGGCGCGCATGCCCCTGCGCAGGCGACGGAGCCGGGCCAGCGCGAGCGCGCGCCTGCCGGGAGCCAGCCCCGGGTCGTCGACGCGCAGCTCGTCCTCGGTGAGCACGGCGGCGTACCACAGGAACCGCGGCCACCGCCGCTTGGGCAGCCGGCGCAGCTCGTCGAGCCAGCCCGCCACGCTCGCGTCCGGCTGGGTCCGCAGCGCCCAGGCGCGCAGCTCCTCGCCGCGAAGGCTCCCGCGCCCGACCTGCGGCGCTGCGACCCGGTCGAGGAACGGCGCCGCGGTGTCGGCGGCGCCGAGCCCGGCGGCCAGCTCGGCCAGGTCGCGCAACGACGCCTCGTCGAACCGCTCCCGGACGCGCTCGACCAGGAGGTCGAGCTCAGCGACCTTGCCCGGCTCGTGGGGATCCCGCAGGGAGTGCAGCGCCAGGACCAGCGCGTGGCCGCCCCGGTCGGGGCAGGAGATCTCGCGCTCGGCGACCCGGACGGTGTCACGGCGCAGCCACAGCCGTTCGAACACGTCCTGGGGGTCGTCGAAGAAGCCGGGGAACCGGTCGTGCAGGTCGAGCTCGCAGGCCCACAGCGGATGCCGGTGCGTCTGGGAGTGCAGGGGCAGCACGGTCGGCGAGGTGTAGGGATGCTCGTCGACCCAGCCCAGGTCCGTCAGGCGAGCCGCCAGCACGTCGCGCCGGGCCGGGTCGACCAAGGCGTCCACGTCGACCGACGTGCGGGCGGCGCGCAGCTCCTGGAGGACCGCGGCGGGCCCCTTGATGAACAGGACCCGCACGCCCTGCTCGTCGGCCACCGACGAGACCAGCGCATGCGCCAGCAGCACGGCCTCGGTGAGGTGGACCTCGGTCACGCCAGGGCCCCCTCGTCGAGCTCGACGAGATGCATCTCGGCCAGCGAGCGCAGGGCATCGGCGGTCAGCTGCTCGGCACCGCCCTCGGGCGGGGCACCGAAGACGCGGACCAGCTCCGCGGCCACGTCGTCGGCCGCGGCCCACTGCTCGCCGAGCACCTCCCAGGCCGTCGTCGCGAGCTCGGAGAGCAGGACCACGACGCCGTCCTGGGAGTAGACGGCGGCCAGGCCGTCCTCGACGTACTCGTCGACGACCTCGCGGCGGCGGGCGCGCATCAGGCCTCGCCGTCCAGAACAGCGCGGACGACGGGGCCGAGCTGCCCGGCCTCGGCGTAGGTCACCCGGCGTACGCCGCCGGTGCGGTGCGCGAGATCGGCCAGCCGGTGCAGGGGACGCGTCATCTCCCGGGTGAACGACGTCTGGGCGACCAGCTCGGGGAGCGCCTCGACCGTCGACAGGGGCTCCAGGACAGCCGCGCCCACGTGCGCGGGATCGCGCCGCAGCTGGAGCAGCCCGCGCAGCGGGTAGGCGCGGTCGGTCGCACGCACCAGGCCGAGCCGGCCGGGTGAGACCTGGTCCTTCACCGCGTCCGACGGGCGGGCGAGGACGGACAGCGGCTTGGGGTACGGCACGACGCACAGGTCGTCGTCCACGGCCGCGGTCTCGTCCGAGAGGTAGACCAGATCGGTGCACAGGGTGCGTGCCACGGTCGTCTTGCCGGTGCCGGAGGGGCCGTACAGCGCGACGGCGCCTCCGGTCTCGGGGTCGGCGACCGCGCAGGCGTGGAACATCACCAGATCGGATCGGTGCGCGGTCAGCGCCAGGCCCGTCACCATCGGCGTGAGCCGATCCATGACCGCGCCGAGATCGGGCCCCGACAGGGTGCTCGGGCCGACCTGGAGAGGGTCGCCCCCGGGGCCCTCGCGAAGGGTCACCGAGAGCCGTCGCTCCGGGTCTAGCTCGGTCTCGGTGTCGGTCTCGGGAGCGTCGTCGAAGGCTGCCTCGGGGAGGCACCAGGCCCAGGCCTCGGCCACCGCCGTGGCGAGCTCGGAGGCGCCTGATCCCGCACAGTGGACATCGAATCGCAGTTTGAGAGCTTCCAGGCGCACGACGTGCGGATCACCTACGCTGGAAGCTCGCACCCAGGCGAGTGTAGGACCCGCCGGTCCCGCGGCGAGGAGTCGTTCATGGAATTCAAGGACTATGTCCGCATCGTGCTCGCGCACTGGGTGGGCGTCCTTGTCCTGACCGTCCTCGGGCTCGCCGGTGCGGTGGGCTACAACGCCACCCAGCCCCAGGTCTACGAAGCCAGCGCGACCGGCTACGTCACGGCCGGCAACTCCGACAACACCGCCGACGCGACCCTGGCCGACCAGCTCGCCAAGGCCAAGGTGACGTCGTACGTCGCCGTCGCGACCAGCACCAAGGTCGCCAACCGCGTCATCAGGTCCCTCGGTCTCCAGACCTCGCCGGGCGCGCTGATCGGCAGCATCTCGGTGAGCCAGCCGACCGACACCGTGCTGCTCGACATCTCGGCCCGGTCCGAGGACCCGGTCAAGGCGCAGCAGCTGGCGAACGCCTGGGTCAGCGCCCTCGCGGCGGAGATCAAGACCCTCGACACCCAGACGTCGTCGTCGGGCACGTCGACGGGCACGTCGACGGGCACGACGTCAGACACCGGCGGCGAGCCGTCGTTGCACATCGAGGTCCTCTCGCAGGCCGAGCCCGGCGCGCTCGTGCTTCCGCGCACGAAGGTCAACCTCGTGGTCGGTCTGCTGCTCGGGTTCCTGCTCGGGTTCGCCTACGCCCTGGTCCGCCACCAGTTCGACCGTCGCCTGCGCTCGTCGGAGGAGGTCGAGCGGAGGTTCGGCACCCCGGTGATCGGGATGATCCCGCGCTCCTCCCAGGTCACCGGCGGCAACGGCGTGCTGGCGCTGACCGTGACCAGCCCCGCTGGCTCGAGCAACGCCAGCACCTCCGAGGGCTTCCGCAAGCTGCGCACCAACCTTGCCTACATGGACGTCGACCACCCGCCCCGGGTCATCGTCGTGACCAGCCCCAAGCAGTCGGACGGCAAGTCCACGGTCGCGGCCAACCTCGCCGCCGCCATCGCGATCGGCGGTCAGCCGGTCACCCTCGTCGACGGCGACCTGCGTCGGCCGTCGGTGGCCGGCTCCCTGGCCATGGTCGACGGCGCCGGTCTGACCGACGTCCTCGTGGGCCGGGTCAATGCCTCCGAGGTGATGCAGGACCACCCCGACGTGCCGGGCCTTCGGGTGCTGGCGTCGGGAGCCATCCCGCCCAACCCCAGCGAGCTCCTCGGCTCCAACGCCATGCGCACCCTGATCCAGGAGCTGGCGGCCGAGGCGATGGTGATCATCGACGCGCCGCCCCTGCTGCCGGTCACCGACGCCGCGGTCCTGACCCGGTCCGCGGACGGCGCCCTCGTCGTGATCTCCCACGGCGGCACGCTCGACAGCGAGCTGGGCGCCTCGCTCTCCCACATCAGCGCTGTGCACGGGCGCACCCTGGGCATCGTCTTCAACCGGATGCGGCGCTCGGCCGGCGGCGCGTCGTACGGCGGCGACTACTACCGCTACGAGTACAAGCCCGAGTCGGGCCGACGCAAGGCCAAGCCCGGGCGCCAGAAGGCCGACAGCAGCTCGAAGAGCTAGAGCCGCTCCGACTCCGGGCACCCCGGCGTCCTACGAGACGATCGAGCCAACGAACGACTCGTATGCCGTCGCGATCGCGGAGTGTGGGCTCACCACGTGAGGCCACCGCGCTCCTCACCTTCGCGGCAGGCGAGCCTCAGGCGGCCAACTCGATGGTGACCCGGGAGCCGGGCATGACTGATCGCACGCAAGCGCAGGTGTCGCTGCAGGGCAGGTAGCTGTGGGCGGCGTGGCCACACTGGAGGCACGCGAGGTCGTGTGACAGGTGCTCGTCGTCGGTCTGGATCGTGTCCCACATGGTCTTTGCCCCTGCCTTGCGTCGGAGTGTCCTCACCTCTACATCGAACGGGGACCAGTGCATCCGACACCTCTGAGGAAGCTCTGAGGTCCCGAGTTGCGCGCGTTCGCCCATCGCCCGGCAGACGAGCCGCGCGAGTCCCGAGTCGATCAGCAGCGGTCGATCTCCCTACCGGCGCACGCCGGTGCCGTCGCCCGAGGTCGTCGCCGGCCCGGCTGCCGGCTCCGGAGGAGACGGCGGTCGTCTCCGCCGAGCGCGTCTGCTGGGAGTCCGTCCGCGACGCTCCCGGCTGATATGACGCGCGCCCATTCCCGACTCGAGATCTCCGGCCTGCTGAGCCACTGTTGCGGCGGACTTTCACCTTCGTCGGGCGACCTCCCGCGATGCCGAAGGGGTCGCCCAGGTGTACGTCGCGTCCTGGAACGAAGGGCTGAGCCATTCGATGCCACCTCGGGTGCTCGACCCTGAACAGGTCGCCCGATGGGAGCGCGACCTGGACGCAAGGTCACTGCGATGGTGGGTGGCGGAGGGTGGTGGCCCGTCAGTCGTTGGCTTCGTGGGAACCGGCTCAAGTCGCGACCCGCTCGACCGCGATTTGGGAGAGCTGGACACCATCGCTGTCTCGCCCCCGTGGTGGCGTCATGGAGTGGGCAGCCGATTGATGAGCCTGCTCTTCGAGATCTGGTTGGCGCGGGTCACGCCCACGCCATCGTCTGGACCCTGGCGGAGTACGAGCAAGGGCGGCACTTCTACGAGGCGACCGGATGGCGCGCCACCGGTGAGGCACGCGATTGTGGGCGACAGATTGCCTTTCGTCGCTCACTCGTGGACTCGTGCGGACTGCCGTGACCGGGTCTGGATCGGTACGGCACCTCTTGTCGCGCCGACAGGCGGTGAAAGGGCGCACCTGTCTGGGCCTGAGCTGAGCGGAGGGTTCACCTCCAGCCGGATCGCTCAACTGCTTCCTGTGCGATCGCGGTCACCGTTCGCCCGTCGCCGACACCTGGACTGGTGAAGCGTCTCCGGCTCGCAAGGTTGTTGCCGGGGTCCGGCGACGGGGCCACTGCTGGCGGACGAGAGCCCGGGACGGGCTAACCCCGTCCTGTGTGATCCAGCATCTCTGTGGCGACGATGGGCCAGAATTCGTGGGGCAACAACTGGTGGCCGACGCCTGCCAACGGGAGCAGCTTGCTATGGGGCAGCTCGTGTGCGAGTACCTGGGCGTGACGGAACGGAAGGATCGGGTCCTCAGTCCCGTGGATGACCAACACAGGGTGCGTGATCTCGGCGTGCCGGGCCCTGATCTGTGTGGTGCCTCTGCTGGACGCGCTGTGGTTGACGCTGGCGGCATGGATGTCGAGAGTCCGGTCGAAGACGCGCCCGGCGTAGTCGCGGGCCTTGTCCTCATCGAAGTAGTCGGGTCCTGCAAACTGTCGGTCCCACAGCGCGTAGTTGTCGATGTACGCCTGGCGATCCCCCCAGTCCGGCGCTGGGCGCTCGGCGCCGGCGAATTCCAGGAACGCTGCTGTCGGTGGAGGGAGCGTGGGGTCGCGAGGATCACCAGGCGCCAGTGGAGTGCTCGAGAGCAAGGTCAACGACTGGACACGTTCGGGCTGCCTGAGGGCGAGACCTCTCGCGACAGCGCCACCCAACGACCCACCCGCGACGTGGAACCGTTCGACGCCCAACGCGTCTAGCAGGCCGATCGCGTCATCGACGAAGTCGTCGAAGCCGTAGGGTGGAGCGCCTGGCGGATACGAAGTCGACTGACCCGTGTCGCGGTTGTCGTAGCGGATGACGTACCGGCCGCCAGAGGCAAGGAGCTGGCAGAAGCCCTCGTCCCAGCCGTCCATCGGGCCGGAGGTGCCAGCGATCAGCAGTAACGCCGGGTCGCCTTGCTCGCCGAAGGTCTCCACACACAACCTGACGTCTCCCACGGTCAACAGACGCTGACCGTTGCTTCGCGTCTCTGGCGTACCCATACCCGACATACTCGCTCGCGGCGCCGAGGGGACGCTAGCTCGGCATGTGCTTGTACCCGACATCGGGTGAGTCCGCCTCCAGCAGCAGACACGCACTGCGCAAAGAACGGGACGGTACATGCAGCGACCCTGCTCGCGTTCTCAGTCACGACGCCAGCGCTGTTCGGATGGTTGCCTCCACGATCGAGTAGTCGCCATCCCCGCGGTCGAGGCGGAGCTGCTCGGCCGGTGCCAGCGGTGGTTGGCCCAACAGTCGAGGACGCCCGCCGTGGTGCGGTTGAGCAGCGTGCACCAGGAACGGGTGGCACAGATAGACGTCACCGGGCGCGCCGGTGGCGAGAACGGTCGGCCGCTCGACGCTGGCCCGATCGACGAGGGGCCCGATCGTGAACGCAGACGCCCCCGCCTCGCCGTAGGGCGCAAGCACCCGCGGCACGTCGTGGTGCGAGCCGACGCGGATCCGAGTCGGGGCCTGGGCCTCGTCGACCTCGCTGAAGAGGAACAGCATGAGCAGCACCCGATCCCGGGACCGAACGTTGGTCCAATAACCGGGGCCACGGGGCGACTCGTAGCTGCCCTCGATGTGCCATCCCGCGTCGTCGGGTTCTACCGCGTGGGGAAAGCGGATCGGAAACGATCCCATCCCACGCCGGGGTCGCCAGCGGCCGGCCCCGACGAGCTGGTCGAACGCCTCGGTCAGGGCCGGTTGGTTCGCCGCCGCGGTGAAGGCCTCGTCAGTGAGGCCGCCGACCCACTCGACCGGGTTGCGCCAGGTCTTCGGGTCGTCGCGCACCGGATCGATGGCAGCCCACAGCAGCTCGGCGCACTCCTCAGCAAGCGCCGTGGGCACGCCGCCCTCGATCAGGACGAACCCATCCCTGACGAAGTACTCGATCTCGGTGTCGGAGAGCACGAGCCCATCATCGAAGATTTGCTCGCACCAAGTACACAGGTAACCCCCGACACCGCCAGAGGAGGAGCCAGTTCAGCTCGGGTCGGGGTGCCGACTCGCGGATAGACTCGGCCGATCGCGGCCGTGAGCGGCCGATTCCGGCCTGTTGTCGTCGAAAGCGTGCGGGCATGAGTGCGGCACTTGTTCTGATGTGCGGTCTGGCGTTCTCTGGGAAAACCACGGTCGCCCGCACCATCGCACAAACGCTCGATGCCGTGCTGGTGAGTCTCGATGACATCAATGACGAGCGCGGACTGTGGGGCGGCCATGGCCTTCCCGTCGAGGAGTGGCGGCGCACACACGAGGTCGCCCGCACCAGGCTGGGCTTCGCACTAGCGGCAGACCAGGCGGTCGTCATCGACGACACGAGCAACCTACGTCTACTACGAGACGGCTACCGAGCACTGGCTGACGCCTACGACGCGCCGTTCATCTTGGTCTTCGTGAACACCCCGCTGGAAGACATCAGAGAGCGGCGGGCCGAAGCGTCCACGAGTGGGGACCGACGCTCAGTAGACGGCGCAGTCTTCGCCGAGCACGCAGCATCGTTCGAGGAGCCGCAGTCCGACGAGCTGGCCCTGCTCCATCGACCCGGTGACTCTCTAGATGGGCTGCTGAGCGACTTGAGAGAGATCCTGGCTGGCCGAGTGGCCGACCGCTCATCGACCGAGTGAATGTCTCCCGGCCCCGAACGCGACGGATGACGCACCACGCTGCGGCATGAGAGGCCGCATCCCAAAGTGGGATGCGGCGGGTATGGTGGGCGACATGAGCACTCAGATCGCCGTTCGCCTGCCCGACGAGATGGTGGCCTTCCTGGACCGCACAGTGGCCACCGGCAAGGCTTCCAGCCGGGCCGCGCTCGTCGCGGTGGCGGTGGAGCGGGAGATGCGTCGACAGGCCGCCGAGCAAGACGCCCAGGTCCTTCGTGAGCACGGCCCCGCCGACGACCTGGACGAACTGGTGCAGTGGACCAGCACCCACCTCGAGATCGCGGACTGACCAGTGCGCGCGATCTGCCTGGTGAGGCTCGACAAGACCCGGCCGGCTCTGGTCTTGACACGCGAGGCAGCGCGGGCCGCGATGACCAAGGTGACCGTCGCTCCGATCACCACCACCATCAAGGGCTTGTCGAGCGAGGTCCTGGTCGGACCCGACAACGGGCTGGATCACGACTGCGTGGTCGCTCTCGACAACGTCATCACCGTCCCGGTGAACCTGCTCGGACGTACCGTCGGGTACCTCAGCGCCGAACAAGAGGCTCATCTGTCGCGCGCCGTGGTCTTGGCCTACGACCTCGACCTACCGCTTCTCGAATGACCACGGGCGCACCTGACAGCGAGCGTAGGGTCGCCGCGTGTCCGCCTTCGTGCTGCGGCGTTGGGACTTACACCACTATCCCTTCCCTCAGGCTCCTCTCCACGTGCACGACCTGGGTGACGAGGCGTTCATCGTCCTGACCGGCGAACTCGACGTAACTCTCGGCTCCGAGGTGAGACGGCTACAGACGAGCGAGTTTGTGTTGGTCCAAGCCGGGACACCGCACACGTTCGCAACGGTCAGCGACACGCCGACGTCCGTTCTGGTCGCGATGACCCATGACGTCGATGCGTTGGTGCGGGAACTGCACGAGGCGCCAGAGCACGAACGCCCATTGGTGTGGGCGCGGCACGACTCCCGGGTCGCGTGACGTCCGCTCACTGCGGTGCGTGCCCGGACAGCGGCAGAGTGCGTTCAACTGTGCCGACTCGCCGCAGTGACGCGCGTGCGAGACGGAAGCCCGTCCTACGTGGAGCAATCGACTGCCCAGGTTCAGTCGTCGCCGGTGACGAGGTTGCCGCGGTGGGTCAGTACCAACAGCCACACCAGCGACGGCACGACGAGCAACAACGCCAGGATCGCTACGACGAGAAGGGCGGTCATGGTCGACCCCGGTGCGGCGGCGGCGTGCAGGTCGAGGTGGGTGCCGAGGAGATAGGGATACTGGGCGGCTCCCCAGCCCGCAAGGACCGCGGCGACGGCCAGCGCGCCGATCGGACGGATCAGTGCCGGTGACATGCGGCCCGGACGGAGCGTCATCAGGAGGGCGGCCAGTCCGGCGAGCGCGGAGACGGCCATGAGCGGCCAGCCGCGGTGGAGCAGCTCGTCGTACAAGCGATGGGCGTCGTGTCGCAGGACGAAGAGCCCTGCCACCGCCACGACACCACAGGCAACCGCCGAGGCCACCGCACGTCGCCGTGACCACTGCTCAAGAGCGGGTGCGCCATCCCGGTGCGCCTCGGCGGTGAGGAACAGCGCCGCGAGGTAGCCACAGGTAAGCACGGCCAGGACGCCGCCGAGGACCGAGGTGGGGTTGAGCCAGCTGGTGATCGGGTCACCGTGCCCGGCTGTCGGGACGCGGCCGGACGCGATGCCGCCGGCGACGGCGCCAAAACATAGCGGGGTGATCACCGAGGAGCTGGCGAAGGCGATGCCGTTGAGGCGCTGCTCGGCCGTGTGCATCGAGACCTTACGGAACGCGAATCCGGAGCCCCGCAGCACTATCCCGAACGCTGCGATGCCGAGCGGGATGTAGAGCGTGGTCATGATCGCCGAGAACGCGGTTGGAAAGCCCGACCAGAGCAGGACCAGACAGAAGATCAGCCAGGTGTGGTTCGCCTCCCAGACTGGGCCGATGGCGTGGTCGATGAGGGACCGAGCGGGGGCACCCCGGGCGGCACCGCCGGCAGTGAGGTCCCACAGGCCCGTGCCGAAGTCGGCCCCCCCCAGCACGCCGTAACAAAGGATCGCGACGAGCAGGACGACGCCGGTAGCGGTGCTCACGACGCGTCCACCAGCCCCGGGTCCCCGGTGTGGCCCTGGTCCGGGTCGTTGTCCGGGCCGTAGGGGACCGAGGTGGTCTCGCCCTGTGCCCAGCGTCGTCTCAGCCCCCTCAGTGCATAGACCGAGCCGACGGTGACGCCGGAATATATGAGGACAGCACCGCCGAAGAACGGCCACAGGTCGCCGGAGGTCTGGACGGCGTCGCGGGTGAGCAGCAGACCGACGACGGTCCAGGGTTGGCGGCCGACCTCGGTCACGATCCAGCCGCACTCGAGCGAGACGATGGCGACCAGCCCGCTGACGGCGACCGCGCGCAGGAACCAGCGGTTCGGCTCCACGGCCCGAGATCGCCACCACAGCCAGACGAACCACAATGCGAGGCCGAGCAGCGCGAACCCGGTGCCGACCATGACGTCGAAGGACAGGTGGACCACGTTCACCAGGTTGTCTGGCGGCCGGACCGGGGCCGGGACGGCATCGAGCCCGTGCACTTTCGTCGACGGACTGAACCCCGAGAGGAGAGAGGCACCGGATGGGATCTGGATCCCGAAGTGCATCTTCCCGTCAACCAGGACGCCGCCGAGGGTCTCGGGCGCGTGGGTGCGGGTATGGGGAAGGGCTTCGATGGCGGCGAACTTGGCGGGCTCGGCGTTGAAGACGTACCGAGCGATGACGTCGCCCATCGCGATCTGCAGAGGGATCGCGACAGCGCCAACCGTCAGCGGCATCAGCAGACCGATGCGGTGGTACCGGTCCCAGCGGCCGCGAAGGATGCCGACCGCGTAGACGCCCGCCACAGTGAACCCGGCGACGACGTACGCCGCGAGGAGCATGTGCAGGGCCTCGTACCAGAACGAGTCGTTGAAGAAGACCTGCCAGACGTCCACATCGACGACCTTGCCGTCGCGGACGGTAATGCCGCCCGGCGAGTTCATCCAGCTATTGGCTGCCACCACCGAGAACGTGCCGCCGACTCCGGACAGCACCACCGGAAGCCCGCTCCAGAAATGCACCCAGGGCGAGAGCCGCTTCCAGCCGTAGATATAGATGGCGACGAAGATCGCCTCGAGGAAGAAGAAGATGCCCTCAACCGCGAACGGGAGCCCGTACGCGGCGCCATACCGGTCCATCAGGCCCGGCCACAGCAACCCCATCTCGAACGACAACACGGTCCCCGACACAGCGCCCACAGCGAACAGCACGGCCGCGACCTGAGACCACCGCTGCGCCAACAGCATCGCCTCCGCGTCGTCATGCCGCAGACCGCGCCAGTTCGCCACCATCGTGATGAACGTGAAGGCCACCCCGAATGGCACCAGGATGATGTGGAAGCCCAACGTGAAAGCCATCTGCTCCCGAGCCGGAAGTAGCTGTGAGGGATCGGCCGCGGCCAACATCAAGACCGACATCCTCAGCACCCTTGGCGGACCACGAACTTAGGAATCGGCACGCAAGTACGGCTCACATCTGGACCGTACTCGCCGCTCGCGTGTCGCCCGCCGCCGCCCACCAGCCAGCCGGCCTTGCTCAGGCATCACCACGGCCGCACGTTGCCACTCGAAATCTCCCAGGCGCCACCCGGAAGGCATCGGGGCGAATCTTTGTCGTCGGCGGCGCTAAGTGTCCTCGTACGTCGCCGGACCGTGCGAGACCGTTGAACTCGCGACCGCAGGAGCAGACTCGGAACATCACCTAGTGTCCTGTCAGGCTGAAGAGCTGCTTATTTGTTGATGGCGGTGCAGTAGCCGGCGAGGCGGTCGAGGATCTCCTCGGCGCTCTTGTGCCAGGTGAACGGTTTTGGGTTCTCGTTCCACTGCTCGACCCAGTTGCGGATGTCGGCCGCCAGGGCCTTGACGCTGGGGTGGGCGGAGCGTTGGAGCTTCTTGGTGGTCAGGGCTGAGAACCAGCGCTCGACCAGGTTCATCCACGATCCGTAGGTCGGGGTGAAGTGGAAGTGGAACCTCTTGTGGCGCAGCAGCCACTGGTGCACCGCCGGGGTCTTGTGGGTGGAGAGATTGTCCAGGATCACGTGCACGTCGAGCTCGGCGGGCACCTGACGGTTGACCTTGTTCAGGAACGCGATGAAGTCCGCGGCGGTGTGGGACTTACGCAGGTCGGTGATGACCTGGCCGGTGGCGATCTCCAGGGCGGCGAACAGGTCCAGGGTGCCGTTGCGCTCGTAGTCGTGGGTGGCCTTGGCCGGGGTGGTGGGCAACATCGGCAACGTGGGCGCTGACCGGTTGAGGGCCTGGATCTGTGGCTTCTCGTCGACCGCGAACACCGCCGCCGCAACCGGCGGGGACAGGTAGAGGCCGACCAGGTCGCGGATCTTCTCGA
>NZ_DATAVI010000075.1:0-10792 GCF_036267815.1 Nocardioides sp. | reverse complement strand
GCCACCACGAGCGCAGCCGCGGCGCTGGCGATCAGAATCAGGCCGCCCGTCGCTTCATGGGTGAGAAGGCGGCGAAGCGCAGACGCGGTTGAATGGTTCGGCGCGTGCGACACGGCTTATAGCTGCCAGCAAATGGCGCGCAAAACAACAGAGGGCCACTTGCGCGGCCCTCCAGTATCCAAATTCGAGAGGCGTTCAATGCGCCGCAACGCCCGTGCCGATCGGGCACGACACGCCGGTGCCGCCAAGCCCGCAGTAGCCCATTGGATTCTTCGCCAGATATTGCTGGTGATAGTCCTCGGCGAAATAGAACGGCGGCGCGTCGATGACTTCCGTGGTCACTGCGCCGAAGCGTTTTGCTGCCAGCGCGCCGCCGAACATCGCCTTGGACTCCTCCGCGGCCTTCTTTTGCTCCGAGCTGAAGGTGTAGATGCCGGAGCGATATTGCGTGCCGACGTCGTTGCCCTGGCGCATGCCCTGGGTGGGGTCGTGGACCTCGAAGAACGTCTTGACCAGGTCGGCGTACGCGACCCGCTGCGGGTCGAAGACGATCCGCACGGCCTCGGTGTGACCGGTGCGGCCGCTGCACACCTCGTCGTAGGTCGGGTTGGGGGTCATGCCGCCGGCGTAGCCGACCGAGGTCGACCACACGCCGGGCACCTGCCAGTAGATCTCCTCGGCTCCCCAGAAGCAGCCGAGTCCGAAGATCGCGACCTCGTACCCCTCGGGGACCTCGTCGGTGATGACCGGTGCGTCCAGGACGACGTGCCGGTCCGAGACGGCGAACGAACGGCTCTCGCGACCCGATATCGCCTCCTCGGCGCTGGGGAGCGTGGACTTGTGACGGGAGAAGATCGACACGGTCACTCCTTCTGGGGCACCTTCATGGTGCCTCCACAGTGTCCAACACCGAAGGAGGGCACCGCGTTCCCTGCCCGGGTGACGAAACCCTTACGCTCGCTGTCGTGACCCAGGAGCATCGCCACAAGGCCGGTTTCGACACCCGCGCCATCCACGCCGGCTACGAGCCCGATCCGACGACCGGAGCGGTGATCCCCCCGATCTATGCCACCAGCACCTACAAGCAGGACGGCGTGGGCGGGCTGCGCGGGGGGTATGAGTACAGCCGCAGCGCCAACCCGACCCGCACCGCCCTCGAGGGCGCGATCGCGGCCCTGGAGGAGGGCGAGAGGGGGTTCGCGTTCGCCAGCGGACTGGCCGCGGAGGACACGATCCTGCGCGCGCTCACCAAGCCCGGCGAGCACTGCGTGATCCCCGACGACGCCTACGGCGGGACCTTCCGGCTCTTCGACAGGGTCACCCGGCCGTGGGGTCTCGAGCACACTCCGGCGCCCGTCTCGGACGTGGACGCCGTGGGCGCCGCGATCCGCCGAGGCACGACTCGGATCGTCTGGGCCGAGACGCCCACCAACCCGCTGCTGAACGTCGGCGACATCGAGGCGCTCGCAGCCGTCGCCCACGACGCGGGCGCGCTGCTGGTCGTGGACAACACCTTCGCGTCGCCGTACCTCCAGCAGCCGCTGTCGCTCGGCGCGGACGTCGTCGTCCACTCGACCACGAAGTACGTCGGGGGACACAGCGACGTCGTGGGTGGCGCCGTCGTGGTCCGAGACCTCGACCTGGCCGAGGCGATCACCTTCCACCAGAACGCCATGGGCGCCGTGGCCGGGCCGTTCGACTGCTTCCTCACCCATCGTGGCCTCAAGACGCTGGGCGTCCGGATGGACCGCCACTGCGACAACGCCGAGCGAGTCGTGGAGTTCCTGACCGGACACCCGAAGGTGTCGCAGGTCATCTACCCCGGCTTGCCCGAGCACCCCGGCCACGACGTCGCCGCCCGGCAGATGAAGAGGTTCGGCGGCATGGTCAGCTTCCGGCACGCCGACGGCGAGCAGGCCGCGGTCGAGTCGTGTGCCCGCGCGGAGGTCTTCACCCTCGGCGAGTCGTTGGGCGGGGTGGAGAGCCTGATCGAGCACCCGGGGCGGATGACCCACATGAGCGTGGCCGGCACGGAGCTCGAGGTCCCCGCCGACCTGATCCGTCTCAGCGTCGGCATCGAGACGGCCGACGACCTGGTCGCGGACCTCGACCGTGCCCTCGGCTGACCGCGACGCTCCGGTCGTCGTCTGCGTCGACTTCGGCTCGACGTTCACCAAGGCCTCGCTGGTCGACCTCGAGCTGGGCCAGATCACCGCTGCCGCCGAGCACCGCACGACGATCGACACCGACGTGCTCGACGGGTACGACGCGTGCCTGGCCGGGCTGGTGGAGCAGGATCCCCGGGCGTCGGGCGCACAGACCCTGGCCTGCTCCAGTGCCGGCGGCGGGCTGCGGATCGCGGTCGTGGGCAACGAGGAGCTGGTCACCGCCGAGGCCGGCCGCCGCGTCGCGCTGTCCAGCGGCGGCAAGGTGGTGAGCGTGCTCTCGGCCGGCCGGGGTGACGACCTGTCGGCCGTGACCGCCAGCGAGCCCGACGTCGTCCTGCTCACCGGCGGCACCGACGGCGGCAACCCCGAGCCCATCGCCGCGTGCGCCCGCGAGCTCGCCGAGGTCTGGCCCGGGCCGGTGGTGGTCGCGGGCAACGCCGACGCCCAGGCCGACGTCGCCGAGATCCTGGCCGGGCGTCCCGTCATCCTCGCGCCCAACATCGTGCCGCAGATCGGCGTGCTGGCGCCCGAGGGTGCGCGCGTCGCGATCCGCGAGCTCTTCTTGTCGCACGTCATCGGGGGCAAGCACCTGAGCTCGCGCGCCGACTTCCTGGCCATGGTGCGGGGCGCGACCCCCGACGTCGTGCTCACCGGTGTCGAGCTGCTGGCCGAGGTCGGTGGTGACACCGTGGTGGTCGACGTCGGCGGCGCGACCACCGACGTCCACAGCGTCGTCGAGCTCGACCCCGATCTGCGGGGCGGCTCGTCCGTCTCCGGGGCGACCGGGGTGATCCTCGACCGGGACGTCGTGGCCACGACGCGAGTCACCCGCACCGTCGAGGGTGACCTCGGCATGCGATGGTCGGCGGTCACGACCGCGGAGGCGGCCGCCCGTGACGACCTCGTCGAGGCCGCCGAGCGGCGGCGCGCAGACGTCGGCTTCGTGCCTGTCGGGGACGACGAGTGCGACGTCGACGAGGCGATCGCCCGCTGCGCGGTGTCGCTGGCGCTGCGCCGGCACGCCGGCCGGAGCAAGGTCGTGGTCAGCCCCGAGGGGCGGGTCGTGGAGCGGAGCGGCAAGGACCTGCGCCAGGTCGACCGGCTGGTCGGGTCGGGTGGTGTGCTGCGGCACGGCCGACCCGGGGTGGCCGAGCGCGTCTTCGCCGGCAGCGTCGGTGACGTCGCCGGAGGCTGGCAGCTCCCGCTGCGACCCGCTGTCACCGTCGACGAGCACTACGTCCTCGCGGCCGTCGGCCTGCTCTCGGTCGACCATCGAGACGCCGCACGTCGGCTGGTCGCGGGACTGGCCGACGGGCCGGTGGGCGGCAAGAGCGGGTCGAGCGCCCAGGTACGCCCAGTGCCGCGCGCACCAAGTCAGTGAGCGGTGCGCGACGCCATGGCGCGCACCTCGCCGCGTTGGCATCGCTTGCGATACGCCCGGCAGCGCGTCGCGACACCGCCTTGCGATGCCCGCACCCTGACGCCCGCGAACCGGCCAAGCAATTCGCACCCACGCCACTAGGGTGATCGCGTGAGCACCCAGGACCCCTCCCGCCGGTCCGGGGAACGGCTGGCCGGCCGGCTCGCACACCAGTGGGCGCAGCGGCGTGACCCACGGCCCAGCGAGGCCGCGCCGGTGCTCAGCGGGACGTCGAACTTCTCGCGGGCCGAGGTGCCCTGGGGGCTCGACCTGGCGGCCGCCTGGGCCTGGCGGCTCATCGTCATCGGGATCGCGACGTACGCCTTCCTCCGCGGTGTCGAGTACTTCGCCGAGCTCACGATCCCGGTGATCATCGCGCTGCTGATCTCCGCGCTGGGAGCGCCGGCGGTCGCGGCCATGGAGCGCGTCGGCATCCGCCGCGGCCTCGGGGCCGCCATCGTCGTGCTGGGCGGCCTGGCCGTGGTCGCGACGATGCTGGCCTTCGCCGGCCAGCAGGTGGTCAGCGGAGCCAACGACCTGGCGACGCAGGTCTCGGACGGCCTGGGCGAGATCCGCAACTGGCTCAACACCGGTCCGTTCCACCTCAGCGACAAGCAGATCAACGACTACATCCAGAAGGCCCAGAGCTCGCTCAAGACCAAGGCACAGCAGGGCGCGTTCCTCAGCTCGGTCACCGACATCGGCAGCGTCCTGACCCACATGCTGGCCGGGCTGTTCCTGGTGTTGTTCTCCACGTACTTCTTCCTGGCCGACGGGGCGCGGATCTGGACGTGGTTCGTCCGGCTCGCGCCCCGGGTCGCCCGCGCGCGGGTCGACAGCTCCGGGCGCGTCGCGTGGATCTCCCTGACCCAGTTCGTCCGGGCGACGGTGATCGTGGCGATCACCGACGCCGTCGGCGTGATGATCGCGGCCAAGATCCTGGACGTGCAGTTCGTCCTGGCGATCGGGGTGCTGGTCTTCCTCGGGGCGTTCGTGCCGATCGTGGGGGCGTTCCTCGCTGGCACCGTCGCGGTCCTCGTCGCGCTGGTCGACCACGGCTTCGTCGTGGCGCTGATCATGCTCGGCGCCGTCGTCGTGGTGCAGCAGATCGAGAGCCACGTGCTCCAGCCGTTCCTGATGGGACGCTTCGTGGCGATCCACCCGCTCGGCATCATCATCTCGATCGCCGCCGGCATCCTGGTCGCGGGCGTGGCCGGCGCGCTCGTGGCCGTGCCCTTCGCGGCCGCGGCGAACGCCGTCGTCCAGCACCTCGCCAGCCAGACCCGGGTGGGCGAGGACCCGGAGGATGCTCTCGAGAGCGACCTGGAGGAAGCGGGAGAGGCCGCCGACCCCGAAGCCCCGAGCGACCCTCCGCCGGGCACCGACGACGGGCACGTCGGAGACACCGACCAAGCCGGGGTCGCCGACCAGTCCGACGAGTCGCCCGAGGACCCGGGCGGTGAGGTCAGGCGCTGAAGGGAACGGCGCTCACGATCTCGATCTTCGCGACCCGGCCGTTGGGCTGCTCGAAGTCGACGGTGTCGCCGGCCTTGTGCCCCTCCAGCGCGGCGCCGAGAGGCGACTGCGGGGAGTAGACCTCGACGTCGGTGTGGTCCTCGGCGATCTCACGGGCGCCGAGCAGGAACGACTCCTCGTCGTCGCCGGCGAACTTGTAGGTGACCAGCTTGCCCGCCGACGCGGTCTGGTCGTCCGGAGACGGCTCGGTGGTCGCCTCCTTGAGCAGCTCCTCCAGCTGACGGATCCGGGCCTCGTTGGTGCCCTGCTCGTCCTTGGCGGCGTGGTACCCGCCGTTCTCCTTGAGGTCGCCCTCGTCACGGGCGGCGCTGATCCGCTCGACGATCTCGGCCCGGATCGGCCCGCGCCGCTCCTCGAGCTCGGCGGTGAGCCGGTCGAAGGTCGCTGTGGTAAGCCAGATCATGGGTAACTCCTCGATGGACGCGTGCCTGTGCGGGGCGTCATGTGTGTCGGTGTGGGTGCACCACCGGTAGGGACGTACTCGGTCCCTGGTGCGTCGTGGTGGCGCGGCCAGAAGCGACGATTCTACCAACAGACGGCCCTCAAACCCACAAATGCGCAGGTCAGCGAGGGCGGTTCTGACCATCGGCGATACAGCCTGGAACGTCGACCGACGTGGCCTGCCGCTCGGTGCGAACGGTCACGCGGTTGGTGCCGTTGACAGGCCGGAAATGGAGCTCGCCGACGACGGAGTGGTCCTCGGCCACGGCCTCGACCGTGCACGACGCCCCGGTCGCGCCGGAGGACAGGCGGACGGCCACATCGGCGCGCACCACGTGCTCGCCGTCGACGGTGAAGGTGACCAGCTGCGACTCCACCTTCGGTGTCGACTCCTTGTACGCCGCCCAGCCCAGCCAGGTCAGGCCCACCAGCGCGAGGGCCACGACCGCCACGATCGTGACCGGACGACGCCACGCCGGCGGGCCGGCGTATCGCTCGGCGACGGTCTGCTCCACGGGGTCGATGCTGTCATGCCGCCACCACCTAGACTCCGGCCCATGTCCTCAGACCCGCGTCCGGGTGCCGGCCTCCGACTGATGCACGTGCACGCCCATCCGGACGACGAGTCGAGCAAGGGAGCGGCGTCGACCGCGAGATACGTGTCGGAGGGCGTCGACGTCCACGTCGTCACCTGCACCGGCGGCGAGCGCGGGTCCATCCTCAACCCGAGGATGGACCGCCCCGAGATCGCGGAGAACATCACCGAGGTGCGCCGCCAGGAGATGGAGCGCGCCCGCGACATCCTCGGCGTCCGCCAGGACTGGCTGGGCTTCGTCGACTCCGGCTGGCCCGAGGGTGACCCGCCACCGCCGCTGCCCGAGGGGTGCTTCGCCCTGGTGCCGCTCGAGGAGTCGACCGAGCGGCTGGTGCGACTGCTGCGGGGGTTCAAGCCGCACGTCGTCACGACGTACGACGAGAAGGGCGGCTACCCCCACCCCGACCACATCCGCTGCCACGAGGTGAGCGTCGCGGCGTTCGATGCCGCCGGTGACCCCGAGCGGTTCCCGGAGGCCGGCGAGCCCTGGCGACCGCTGAAGCTCTACTACCACCACGGCTGGAGCTACGGCCGGCTGAAGGCGATCCACGACGTGATGATGGAGCACGGCCTGGAGTCCCCCTACGACGAGCGCCTGGAGAAGTGGGATCGCGACGAGGCCTGGGAGAGGCGGATCACCACGCAGGTGGAGTGCTCGGCGTTCTTCGGCGTGCGCGACCAGGCTCTGCTGGCGCACGCGACGCAGATCGACCCGGACGGCGCGTGGTTCCACGTGCCTCGCGACCTCCAGGCGAAGGCCTGGCCGACCGAGGACTTCGAGCTGGTGACCAGCCACGTCGAGACCACGCTGCCCGAGGACGACCTCTTCTCAGGCATCCCCGGTCGCTGACCTGGGCGACACCTGAGACAATGGGTGCATGCTCGGCTCCGCGCTGCACCTCGTCGCCCTCACCACGGCCTCCGACCCGGTGCCCGCCGAGAACAACGTGGTCGCCGGCTGGGTCGGTGCCGCTGTCCTGGGCGCCCTCGTCATCGCGCTGGTGATCATCCTGCGCAGCTTCACCAAGCAGCTGAAGAAGGTCAACCAGGCCGCCGACGCCGGGGTGTACGACGAGCCGAGCGACTCCGCCGACGACCAGACGTCGTCGACCGTCGACCACGATCACTGAGGGGTCTCAGCCGCGGCGCACCACCCGGACCAGGCAGTCCCAGGCGGTTCTCGCGGGCTGTGCGTCGTCGGCTCCGCCCACCTCACGGGCGACGCGTCCGGCCCGCACCACCTCGAACGTCTCGCCGCCGAGGTCGGCCAGCACGTCCTCGGCCGTCATCAACCGTGAGGCGTCGGGGGGTCCGCCGACCCCCTCGGTGAGGTTTGTCAGGTCGTGGGCGACCCATACGAGCGTGCCGCCGACCCGCAGCGAGGAGAACCCGTTGCGGGCCGCGGCCCGACGTTCGGCTGCCGGGAGCTGGAGGTAGGCGACCACGCAGGCGTCGTACGCCTGGCCGGCGGGGTCGCCGCGCCAGGTCGTCGCGTCCGCACAGACCCAGTCGATGTCCAGGCCCTCGCCCAGCACCGCGCCCTTGTCCAGCCCCGCCTGGGCGAAGTCGACGGCGGTGACCTGCCAGCCCCGCTGCGCCAGCCAGATCGCGTTGCGGCCCTCGCCCGCGGCGAGGTCGAGGGCGCGTCCGGGCGTCAGCTCCGAGAGCTCCGCCTCGACGAACTGGTTGGGCCCGGCCGACCAGACCAGCTCGCTGGCGCGGTACCTGCTGTTCCACTCCTCGGCGTCCATGCCGCCATTGTGTCGCCCTTCTGGCGGCCTTGTGTCGGCCCTGGGCCGGGCCCGTGCCGGGGGCGCGGTCCGATAGCGTCGGCACGTGCACCGCAGTCGGATCGGCGTCGTCCTGGTCGACCACCCCGTCGAGTCGTACGACGCGGCGGCGGCCTTCTGGGCCTCGGCTCGCGGCTCCGATCGCCGGGGCGACCCGAACGACGCCGACGACCCGTATGAGTCGCTCGACCCGGTGGGTGGGCTGCATCTGGAGCTGCAACGCACCGGCAGCGGGACTCCCGCGCGAGTCCACCTCGACATCGAGAGCGACGACGTGACCGCGGAGGTGAACCGGCTCGAGGCCCTCGGTGGCCGCGTCGCCGACCTGCGCGACGACTACGCGATCATGGAGGATCCGGGCGGCCTGGTGTTCTGCGTCGTTCCCGTCCAGGGCCGGGCCGACTTCGACGCCAACGCGACGACCTGGCGGTAGCAGCGGCCGTTCGGCTCCGACTCGTCCGGCCCGGCCGCCCAGAGTGCACGGCTTGCCCTGCGCGAGCAGCGTTGGCCTCTTCCGAGTGGCCACTGGCGTCCCTCCTAGGCTGGACGGCTGGGAGTCGCGTCAGGCCCGGAGAATCTGCTTCGTGTACCACGTTCGTGTATCACTCGTGAAGGAGTGATACACGTGTCACTCGTCAGGAGTCATGGGAATTGGCCAACCGCCTCGCCAACGCGACAAGCCCGTACCTGCTCCAACACGCCTCAAATCCGGTGGATTGGTGGGAGTGGGGACCCGAGGCGTTCGCCGAGGCGAGGCGAGGCGCCGTGATGCACCAGTCCTGCTGTCCGTCGGATACGCCGCCTGACACTGGTGCCACGAGGTTCCTGGGTTGGTGGCCGTCGACGGAAATCTGCGAAACTGCAGGTCAGCGGCCTAGTTGCGGTTCGCGCCGGAACGGCCCATACCGCCGTTGGACACCGATTCCGGGGCTTCGTGCATCACTTTCGTGCATCACTCGGGGGCTCGGAGTCGACCGTTTGCAGACGTTCCGGTCGACCTTTTGCAGAATCTGTGCTTGAGGCTTATGACTAGATTGCAGTTCACGTGAGCAGTATTCTAGTCATATGAACCTCGGCGAACCTTTCGGTGGGCTGATACCCGGCGCGCGTGGCGCGGCGCTCGCCGTACTGCTTCGAACCGGTGCACCACTGACCGGGCGACGCGTGCACGCTCTGGTCTCGGATCGGCACAGCCTTGGTGCAGTGCAGCAGGCGCTTCGAGAGCTCGACCGCCTCGGACTGATTACGACCGAGACCGTCGGACGTGCCGGCGTGCACCGCATCAACGAGGGTCATGCGGCCATCGCTCCCCTTCGCGCATTGGCCAGCCCGATCGACATACTGACTCGCGTCGTGCAGGAAGCGGTGAGCGGGGTCGACACCGTGATCGTCTTCGGATCCGTCGCCCGCGGCGAGGCCCACGCGGACAGTGACATCGACCTCATGGTGATCGCCCCCGCCGCGTGGGCCGGGAGGGCTGACCTGCAGCAGCAGGTGCAGGAGGGGCTTGGCAATGACTGCGACGTCCTCCACCTCACCCGCGAACACTTCGACCTTGCACCCGAGGACCGGGAGCCGGTCGTCTCCGAGGTCCTCCGGGACGGGATCGCGCTGGTCGGCAAGATGCCGCGTCGGACCCGGGTGGCGTCATGACGAGTGTGGAAAGCAGGAACCATGCCCGGAGCTATCTCCAGAAGGCTCAGGAGTATCTCGACTCGGCTCAGGACAATCTCGATCTGGAGCGCGCGACTCCCGCCGCTGGGGATGCGATCCACGCCGGAATCAGCGCGAAGGACGCGATCGTGACCAGGCTTACCGGCGAGACCAGCAAGGCGAAGGATCACGCCAAGGCGAAGGAGTTGCGCCAGGCCCTCGGGACCAACAGCGATGCCGCGTCAGCGGAGAAGGCGTTTCGAGAGCTGATCTCCATGAAGGGCGATGTCGAGTACGGCACCACGCTCATCACCCTCGCCAAGGCGAAACCACTCGTCAGGCGAGCGGAGTTCCTGGTCGACGTGGCGAAGGGACTGGTCAGGCAGTCCTGAGCTGCGGGACCGACGTGGGGCCTGTGGAGTTGGTGGGCCCAGGTCAAGGGAGGCCGGCGCGGGTGAACTCCTGCTGGAGCCGCGGCCGACGCTTGTGCTCTTCGCGGAGGTCTGAGATGAGGGCGTCGACCCACGCGGCCGAATCGGGTGTCGGGGCGAGTTTGCGCATCCCCGCCAGTCGCTTGGCGGCACGGCGGTAGTGCTCGGCGCCGGCGTTGGTGAGTTCGTTGCGGACGAGTCGCTCGTGGATCGGCAGGACCGCGAGTGGGTCGATCTTCCCGTAGGCGTTGGCCAGGTCGGCCCAGCCGTAGTCGCTGTCGAGGCAGAGGTCGTGTGCGAGGTCCCAGGCGGCCTGCGGGTCGTTGAGCGTGTTGAGGGTGAAGGTGACGGCGTCGTACGGCTGGTGGGACAGCTTTTCCATCACTTCGTCGCGGTACGTCGGCCACGTGTCGCCCGCCGCTCGATGGAGCTCGGATGCAGTCGAGGAGTTCGGCCAGCGTCGGAAGAGGAAGACGCGGGTGTCGAGCGACTCCGCTGGGTGATGAGTGTCGATCAGCTTGGCCCAGTGTCGGGCAGCGGTGACCGACTGGTGGCCGAGGTCGAACTCGGTGGCCTGCCTCGCCCAGTCGATCGCGAGGTCGTACTCGCCGATCTCCTCGAAAGCCTCTGCCGTGTCAGTGAACCAAGCGGCGACCTTCCGGTCGCCGACGTGCGTGCGGATGATCGCGTCGATATCGCGGTCGAGTACGGCGAGCCGCTTGGCGTTCCAGTCGAGGGTGAACCAGGCGTGTGAGTTG
>NZ_DATAVI010000074.1:0-36787 GCF_036267815.1 Nocardioides sp. | reverse complement strand
TGCGGGTTCTGACTGCCTGGCGCCCGTAGCTGCCGCGCAAGGACACGTGCGCGCGGTCGAAATCCGCATCTCAACGGGTCAGAACCCGCATCTCAACGGGTCAGGAGGCGCATCTCAACGGAGATGGAACGGGACCCGGGGGCGTCACCGGCGCTGTGGACGCTCACCCCGGGCCCCGAGATCAGGAGTTCTGGGTCGGTGCGTCGGAGTCGAGGGTGACTCGCACCGTGTGGGTCGACGCACCTCGGGAGTAGGTGACCGTCACCTTGTCGCCCGGCCGGTAGGACCGGACGATCGCCACGAGCGAGTCGGACGACGTGATCAGATGGTCGTCGATCTTGGTGATCACGTCGCCGGACCTGAGGCCGGCGTTCGCGGCCGCGGAGCCGTTGGTGACCTGGCTGATCTTGGCCCCGTCGGTGATCGCGGCGCTCTGGCCCCCGGCCGAGGCGTCCTCCACGCCGATGCCGAGGCGGGCGTGCGTGGGGGTCTGACCCTTGATCATCTCGCGCACGATCGGCAGCACCTCGTCGATCGGGATCGCGAAGCCCAGCCCGATCGAGCCGGGCTCGCCCTGACCGGTGCCGTCGGTCGCGGTCTGGATCGCGGCGTCGATACCCACGACCTGACCGGAGAGGTTGACCAGCGGGCCACCGGAGTTGCCGGGGTTGATCGCCGCGTCGGTCTGGATCGCGGGGTAGACGGTGGAGTTGTTCTGGCTCACCTGACCGACGTTCACCGGCCGGTTCAGCGCGCTGACGATGCCGCTGGTGACGGTGGCGTCGAGTCCGAACGGCGAGCCGATCGCGACGACGCCCTGGCCGACCTCCAGGCTCGAGGAGTGGCCCAGCGTGGCCGGGGTGAGGTCGTGGACACCCTGGGCCTGGACCACGGCAGTGTCGGTGAGCGGGTCGGTGCCCAGCACCCGGGCGTCGGCGTGCGAGCCGTCGTTGAACGCGATCGTGATGTCACCGGACTTGCCGGCGAGGGCGACGACGTGGTTGTTGGTGAGGATCTTGCCGTCCTGGCTGAGGATGATGCCCGAGCCGGAGCCGGACCCGCTGGGGCCGGAGACGTCGATCATCACCACCGACGGGAGCACGCTCTGGGCGACCTTCACGATCGAGCCCGTGGCTGCGGTCTGGGCGACCCTGCTGCCGGTCTGGGTCAGCACCGTCGAGGACTGCGGGTCGTGGTGGGTGGAGGTCCAGATCGCGGCGCCACCGAGGCCCGCGCCACCGCCGACGAGCAGGCTGGCCGCCACGAGCGTGGCGGCCAGCCGCTTGCCTCGCAGCCCGGACCGGGGACGCGCAACAGGCTCGCTGACGTCCTGGCCGAGGGTGGAGCGGCCATCCTCCGACTGGGCTGCGTAACCGTACGGCGTCCAGGTGAGGGGTGGTGCAGGCGGCTCCTGACCCCATCCCTCTCGGCTCTCTGGCTCGTGGCCGTCCGGGTCGTTCTGCATGGCTCAGACGCTGCCCCAGGAGTCTGGGAGGAGGCTGAGACGGCGCTATGGGGGTGCTCAAGAAGCGGGACCCGGCCGAGCCGCCCGTAGGCTGCGCCGGATGAGGAGCCCGTGGCGCGACTTCGACTGGAACCTGCGGGCCTGCGGCCGGCACGGCCACGTCACCTGGGCTCCCGACGAGCAGGGGCTGGCGAGCCGCCTCCGCGCGGAGACCGTCGAGGGTGAGGCCTGGCGCTGCCTGCGGTGCGGGACGTACGTCCCCGGAGAGCCGCGCGGCAGCGGGCCCGCGGACACCGCACCGATCGTGCTGCGCGGACGAGCCCTGCGCGACGCCTTCATCCTGCGGCTGCTGGCGCTGGAGCGCGCCGTGCGCGGCGTCCTGCTGGTGGCGCTCGCCTACGGCGTCTACCGGTTCGAGGGAGCGCAGGACTCGCTCCAGCGGCTCTTCGACGACTACCTCCCGCGGCTGACGCCCGTGGCCGCGCACGCCGGCATCGACCTCCAGTCGGCCGGTCCGGTGCGACTGATCCAGAAGGCGCTGGCGACCGACCCGCACACGCTGACGCTGGTCAGCCTGGGCGTGCTCGCCTACGGGGCGCTGGAGCTCCTCGAGGCCGTCGGACTGTGGCTGATGCGGCGCTGGGGGGAGTACGTCGCGGTCGTGGGCACGGCGGTGTTCGTCCCGCTCGAGGTCTACGAGATGCTCGAGCGCCTCACCTGGCTCCGGGTGGCGGCGTTCGCCGTCAACATCTTCGCCGTGGTCTACCTCGTGTGGACCAAGCGCCTGTTCGGCGCCCGCGGCGGGCATGCCGCGTTCGTGGCTCAGCGTCACTCGGAGTCGCTGTTGGAGGTCGAGCAGGCCGCCGCTGCCGAGGTTGGCTCATCCCGCTGAGTGGTCGAACCGGTGCTTGGCCAGCCGAGCTCGCCCGGCCCGGTGCGGTTCACCTGCTCGGCGTGAGGGACCGGCCAACAGCCCGACCCGAGCTCAGGCCCAGCGCTCGGACGCGGGGATGAAGTCGAGGGTGCGCTCACCGGTGTAGATCTGCTTGGGGCGGGCGATCTTCTGCTCCTTGTCCTGCACGAGCTCGAGCCACTGCGCCAGCCAGCCCGGCGTGCGCCCGATCGCGAACAGCACCGTGAACATCTCCGGCGGGAACTGGAGCGCCTCATAGATCAGCCCGGAGTAGAAGTCGACGTTGGGGTAGAGCTTGCGTGAGACGAAGTAGTCGTCCTCGAGCGCGATCTTCTCCAGCTCCATCGCGATCTCCAGGAGCGGGTTGACCCCGGTCACCTCGAAGACGTCCTCGCAGGCCTTCTTGATGATCTTGGCCCGCGGGTCGTAGTTCTTGTAGACCCGGTGGCCGAAGCCCATCAGCCGCTCGTCGCCGTTCTTCACGCCCTCGATGAAGTCCGGGATGTTGTGCTTGCCCTTGATCCGGCGCAGCATCCGCAGCACCGCCTCGTTGGCGCCACCGTGCAGCGGACCGTAGAGCGCGCCGACGCCACCGGCGACCGCGGAGTAGGGGTCGACCTGGGAGGAGCCGATGGAGCGCACCGCGTTGGTCGAGCAGTTCTGCTCGTGGTCGGCATGCAGGATGAACAGGACGTCGAGGGCCTTGACGAGCCGCTCGTCGGCCGCGAAGCGGTCCTCACTCATCTTGAACAGCATCGAGAGGAAGTTGGCGGTGTAGCCGAGCTCGTTGTCGGGGTAGACGAACGGCTTGCCCTGAGCGTGCCGGAAGGCCCAGGCGCCGAGGGTCGGCATCTTCGCGATCATCCGGACGATCTGGAGCTGGCGGATCTCGTCGTCGTCGATGTGGCGGGCGTCGGGGTAGAACGTCGACAGCGCGCCGACCGACGCCATCAAGATGCCCATCGGGTGGGCGTCGTACCGGAAGCCCTCCATGAACGCCTTGATGTTCTCGTGCACGAAGGTGTGGTAGGTGATGTCGTGGACCCAGCTCTCGTACTGAGAGCGGCTCGGCAGCTCGCCGTGGACCAGCAGGTAGGCCACCTCGAGGAACGTCGACTTCTCGGCCAGCTGCTCGATGGGGTAGCCGCGGTACTCCAGGATGCCCTTGTCGCCGTCGATGAACGTGACGCTGCTCTTGCAGGAGGCGGTGTTGACGAAACCGGGGTCGTAGACGGCCAGGGGTGACCCGTCGTCGTCTTTGATCCTGCCGAGGTCCGCGCCCTTGACCGCACCGTTCTCGATCGGAACGTCGTACTCCTGGCCGGTGCGGTTGTCGCGGACGGTAAGGGAGTCGTTCACCCCGCCAACTTACTTCGGGGTCCAACGGAGAGCGAATCCGGATAGACCGCATTTTGGCCGCCGAGCGGAGCAGCCGGTAGATTGTGCGGTCGCGACTCCTGCCGTTCTGGCCACGCGTGTCGAGCTTGTCGAGACCACGGTGCCAGGGCAGACCCGGATGAGCAGAAGCCGGGCAGATTACCTCACTCGTGAGGCGTTCGTCAGAGGTCGTGGCACCATCCCCGACGGGCGGCCGTCCGTCGGATCCACGAACGAGTGAGGCACACGCACGTGCGTACCTTCAGTCCCAAGCCCGGCGACGCCCAGCGCGAGTGGCACGTCATCGACGCCAGCGACGTCATCCTCGGCAAGCTGGCCGTCCAGACCGCCAACCTCCTGCGCGGCAAGCACAAGCCGACCTTCGCCCCCCACATGGACATGGGCGACTTCGTGATCGTCGTCAACGCCGAGAAGGTCGCGCTGACCGGCGACAAGAGGACCTCCAAGCTCCTCTACCGTCACTCCGGCTACCCCGGTGGCCTGACCGCCATCCCCGTGGGCCAGCAGCTGGAGAAGGACGCTCGCAAGGTCATCGAGAAGGCCGTGTGGGGGATGCTCCCGAAGAACAAGCTCGGCCGCCAGCTGATGAAGAAGCTCAAGGTGTACACCGGCCCGAACCACCCGCACCAGGCCCAGCAGGCCAAGCCGTTCGAGATCACGCAGGTCTCCCAGTGACCCCGCAGACAGAAGGAGCCTCCGTGGCTGACGACACCACCACCGACACCGCCGGGGCCACTCCCGACGGCACCGAGGCCGAGGCCTTCACCGCTGACGAGCAGGGCGTGGCCTACACCTCCGAGAGCTCCCCGGCCGCCGACCCGTCCCGTCCGGCCACCATCGTGCCGGGCGCCGCGACCGGTCGTCGCAAGGAGGCCGTCGCCCGCGTGCGCATCGTGCCGGGCACGGGCGTGTGGACCATCAACGGACGCCAGCTCGACTCCTACTTTCCCAACAAGCTGCACCAGCAGGTCGTCAACGAGCCGTTCGCCGCGCTCCAGCTCGACGGCCGGTTCGACGTCATCGCCCGCATCCACGGCGGTGGCATCACCGGCCAGGCCGGTGCGCTCCGCCTGGGCGTGGCCCGCGCGCTGAACGCCATCGACGTCGACGCCAACCGCCCGACGCTGAAGAAGGCCGGCCTGCTGACCCGGGACGCGCGGGTCATCGAGCGCAAGAAGGCCGGTCTGAAGAAGGCCCGCAAGGCTCCGCAGTTCAGCAAGCGCTGACCCGCGCTGCACATGACGCAGCGGATCTTCGGAACCGACGGCGTCCGCGGGCTCGCCAACGGTGACATCACCGCCGAGCTCGCGGTCGACCTCGGCGCGGCCGCGGCCCGGGTGCTCGTCGACCACGGCGGCTTCACCGGGCAGCGGCCCGTGGCCGTGGTCGGGCGCGACACCCGGATCTCGGGGCAGTTCCTCGAGCACGCCGTCGTGGCCGGGCTCGCCTCGGCCGGCGTCGACGTCATCCGGCTGCGGGTGCTGCCGACACCGGGCGTCGCCTACCTCACCGATGCCCTCGGTGCCGACGTGGGCGTGGTCATCAGCGCCTCCCACAACCCGATGCCCGACAACGGCATCAAGTTCTTGGCCCGCGGCGGGGTGAAGCTCGACGACGCGCTCGAGCGCGAGATCGAGACCCTGGTCGGGCAGCCCTGGGACCGCCCGGTTGCCGGGGACGTCGGCCGGGTCACGCCGTACGCCCGCTCGGTCGAGGAGTACTCCGACCACCTCCTGCGCACGATCGACACCTCCCTGTCCGGGCTGCGGGTGGTGCTCGACTGCGCCAACGGTGCGGCGTCCGTCGTCGGGCCGCACACCCTGCGAGCCGCCGGCGCCGACGTCGTTGCCATCAACGACGACCCGGACGGCCTCAACATCAACCAGCGCTGTGGGTCGACCCACCTGGAGGGCCTGCGCGAAGCGGTGCTCGCGCGTGGCGCGGACGTCGGCTTCGCCTGCGACGGCGATGCCGACCGCTGCCTGGCGATCGACCACGCCGGCAACACCGTCGACGGCGACCGCCTGATGGCCGTGCTCGCCCTCGACCTCCAGCGGCGCGGCCGGCTGGTCGACGACACCGTCGTCGCCACGGTGATGAGCAACCTCGGCTTCGTGCAGGCGATGCGCAGGGCCGGGATCACCGTCAACCAGACGGCCGTCGGCGACCGCTACGTCCTCGAGGCCATGCGAGACGGCGGGTTCACCCTCGGTGGCGAGCAGTCGGGCCACATCATCATGAGCGAGTACGCCACTACCGGCGACGGCATCCTGACCGCGCTCCAGGTGCTGCGCCGGATGGCGCAGGCCGGGTCGTCGCTGCGCGACCTCGCCTCGGTGGTGACCACGCTGCCGCAGGTGCTGGTCAACGTCCCCGACGTCGACCAGAGCCGGACCGACGACCCGGAGCTGACCGCGGCCGTGGCCGCCGAGCAGGACCGTCTCGGCGACAGCGGCCGGGTCCTGCTGCGCCCCTCGGGCACCGAGCCGCTCGTGCGGGTCATGGTCGAGGCAGCGACGCCGCAGGAGGCGACCGAGGTCGCCGACCGGCTGGCCGACGTCGTACGCCGCCGCCTCGGCGGCTGACCCGACGCGAGCGCTCAGAGCTTGCGGAGCCGCACGTACTGCACGGAGTGGTCGCGTGCCTTGCGGAGCACCAACGTCGCGCGAGACCGGGTCGGCGCGATGTTCTGCTCCAGGTTGGGGCCGTTGATGGAGTCCCAGATCTCCAGGGCGGTCGAGCGGGCCTCGTCGCCGGAGAGGCCGGCGTACCTGCGGAAGTACGACGCGGGGTCGGCGAACGCCGTCTCGCGCAGCCGCAGGAAGCGGTCGACGTACCAGCTGCGGATGTCGTCGGTCGCGGCGTCGACGTAGATCCCGAAGTCGAAGAAGTCGCTGAGCGCGAGGCCGGCGCGGCCGTCCTCGGTCACCCGGGCGGGCTGGAGGACGTTGAGCCCCTCCAGGATCACGATGTCGGGGTGGCGCACGACCACCCGATCGTCGGGCACGACGTCGTAGACCAGGTGGGAGTACGTCGGTGCCGACACCTCGTCCTTGCCCGACTTGATGTCGACGACGAACCGCAGCAGCGCGCGGCGGTCGTAGGACTCCGGGAAGCCCTTGCGCTCCAGCAGGCCGCGTCGCTCCAGCTCGGCGTTGGGGTGCAGGAAGCCGTCGGTGGTGACCAGCGCGACGTTCGGGTGCTCCTCCCAGTGCGCCAGCATCTGCGCCAGCACACGGGCGGTCGTGGACTTGCCGACCGCCACCGAGCCGGCGAGCCCGATCACGAACGGCGTGCGCGGCGGCTGCGGCTGGTGCAGGAACTCCTCCTGCTTGCGGTACAGCCGACGAGCGGCCTTCACCCGCAGGCTGAGCAGGCGCGAGAGCGGCAGGTAGACCTGCTCGACCTCGGCGAGGTCCAGCTGGTCGCCGAGACCGCGCAGGCGGGCGATCTCCTCGGCGCTCAGAGGCTGCCGGACGCGCTCGCCCAGCGCCGCCCACGCATCGCGCTGGAGCTCGACGTACGGCGACGGCTCGACGCCGTTGCCGCCCTTGCTCGGCGGCTGGGCCGGCGCTCCGTGGGACATGGCCGGCATTCTGGCAGCCCGGGCCGCCGATGCCGGGCGGCAGGGCGGGGCGCCCGTAGGATGAGTGCCTATGTGCGGGATCGTGGGATACGTCGGGCGTCAGCGTGCCCAGGACGTCGTGATGGAGGGACTCCGTCGCCTGGAGTACCGCGGCTACGACTCTGCCGGCGTGGCGCTGGTCGCCGGTGACCGCATCGCGTGGGCGAAGAAGGCCGGCAAGCTGGCGAACCTGGAGAAGGAGCTGGCCGAGGCGCCGTTGCCCGACGCGACCACCGGGATCGGCCACACCCGTTGGGCCACCCACGGCGCGCCGAACGACGCCAACGCCCATCCCCACCTGGGCAACGCCGGGCGCGTGGCGCTGGTGCACAACGGCATCATCGAGAACTTCGCCGAGCTGCGGGCCGAGGTCGAGGCCGCGGGCGACCGGCTGAGCTCCGAGACGGACACCGAGATCGTGGCCCACCTCGTGGAGAGCGCCGTGGCGCGGGGAGCGTCGCTGACCGAGGCGATGTGCCAGGTCTGCACACGGCTCGAAGGCGCCTTCACCCTGGTCGCGGTGGACGCCGAGGACCCCGACCGCGTGGTGGCCGCGCGGCGCAACTCCCCGCTGGTGGTGGGGATCGGCGAGGGTGAGAGCTTCGTCGGCTCCGACGTGGCGGCGTTCATCGAGCACACCCGGGAGGCGCTGGAGCTCGGCCAGGACCAGGTCGTGACCATCACCCGCGACAGCGTCGAGGTGACCGGCTTCGACGGCACCCTCACCGAGGGCAGGCGGTACCACGTCGACTGGGACCTCTCGGCGGCCGAGAAGGACGGCTACGACTGGTTCATGCGCAAGGAGATCTTCGAGCAGCCACGGGCCATCGCCGACGCGCTGCTCGGGCGCCACGACACCTCCGGGCGGCTCCAGCTCGACGAGGTCCGGATCTCCGACGACGAGCTGCGCGAGGTCGACAAGATCATCGTGATCGCCTGCGGCACCGCCTTCTACGCCGGCCTCGTCGCGAAGTACGCCATCGAGCACTGGACCCGCATCCCGTGCGAGGTCGAGCTCGCCCACGAGTTCCGCTACCGCGACCCGATCCTCACCCGCTCGACGCTGGTGGTGGCGATCAGCCAGTCCGGTGAGACCGCCGACACGCTGATGGCCATCCGGCACGCGCGGCAGCAGCGCGCGAAGGTGCTGGCGATCTGCAACACCAACGGGTCGACCATCCCGCGCGAGTCGGACGCCGTGATCTACACCCACGCCGGTCCGGAGGTCGCGGTCGCCTCGACCAAGGGCTTCTTGACGCAGATGATCGCGGCGTACCTCCTCGGGCTCTACCTCGCCCAGGTCCGCGGCACGTCGTACGCCGACGAGATCGCGAACGTCGTCGCCGAGCTCGGCGACATGCCCGGTCACGTGCAGCGGATGCTGGACGGCGCCGACGAGTACTACGCGCTGGCCGAGGAGCTCCAGGACGCACGTGCGGTGCTGTTCCTGGGCCGGCACGTCGGCTTCCCGATCGCCCTCGAAGGCGCGTTGAAGCTCAAGGAGCTGGCCTACCTGCACGCCGAGGGCTTCGCCGCCGGGGAGCTCAAGCACGGGCCGATCGCGCTGGTCGAGCAGGGGCTCCCGGTGTTCTGCGTGGTGCCGCCGCGCGGACGCGACCAGCTCCACGACAAGATGGTCAGCGCCATCCAGGAGATCCGGGCCCGGGGCGCGCGCACGATCGTGCTGGTCGAGGACGGCGACGTCGGGATCGAGGAGTTCGCCGACCACGTCATCCGGCTGCCGCGGGTCTCGACGCTGCTCCAGCCCCTGCCGGCCGTCGTACCCCTCCAGCTGTTCGCGTGCCAGCTCGCCACGCGGCTCGGTCACGACGTCGACCAGCCACGCAACCTGGCCAAGTCGGTCACGGTCGAGTAGGGCGGGCACGCGTGGCGGTGGTCGGTGTCGGCATCGACGTGGTCGACATCTCGCGCTTCGACGAGGCGCTACGACGTACCCCCGGCCTGGTCGGGCGGCTGTTCACGCCGGCCGAGGCCACCCGGCCGCTCGCCTCGCTGGCGGCTCGCTTCGCGGCCAAGGAGGCGCTCGCCAAGGCCCTCGGGGCGCCCGGAGACCTGGAGTGGCACGACGCGGAGGTGGTCTCGGAGCCGACCGGTCGGCCCCGCCTGGACCTCCGCGGAACCGTGGCCGCCCGCGCGGCCGAGCTGGGTGCCACCTCGGTGCACCTGTCGCTGTCCCACGATGCCGGGATCGCCTCGGCCGTCGTCGTGATGGAGTCCTAGGGGAAGCGCTGATCAGTCCCGCCTGCTGCGCGCCGCGATGCGCGCACGCCGGCTGCGTTGCAGCCGCTCGACGTGCGCCCGGCATGCCGTCGCGACCGCGCCTTGCCATCGCACAAGCGTCGCGGCGCTCGCGACGGCGCCGTCGATCAGCACTTCCCTAGGGTTGCCCGTCCGGGGTGAGCCACCCGATGGCGAGCGCGACTAGGGTCGGCCCATGAGGTCGGCGCACACGGTCGCGCAGGTGCGGGCGGCCGAGGAGGCGCTGGCGGCGACGCTGCCCGCGGGTGCGCTGATGCTGCGAGCCGCCGCCGGTCTGGCGTCGTCGGTGACCGACCTGATGGCCGGGGCGTACGGCCGGCGGGTGCTGCTGCTGGTGGGATCCGGCGACAACGGCGGCGACGCGATGTACGCCGCAGCGATGCTCGCCCGACGGGGCGCACGCGTCGAGGTGCTCGCTGTCGCGGACACCGTCCACGAGGCGGGGCTGGCCCAGCTGCTGGGTGTCGGCGGACGGCGGGTGACCCTCGGCGAGATCTCGACACCCGACGTGGTCGTCGACGGGATCGTCGGCATCGGCGGTCGCCCGGGCCTGCGTGAGCGCGCAGCCGAGGCGGTGCGGGCAGTCGCCGGCGTGCCGATGGTCGCCGTGGACGTCCCCAGCGGGGTCGACGTCGACACCGGGCGGGTGTCCGGCGACCATGTCAGCGCCGACCTCACGGTCGCCTTCGGCACGCACAAGGTCGCGCACCTGGTCGAGCCGGCCGCCTCCTCGAGTGGCGTCGTCCACCTCGTCGACCTCGGCCTGGAGCTCCCGGCCGCCGCGGTCACCGCGCTCCAGCAGGACGACATCGCCTCCCTCCTGCCGCGACCGACAGCCGACGCCCAGAAGTACACCCGCGGTGTGGTCGGCGTGCGCGCCGGGTCGCGGCGCTACCCGGGCGCCGGCGTGCTCTCGACGGCGGGCGCGGCCTGTGGGCTCGCCGGCATGGTCAGGTACGCGGGTGGCGCCCCCGAGGCCGTCCTCGCCGCTCACCCGGAGGTCGTCGTCGGGGAGGGGCGGGTCCAGGCCTGGGTGGTCGGATCGGGCGGGGACGCCGACGCCGCCTCCTGGCTCCGCGCGGCGCTGGGTGACGGCGTACCCCTGGTCGTCGACGCCGACGCGCTGCGCCACCTCACGCGCCCGCTCGAGCGGCCGGCGATCCTCACCCCCCACGCCGGCGAGCTGGCCGCGATGCTGGAGGTCGACCGCGCCGAGGTCGAGGCCGACCAGCTCCGGTTCGCACGCCTGGCGGCCGGGGAGTACGCCGCCACCGTGGTGCTCAAGGGCCACCACACGCTGGTCGCCGACCCCGACGGCCGCGTGCGCGTCACGACCAGCGGGACGCCGTGGCTCGCCGTGGCGGGCGCCGGAGACGTGCTCGGCGGACTCTGTGGCGCCCTGCTGGCCGCCGGCCTGGAGCCGGCAGACGCCGCCGCGGCGGGAGCCTGGCTGCACGGCGCCGCCGCGACGTACGCCTCCCGCGGGGGCCCGCTCTCGGCGCCGCGGGTCGCCGCGGCGATTCCCGGGGTGGTCGCCGAGCTGCTCTCCTGAAGGCCGATGCGAGGATGTCGGGCATGAGCGCGGACGTTCCTCGACCCGAGATCGTGGTCGACCTGAACGCCATCCGCCGCAACGTCGGCCGCCTGCGCGACCTCGTCATCCCCGACGGCTCGGAGGTGATGGTGGTGGTCAAGGCCGACGGCTACGGGCACGGCATGGTCGAGGCCGCCGCCGCCGCCCGGGCCGCCGGTGCCCCGTGGCTCGGGGTCGCGACGATCGACGAGGCCTTGGGTCTGCGAGCCGCGGGCGACAGCGGTCGGCTGCTGTGCTGGCTCACGGTCCCCGGCGACGACTGGGCGACCGCGGTCGAGCAGGACGTCGACGTCACGGCGTACTCCGTCGCGGAGCTGGCGGCGATCCGAGCGGCGGCGGCCGGGGTGCCGGCTCGGGTCCAGCTCAAGGTCGACACCGGCCTGTCGCGTGGTGGTGCGACCCTCGACGAGTGGCCGGAGGTCCTCGCGGCGGCCCGGGCCGGCGAGGCCGACGGCATCTGGAGGGTCACCGGCATCTGGTCGCACCTGGCCTGCGCGGACGAGCCCGACCACCCCGCGAACCTCGTCCAGGAGCGCGCGTTCCGCGAGGCGCTCGCCGGTGCCGACGCCGCCGGCCTCCGCCCGGAGGTGCGGCACCTCGCGAACTCCGCCGGCGCGCTCCTGCGGCCGTCGAGCCGGTTCGACCTGGTGCGCTGCGGCATCGCGTCGTACGGCCTGCATCCCGCGCCGGGCCTCGGCCCCGACATCGAGCTGGAGCCCGCGATGACGGTGACCGCCCCGCTGGCCCTGACCAAGCGACTGCATGCCGGTGCGTCCGTGTCCTACGGCCACACCTGGACCGCTCCGGCCGACACCCGGGTCGGGCTCGTCCCGCTCGGCTACGGCGACGGCGTCCCGCGGCACGCCGGCAACACCGCCGAGGTCTGGGTCGGCGGGAGGCGCCGGCCGATCCGGGGCCGGGTCTGCATGGACCAGGTCGTCGTCGACCTCGGCGAGGACGACGATCTCGGCGGAGCCGGGCCGGTCGCGGGCGACCAGGTCGTGCTCTTCGGCTCCGGCGCCAACGGAGAGCCGACGGCCGACGACTGGGCTCGGGCGTGCGGCACGATCCACTACGAGATCGTCACCCGGATGGGTGGCCGGCTGAGGCGCCGCTACGCCGGAGGCGGTCGGTGAGCACGACCTCGCGCGTCCTGTCCGTGACCGGGCTGGCGGTGGGCGCCGTCGGCGTCGTCGCCGCCGGCACCGCCTACCGGATGGTCAAGCAGCGCCAGCTGATCGGGCGCCGCGGCGCCGGCGACGACACGCCGTTCGGGTCGCTGCACTCGGCGCCTGTCACCGTGGTCACCGACGACGGCGTCGACCTGCGCGTCGAGGTCGACGAGCGCGTCCCGGGCGACGGCGAGGACCCGGGGCTGACGGTCGTGTTCGTGCACGGCTACGCGCTCTCGATGGACTCCTGGCACTTCCAGCGCGCGGCCTACCGGGGCCGCGTGCGGACCGTCTTCTACGACCAGCGCTCCCATGGCAGATCGGGCCGCTCCACGCCCGGCCACGCCACGATCGACCAGCTGGGCCTCGACCTGCTGGCCGTCCTGGACGCCGTCGTCGCGGACGGGCCGGTCGTGCTGGTCGGCCACTCGATGGGCGGGATGACGATCATCGCGCTGGCCGAGGAGCATCCCGAGCTGTTCGGCGACCGGGTCGTGGGCGTCGGGCTGGTGTCGACGACGGCCGGTGGGCTCGAGCCCTCGCGGATGCTCGTGCCGGCCCTCCCGGCGAATGTCGCGGGCCAGGTGGCGCAGAGGCTCGTGGCCGCGCTCGGCCGCGGTCATCGGACCATCGACGGCCTCCGCCGGCTCGGACACTCGGTCGCGCTGGTGGCCACCGACGAGCTGGCGTTCGGCGACGAGGTGCCCGCGTCCTACGTCGAGTTCGTCGACCGGATGCTCTCGGCCACGCCGTTCGAGGTGGTCGCGGAGTTCTTCCCGACCTTCTCGGCGCTGGACAAGTTCGAGGCCGTGGCGGCGCTCGGGCAGGTGCCGAGCAGCATCGTGTGCGGCACCCAGGACAAGCTGACCCCGATCGGGCTGAGCCGCCGGCTGCACGACCTGATCCCCGGGTCGGTGCTGCGCGAGTGCGACGGTGCCGGGCACATGGTGATCCTGGAGCGAGACGCCGACGTCACCGACGAGCTCGACCTGCTGATCGCGCGGGCGGGAGACAGGGCCGGGCGCCCGTGAGCGGCCCGACCACTCCGGCCGCGCCGGCCACCAGGGTGCGCGCGGCCGGGCCCGACGACGCCGGGACCGTGCTGTCGATCGTGCGCACGGCGTTCGCCACCCGGCCGGTCCTCGATCCGCCGGCGGACGCGTTGGCCGAGACCGAGGACACCATCCGGACCGCGCTGGTCCACGGCGGGCTCGTCGCGTCCTACGACGAGCGCGACGTCGGTGCCCTCCTGCTCGACCCCCGTGACGCGACGCTATGGCTGCGCCGGGTGGGGGTGCTCCCCGAGGTGCGCGACCACGGGGTGGCGAGCGCGCTGGTCGAGGCCGCCCTCGACCTTGCCGAGGAGTACGACGACCTCGCGGTGCTGGCCCGCCGGGAGCTGCCGGCGACCGAGAGGTTCTGGCGCGAGCACGGGTTCGTCCCGGTGGGGGGCACGCCGCCGTACCTCGAGCTGCGCCGCCCGGCTCCCCGGAGCCATGCCGCCCCGGACGCCGAGTCGATGCGGGCGCTGGGTGCCGAGCTCGCCAGCAGCCTGCGGGCCGGCGACGTGGTGGTGCTGTCGGGCGGGCTCGGGGCGGGCAAGACCACCCTCACCCAAGGCCTGGGCGCCGGCCTCGGGGTGCGTGGCGAGGTCACCTCGCCGACGTTCGTCATCTCCCGGGTGCACCCCTCGCTCGGGGCCGGACCGGCCCTGGTGCACGTGGACGCCTTCCGGCTGGGCGGGGTGGCCGAGCTCGACGACCTCGACCTCGACACCTCGCTGGACGAGGCGGTGACGGTCGTGGAATGGGGCGAGGGCATCGCCGAGGGGCTCGCCGACGACCGGGTCGAGGTGCGCATCGCGCGTGCCGTGGCCGACGAGGCGAGCCAGGGCGACGGCCCGGACCCTCGGCGGGTGCGCGTCGCGCCGGTCGGGGTCCGCTGGCTGCGCGCACCGCTTCCCGGACACGGGGGGGCCGCGGCGGGTCCGGCGACCCTAGGGTGAGCCCATGTTCGTGGTGGCCCAGGTGAGCGACACCCATTTCGGCAACGACGTCCAGGAGCCCTCGATGCGGTGCTCTGCGGTGATGGACCACCTCCTGGCGATGCGGCCGCGCCCGGACCTCCTGGTGGTGAGCGGGGATGTCGCCGACCACGGTCTGGACCAGGAGTACGCCGCCGCGCGGGCCTGGCTCGACCGCTGGCCGGGCGCGCTCGCCGTGTGCCCGGGCAACCACGACGTGCGCGAGGCCTTCGTCGCCGGGCTCGGCCGTCCGGCGCCGTCGGTGGTCGAGGCCGGTGGCTACCGGTTCGTGATGCTCGACTCGCTGGTCGACGCCGTCGCGGGGGAGCGGGTCGACGAGGGCCGGCTCGGCACCGACCAGCTGGCCTGGCTCGACGCGGAGCTCGCGAAGTCCGCGGCGCCGGCGTTCGTCGTCCTGCACCACCCCCCGACCACGATCGGGTTGGAGCTGATGGACCCGATCCGGCTGATGGACGGCGCCGCCCTGGCCGCCGTTCTCGAGCGCCATCCCCACGTCGTGGCGACGCTCGTCGGGCACGCGCACACGATGAGCGCCACGACGTACGCCGGTCGGCCGTTGCTCGTCGGCGGCGGGGTCGCCTCGACGGTGACGGTGGACGCCGAGCAGCTCGACACCGTCTGGTACGCCGCCCCGCCGTCCTTCGCGCTGCACCTGGTCGACGACACCGACGGGACGCCGCGGGTGACCACCCACTGGCGTGCCCTGCGCGGCTGACGTCACGCCCCGATCCGGCCGGCGTGCGGCAGCGCCGTAGCCTCGGGGGCGTGCTGCTCGCCTTCGACACGGCCACGCCGTACGTCACGGTCGCGTTGTACGACGTGGACCGCGCCGAGCGAGCCGTCGTGGCCGAGCTGCGGTCGGCGCGACCGATGCAGCACGGCGAGCAGCTCGCGCCGCTGATCCAGCAGGCTCTCTCCGAGGCGGGCATCGTGCGCCAGGACCTGACCGCGCTGGCAGTCGGCGTGGGGCCCGGGCCCTTCACCGGCCTGCGGGTCGGGCTGGTCACGGCGCGCACCCTGGCCTTCGCGCTCGAGATCCCGGTGTACGGCGTGTGCAGCCTGGACGTCGTGGCGGTCGAGGCCGCCCTGGGTCCGCGGCCGGTCGGCACCGGCTTCGTCGTCGCGACCGACGCCCGCCGCAAGGAGGTCTACCTCGCGTCGTACGACGACCAGGGGCGTCGGCTCACCGGACCGGACGTCGTCCGCCCGGCCGCGGCGGCGACCGGCGTGCCCGTGGCGGGAGGGGGTGCGGTGCTCTACCCCGACGCCTTCCCCGACGCGCGGCCTCCCACGGCCCCGAGCGCGGCCTGGCTGGCCCGGGTCGTCGCCGGCGAGCTGGCCGAGCTGCACGACCCCGAGCCGATGTATCTGCGAAGGCCCGACGCGATTGCGCCGGGCGCCCCCAAGCGGGTCTCGTGATCCGCCCCGCGGAGGTCGACGACGGTCCCGCGATCGCCGGTCTGGAGCAGCTGGCGTTCGGCTCGGACGCGTGGTCCGACGGCCTGGTCGCCGACGGGCTGTCGGGCCAGATCCCCGGAGCGCTCTACCTCGTCGCGACCTCCCAGACGGTCCTCGGCTACGCCGCGGCCAGCCTGTTCGCCGACGTCTCGGAGCTCCAGCGGATCGCGGTCGCGCCCGAGGCGCGCCGGTGCGGGGTCGGCTCCCGGCTGCTCGCGCGCGTCGAGCACGAGGCGCGCGTGCGCTACTCCGAGCAGCTCCTGCTCGAGGTCCGCGAGGACAACGCCGGCGCCTGCGCCTTCTACGCCGTGCGCGGGTTCACCGAGATCGACCGCCGGCCGCGGTACTACGCCGACGGGACGACGGCGGTCGTCCTGCGCAAGGAGCTGGACTGATGTCGACGCGTGAGGCCATGACCGACGGGCCGCTGGTCCTGGGGATCGAGACGTCGTGCGACGAGACCGGCGTCGGTGTCGTCCGCGGGCACACGCTGCTGGCCGACGCCGTGGCGAGCAGCGTCGAGGAGCACGCACGCTTCGGCGGGGTCGTACCCGAGGTGGCCAGCCGTGCGCACCTCGAGGCGATGGTGCCGACCCTGGAGCGCGCGGCGGAGACGGCCGGGATCCGGCTGCACGACGTCGACGCCATCGCGGTCACCAGCGGCCCGGGTCTCGCGGGGGCGCTCCTGGTCGGCGTGGCGGCAGCGAAGGCGCTCGCCCTGGGCCTGGGCAAGCCGATCTACGGCGTCAACCACCTGGCGGCCCACGTCGCGGTCGACCAGCTCGAGCACGGCCCGCTGCCCGAGCCGTGCCTGGCCCTCCTGGTCAGCGGTGGTCACTCCAGCCTGCTCCGGGTCAGCGACGTGAGCGGGGTGGGCGGCGGGATCGAGCCGCTCGGCGCGACCATCGACGACGCCGCCGGGGAGGCCTTCGACAAGGTCGCCCGGCTGCTCGGGCTGCCCTTCCCCGGCGGTCCCCACATCGACCGCGCGGCCCGCGACGGCCGGGTCACCATCGACTTCCCGCGCGGCCTCACCTCGCGTCGCGACCTGGAGCGACATCGCTTCGACTTCTCGTTCTCCGGTCTCAAGACCGCCGTCGCCCGGTGGGTCGAGGCCCAGCAGCGCGACGGCGTGAGCATCGACGTCCCCGATGTCGCGGCCAGCTTCCAGGAGGCGGTCTGCGACGTGCTCGTGCGCAAGGCCCTCGATGCCGCTGCGGACCAGGGCATCGAGGACATCCTGATCGGCGGCGGCGTGGCCGCGAACTCCCGGCTCCGCGCCCTGGCCACCGAACGCGCCGAGGCCCGGGGGATCCGGGTCCGGGTCCCCCGGCCCGGGCTGTGCACCGACAACGGCGCCATGGTCGCCGCCCTCGGGGCCGAGCTGGTCGCGCGCGGGCACGCGCCGTCCGCCCTCGACCTGCCCGCGGACTCGTCCCAGCCGGTCACCGAGGTCGTCGCCTGACCCCGCCCCGCCTCGGCGGAGCGGTGGTCAGCCCGACGGGGTGAGCGGCTCTGCGCCGGCGAGGCGGTAGCCGAGCCGGTGCAGCTCGGTCCCGGGCAGGACCGGGGTCGCACGGGTGGCGCTTCCGTCCAGGCCCACCCGCAGCACCGCCTCCTGGCGCTCGAGGTCCTCGACGACGACCAGCATGGCGGAGTCGCCCTCCCAGACCGGCGTGCTCCGCAGCACCATGCCGGGCAGGACGAGGCGCATCACCTGGCGTCCCGTCGCGGAGTCCCAGGCTGCGACCACGTCGCCCACCCCGGGCGAGGTCTGCCGGCCCACCTCCTGGTAGCCCGAGGTGTACCGGCCCGAGGAGGAGAACGCGCCGAGCGACCAGGTGTCCGCCGTCCAGCGCACGTCGCCGGTCGTCGCGTCCACGACCCGGCTGCGGTCGTACCCGTTCACGCCGAGGACGAGGTCACCGGCCGTGGTCGCGTCCTGGACGATGGTCAGACCCGGGATCTTGGTGACCGTGCCGTCCGCGGCCACGACGACCGAGCCGGCGACCTGGGCGTCCGCCCGCGAGCCGGCCGATCCCTGACCGGGGAAGGTGGGGCCGGAGTCCGCGACGATGCCGCCGCCGACCCGCCCGACGGGGGAGTAGCTCATCGCGCGGGCAGTGGCCTGGCGCGTGGTGCCGGTGACCAGGCTCCCGGCGCCGTGGAGCCCGCAGTCGTCGGAGACCCAGTACGTCGGGGTGTCGCCGTCGATCGCGAACGTCTGCGTGCCGCAGCCCACCTTGGTGGTCGAGCCGTCGGTCGCCACCTGCCACAGCGTCAGGTGGCCGGTCTGGTCGGAGGCGAGCAGCACGCCGCTGCCGTCCGGCGCGAACGTCAGCGCGGTGGAGATCCTGGCGGAGGTGACCCGCTGCCCGGAGGCGGCGAGGTAGACGTCGCCGGAGACCAGCCCGACCCTCGGGGCGCCACTCATCGGGAGGTCCGGGAGCGATCCCAGGGGCGTCGGGTGAGACGGACCCGGCGTGCTGCCGCGGCCGTGCAGCCAGGCGGCTGCCGACCCGCCGGCGACCACGAGCGCGGCCGCCGCGACCAGCGACGCCGTACGGCGGTGCCGGCGGCGGATGGTGGCCGCCCGTGCTGCCACGACCTCGACCGGCGTGTAGGGGTAGTCGGAGGTCTCGGTGACCTCGGTGAAGGTGCGGCTCAGCAGCTCCTCGGTCGTCATGGTGAGGACTCCTCTCCGGCGATCTCGGGATGGTCGGGCAGGGCGGCTCTCAGGCTGGCGATGGCGCGGCTGCTCTGCGACTTGACCGTGCCGACCGAGATGCCCATGACCTCGGCGACCTCGGCCTCGGAGAGCTGCTGGTAGAAGCGCAGGACCAGCACCGTCCGCTGCCGCGGCGGCAGCGAGCGGACGAAGCGCCAGACGGCCTCCCGCTCACCGTCGTACGCCGGGGAGTCCGGGCCCGGCCGGTCGGGAACCGCCTCGACGACCTGCTCCATCCGCCGTACCGGCCGCCGCCATGCGGTCCGGAACTCGTTGACCAGGGCCTTGCGCGCGTAGGCGTCGATGTTCTGGACGCGCTGGACGCGGTCCCAGCGCCGGTAGAGCTTGGTGAGGGTCGCCTGGACGAGGTCCTGGGCGGCGTGGACGTCTCCGGTCAGCAGGTGTGCGGTGCGTTGGAGGGCACCCTCGCGGGAGACCAGCCAGGACTCGAAGTCCTGCTGGCGCGGCGGGACGAGATGGCTTGCCATCGTCCGTCCCGGCCCCGGTGTCTGTGACATCGCGATCCCCATCCTGGTCGACCCTCACCCTGTGGACCAGATCCGCGCCCGGGAGGTTGCACGCACGTCGTGCCGGGTTCAGCGCAGGGGCAGGTCGTAGGGACTCTCCTCGGCGTTCTCCTCGGCATTCTCCGGGGTCTCGACGTCCGGCGGGCCGGCGTACTCCACGGTCCCGTCGGTGCCGATCCGGACCAGCGACCACTGCCCGTGCGCCAGCAGGACGCCGAGCAGGTGATGGCTGTCCTCCCACGTCAGCTGGGACAGGCTTCGGCGCGGCCCGGCGTGGAAGCTCCAGGACTGCTCGACGGCCCCGCGGCCGTCGAGGACGGCGAACCTCCGCACGCTGGACCAGCGAGCCTCGGACTGCTCGGCGAGCACCCGGCGACCGTCCGGTGCGAAGGAGTCCAGGTAGTACCCGCAGGTCCGGAAGATGCGGTGGCCGCTCGCCCGGTAGACCCCCCAGCAGGAGTGAGGAGCCGACGCCAGCCATCGGGCGCGGGCGGCGATGTGCCCGTGCTGGCTCACGTCGGCAACCTCGCGAAGGCGGCCCAGGGAGCCGGTGACGCCGTGCGAGGAGGAGAGCCGCACCCGCCCGGCGGCGTCGACGAACGCCGTGCACCCGCCGCCCTCGGGCTCTTGCTCCCGGCACGTCCGCGCGCCCCAGATGCCGACGATCTGCCGACCGCGGCGTACGACGGGCAGCGTGGCGTCGCGGCGACCGGCGTCCTCCACGAGGTGCGGCGCGCCCCGACCGCCGAGCCAGCCGACGATCGCGTGGTCCGGCGAGACGGCGAGCCCGAAGTGCCGGACCATGCTGGTGCGGACACTTGCGTCGGCGGCGACCCGTTGGAGCTCGGTGCCGGCCTCGGTGCCGGCCATCCCGATCGCACCTCGACCCGTCGGCGCCCAGGTGCTCCAGGTCAGCCGGGGCAGCCGGAGGCTCGTGCCGTCCGGACGCAGCAGGCGCCAGTTGCCCTCACCGAAGCCCGGGTCGGAGGCATAGGCGTAGGGGATCGCGGGAGGGGTACCCACGGCGAGACCTTCGGTCGGGAAGGTCCCCGGACCCGGCGCCGGGCCGCTGTGGGCCCCGAGCTGGTCCCGGGTCCGGGTCAGGGCAGCGGCGTACGGCGTGCCGCCGGGCAGCAGCCCGAGCGCCATCGCGACGACGATGCCGGCCGTCAGGCCCGATGCCCGGCCCGCCCCCACGCACGATGCCCTGCCCTGCCTCATGGGCGTGGGACGCCCGCGGACGGTTGAAAGTTGTCCTACTCCTCGCCGGGCGGCTCGTCGGCGGGCCGCCCTTCCTCATAGGCTGCGCGCACCGCCGTCGTCACGTTTGTGGAGGAGCCCCATGCACCAGGTCCAGGGAGTCGTCGCCAGAGCCAAGGGCGCGCCGGTGACCATCGAGACGATCAACGTCCCCGATCCCGGGCCGGGCGAGGCGCTGGTCGCCGTCCAGGCGTGCGGGGTCTGCCACACCGACCTGCACTACCGGGAGGGCGGCATCAACGACGACTTCCCGTTCCTCCTGGGCCACGAGGCCGCCGGCGTCGTCGAGGCCGTCGGCCCCGACGTCACGTCGGTGGCGCCCGGCGACTTCGTGATCCTCAACTGGCGCGCCGTCTGCGGCGAGTGCCGCGCCTGTCGTCGAGGTGACCTCCAGTACTGCTTCAACACCCACAACGCGACCCAGAGGATGACCCTCGAGGACGGCACCGAGCTCTCGCCCGCCCTCGGCATCGGTGCCTTCGCGGAGAAGACCCTCGTGGCTGCCGGCCAGTGCACGAGGGTCGACCCGTCCGCCCGGCCTGCGGCCGCAGGCCTGCTGGGCTGCGGCGTGATGGCCGGCATCGGTGCCGCGGTCAACACCGGCGGCGTCGCGCGCGGCAGGTCGGTGGCGGTCATCGGCTGTGGTGGCGTGGGCGTGGCCGCCGTCGCGGGGTCGGCCCTGGTCGGGGCCTCGCCGATCATCGCCGTGGACATCGACCCCCAGAAGCTCGAGACCGCGAAGCGGATGGGGGCCACGCACACGGTCGACTCCTCGGCGACGGACCCGGTCGCCGCGATCAAGGGGATCTGCGCGGGCTACTACGACGGCGCCGACGGCGCCGACGTCGTCATCGAGGCCGTGGGCCGGCCGGAGACCTGGAAGCAGGCGTTCTACGCGCGCGACCTGGCCGGGACCGTCGTCCTGGTCGGGGTGCCGACGCCGGACATGACGGTGCCCGACATCCCGCTGATCGACGTCTTCGGACGGGGCGGCGCACTGAAGTCCTCGTGGTACGGCGACTGCATCCCCACCCGCGACTTCCCGCTGCTGATCGACCTCTACCAGCAGGGTCGGCTCGACCTCGACGCCTTCGTGTCGGAGGAGATCGGGCTCGGCGACGTCGAGGCCGCCTTCGAGAAGATGCACGGCGGCAACGTGCTGCGGTCGGTCGTGGTCCTCTGATGGCCCGTCGATGACGCTTCGGGTGGATCACGGCCTCAGCAGCGGGACCTTCAGCCTGGACGGCGCGACGTACGACGTCGACAACAACATCTGGGTCGTCGGGGACGACCAGGAGTGCCTGGTCGTCGATGCTCCGCACTCGGTCGACGACATCCTCGCCGTGGTGGGTGAGCGTCGGGTGCGGGCGATCGTGTGCACGCACGCCCACGACGACCACGTCCGGGTTGCGCCCGCCCTGCGCGAGGCCGTGCGGGCGCCGATCCTGCTGCACCCCGACGACCGGCCGGTGTGGGAGCTCACCCACCCCGACGAGCTGTGGGACGTCGACCTGTCCGACGGCCTCGAGGTGCCCGTCGCGGGGACCTCCCTGCGGGTGCTGCACACCCCCGGGCACTCACCGGGCGCGGTCTGCCTGCTGTCGGCCGACCTCGGCTGTGTCTTCACCGGAGACACGCTCTTCCGGGGTGGGCCGGGCGCGACCGGCCGTTCGTACAGCGATGCGACCCTGATCGTGGAGTCGATCCGGACCCGGCTGCTGCCCCTCCCGGGCGACACGGTGGTCCACACCGGTCACGGCGACGACACCACCATCGCCGCCGAACGCTGACCACCCCCGACTCGGCGCAAAGGTACGTGAAAAGCCCGCCGAGTCGGCCCGTAGGTACGTGGAAAACCCGCCGAGTCGGCCCGTAGGTACGTGGAAAACCCGCCGAGTCGTCATACGACGACTCGGCGGGTGTGTGCTTTTCTGACGGGTCGGCGAGTTGTCCACGTACATTTGCGCCGACTCGGCGTCCGTTGGCTAGCGTTCCTGGGCGCGGACGCGGGCGGCGCCGAGGAGCAGGTAGCCGACGACGCCGATCGCCAGAGCGATCGGGACGCCCAGGCTGGCGCCGGACCACGTGCCGGTCTTCCCGCCGAAGCCGGCGCCGAGCAGGTAGCCGAGCCAGCCGAGCCCCTTGGCGCCGTACGGCTGCACGACCAGCCCCCACCCGATCGCCGTTGCGACGACCATGACGGCGAACGCGGGCCAGCCCACGGCGCCGTACCGGCCCTCAGCGGCGAACAGCGCCGGCTCGTCGTAGTCCCGACGGCGGAGCCACAGGTCGGCCAGGAAGATCCCGCACCACGCGGCCATCGGAACGCCGAGCGTGATCAGGAAGCCCTCGAAGATCCCGAGGAAGTTGTCGGCCGAGACCCACACGATGTAGATCGTGCCGAGCACCATGAGCACTCCGTCGACGCCGGCCGCGACGTACCTCGGCGTGCGCAGTCCCAGAGACAGCAGGGTCAGGCCCGACGAGTAGAGATCGAGCATGGCGCCGCTGATGAGACCCGCGACGGAGACCAGGACGAACGGGACCAGGAACCAGTTGGGGAGCACCGAGGCGAGCCCGCCGATCGGGTCGTTCTGCACAGCGGCGTTGAGCGACGACGACGAGGCGCACAGCAGGAGGCCAAAGCCGACCAGCACGACGACCGGCAGGCTTCCGCCGAACGTCGGCCAGAAGACCACGCCGCCGGCGCGGGTGCTGCGGGGGAGGTAGCGCGAGTAGTCGGCGGCGGTGTTGACCCAGCCGAGACCGAAGCCGGTGAGCACGAGGATCGTCGCGCCGATCACGGCCGCCGTGGTCCCGGACTTCAGCGACGTGGCGCTGTGGAGGTGGATCTTGTCGAGGGTCAGCGCGATGTAGACCGCGGTGACGATCACCATGGCAATCGTCAGCCAGCGCTGGATCCGCATGATGGCGTCGAACCCGAGCACGCCCGCACCGACGATCGCCGCGGCGACGACCAGGAAGGCCACGATCTTCACGGCGTTCCCGCTGCTCCAGCCCAGCTGGGCGAACACGGTGGCGACGGCCTTCGTCGAGAGTGCCACCAGCACGGTCTCCCAGCCCACCAGCAGCAGGTACGACACGATGCCTGGCAGCGTGTTCCCGTAACGGCCGAACGGCGCTCGCGACAGCACGAGCGTCGGCGCGGAGCCGCGCTTGCCGGCGATCGAGACCAGGCCGACCAGGAAGAAACCCACGACGATGCCCACGACGCCGGCGACAACGGCCTGGGCGAAGCCGATGCCGTAGCCGAGCACGAACGCGCCGTAGGACACCGCGAGCACCGAGATGTTGGAGGCGCACCACGGCCAGAACAAGTCAGCCGGAGCTCCCTTGCGCTCGGACTCGTCGATGACGTTGATGCCGTTGGCCTCGATGCCGCTCGGTGCGGGTGGGGCCTTGCGGGTCGACGACTCGTCGATGGCAGTCATGGTGCTGTCCCCTCTCTGACCAGGCCCGCGAGCAGCGGGCCCATCCCTGCGGCCGTGCGTTCGGCGACGGCCACCACCTCGCTGGGGTCGATGCCCGAGTCCTGACCCTCGACGGCGGTGACCGTCGACAGTCCGAGCACCTCCATGCCGCATTCTCTTCCGGCGACGGCCTCGGGGACCGTCGACATCCCGAGCACGTCACCGCCGATCCGGCGTACCCACTCGGCCTCCGCGAGGGTCTCGTAGTGGGGTCCCGGCAGCCAGGCGTACGTCGCCTCCGCCAGGGAGGGGTCGAGCGCGCGGGCCAGGCTCCGCAGCCGAGCCGACCAGCAGTCGGTGAGGTCGACCCGGAGCTCTTCGGAGCGGAGGGCTCCCTCGACCGGCGAGCTGCCGGTCAGGTCGAGGTGGTCGCGGACCAGCACCGCCTGGCCGATCTCGAGGTCGGGGTGCAGCGAGCCGTTGGCGTTGGTGAGCAGCGCGAGCCGGCAGCCGGCAGCGGCTGCCGCCCGGACTCCGTGCACGACCGGACGCAGCCCGTGGCCCTCGTAGAGGTGCGTACGCCCGGAGAGCACGAGCGTGGCAGTGCCGTCGACGTCGTACGACGCGATGGTGCCGCGGTGGCCCTCCGCGACGGGCGCGAGGAAGCCGGGCACCTCGGTCATCGGGAACGCCGCCACCGGCTCGCCGAACGAGTCCGCCGCCGGCCCCCAGCCCGACCCGAGCACGACGACCGCGTCATGCCGTTCGATGCCGGTGAGCTCGGCGAGGCGTTCCGCCGCCTGCTCCGCCAGCGACCGCGAACCCGTCACCCGCTCACGGTAGCGAGGGCCGGCGTCGTCGTGCGCGCAGGAGGTCCTGGACGCCGATCGCGACCGCGACCGCGACGAACACCAGGGCCGCGATCACCGCGTTGCGCAGGGCGTCGGCGTACGCCGCGTGCCCGCTGCCCGACACGGAGTTGAAGAACACCGCGCCGATGACGGCCTGGCCGACCGCGAGGCCGATCCGCTGACCGGTCTGGAGCACTCCGCCGGCCGTGCTGCCCATGGCCGGGTCGACGTCCATCAGCGACAGGGTCTGGTTGGGCGTGATCAGGGCGCCCTGGCCGCAGCCCATCACGAACAACGGGATCGCCAGGAAGCGCCCGGCATGTCCGGGCGGTACGTGCGGGGCGATCGTGGCGAGCCCGATCGCGCCCACCCCGAACATCACCGCACCGCCGACCACCAGAGGGCGGCCGATGCGGGTCACGAACCTCCCGCACAGCGGCGCCGACACCGCCGCGCCGACGGCGTACGCCGTGACGCCGAGCGCGGACTGGATCGCGGTGTAGCCCAGCCCCTGCTGGTAGAAGATCGCCAGGACCAGGGGGAGACCGGCCATGGCCGGGAAGAAGGTCAGCGCCAGGGTGATGCCGGCGACGTACGACGGTCGGCGGAACAGGCGGAAGTCGACCAGCGGCTCGGCGGACTCGTCGGTCATCCGCCGCTCCCGGCGGTAGAACAGCACGCCGAGCACCAGGGCCGGCACCCCCAGCAGGGCGAGCCGGGCGTCGTGGAGGGCGTCGTACTGCACGCAGGCGAACAGCACGCAGAACGTCGCACCGCCGAGGAGTGCGGCACCGAGCAGGTCGAGCCGGTGTCCGACGCTCTCGGTCGGCGCCGGCAGCAGGCGACGCGCCAGGAGGATGACGACGATCCCGATCGGGATGTTGACGAAGAACACGAGCCGCCAGCCCAGGGTCGGGCCTCCCAGGGCGATCAGGGCGCCGCCCACCACCGGTCCGATCGCGGTCCCGACGCCCACGGTGGTGCCGAGCACGCCGAACGCGCGACCCCGCTCGGCGCCGTGGAACATCTGCTGGACCAGACCCGAGACCTGCGGGTTGATCAGGCCGCCGGACAGCCCTTGCAGCACACGGGCGGCGATCAGGATGTGGGCGTTGGGCGCGATGCCCGAGAGCAGAGAGGTGGCCGCGAAGCCGGCCACCCCGACCTGGAACATCACCCGTCGGCCGTGGTCGTCGCCCAGCTTGCCGCCGAGCACCGGCACCAGGCCGAAGGCCAGCGTGTAGCCCGACACGATCCACTGGAGCTCGGCGTTCCCGGTGCCGAGGTCGCGACGGATGGACGGCAGCGCGACGTTGGTGACGCTGACGTCGAGCAGCGACATGAACAGCGCGCTACAGCAGACGATCAGCGCCACCCATCGCGAGCGGCTGTCGTCGTCGGTCACCCGGGGATCCTGTCAGGCTCGTCGAGTTGGCCCTCCGGGTCCCTCGAGTTGGCCCTCCGGGTCTGTTGCGGCGCCCGCATGCCCCACTCGTGTGACCCGGGGAGCCAACTCAACGAGCCAGGAGGGCCAACTCAACGAGCCCGGCTCAGCGAGCTCCGACCGGCTCGGGCCGGTGCTCGGGCTCGACGACGGCGCCGTGCGGGCGGCGCACCCTCCCCGGCCACCAGGCGCGCTCACCGAGCAGCACCAGCGCGGCCGGAAGGATGACGAGCCGGATCAGGGTCGCGTCGATCAGGATCGAGGCGGCCAGCGCGACGCCCATCATCTTCATCTCCAGCATGCTGAGGGTCATGAAGATGGCGAACACCGAGACCATCACCGAGGCCGCACTGGTGATGACGCCGGCGGTGTCGGTGACGCCGCGCTCGACGGCCAGTCGGGCGGGCAGGCCGCGCACCGCGTGCTCGCGGATCCGGGCCAGCACGAACACGTTGTAGTCCATCGACAGCCCGACCAGGACCACCATCACGAACAACGGGATCCAGTCGATCACGAACCCCGGAGTCGTGAAGCCCAGCGGGCCGGCGAACCAGCCGTGCTGGAAGACCAGGGTCAAGATCCCGAACGCGACGCCGACCGACAGCAGGTTCAGCGCCGAGGACAGGGCCGCGACCACCAGGCTGCGGAAGGCCATCGTCATCATCACCAGCGTCAGCAGGAGCACGAACCCGATCACGTACGGCAGCCGGTCGGACTGGTGGGTGGCGTAGTCGAGCGACTCGGCGACGTCACCGCCGACGGCGTGCTGGACGTGCATCCCGGACAGCGCGTCGGGCACCAGTCGGTCACGCAGCTGTTGGACGGCCGCGCCGGACCGGTCGTCGGACTCCGAGTAGGGGATCGGGAGCACGACGCGGACCGTCTCCCCGTCGGGGGCCGTCTGGATCGCGCCGTCTCCGGCCTTGTCGAACGACGGTGTCGCGGCTGCCGAGGTCGACAGTCGACGCAGGGCGTCGACGACCTGTCCGCGCTCGGACCTCGTGCCGTGGACGACGACCGTCGCGGCCGCGCCCTGGCTGGGGAACTCGTCGGCGATCTCGCGCAGTGTCTGCACCTGGGGGATCGAGGCGGGCAGCGTGTCGAGGTTCGCGTCGTGCACCTTCATGCCCAGGGCCGGAGCAGCCAGGGCGACCAGCGCAGCCAGCGACACGACCAGCGCGGCCACCGGGCGTCGTAGCACCGGGCCCAGGATGCGGCGGCTGATGCCGCCCTGGCCGAGGCGACGGGTGATCCTCCGGTTGACCCGCCACAGCAGCGGGACGCGGGGCCGGTCGGTCCAGCGGCCGAGCTTGGCCAGCAGGGCGGGCAGTACGGTCACCGACCCGATGACGGCGACGGCCACGACGACGATCGCGCCCGTGGCGAGGGAGTCGAACGTCGCTCCGCCGACGATGAACAGGCCGGCCATCGAGGCCACCACGGCAGCCCCGGAGACCAGGATGGAGTGGCCGGACGTGGCGGCGGCGATCTCGACGGCGTCGAGCGTGGTGTGGCCCGCCGCTCGCTCCTCGCGCTCGCGCTTGAGGTAGAACAGCGAGTAGTCGACGCCGACGGCCATGCCGATCAGCACGATCATGCTGGTGACGGTCGGCTCGGCGTGGATGAGGTGCGACAGCGGGGCGCTGATGCCCATCGTGGCCGCCACGGACGTGACCGCCAGCAGGATCGGGACGCCGGCGGCGATCAGCGCGCCGAAGGCCAGCAGCATCAGCAGGACCGTGATCGGCAGGCTGATCCCCTCCGCGGAGTGGAGGTCGTCGGCGACGCGGTCGTTGATCGCGGTGTTGACCGAGACGTCGCCGGCCTCGCGGACCCGGAGGTCGTCACGGGCCCGGGCGATCTGGGCGACCCGGGCCTGGATCTGGCTGACGTCGTCCACGGTGCTCTTCACGTGCACGTCGACCAGCGCCGCCGTGTGGGCGGCGTTCCACTGCGGTGGGGTCACGTTCGTGACGCCGTGGAGGCCGGACAGCCGGGTGCGCAGCTGGCGGCCGATGGCGTCGACCTGCGCGTCCGACGCCTTGCCGCCGTCGCGGGCGGTGACCAGCACGCTCTCGGTCTGGTCGTCGGCGAAGCCGCCCGAGGCCTGCATGGCGTCGGCGCGACCGGACTCCCCGATCCGGTAGTCGGCATCGGTCGTCTGCTTGGTCGAGATGAGCGCGGCGAGCGCGACGGCGAGCGCGACGAACGCGAACCACGCGCCGATCGCCCGCCACGGATGGGATGCGCTCCACCGGGCGGCTCGCAGGGGGACGCGAGCGACGAGGCTGGGGCGGTGCAGATGCGGCGACATGGCGGGCTCCCCCGAGTCGGTGTGATGCGGACTCGTCCAGCGTCGTGCGATCCGGCCGGCCGAGCAGGAGCGCCAGGACCCGGATCCGGGGTAGGCCTAGGCCCCCTGCCCACGAGCCTGGGATCGGCCAGACTGACCACGTGAGGATCAGCCGGATGTCGCGGGCGGGCCGACTGCGCCTGACGGGGTACGCCGCGCTCCAGCTGCTGCTGTCGGTCCCCGCGCTCGTGCTCTTCGTCGTCGACGTGGCCGCGATGGTCCTGTCGATCCTGGTGGTCGGGGTGCCGCTGCTGATGGTGCTGCTGCCGGTGACCCGCTGGTTCGCGCGAGTGCACCGCACGATGGCCGGCGTCGTCCTCGGCGTGGACGTGCCCGCGTCGTACCTGCCCTATGACAGTGCCAGAGGGGTCGCGCGGCTGCGGATCGCCGCCGCCGACCCGATGACCTGGCGTGACCTGGCGTGGCTGGTGGCGGCGATGCCGCTGGCGTTCACGGCGTCGCTGACGGTGCTGGTCCTCTTCGCGCCGGTGGTCACCGGAGTCGTGTGGTGGTACGCCGTGGGGCCGCTGATGTACTACCGCAGCCGGGCCGACCAGTGGCTGCTGGCGTTCGGCACGACCGAGCGGCTCGAGCAGCGCGTCGAGGTGCTGACCGAGACCCGCAACCAGAGTCTCGACAGCGCGGCTGCCGAGCTGCGCCGGATCGAGCGCGACCTCCATGACGGTGCGCAGGCACGGCTGGCCAGCCTGGGGATGACGCTCGGCATGGCCGCCGAGCTCGTCGAGCGCGACCCGGAGACCGCCCGCCGGATGCTGACCGAGGCCCGCGAGACCAGCAGTGCGGCGCTCGGCGACCTGCGCGACGTCGTGCACGGGATCCATCCGCCGGTGCTGGCCGACCGTGGGCTGACCGCGGCCGTCGAGGCCCTGGCCCTGGATCTCCCGATTCCCGTGGAGGTCGGCGGCGACGCGCCGTCCGGACTCCCGGCACCGGTCGAGTCGGCGGCCTACTTCGCGGTCGCCGAGTGCCTGGCCAACGTCGCCAAGCACGCCCGCGCCTCGCGCGCGTGGGTCGAGGTCGGTCAGGCAGCAGGCCTGCTCTCGGTCGTCGTCGGGGACGACGGTCGCGGCGGCGCCGACCCGACGTCCGGGACGGGCATGCGGGGGGTCGCGAGACGGCTCGCGGCCTTCGACGGCACGATGAGGGTGTCGAGCCCGAAGGGCGGGCCGACCCTGGTCACCCTGGAGGTGCCGTGCGACTCGTCCTCGCCGAGGACCACGCCCTCCTCCGAGACGGGCTGATCCGGATCCTCGAGGCGCACGCCCACGAGGTCGTCGCGGCCGTGGACCACGCCGACGACCTCGCCACCGCGCTGGCCGACCCGACCGCGGACGGCGCCGTGCTCGACGTCCGCCTGCCGCCCACCCACACCGACGAGGGGCTCCGCGCTGCCGTCGCCGTCCGTACCCAACGCCCGGGCTTCCCGGTGATGGTGCTCTCGCAGTACGTCGAGCGCATCTACGCCCGAGAGCTGCTGGCCAGCGGCCAGGGCGGGGTCGGCTACCTGCTCAAGGACCGCGTCGGCGACGTCGGGGAGTTCGTCGACTCGCTGGCCCGGGTCGCCGGGGGTGGCACCGTCCTGGACCCGCAGGTCGTCTCCGCGGTGATGGCTCGGCAGGCGCCGGTCGAGCGGCTCACCGCGCGCGAGCGGGAGGTGCTCGCGCTGATGGCCGAGGGTCGCTCGAACGCCGCGATCGCCGCGGCCATGGCGGTGACCGAGAAGGCCGTGGGCAAGCACACCAACAACATCTTCACCAAGCTCGACCTGCCGGTCGCACCCGACGACAACCGCCGGGTGCTGGCGGTGCTCGCCTGGCTCGGCGTCTGAGCGCATCTCAACGGCTCAGAAGGGCTCGACGAGGAGGGCGGTCCCCTCGCCGGCGACCCGGGTGAGCACGATCGTGGCGGCCCCGTCGCCGCGCAGGTCGAGGCGCTGCCGCAGCTGCTCGGGGACGACGTCCACGCCGCGCTTCTTGATCGTCAGCGTGCCGACGCCGCGCTCGCGCAGCGCGGCCCGGAGCTGCTTCTCGCGGTAGGGCAGCTGCTCGACCACGCGATAGCCCCGGGCGAACGGCGAGCGGTACGCCGCGTCTGCGGAGAGGTAGGCGATCCTCCGGTCGAGCAGGTGGCCCTGGACCCCGGCCGCGACCGCGGTGACCAGTCCCGCCCGGATCACGGCGCCGTCCGGCTCGTAGAGGAACGCGCCGACGGGGCCGGTGCCCGCGCCCGGGTCGTCCTCGTCGGTGAGGGTGGCCAGGCCGCCACGTCCCAGGACGGTGGCGCGGCGACGGACCGTGGCCAGAGGCGGTGACCACAGCACGGCCTCCTTGACCTCGCCGGCGTCGCTGACCCACTCGGCCTCGACCCCGGCCGGCAGCAGGGAGTGCGCGATCCCGGGAGCGACCTTGACGCACGCGTGGCGCGTGAGCAGGGACTCGACGAAGGACCAGGGCGGCGCCCAGTCGTCGGCGTGGAACGTCCGCCCGCGCCCGCTGCGCCGAGCTGGGTCGGCGTACGCCGTGGCGAACGGCGTCACGTCCAGCTCGGTCGCGTCGCCGACCCCGACCGCCCCGCCGAGCCCGAGGGCGGCGAGGTTGGCCCGGGCGATCTCGGTCCGCAGCGGGTCGAGGTCGATCCCGGCCGTCGTCAACCCGGCCCGCGCGAGCTCGACCAGGTCGCCACCGATGCCGCAGGTCAGGTCGACCACGCTCGGTCCGCCGAACGCGATCCGGGCGGCGCGGTGACGCGCGACCGAGGTCCGGCTCGCCTGCTCGAGCCCGTCCCGCGTGAAGTACATGTTCGCGGCGTCGTCGCCGAGCTTGGCCGCCGCGCGCCGCCGCAGCTCCACCTGGCCGAGCGCCGTCGCTACTCGCGCTGCCCTGTCGTCGGCCGACCCCGGCACGACCTCGCGCAGCGCCCTCTGCACCTCCAGCGGCCTCCCCTCCGCCGACGTCGCCGCGGCGAGCAGCGCCTGGCCGTCGTCGGTGAGCAGCCACCGGAACGTCGCGAGGTCCATCCGGCCATCCTGTCAGTGCCCCGCGGAGCGAACCCCCGCCCCACCCGGGACCGGGGAGCCCGGTCACCGAGCAGGGACCGACGTTGGCACTCGTTGTCGACGAGTGCTAGTTTCGGCACTGGCACTCTCGACCTGAGAATGCCAGCCGCCTGCTTCGACGCACGACCCCCGCGACGGCGTACGTCACCGCAGGCTTCAACGTCCGGGAGCAACTGCTCCCGAGTCCGAACCATGCACATCACGTGCCAACCGCAAGGGAAGTGGAGGTCGACATCGTGTCGGTCAACATCAAGCCTCTCGAGGACCGGATCGTGGTCAAGCCTCTCGAGGCCGAGCAGACCACCGCCTCCGGCCTGGTCATCCCGGACACCGCCAAGGAGAAGCCCCAGGAGGGCGAGGTCATGGCGATCGGCCCGGGTCGCATCGACGACAACGGCAACCGCGTCCCGCTCGACGTCGCGGTGGGTGACAAGGTCATCTACAGCAAGTACGGCGGCACCGAGGTGAAGTACGGCGGCGAGGAGTACCTCATCCTCTCCGCCCGCGACGTCCTCGCCGTCGTCTCCTGATTCGTCTCTCACTTCGGGTCGTCCGCCTGACGACGGGCGCGAGCCCGGTCTCGGGCGGACGACCCGATCTCATCTGAGGAGCACACATGCCCAAGATCCTGGAGTTCGACGAGCGCGCACGGCGGTCGCTCGAGCGCGGCGTCGACGCCCTCGCCGACACCGTCAAGGTGACGCTCGGCCCGAAGGGCCGCTACGTCGTCATCGACAAGAAGTGGGGCGCCCCCACGATCACGAACGACGGCGTCACGGTCGCTCGCGAGATCGAGCTCGACGACCCGTTCGAGAACCTCGGCGCGCAGCTGACCAAGGAGGTCGCCACCAAGACCAACGACGTCGCGGGTGACGGCACCACCACGGCGACCGTCCTGGCCCAGGCGATGGTCCACGAGGGGTTGCGCTCGGTCACCGCCGGCGCCAACCCGATGGGTCTCAAGCGCGGCATGGACGCCGCCGCCGAGGCCGTCGGCGATGCGCTGCGCGACGCGGCTCGCGAGGTCGACTCCAAGGAGGACATGGCCTCGGTCGCCACGATCTCCAGCCGGGACTCCGTGATCGGCGAGCTCCTCGCGGAGGCGTTCGACAAGGTCGGCAAGGACGGCGTGATCACCGTCGAGGAGTCCAACACGCTGGGCACCGAGCTGGAGTTCACCGAGGGCATGCAGTTCGACAAGGGCTACATCTCGGCGTACTTCGTCAGCGACGCCGAGCGCATGGAGACCGTCCTCGACGATCCCTGCATCCTGCTGCACCAGGGCAAGATCTCCGCGATCTCCGACCTCCTCCCGCTGCTGGAGAAGGTCATCGCGGCCGGCAAGTCGCTGTTCATCCTGGCCGAGGACGTCGAGGGCGAGGCCCTGTCGACGCTGGTGGTCAACAAGATCCGCGGCACCTTCAACGCCGTGGCGGTCAAGAGCCCGGCGTTCGGCGACCGGCGCAAGTCGATGATGCAGGACATCGCGGTCCTGACCGGCGGTCAGGTCGTGGCTCCCGAGGTCGGGCTCAAGCTCGACCAGGTCGGGCTCGACGTGCTCGGGAGCGCTCGTCGCGTCGTGGTGACCAAGGACAACACCACCATCGTCGACGGCGGCGGCGATACCGGCGAGGTCGAGGGCCGCGTCAACCAGATCAAGGCCGAGATCGAGAACACCGACTCCGACTGGGACCGCGAGAAGCTCCAGGAGCGTCTCGCGAAGCTGGCCGGCGGCGTGTGCGTGATCAAGGTCGGCGCCGCCACCGAGGTGGAGCTGAAGGAGAAGAAGCACCGCATCGAGGACGCCGTCTCCGCGACGCGCGCCGCGATCGAGGAGGGCATCGTCCCCGGGGGCGGCTCGGCGCTCATCCACGCGGTGAGCGTGCTCGACGGCGACCTCGGCCTCACCGGCGACGAGGCGGCCGGCGTCCGGATCGTGCGCCGCGCGGCCGACGAGCCGTTGCGCTGGATCGCCGAGAACGGCGGCGAGAACGGTCACGTCATCGTCGCCAAGGTCCGTGAGGGCAAGACCGGCGAGGGCTACAACGCCGCCACCGGCGAGTACGGCGACCTGGTCGCCCAGGGTGTGCTCGACCCGGTCAAGGTCACCCGCTCCGCGCTGGTCAACGCCACATCGATCGCCGGCATGCTGCTGACGACCGAGACGCTCGTCGTCGACAAGCCCGAGGACGAGGAGCCCGCCGCGGCCGGCCACGGCCACGGCCACGGGCACTGACCTCTCCACCACGCCAACGCGCCGAGTCATCCGATGATGACTCGGCGCGTTGGCCTGTCTCGGGGCAGCTCCCCCTTGATGGCGTGGCTCACAGGCGTGGCCGCACGACGACAGAGCCGTCGGCGGGAACCGTCCAGCAAGTGAAGTTCGGTGTGTCACAACGCTCGTCCGCGAGCCCCTGTGGCGTGAAGTGCTCGTGGGAGTCCGTCCGTCCCGTCAGCTCGTCCACCCAGCTGACGTCGTAGACGATGCGGTACGGCGGCGAGTCGGCCGTCACCGGACCGATCGGAAAGTACGTGCGCGGGAACGTCGTCGAGGCCTGGAACGCACCGATGGCGAAGCGACCGTGAAAAGTCCTGTCGGAGACGGCTTGCCACTGCGGAAGGCGGCTCAGGTCCCTCGGGTCGTCGACCTGGTCCTGGAGCTCGACCGTGAGCGTGACCAGCTGGGTGTGGTCCAGAGGCAGCGAGTAGAGGCCGTAGGTCGAGTCGGCCGTTCCCACCTTGACCTCGGCGGATGCCATCAGCGAGACCGGCTTCCCCGAGTCGCTCCCCTCGGTCGCTGTGACGAGCTCGTGGCTGGTCCAGCCGGCTCCGAACTCGACCTTGCCCCAGTCGCCGTCCTGCTCGTAGGTCGCCGCGGACGCGGCCCCGGCGGCGGTCGTGAGCAGGACCGCGAGTGGTGCCGCGGCAGCGGCAACTGCGAGTGCGACACGCGAAGGTCGCAGGCGACGAGATGCGCGTTGACGTGTGGACATGCGGTGATCCTCCGAATCTGAGGTCCAGACAGGCTGGTGTGGGTGATGTCGGAGAGCGTCGAGGCTCAGCCGCGCCACCGTCTGTCAGGCCCGCGACGCTCCCGTGGGGGGCCGACCGAGGCTTCGCGTCGTTGCCCGGGCTGCGGGTCGGTTGTGTCACGGCCCCGATGGTCCGCCGTTCGCCGTTCGCCGATGGTCGTCACGTCCCGACCGGGACGAACCATCCGACGAACAGCGTGAGGAGAACCATCATGTCGAAGAACGCGAACACCCAGGCGGCGCCCAGATCGGGGAAGGGGGCGGCGGCTCTCCTGGCGGGACTGGTGGGCGCCGGCCTCGCGGCCACCTTGGCCGGCCCTGCCCCCTCGGCCTCGGCGATGATCACCGATCGGAACCAGGGCACCGGCAACGTCTACTTCGCCGATGCGAGCTGGAACCCGACGCCGGCTCTCCGGGCCACCGAGGGCGCGAGGATCGAGCTGTCGACCGGCGGGCTCATCGTGACCCCGGACACCACGGCGAAGGCCGGGGTCCAGACGGCCAAGGTGACCTACGAGCTCCTGAAGCGCAACGACCGCACGAAGGGGTACGACGTGGTCAGGACTCGGGAGAACACGGTGCCGCTCCAGTACCACGGCGCCAACGTGAGTCAGTCGATCGCAGGATCGGGAACGCTCGCCGAGGCCAGGCGTGGTTCCTTCGAGAGCTACGAGATTCGGGTACGGGTCTCATGGTGGGTGGACGGGAAGTTCCAGAGCCAGGTCCAGCTCACGCCGGACAAGGCGAGCGAGCTCTCGTGTGGCACCGTGAACCACTGCTCGATCTACGCACCCGGGAACGGGCCGGCTCGCTTGGGCTTCGTGTGATCGTGTCGCAGCCGAACAGGCCGGACGGCTCGCAGGTGCTGAGACCACCTGCGGGCCGTTCGGCCGTCTCCCGTCGTCCAGTCCGCGTCCGCGTCCGCGCTGCGCGGTGCTGGCCACCGGCGCGGTCGTCCCGTCGCGGTGACGCCCGCTGCAGCGGCGTGCTCACGCCTCCCCCAGCCAGACGGCCCGCGCAGCTCTGCGGCGTCGTTTGCCAAATCCCCCGCTGAAGCGGGGGAGTTGGCACTTATTGGCCGCTGCAACCCCCAAGAAGTGTCAAGAGCCCCGGGTAAGCGGGGGTTCGTGTGACTGCTGTGACCCGCGGCACGGGGGCGTGGTTGGGGCAGGGGTCGCCGATAGGATGGAGGAGTGGAGAGCGAGCCCGAGACCGTGTCGGAGAGCGTGTCGGCAAGCGTGCCCGAGAAGTTCGCCCTCATGGGGCTGACCTACGACGACGTCCTGCTGCTGCCCGGGTACTCCGACCTGGCCCCCGGCGACATCGACACGACGACCCGGCTGACCCGCGAGATCACGCTCAAGGCACCGTTGGTCAGCGCGGCGATGGACACCGTCACCGAGAGCCGGATGGCGATCGCCATGGCCCGTGAGGGCGGCATCGGCATCCTCCACCGCAACCTCTCGATCGAGGAGCAGGCCTACCAGGTCGACCTCGTCAAGCGCACCCAGACCGGGATCATCTCCAACCCCGTCACCATCGGCCCGGACCAGACCCTGGAGGACCTCGACCGCATCTGCGGGGAGTACCGCGTCTCAGGGCTGCCCGTCGTCGACACCGACCAGCGTCTGCTCGGGATCATCACCAACCGCGACCTGCGCTTCACGCCGGTCGCGGAGTGGTCGACCACCAAGGTCGACGAGGTGATGACCCCGATGCCGCTGATCACCGGGCCGGTCGGGATCACCCGCGACGAGGCGACCCGGCTGCTTCGTCAGCACAAGCGCGAGCGGCTGCCGCTCATCGACGAGGCCGGCCACCTCGGCGGCCTGATCACGGTCAAGGACTTCGTCAAGGGCGAGCAGTTCCCCGATGCGTCGTACGACGACCACGGGCGCCTCCTGGTCGGCGCCGCGATCGGCTACTTCGGCGACGCCTGGCTCCGGGCGACGACGCTCGTCGATGCCGGCGTCGACGTCCTCGTCGCCGACACCGCGCACGGCAACGTCACGATGCTGCTCGACATGGTGCAGCGGCTCAAGAGCGACCCGGCCACCAAGCACGTGCAGGTCATCGGCGGCAACGTCGCCACCCGCGCCGGTGCCCAGGCCTTCGTCGACGCCGGCGCCGATGCGG
>NZ_DATAVI010000073.1:0-5828 GCF_036267815.1 Nocardioides sp. | reverse complement strand
CGGGTGCGCCCCCGCTGAAGAACTGCTCGAACGGCGTCCCCCGGAACGGGTTCTGGTCGTCGGGCGGCTGCTCGGTCATGGCTCAACGGTACGCCGTGACCGGTTGTGGCCGGGGACGGTGAGGCGGCGATGAGGGGGCAGCGCCGCTGCCGTGCCGCCGGCGTGCCGCCGCCGTGCCGCCGCCACGTGAGCGACGAGCGGGTCACCGAGTTGGCCACCCAGGCCGGCGCAGGCCGTAGGGTCTGAGGCTGTGGTGAGATCCGATCAAGAGGGCGAGCCGGCCGCCGCCTTGCGGCTGGTCGACCTGCGCGAGACCCCCCTCGACGTTGCGGAGGTGGTGGCCGCCCTCGACGACGACGCGTCGGGAGGCCTGACGCTGTTCATCGGGCGCGTCCGCGACCACGACCACGGGCTCGGCGTGCGGGGGCTGGAGTACTCCGCGCATCCGACTGCACTGGAGTCGCTGCGCCGCGTGTGCACCGAGGTGGCCGAGGAGTACGCCGTCCACGCCGTCGCCGCCGTACACCGGGTCGGCCGGCTGGCCGTCGGCGACATCGCGGTGATCGTGGCGACGACGTCGGCCCACCGCGGGACGTCGTTCGACGCGTCTCGCTCGCTCATCGACTCCCTCAAGGCCGAGGTCCCGATCTGGAAGCACCAGGAGTTCGCCGACGGCCGCGAGGAGTGGGTGGGCTCTCCCTGACCGCGCGCCTCGCGGACGGCGGCGTTCGCGGTGCCTACCCTGGGGCGCGTGGAGATCCTGTGGTGGCTGGCCCCGCCGGTGGTGGCGACCGTGCTGGCGATGCTGTGGGTCTCGTGGCTGGGTCGGGCGGGCCGGGGCGAGGTCGACCGCGAGGTCGCCGTACGTCGGCTAGGTGCCGCGCTGGCCAGACCCGGGCGGTCCGCCACGCGGACCCCTGGTCTGGCTCCAGCTCGAACCCCAGCTCGAACCCCAGCTCGAACCCCGGCTCGAACCCCAGGGCGGGCTCCGGGTCCAGGGGAGCGGAGCACCGGGGTGGCCCTGCGCCGGTCCCCGTCCGCAGCGACGCAGGCAGCGCCCGCCCCGGCTCTGGCGCCCGAGTCGGACGACGGCCTCCAGCCGCGGGCGCACCCCGCGCGACGGCCACCGGCACCGCGGCCCGGGTCCGAGGCGGAGCCGGGCCGGTCGACCCGTCGCGCCTCCTGACTTCGGCCGGGTGAGAGGCTTTCGGGCATGACGCAGCGCACCTGGGCCGCCGCGGTGGCCGTGCCGCTGCTCCTGGCCCTGGGCATGTACGCCGCGATCAAGCCCCTTCCCTTCGTCACCTACGCCCCCGGCCTGACCGTCAACGTCTTGGGCGACAACGACGGACGACCGGTCATCGACGTCCAGGGCCACCCGACGTACCCCGACGCCGGACAGCTGCGGATGACGACCGTCTCGGTCACCGACCGCAACTCCGACCTGGACCTGCTCACGTTGATGCGGACCTGGTTCAGCCGGGACGACGGCATCTATCCCTTCGCCATCCAGTACGGCAGCTCGGGCTCCTCGCAGGAGGACCAGGAGGAGGGGCAGGTCGAGATGATCAGCTCGCAGGACGCCGCCGTCGCCGCGGCGCTGCGGCAGCTGGGGTACTCCGTCAAGCCCAACCTCCAGATCGTCGTCGTCCAGCCCGACATGCCGTCGGTCGGCAAGCTCCAGCCGCGCGACATCCTGCTCAAGGTCGGCAAGACCAAGGTGAACCCGAAGACGGTCGTTCCCAACCTGATCGCCGCCGTGCCGGACGGGAGGTCCGTGCCGGTCACCGTCGAGCGGCAGGGGAAGCGGGTGACCGTGCACGTGACGCCGAGGACCGTCGACGGGCACAAGTACATCGGGGTCAAGCTCGGCATCGGCTACGACTTCCCGTTCCAGGTGTCGGTGAACATCAACGACGCCATCGGGGGGCCGAGCGCGGGGCTGATGTTCGCGCTGTCGATCTACGACACGCTGACCCCGGGGTCGATCACCTCCGGCGGCGTGGTCGCCGGCACCGGCACCATCACCGGTCATGGCCGGGTCGGCGCCATCGGCGGCATCCAGCAGAAGATCGTCGGCGCCCGTCAGGCCGGCGCGCAGCTCTTCTTGGTGCCGGCAGCGAACTGCGACGACGCCATCACCAGCGACCACGGGTCGATGCGCCTCGCCCAGATCGCCACGCTCAAGCAGGCCATCGCCGAGGTGACCGCCTGGGGCAAGAACCACGACGTCGCCCTGCCCCAGTGCACCGCCTCGAAGAGGAGTGGCACGTGAGCTACGGCGAGGGGGCACTGTCGGTCGATGGCCGGAGCCCGGACGCCGGACTGGCCGGCGCCGTGGTCGAGCTCGAGCGGCACGCCGCCGGAGAGGGCTGGGACCAGCCTGCGCGGCTGTTCGCCCTGGTCGAGACCGCGCGGCTGGCCGAGCGGGAGCCGCAGCTGGCGGAGACGCTGGGCGACGCCCCGTTGACGTCGATCCAGCAGGAGGGACTGGCGCCCGGGCTGTCCCTCGAGGACCAGCTCACGTCGATCACCTGGCCCGAGACGGTGCACGGCTGCGCGGCCCTCGTGGAGCGCCTCGTGCTCCCGCCCGAGGTGGAGCAGCAGCTGCCCGACGACACCGGCTCCGCCGCGACGTTCGCCGCAGAGCATCCGGGGCGGCAGGAGGTGCGGATCGTCGCCGCGGCGACCCGCACCGGCGCGTCGTACTGCGCGCTCCGGCTGCGGTCCCACGACGACGACGGCTCGGTGCTCACCGGTCCCGACCTCGTCCCCGGGCTGCTCGAGCTGGTGCGCGCCACGCTCGAGGCCGGAGCAGAAGGCGGCGAGCACCATGAGTGACGCCCTGGAGGAGGAGTTCGACGACTTCGCGCCGCGCCGCTCACGCCGGGCGCGGATCCTGCTGTTCTCGGCGCTCGGGGTGATCCTGGCGTTCTTCCTGGTCACCTTGTTCGTCACGATCTACACCAACCGTCTCTGGTACGGCTCGGTCGGCTACACCTCGGTCTACGACCGGATGCTGTGGACGCGGACCGGGCTGTTCCTCGGCTTCGGCCTGCTGATGGCGGTCGCGGTCGCGGTCAACATGGTGATCGCCTACCGCGCCCGGCCCTTCCAGCGGCCGGACTCGCCGGAGCAGACCGGGCTCGACCGCTACCGCGACGCGGTCGCGCCGATCCGGGTGCTGCTGCTGGTCTCCACCTGCCTGGTCGTCGGCCTCTTCGGCGGTGTCGCGGCCAACGGTCAATGGCGCACGTTCCTGCTGTGGGTCAACCGCCAGTCCTTCCACTCCAGCGACCCCTACTTCCACAAGGACGTCGGCTTCTACGTCTTCACCCTGCCGTGGCTGCACTTCGTGGTGGGCTTCGTGATCGCGGTGCTGGTGCTGTCGGCGCTCGGTGCGGTCGTCGTCCACTACCTGTACGGCGGCATCCGCCTCCAGGCGGCGACCGACCGGATGTCGTCGACGGCCACCGTGCAGCTCTCGATCCTCGGTGGCCTGGTGCTGCTCGCCAAGGGCGTCGGCTACTACCTCGACCGCTTCGACCTGGTGACCGGCTCGGGCTCGGTGGTGACCGGGATGGGGTACACCGACCAGCACGCCGTCCTGCCCGCCCGCAACATCCTGGCCGGCGTCGCGGTGATCTGTGCGGTGCTGTTCTTCGTCACGGCATGGCGCAAGGTCTGGCTGCTGCCCGGCGTGGCCGTCTCGCTCCTGGTGATCACCTCGATCCTGCTGGGCCTCATCTGGCCGGCCTTCGTCCAGCACGCCACCGTCGACCCCAACCAGCAGAACAAGGAGTCGAAGTACATCGCGACCAACATCACCGCGACCCGCGCGGCGTACGACCTGAACTCGATCGCGCTGACCCAGCAGAAGGTCGCTCCGGTCACCCCGGCGTCGGTGCAGGACCTGATCGACCAGACCACGTCGGTGCCGGTGGTCGACCCGACGTTGATCTCGGGGACCTTCGAGCAGACCGAGGCCGTGCGCGGCTTCTACACCTTCGACTCGGTGCTCGACGTCGACCACTACGTCATCGACGGCATCGACCGCGCGCTCGTGATCGGCGCCCGTGAGCTCGACCCGAGCGGCATCAACGCCAGCGACCAGAACTGGTCCAACCTGCACACCGTGTACACCCATGGCAGCGGCGTGATCTCGGCGTTCGCCAACCAGCGCCCGGCCGACAACGCCGCGGAGAGCCAGCAGACCGAGTGGGCGCAGGGGCAGGACCCCGGTCAGGACTCGCTCGAGCAGTCCACCGGCCCGTACCAGAACAGCATCTACTTCGGGCAGAACATGCTCGACGGCTACTCCATCGTCGGCAAGACGCCGGGGGCGCCCAACACCGAGATCGACATGAACGCCGAAGGCGCGCAGAGCTTCACGTCGTACACCGGTGGCGGTGGGGTCGCGGTCGGCGGCTTCTTCCACAAGCTGATGTACGCGATCAAGTTCGGCGAGCCGAACTTCCTGCTCTCGTCGCGGGTCGGCCCCGACAGCCGGGTGCTGTACTACCGGTCGCCGGCCGAGCGGGTCGAGAAGGTCGCGCCGTGGCTGACCCTCGACGACGACGTCTACCCGGTCGTCGAGGACGGGCACGTCCTGTGGGTCGTGGACGGCTACACGACCACGGACCGCTACCCGCAGTCCGAGCAGGACTCGTTCTCCGACATGACCAGCGACGTCGTCGGCCACCAGCCCGGCGTCCGCACGCTGCCCACCGACCAGATCAACTACATCCGCAACGCCGTCAAGGCGACGGTCGACGCCTACACGGGCAAGGTCACGCTCTACGCCTGGGACGAGAGCGACCCGATCCTGAAGGCGTGGCGCAGTGCCTTCCCCGGCACTGTGCTCGACAAGAGCCAGATCCCCAGCGACCTGCTGGCCCACCTGCGGTACCCCGGCGACATGTTCAAGGTGCAGCGTTACCAGTACGCGCGCTACCACGTGAAGGACCCGGGGTCGTTCTACAACGCCAGCAACCTGTGGCAGGTCGCGCCCGACGCGATCCACAAGAACGAGAACCAGGCGCCGATCCGGATGTTCGCCCCGGACCCGGAGAACAACGGCACGATGACGTGGTCGCTCACGTCGTCCTTCGTGCCCAACGGGAAGAGCAACCTGGCCGGCTTCGTGACCGCGGACTCCGATCCGACCACGCCCGACTACGGCAAGATCGTGGTCGACGTGCCGCCGAGCGAGAACCTTCCCGGTCCGGCCCAGGCCTACAGCCAGCTGGCCTCCGATCCGCGGATCAGCCACAAGACCCAGTCGTTCCGCCTCGGCGATGCCGAGCCCTACTACGGCAACGTCGTCTCGGTGCCGCTGCCCTCGGGCCTGATGTACGTCGTGCCCGTCTACGCGATGCGCGACCAGTCGTCGTCCTCGTCGTACCTCACCTTGCGCTACGTCATGGTGTCCTACGGATCCAGGGTCGGGATCGGACAGACGCTGGTGGACGCGATCACCGACATGGTCGGCAAGTCGTCGACCGGCACGGGCAACAACGGGAACGGGAACGGCAACGGCAACGGCAACGGCAACGGCAACGGCAACGGCAACGGCAACGGTCAGCAGGACAAGGGCGCGATGGCCAAGGCTCACGCCTTGCTGGAGAAGGCACAAGACGACTTCGCGGCCGCCGACCAGGCGCTCCAGCAGGGCAGGGCCGCGGAGTGGGTCAGGCTCAACCACCGCGCTCGCGCCGAGGTCGCCCGAGCCCTCAACCTGCTGAAGTAGACGCCGCGGACGTGCCTGCGATTTGAACGACGCCTCCGCTCTCCCGTACAGTGGCGCTCACCGACGCGGGGTGGAGCAG
>NZ_DATAVI010000072.1:0-1845 GCF_036267815.1 Nocardioides sp. | reverse complement strand
CACGAGGACTTCGGGCAGGCGCTTTAGCCCCGCTCCTCGCTCGACCAGCGGATGTGCGCCACCAGCGGCGAGTGGTCAGACAGGCCCTCGTCACGCCACTGGTGCAGATAACCGCAGACCGGGACCTCGACCTCGCCAGAGACGATGAGGTGATCAAGCCGGTAGCCCCCGCCCCAGCGTTGCCACACCCAGCTGGGCTCCCGCTGCTCCGGTCCGTGCAGAGACCGGAAGGCGTCACGAAACCCGCGGTCCTCCAGGCCCTTGATAAGCCCGAGCTCCGCGGCGTCCCAGCGCTCGCCGCGGTCGGCGCGCAGCCGTCCGTAGCGATCCCGCGCAAATGTCCACACCCGGCCGTCGGGATGCTCGCGGCGAGGCGTGTTGAGGTCGCCGCACACCAGCCGCGGCCCGCAGCCCCCGATTAGATGCGCGTGCACGGCCTCGTGGGTGAGGACCTTGGCTAGGCCCGGCTTGGGGCTGGTCGGAGAGTGCACGTTGACCACCTCCAGGCCGGCGAGGCGCGTCGCCAGGACGCGCTCAGTCCACGGAACGCCTCCCACCGCGACGGGCTCCTGCTCCCAGCGCGAGGCCACAAGGGTCAGCAGTGGCCGGTCACGGCCGTCGACCGCCGCGACATCGGCCACGCGCACGTCGCGCAACCCGACCGTGGTCAGATGCTCGGTCCACGGTTGCACCGAGCGGGCGATGACCTCCTGCAGGCAGACAATGTCCGGCGAGAGCGCGGTCACACGCTCGGCCTGCACCGCCTGGCGACGGAGGCGGCCGGCGACGTTCCAGCAGACGAGGGTGGCATCGGGCACGAAGCATGATTGAAGAGCACGACGCACGCGCAACGCGACGTCGTGGGCGTCGCCATCGTCATCCGATAGCTCGACCTCGGAGATGCCTTGAGCGACCCGTGCGTGCCAGCGGCGTCATCGTCATTGGAGGTGCCTAGGGTTGGCGACAGATCGACGGACCGTCCTCGCCTACGACGTCGATCCTCTACCTCGCGAGCGTGACCTTGCCAGGCTTGTTCCGGACCCACGGCGGCTTGTAGAGCAGCTTCACCGTGTCGCCGTCCCCGACAGACACGTCGATCTCGGCGGGACCCATCCGGGCTGGCAGCGCCCACGCCACGTACATCTCGACGTGATGGTCACCCGCCTCTACCTCCACGTCGTTGGGCTTAGACAGCGACAGTTCCTGCTCCTCGCCGCCGTCGATCGCCACGCGCAGCGGACGCGCCTTAAGAGCGGACTGAACCACCGGGACCTTCGAGGTGATCCGGATCGTGGCCACGGCCTGACCCTATCGGCTGGTTCGTCGCGATGCGAATCCCTCGGGCCACACACCTGATGCAGGGTTCCCCTGGCGAGATCTCGATCGGCCCGTGTGCGAGCTGCCGAGCGTCCAAGCGAACCGGCAGCATGTGCCGGCCGGCGTCCCGCTTGCGGCACTGCTTTCGTTTGTCCTCGCCACCGCTCTTCGGTCGGCGTTCTCAGCTATGGGCCTGTGTCCTGCTTCCTTCAGACGGTGGAGGCTGGATCGTATGCTCGACCGGGAAATCCGCCGATCGCCAGGAGCCGAACGCCGTCAGGACCTGGCAGGATCTTGCGCCGCGCCGTCGGCCCGACCCGGATGATGTGGTCTGCGTCCAGCTCGTAGCGGTGGCCTTCGACCTGCACGTCGGCCGAACCGCGCAGCGCGATATAGACCTCCTCCTGGCCGAGCTGGTGGGCGGGCGGATTCCCGGGTCCCTCGGACGAGTGGTCATGCTCTGGGTAGGCGGTCGTTTCCGCTGGCATATCGATGATCGACATCCCGAACGGTGTCACGCCCATCTGG
>NZ_DATAVI010000071.1:0-20200 GCF_036267815.1 Nocardioides sp. | reverse complement strand
AGGTTAACGATCGCTAACCTAGGGTCATGGCTACGACTGGCTCGACCGAGGTGGGCGCGGGGTTGGGCGAGCTCGTCGAGGAGCTGCGCGAGCATCTGGCCGTCGTACGCCGTGGCGGCAGCGACGCGGCCCGGCAGAAGCACACCGACCGCGGCAAGCTGCTCGTGCGCGATCGGATCGACCGCCTCCTCGACCCCGGCAGCCCGTTCCTGGAGCTGAGCCCCATGGCCGCCTTCGGGATGTACGGCGAGGGGAGCTACGCCGTCCCGAGCGCGAGCATCGTGACCGGCATCGGCCGGGTGCAAGGACGCGAGTGCATGATCGTCGCCAACGACGCGACCGTGAAGGGCGGCACCTACTACCCCCTGACCGTCAAGAAGCACCTGCGAGCGCAGACGATCGCGCTGGAGAACCGGCTGCCCTGTCTCTACCTCGTCGACTCCGGTGGCGCCTTCCTGCCGATGCAGGACGAGGTGTTCCCCGACCGCGAGCACTTCGGCCGGATCTTCTTCAACCAGGCCACCCTGTCCGCCCGCGGCATCGCCCAGATCGCCAGCGTGATGGGCTCGTGCACCGCCGGCGGTGCCTACGTGCCGGCGATGAGCGACGAGAGTGTGATCGTGCGCAACCAGGGCACCATCTTCCTGGGCGGTCCGCCGCTGGTGAAGGCGGCCACGGGCGAGGTGGTCACGGCCGAGGAGCTGGGTGGCGGCGACGTCCATGCCCGCACCTCCGGCGTCGTCGACCACCTCGCCGACGACGATGCCCATGCCCTGGCGATCGTGCGGAGCATCGTGGACACGTTGCCCGTGGTCTCGACAGGCTCGACCGACGTGCCGGTCGTCGAGCCGCACGAGCCGCCGGACTCGCTCTACGACGTCGTCCCCGCCGACACCCGGACGCCGTACGACGTGCGCGAGGTGATCCGCAGGATCGTCGACGGCAGCCGCTTCCACGAGTTCAAGAAGCTCTACGGCGACACCCTTGTCTGTGCCTTCGCCCGCATCTGGGGCCACGAGGTGGGCATCGTCGCGAACAACGGCATCCTGTTCAGCCAGTCCGCGCTCAAGGGGGCGCACTTCATCGAGCTGTGCAACCAGCGCGGCATCCCGCTGGTGTTCCTCCAGAACATCACCGGCTTCATGGTCGGTCGGGAGTACGAGAACGGCGGCATCGCCAAGGACGGCGCCAAGCTGGTCACCGCCGTCGCGTGCAGCGTCGTCCCCAAGCTCACCGTCGTGATCGGCGGGTCCTTCGGCGCGGGGAACTACGGCATGTGCGGCCGCGCCTACGACCCGCGGTTCCTCTGGATGTGGCCCAACGCCCGGATCTCGGTGATGGGGGGCGAGCAGGCCGCCTCGGTCCTGGCCACCGTCCGCGGCTTCGAGGACACCGGGGAGGGGCGGGCCGCGGAGGAGGCGTTCAAGGCGCCGATCCGCGAGCAGTACGAGACGCAGGGCTCGCCCTACTACGCGACCGCCCGCCTGTGGGACGACGGCATCATCGACCCCGCCGACACCAGGCGGGTGCTCGGCATGGGTCTCGCGGTCGCCGCCCACGCCCCGACCCCGGCGCCGTCGTACGGCGTCTTCCGGATGTGACCCGATGACGATCACCAAGGTCCTGGTCGCCAACCGCGGCGAGATCGCGCTGCGCGTGTTCCGCACCTGCTCGCGCCTGGGCATCACGACGGTGGCGGTCTACACCGACCTCGATGCCGACGCGCCCCACGTCGCCGCCGCCGACGAGGCCGTGCGCATCGACGGGTACCTCGACATCGACGCGGTCGTGGGCGCCGCCGTCGCGGTCGGCGCCGACGCCGTCCATCCCGGCTACGGCTTCCTCTCCGAGCGCGCGGAGTTCGCCCGCGCCCTGGACGCGGCGGGAGTCCGCCTGGTCGGGCCGAGCGCGGAGGTGATGGACGCCATGGGTCGCAAGGACCACGCGCGCGCCATCGCCGTCCGGGCGGGGGTGCCGGTGGTTCCCTCCTACGCCGTCGCCGACGACCCGGAGTCGTTCGCCTACCCGGTGCTGGTCAAGGCGGCCGCCGGCGGCGGTGGCAAGGGGATGCGCGTCGTGCGGTCCGCCGGCGAGTACGCCGAGGCGCTCGCCGCGGCACGACGGGAGGCCGCGTCGTCGTTCGGCGACGACACGATGCTGGTCGAGAGGTTCGTCGAGTCCGGTCGTCACATCGAGGTGCAGGTCCTCGGCGACTCCCAGGGCGACGTCGTCCATCTCTTCGAGCGCGACTGCTCGACCCAGCGCCGCCACCAGAAGGTGCTGGAGGAGGCGCCGGCACCGACGATCGGGGATGACCTCCGCAAGCAGATCACCACCGCGGGCGCCCACCTTGCCCGCCACGCGGGCTACACCAACGCGGGCACCGTCGAGTTCCTGCTGGACAACGCGACCGGCGACTTCTACTTCCTCGAGATGAACACCCGGCTCCAGGTCGAGCACCCCGTCACCGAGTCGGTGGTGCGCGTCGCGGGCGAGCCGCTCGACCTCGTCGAGCTCCAGCTCCGCGTCGCCGCGGGCGACCCCCTGGGCTTCACCCAGGACGGCGTGGCGCTGGAGGGTCACGCGATCGAGGCCCGGGTCTATGCCGAGGACTCCTTCGGCGGCTTCCTGCCCCAGGCCGGGACGACGTCGCTGGTCCGGTGGCCCGGCTCGGTGCGCGTCGACCAGGCGCTGGGCAGCAACCAGGTGGTCAGCACGGCGTACGACCCGATGCTGGGCAAGGTGGTGGCCTACGGCGCGGACCGCGAGGCCGCGCGCCAGGCTCTGGTCGCCGCTCTCGACGAGACCGCGATCCTCGGCCTGACCACCAACGCCGGCTTCCTGCGCGCCCTCGTCGCCAGTGCGGAGTTCGCGGAGGCGACCATCGACACCACCTGGCTCGACCGGCATCGGCTGCCGAGACCCGAGGCTGACGTGCCCCGGGTGATGGCGGCCTGGGTGAGCGCGCTGCCGGCCGCTCTCGACCGGGACCACCCGTTCCACGCCGACGGCTTCCGGCTCGGCTCGTCACCCGCACCCACCCTGGTCGAGCTCGACCGCGACGTCGTCGTCGACAGGGCCGCCGGCACGGTGGACGGCGTGCCGGTGCGCGAGCTGCTCGCGGCCCACCACACGCTCGAGCTGGAGATCGGCGGGCAACGCGCGCGCGGCGTCGTGAACGTGCAGCCCGACATCGTCGAGGTCAGCTACCTCGGGCAGCGGTTCGTGCTGACCGGTCCCGACCGGCTCGCCGACCATGCGACGGTCGGTGACGGGTCGATCTCCGCGCCGATGCCCGGCACCCTGCTCGAGGTCCGGGTGAGCACCGGCGAGGCCGTCGAGGAGGGCCAGGTGCTGGGAACCTTGGAGGCGATGAAGATGGAGCTGTCCCTCACGTCGCCGTTCGCGGGCACGGTCACCTCGGTCGGGGCGACCGCGGGGAGCCAGGTGCCGCTGGGCGCGCCGTTGTTCGTGGTGGAGAGGGCCGATGAGCGAGCCGATGACTGAGCCGATGACCGAGCCGATGACTGGGTCACGAGCGGCGGGCCTGCCGATGACCGTCCCGGCCGCCGACCTGCCGGCCCGGGTCACGATCTACGAGGTCGGACCACGCGACGGCCTTCAGAACGAGCCCGAGCTGGTGCCGGTCGAGGTCAAGGAGGAGCTGATCCGCAGGCTCCTGTCGGCCGGTCTCCCGGTCGTCGAGGCGACGAGCTTCGTACACCCGGCCTGGGTGCCGCAGCTGGCCGACGCCGAGGAGCTGATGACCCGACTGGGCGAGACCGGTCGCGGCCTGCCGGTGCTGGTGCCCAACGAGCGAGGCCTCGACCGGGCCCTGGAGCTCGGCTGCGAGCACGTCGCGATCTTCGGCAGCGCGACGGAGACCTTCGCGCGCAAGAACCTCAACCGCTCGCTCGACGAGCAGTTCGCGATGTTCCAGCCGGTGGTGCGCCGCGCCCGCGACGCGGGGCTCGACGTGCGTGCCTACGTCTCGATGTGCTTCGGCGACCCGTGGGAGGGCGCCGTCCCGGTCGAGCAGGTCGTCTCGGTCGGCCGGCGCCTGCTGGACCTCGGGGCGAGCCGGCTCAGCCTGGGCGACACGATCGGGGTCGGCACGGCCGGGCACGTGACCGCGCTGCTGGCGGCGTACGCCGAGGCGGGCACGCCGCTCGACGTCCTGGCCCTGCACTTCCACGACACCTATGGCCAGGCGCTCGCCAACGTCTGCGCGGGGCTCCGCGCCGGCGTCACGACGTACGACGCGAGCGCGGGCGGGCTCGGCGGCTGCCCCTTCGCCAAGAGCGCCACCGGCAACCTGGCCACCGAGGACCTCGTCTGGCTCCTGACCGGGCTCGGCATCGAGCACGGCGTCGACCTGGACGCGCTCGTGCAGACCTCGGTCTGGCTCGCCGGCCACCTCGGTCGCCCGAGCCCCTCCGCCGTGGTCCGCGCCCTCTCGGGCTGACAGACTCCGGTCATGAGCCGGAGGGTCTACGTCCACGTGGGCGCGCCCAAGACCGGCACGACGTACCTCCAGGACCGGCTCGCCCGCAACCTGAGGTCCCTGGCCGGCCACGACGTCCACATCCCCAGTCGGGTCCCGCTGATGAGCACCGGCATGTTCCACTTCCGGGCCGCCCTCGACCTGATGGGCCAGGACTGGGGCGGAGCGCCGGGCCATGCCGAGGGTGCCTGGGAGGCCATGGTCCGCCGGGTACGCCGCGCCAACGGCACCTCGATCATCAGCCACGAGATCCTCGCCCCGGCCGAGCCCGAGCACGTCGCGCGTCTCAAGCAGGATCTCGGCGGTGCCGACACCGAGATCCACATCGTCTACTCCGCGCGCGACCTGACCCGCCAGGTGCCGGCGGGATGGCAGGAGAGCGTCAAGCAGGGCCGGCGCTGGAAGTACGGCCGGTACCTCTCGCGCATCCGCAGCGGCAAGCCGTGGTTCGCGCGGGCCTTCGACCTGCCCACCGTGCTCGCCACCTGGGGCAACGGGCTCTCGCCCGACCGCGTCCACGTCGTCACCGTGCCGCAGACGGCGGAGGCCGAGCGCGACCCCGACCTGCTCTGGCGGCGCTTCTGCACGGCGTTCGCCATCGAGGAGCAGTGGGCCCCGGAGGACAGCGAGCGGGCCAACGCCTCGCTGGGCAGCGCCGAGACCCAGGTGCTGCGCGCGCTCAACGAGCGGATCGGCCGCAGCACCCGGGAGAACCCCCACTACGACGCCCTGATCCTCGGGATGCTCGCCGACGAGACCCTGGGCGGACGCCGCTCCCGCCCGATCCTGCTGCCCCCGACGATGACGGACTGGGCCAGAGAGCGGGGCGAGGCCTGGACGGAATGGCTGGAGCAGAGCGGCGTCGACGTGGTCGGGGACCTGGCCGACCTCCTGCCGGAGCCGTTGGCCGAGGGCGAGAAGTACCGCCATCCCGACCGGGTCTCGAGCAAGGCCCAGCTCCGGGCGGCCCTCGACGCGCTGGCGGCGATGACCCAGGAGGCCGCCTCCCGACCCGACCCCGACTCCTCGATGCTCGCCCGCATCCGGCGGGCCCGCGAGGGCAGCACCCGGTGAGCCAGCGCGACGACGAGGCCAGGGCCTGGGGCTGGGTCGCGCATCTCCGCGACGGCGGCACCACGCCGTGGTCGGGCTGGGGCTCGGCGGCCGGCGCCGACGAGCAGTCCGGTCGCTACCTGCCCGGTGCCCAGCAGCTGGAGCTGCTGCGCCGCATCAACTGCCGGCAGCTGCCCTCGCCGGAGCTGGCCGACCGCGTGCTGTCGGCCAGCGCGCCAGGCCGCGGGCGACCCGACCTGGGGCTGGCCGGCGTGCTGCCGGCCTCGGCGTTCGGCCCCCCTCCGACCGATCCCGGCGCGCTGCCCGCGGACGAGCTGGTCCGGGTGGCCACGGCGCTGATCGCGGAGGACACGGTCGCGGCCGGCGACCCGCTCGAGGCGCGGACGCCGCGGCTGCTGCGCCGGCGCTACCGGGTCATCGGCGATCCCGAGCTGGCCGGCCCTCTGCGCGACGCCCTGGTCCACGACGGCCGTCCACCGGGCGGACGTCGCGCGACGGTCGTGGTGGCGGGCACCGACCTCGGCTCGATGCTCGTCCACGTCTGGACGGCGCGCTGCCTGGGCGCCGGGGTCCGCGCCTGGCCCGAGTGGCTGGCCGCTGAGGTACGCCGGTCGGGCCTGCTCGGCCGGGTCGACCTCGCCGCGCTGGCCCAGGGGTGGTGCCCCCGGGTGGGCAGCGGCCGCGTCCACGTCGTGCTCGACGATCCGCGCCTCGCCGCTCGGCTCGCGGGCGGACGCCGTCGTCGCGCGGTCACCGTGCCCCCGCTCTCGGCGGACGCCGTGGAGCTGGCGCGCCGGACCGCGCCGGTGGTCGGGATGCTCGTCGCCCCCGAGCGCCGGACGGCCCTGATGTGGCACCGCCTGCGCCCGGTCCTCGCCGCCCGTCCCGGGCCGGGCCTGCGGGTGGCGCCGGGTCACGAGGCCTGGCTCCGCGACCACACGCGTCGCCTGCGCGACCGGCTCGCGGCCGGTGACTACGCTGTCCACGGCAGCCTTCCCGGCCCGACGGTGCGAGACGGCGTGTCGGTGCCCGACGACGACCGGGTGCTCGAGCTGGCGATCGGGGTCCTCCTGGGCCCGCCGATCGGCACGTCGCTCGCCGAGCGGCCGACGACAGGAGGGGAGTGACCTGACCAAGAAGGTCCACCTCCACGTCGGCACCCCGAAGACCGGGACGTCGTACCTCCAGCACGTGCTCTACCACAACCGGCGTGCCCTGCACCGGCACGGCATCACCTACCCCGCCTCGCGCCACGACGCCCACTTCCTGGCCGCGCTCGACCTCATGCGGATGCCCTGGGGCGGCCTGGAGACCCAGGCGATCGGCGCCTGGGACTCCCTGGCGGCGAAGGTCCGCGGGACCCGCGGCGACGCGATCATCAGCCACGAGATCCTGGCCACCGCCTCGCGGGTCCAGATCGGCCGCGCGCTGGAGAGCCTGGGCCACGGCGACGACGCCGAGATCCACCTCGTCCTGTCGGCGCGCGACCTGGTCCGGCAGATCCCGGCCGAGTGGCAGGAGAACGTCAAGCACCGCGCGGCGCTGTCGTACGGCGCGTTCCTCGAGCGGATCCGCGACCCGCGTCGCGAGGGGCGGATCCCGACGTGGTTCTGGGGCGTGCAGGAGATCCCCGACATCCTCGACCGCTGGGGCGCCGACCTGCCGCCCGAGCGCGTCCACGTCGTCACCGTGCCCCCGGCCGGCGGGACCCCCGAGCTGCTCTGGAAGCGGTTCGTCGAGGCGTTCGGGCTCGACGGCATCTCGCTCCAGCTGGACGGCGAGCGGGTCAACCCGTCACTCGGGGCCGCGGAGACCACGCTGATCCGGCGCATCAACCGCGCCGTCAACGAGCAGCTCGACCCCGCGCAGTACCGCCCGCTCGTGCGCGAGCTGCTCGCCCACCAGACCTTGTCGCGGCGCACCAGGACGCCGCGGCTGGCGCTGCCGCCCGACGTCCACCCGTGGGCAGCCGAGCTGGAGGAGTCGTGGATCGCGGAGATCACCGCGCGCGGCTACGACGTGATCGGCGACCTCGACGACCTGCGCGGCGCCCCCCCGGTCGCCGACTACGCCGACCCCGACCATCCCGACGAGGCGTTGGTCTCGCGGGCCGCGGTCGACGCGTTGAAGGCGGTCCTCCTCGACCACGCGCGGCTCCAGCGCGAGCTCGGCCAGCGCGAGGGCGAGCTGCGCGACACCCAGCGCCTGCTGGAGAAGGCGCACCTGCGGCCGACGTACCGCTGGCGCGAGAAGCTGGTCCGACGGCTCGAGTCGGGCCGCGCCGGCGCCCTCGCGATGAAGGCCTACCGCGCGGCGAGGGGCAGGAGCTCGCGGTCGGCGTAGCGGCCGATCCTCCACGTCGCGTAGCCGTCGGCGCCCAGCCCCACCAGGCCGCCCACCAGCGGGATCCGGCGCCCGACCTGCCCGGCGAGCCTCTTGCCGGCGACCTTCGAGATCAGGTCGGCGGCCACCTCCGCGGAGATCACCCGGTCCAGCGTCGGGTCGTGGGCGGGCGCGGTGGCCAGCGCCATCGGCGGCGCCGGCAGCCGCAGGTCGGCCACCAGCGAGGTCACCGACTCCTCGCCGAGCAGACAGACCAGGACGGCGTTGCGCACCCGAGGATCGTGGAGGTCGTAGTGGCGCAGGTGGGCGATCGACGCGATCATCCGGCACTCCACCAGGGCGAGGCCGGAGATGTTGGTCGGGACCGTGAAGGCCATCGTGGTGAGCCCGCCGAGGTTGGTCAGGAACCCCTGTGCCCCGGCGTAGCGGACGTGGCTCTCGATCACGTCGTGGATGGTCCGGTCGACGTCGCCGTGGCGGCCGATGAGCTGCCGGTCGGCGGACACCGCGGCGGCCGGCAGCGGCCCGATCCCGTGCACCGCGCGATGCAGCGCCTCGCGGACGAACGCCGCGGTGAGGCCGGGCGCGAGCTCGGTCAGCCGGGCCGGCAGCCGCCCGGCCGTGCTGGTGGTCGCGGACCCGGCCATGGGTCGATCCTACGGGGCTCCCGTGGGCTTAACTTGGTCCGTGCCGGCCGAACCTCCCCCGACCATCTGGGAGTTCCCGCCGCCCGAGCGCTTCCATCCCGACGACGACCTCGTCGCCACCGGTGCCGACCTCGAGCCGGGCACGGTCCTGGCGGCCTACCGACGGGGGCTGTTCCCGATGCCGGTCGGCGGCCGGCGAGCGCCGATGGCGTGGTTCTCGCCGGTGCGCCGCGGCGTGCTCCGCCCCAGGGGGCTGCACGTCTCGCGCTCGCTGGCCCGGTCGAGGCGCCGCTTCGAGATCCGGCTCGACACCGCCTGCGCCGAGGTCATCGACGCCTGCGCAGACCCGCGCCGCCCCTCGGGCTGGATCGACGGCCGGATCCGCGCGGCGTACCTCCGGCTGCACGCGCTCGGCTGGGTGCACTCGGTCGAGACCTGGCGAGCCGGACGCCTCGTCGGCGGCCTGTACGGCGTGGCGATCGGCGGCCTGTTCGCGGGGGAGTCGATGTTCCACCACGAGACCGACGCCTCGAAGGTCGCGCTGCTCGGGCTGGTCGAGGTCCTCGACGACGGGGGCCGAGACCGGTTGGTCGACACGCAGTGGCTGACCCCGCACCTGGCCTCGCTGGGGGCCACCGAGACGTCGCGGGAGGAGTACCTCGCGCTCCTCCCCGGTCTGCTCGAGGCACCACCCCAGGCGTCCTGGCCGGCGGGACTGGCCTGAACCGCGGCGCCTCCCCGTGCGTAGCATCCCGATGAGGGGCACCGGGCCGCCCGAGGTCACTGGTGGCCACCAGTGACCGGCGGCCGACGAGGAGCAGCGTGGGACACCCGACCTGGCGCACGACCGCCGGCGCGCTCCTGCTCGCGCTGCCACTCGCGGCGGGGCTCGGCGCCTGCGGGCGGTCCTCCGGCGGGTCCGCGGGCTCGCCGCCCACCGATGCCTCCCAGGCCTCCTTCTGCAAGACCTTCACCGGCCTCGGGGCGGACGTCACGCCCAAGCAGGCCGCGACCACGCTGGGTCGGGTGGGCACCCCCGGCAACATCGGCTCGGACCAGCGGCGCGGCTTCGTGGTGCTGCTCCAGCACCTGCGCCAGCTCCCGGATGCCGCCAGCAACGCGGCCCTGACCCGGATGACCCAGGGACTCAGGGCGTCGGACCAGGCCGACGTCCGAGCCTTCCTGACCTACTACGCCGACGAGTGCCCCGGCTAGGAGCGCCCGGCTGCTAGACCACCATGGCCGGCGCGTCGCCGTCGGCGACCAGGGCTCGGCCCGTGGCCTCCCACGCCAGCAGCCCGCCCTCGAGGTTGACCGCGTCGATGCCCTGCTGGACCAAGAACCCCACGGCGTACGCCGACCGGTTGCCCGAGCGGCACACCACCAGGGTCTGGTCGGCCGCGAACAGCTCGGTCAGCTCGGCGTAGCGCTGGCCGAGGTCCATCAGCGGGACATGCACCGAGCCCGCGACGTGACCCGCCGCCCACTCGGCGTCCTCGCGGACGTCGAGCACCAGCAGACCCTCGGGCAGCGGGTCGGGGACGCCGGCGACGGCGGCGGTGGGGATCTCCATCGGGCTACTTCAACAGCCGTGACAGGCGACGGTCGGCCAGGGGCTTGCCGCCGGTCTGGCAGGTGGGGCAGTACTGGAGCGAGGTGTCGGCGAAGCTGACCTCGCGCACCGTGTCGCCGCAGACCGGGCACGTCTGGCCGGCTCTGCCGTGGACGGCCATGTTGGTCTTCTTCTCGCCCTTGAGCTCGCTGGCCGGCAGCCCGCTGGAGCGCTTCACGGCGTCTCCGAGCTCGTCCTTGATCGCCGCGAACAGCCCGTCGAGCTCGGCGGCGGTCAGGCTGTTGGCCGGCTTGAACGGCGACATCCGCGCGGTGTGCAGGATCTCGTCGCTGTAGGCGTTGCCGATGCCGGCGATCGTGCCCTGGTGTCGCAGCACGCCCTTGATCTGGCCGCGCCCGGCGTCCTCGAGGATGTTCGCGAGGGTGTCGCGGGTGAAGGCGTCGTCGAGCGGGTCGGGTCCCAGGCTGGCGATGCCCGGCACGTCGTGCGGCGACCGGACGACGTAGGCGGCCAGGCTCTTCTTGGTGCCGGCCTCGGTCACGTCGAGCCCGCTGCCGTCGTCGAGGACCACCCGGACCGCCAGCCCGGACTTGCTGTTGGGTCGAGGCGGCCCGGCGGGCAGCTCGTCGCGCCAGCGCACCCAGCCGGCTCGCGCGAGGTGGAGCACGAGGTGGAGCCCGCTGGCCTCGATGTCGAGGAACTTGCCGTGCCGGGACACGTCGTCGACCAGCGTGCCCTCCAGCGCCTGGACGGGGGGATCGAAGGTCTTCAGGGCGCTGAACGCGGCGACGTGCACCTGGGCGATGGCGTGACCGTCTAGCCGGCCCCGCAGGTCCAGGGCCAGCGCCTCCACCTCGGGCAGCTCCGGCATGCCTGCGAGCCTAGCCACCGGCGCCCTCGCTCCGGTGCCGGATCCGATGACAGATCCGAGGTGCGGGGGCACAATCGAGCATGACCTCGGCACGACCGCTGCCCGCGAACGGGGAGATCTTCCTCGACGCTCGCGGTGCCGACCGTGCACTCCGGGTGTCGTGGCACTACGACACCGACATGGTCGTCCTCTCGCTGTGGCGCGACAACGTCTGCGCCGGCTCCTTCCGGCTGAACGTGGAGGACGTGCCGGAGCTGATCGACCTGCTCCGCTCGGGTCTCGACACGGCGTACGCCGTCGCCCGGTCGCGCCGCCACCAGGTCGGCTGACTCCTCAGGGGTCCAGGTGGCGGTCGGCCAGCTTGCGCAGGACCGGTACGGCGGCCGCGAGGGCGGCGCGCTCGTCGTCGGAGAGGTCGGCCAGCTCCTCGCTGAGGACCGTCGCGGACTCCTCGCGCAGGGTGGCCAGCGTCTTCTCCCCGACCGGCGAGAGCACCAGGAGCAGGCAGCGCTGGTCGGCGGGGTCGCGGCGGCGCTCGACCCACCCGGCCTCCTCCAGGATCTCGACCAGGCGGGTCATGCTGGGCGCCGAGATGTTCATCAGCTCGGCGAGGTCGCCCTGGCGTACGCCGTCGGGGTACCGCGTGAGCGCCGACAGCGCCGTCAGCCGCGTCGGGGTGATCCCGGAGCGGGTCGCGGGGGTCCGCAGGTGGTAGGCCAGCCGGTTGACCTCGGTGCGGACCTCGCCGGCCAGCAGCGTGAGCTCGCGGGTCACGACCGGACCGCCTCGGGCTCGGGCGCACCCGCCTCCGGCTGGGCGAAGTCGAGCGGGGTCTCCTCGTGCTGGTCGTCGGCGTGCACGAACTTCTCGCCCATGAACCACGAGGCGGCGGCGGCGACCAGGCACGCGAGGATCGCGAAGGCGAAGGCGACGATCAGTCCGTCGTGGAACGGCCCCGAGATCAGGGACGGGAAGAACGTGTGCCCGGTGAGGTACGCCGAGTCGTGGCCGGGCAGCCGCGAGAGGGTGTGGGCGCCCAGCAGCGACTGCACCGGGTTGTAGCCCAGGAGCGACGCGAACAGGACCGCCACCGGGGGCAGCCCCGCGATCGCGTGGGCCTGACCGGCGGGTACGCCGTGGGCGGTGAGTCCGGTCTGCATCGTGTGCGGCAGGGATCCCGCCAGGCCCACGATCATCAGCGAGAAGAAGATGCCGATCGAGAGCACCATGGAGGTGTTCTGGAACGTCGTGCTCATGCCGCCGCCGACGCCTCGCCGGTTGGCGGGGAGGGCGTTCATCACCGCGGCCCGGTTGGGAGAGGCGAAGAGGCCCATGCCGAAGCCGTTGAAGAACAGCGCGGCCGCGAACATCCAGTACGAGAAGTTGACCGGCAGGGCGGCGAAGGCCAGGAAGCTCAGCGCCGCGATCAGCATGCCGCCGGTCGCGAACGGCCGAGCGCCGTAGCGGTCGGAGAGCCAGCCGGACAGCGGCCCGGCGACCAGGAAGCCGAGGGTCATCGGGAGCATGAAGATGCCGGCCCACAGCGGCGTCGACTCGAAGGAGTAGCCGTGGCGGGGCAGCCAGATGCCCTGGAGCCAGATGATCAGGATGAACATCAGACCGCCGCGGCCGAGACCAGCCAGGAGGCTCGCGAGGTTGCCGTAGCTGAACGCCCGGACCTTGAACAGCTCGAGGTGGAACATCGGGTGGTCGATGCGGGTCTCGATCACGCAGAAGGCGGCCAGCAGGGCGAGGCCGCCGATCATCGAGGCCAGCACCCACGGGTTGGTCCACCCCATGATGTGGGAGCCGTGGGGCTGGATGCCGTACGTGATCGCCACCAGGACGCCGACCAGGCCGAGCGCGAAGGTGATGTTGCCCCACCAGTCCATGACGTGGTGGCGCCGCGGACTCAGGTCGCGCAGCTTGAGGTAGCCCCAGACGGTGCCGAACACGCTGAACGGCACCGAGACCAGGAAGACGAGCCGCCAGTCCACGGGAGCCAGGACGCCGCCGATCACCAGGCCCAGGAACGAGCCGGCGATGCCGGCCACCATGTTGAGCCCGAGGGCGAGGCCGCGCTGGGTCGACGGGAAGGCGTCGGTGATGATCGCCGAGGAGTTCGCCATCAGCAGGGCGCCGCCGATGCCCTGGAGGATGCGCATGACGATCAGCCAGAGCACCCCCGGCGTCCCGGTCATCCAGGTGATGCTCAGCGCCACCGAGAAGGCGGTGAAGATCGCGAATCCCGCGTTGAACATCTTCACCCGGCCGTACATGTCGCCGAGCCGGCCGAAGGCCACCACGAGGACCGCGGTGACGACGAGGTAGCCCATGATCAGCCAGAGCAGGTAGCTGGAGTTCCCCGGGGCGAGGGGGTCGATCCTCAGGCCGCGGAAGATGTCGGGCAGCGCGATCAGCAGGATCGAGGAGTTGATCGTCGCGATCAGGACGCCGAGCGTCGTGGTGGACAGGGCCACCCACTTGTAGCGCGGGCCGAGTGAGGACGGGGCGGAGGTCGTGGAAGTCGTTGTCGAAGTCATTTAGTTCAACGGTACTAACTAAATCCCGATCGCGCACATCGCGGCGACACGGCAGGAGTATGCGGAATCTGCTAGAGAGGCCGATACGGTCCGAGCATGGACCCGATCCGCAACCCCTACGCCCCCGGCGCGGGGCAGCGGCCGCCCGAGCTGGCCGGCCGCGGCGCTCAGCTCGCGGCGTTCGACGTGGTGCTCGAGCGGGTGGCCCACGGCCGGCCCGAGCGGAGCCTGGTGCTCACCGGGCTGCGTGGCGTGGGCAAGACCGTGCTGCTCAACGCGCTCCGCTCGGCCGCCGTCCGCCGCGGCTGGGGGACCGGCAAGCTCGAGGCGCGTCCCGACCAGGGCCTGCGCCGGCCCCTCTCCTCGGCGCTGCACCAGGCCGTGCGCGAGCTGGGGCCGGCCGACGAGGAGTCGGCCGACCATGTCCTCGGGGTCGTCCGCTCCTTCGCCGAGCGTGAGGCCGGCAACGCCGCGAGGCTCCGCGACCGGTGGCACCCGGGCATCGACGCCCCGGCGGTCCGCGGCCGGGCCGACTCCGGCGACATCGAGATCGACCTGGTCGAGCTGTTCTCCGACATCGGCGGACTGGCCGCCGAGCTCGGCCGGGGGGTCGCCGTCTTCGTCGACGAGATGCAGGACCTCGGAGCCGACGACGTGTCGGCGCTCTGCGCCGCGTGCCACGAGCTCGGTCAGTCGGGGCTGCCGCTGATCGTGGTGGGTGCCGGCCTCCCGCACCTGCCGGCCGTCCTCTCGGCGTCGAAGTCCTACTCCGAGCGGCTCTTCGCCTACCAGCGGATCGACCGGCTCGACCGGGACAGCGCCGACCTCGCGCTGCGGGTGCCGGCGGAGGCCGAGGACGCGGCGTACGACGAGGAGGCGCTGGCGGCGCTCTACCTCGCCACCGGCGGCTACCCCTACTTCATCCAGGCCTACGGCAAGACCGTGTGGGATCTTGCCCCGCGGTCGCCGATCACCGCCGGCGACGTCGCGGTGGGCGCCCCGGAGGCCGAGCGCGAGCTGGCGATCGGGTTCTTCGGGTCGCGCTTGGAGCGTGCCACTCCCGGCGAGCGCGAGTACCTCCGGGCGATGGCCGACGCCGCGGTCGAGGGGAGCGAGTCGGTGCCGACCGCCGACGTCGCGGCCGTCCTGGGCAAGAAGCCGCAGTCCCTCTCGCCCGCCCGCGATGCGCTGCTCAAGAAGGGCCTGATCTACTCCGGCGAACGCGGGCGCATCGCCTTCACCGTGCCGCACTTCGGCTCGTTCCTGCGCTCGTGCTGAGGCGGGCGGGCTCCGAACGGGTCGTCAGTCGGGGGTGGCGGCTCCGCTGGGGGCGCCGGTGGGGCGCGGGATGGTGATCCCGCAGGCCTTGAGCGCCGACTGCACCTGGCTGTTGCCGAAGAAGGCACCGCCGTTGCCTCCGGACGGCCGGGGGACCGGGCTGCCGCTGGCGTAGCCCGACGGCGGCCCTTCCGAGGCGAAGCCGGAGGGGCGACCGGTCGGCAGGCTCGACGACAGGCCCGCGGCCTTGAGACATGCGGTGATCTTCTTGAGCAGCGCGGGGTTCTGGGCGAAGCCGCCGGCAGGTCCTCCCGAACCGAGACCGGACCGGAAGCCGGACGGGCTGTGCGACCCGGTCGTGGAGGACGACGACCCGCAGCCGGTGAGGACGGCGGCGCCGAGCAGGCCGGCGACCACCAGTGAGGCGACGCGGTGGGTGAGGCGGGTCATCGGGTTCCTCTCGAAGGGGACTAGCGGATCGTGATCGCGGTGGCCACGACGGTGTGGCCCTGGGTCGAGCCTTGCACCGTCACGGTGCTGCCGGTGCGGATCGGGCCGGATGCCCGCACCACCGAGCGGGTCAGGGTCGTCCGCGCGGTGACGGTCACCGTGTGGTCCTTGCCGCCCAGGTCTCGGACGGTCCAGGTGTGCCCGTGGATCCCGGTGACCTTTCCGATCACGGCCGGTGTCGTCGCGCCGGACGGCGTCGTCTGGCTGCGGAAGCCGCCCGCGGGGAGGCTCCCAGCGAACGGCGACGCAGCGGACGCGCTGGTGGCAGCCGCCCCCCAGCGCTTCTGGACCTCGACCCCGCCGAGGAACACCAGCAGCACGGCCAGGGCGGCCAGGACGGCGATCCGGAAGCGCGAGCGGCGCGAGGGCGCTCCCAGCCACTCGGCGTCGAGGGGCTGGGACGGCGAGACGGCGGTGTGCGACACGGGGGACTCCTGGGTCATGGCGGCCCTCACTCGTAGCGCAGGGCGTCGATGGGTCGCAGCGACGCGGCCCGGTTGGCGGGGTAGAGACCGAAGAAGAGCCCGATCAGGATGGCGACGCCGAAGGCGAGCCCCACGGAGTACGGCGCGACCGTGGGCTGGACGCCGACGATGGTGAACCGCGACCCGACCAGGCCCACGACGACGCCGACCACGCCGCCGAACAGCGACAGCAGCACGGCCTCGGTGAGGAACTGGCCGACGATGTCGCCGCGGCCGGCCCCGAGTGCCTTCTTGATCCCGATCTCGCGGGTCCGCTCCGTGACGGTGACGAGCATGATGTTCATGACCCCGATGCCGCCGACCAGCAAGGAGATCGCGGCCACCGCACCCAGGAGCACGGTGAAGGTCCGGTTCGACGACGTGGCCGCGCTGAGGATCGACGAGGCGCTGGACACCGAGTAGTCGCGGTCGGTGCTGGTCACCTGGTGCCGCGCGTCGAGGATCGACTCGACCTCGCCCTCGGCGAGCGTCACGGTGTCGGCGGACGTCGCCTTGATCGAGATGGTGCTCAGCGCGCCGTACCCGGACAGCGTGTCCTGCACCGCGGTGAGCGGTGCGACGACGCGGTCGTCCTGGTCCTGCGGCCCGGTGCTGCCCTTGCTCGTGAGGATGCCGTCGACCCGGAACGAGATCCCGTTGAGCGAGATGGTCCTGCCGACCAGCTCCTCCACGTCGTCGCCGACCAGGTCCTGGGCCACGGTCTGGCCGACGAGGACGACCCGCCGGTGCTCGGTGTAGTCGGCGTCGGTGAAGGCGCTGCCGTAGTGCACGGAGGAGTTGTCGATGAGCAGGTACGCCGGGGTGGTCCCGGTCGTCGTCCCGACCGAGTGGGAGGCGCCGTCGTACGTCGCGGTCACCGAGGAGGCGTTCACCACCGGTGCGACACCGAGCACGTCGGGGGCCTGCTTGCTGGTGGCGATCGCCCGGGCGTCGGAGAGCGTGATCTGCGGAGTGCGGGTCTTCGTGGCGGTCTGCGACGTCGTGGAGCCCGAGGAGCTGCTCGCGGGGCCGGCGAACGGGGCGAACCCGCCGCCGGGCCCGCCGCGTCCGCCGGCCGCGGTCGAGGACGCCTGGACGGTGAGGGTGTTGCTGCCGAGCTTGCTGATCTGCTCCGAGACGCTGCGGCTCGAGCCGGTGCCGACCGCGACCAGGATGATCACGGCTGCGACCCCGATCAGGACGCCAAGCGTCGTCAGGGCGGAGCGCGGCTTGTTCGCGGTCACGCCCTGACAGGCGAACCTCGCGGTCTCCGCGACGTTCATGCCGGCACCTGGACGCTCTGCGCGTCGGAGACGATCCGGCCATCAGCCATCCGCACGATGCGCTGGGCATGCTCGGCGACATCGCTCTCGTGGGTGATCACCAGGATGGTCCGGCCCTCGGCGGCCAGCTCGTCGAAGAGCGCCAGCACGTCGGCGGTGCTGTGGCTGTCGAGGGCGCCGGTGGGCTCGTCGGCCAGCAGCAGGGCGGGTCGGGTGACGATGGCCCGGGCCAGCGCGACCCGCTGCTGCTGACCGCCGGAGAGCTCCGAGGGCTGGTGCTCCAGCCGGTCCGCCAGCCCGACCCTGGTCAGCGCCTCGATGGCGCGCTCCCGACGCTCGCCTCGTGGGACGCCGGCGTAGGCGAGGGGAAGCTCGACGTTGCGGAGCGCGGACGTGCGGGCGACCAGGTTGAAGCTCTGGAAGACGAACCCGATCTTGCGGTTGCGGACCAGCGCGAGTCGCGACTCCGCCACCCGGCGTACGTCGATCCCGTCGAGCAGGTAGCGACCCGACGTGCCGACGTCGAGGCAGCCGATGATGTTCATCAGCGTCGACTTCCCCGAGCCCGACGCGCCCATGATCGCGACGTGCTCGCCGCCCTCGACCGCGAGGTCGACGCCGTCGAGGGCGCGCACCTCGGTGTCGCCGGTGCCGTAGACCTTGGTGATGGCGTGCATGGAGATGACCGGATGGGCGGTGCTCATCGGAAGCCGCCGCCGCCGACGACCGCGCCGCCGCCGGCCGGGAAGGAGAAGCCGGTGCTGCCGGTGGTCGAGGTCCGCGGCAGGACCACGACGTCGCCTGCCTGGAGCCCGCTCAGGATCTCGGTGAAGCTGTCTCCCTCGAGGCCGGTCGTGACCTGGCGCGTGGTGGTGGTGCCGTCCGCGGCCCGCACGGTGGCCGTCGTCGTGTTGCCGATGGTGGTCAGCGCCGAGCTCGAGACCCGGAGGACGGACTGCTTCGCCCCGGTGGTGATGACCAGCTGCGCGGTCTGGCCCAGCTTCACGCCCTTCCCCCGGTCGACCCGCACGGTCACGGCGTACTCGACGACGTTGTTGGTGACGGTCGAGGTGTCGGCCACCTCGGCGACCGTGCCCTTCAGCTCCTTGTCGTCGGCCGAGATGGTCACCGTCGCGGGCTGGCCGACCTTGACGTCGTTGATGTCGGCCTCGGCCACGTCGGCGGTGACCTCGAGCGTCCTCGCCGACACCAGGGTGACGAACCCGGTGGCGGTCGAGGAGCTGTCACTGCTGGAGCCGCTGGAGCTGGTCGAGGACTGCCCGACGGTGCCGTTGACCGCGGCCACGCGCCCGGCCTCGGGAGCCCTCAGGGTCGCCTCGTCCAGGGTGCTGCGCGCCTGCTCGACCCCGATCCGGGCACTGTCGACCTGAGCCTGGGCCTGGGCGACGGCCGAGGAGGTCGCGGGCTGCTCGTTCACCGCAACGGTGGCCTTCGCGCTGGCGAGCTGCTGTCGCGCCGAGGCCAGGGCCTGCTCCTGCGACTGGACCTGGTGCCGGTCCGCGAGGCTGGTGGAGGCTCGGGTCTGCCGCGCCGTCGCCAGCGCCGACCGCGCGCTCTGAACGGCGGTGTGGTCCACCGGCTGTGCCGAGCGGGCCTGCCGCAGCGTGCGCTCCGCCGCGGTGACGGCCGCGCCCCGCTGACGCCGGTCCAGGGCGGCGGACTGGCGGGCCTGGGTCAACGCGAGCTCGGCACCGCGCAGCGACACCTGGGAGCCGGAGACCGACTCCTCGTCGGCCGAGCGCTGCGCGGGCGTCTGTCCCTGCACGGCCGAGTCGTAGGAGGCCTCGGCCGACTCCAGCTGGACCCGGGCGGATGCCAGCCCCTGACGCGCCGAGGTGTCGAGGACCGTGGCCAGCCGCTGCCCCCGGCGCACCTCGTCGCCGGGCTTGACGTAGATCGCCTTGACCGTGCCACCCGAGCCCTCGAAGTCCACCGCGAGGGTCCGGTCGGCCTCGATGTTGCCGCTGCTGGTCACCGTGGCGGTCACCGTCCCCGTGTCGACGGTGGTGGTGCGGGACGCGGTGGCGCTCGGAGTCCTGCCCACCGCCACGGCGCGGTAGGTCATCAGCCCGACCAGGGCGAGCGCCAGGACGAGGACGCCGTTCAGCAGGGCGGCCCGGCCGGGGTGACGCAGTCGGGACAGGACGGGCATCGAAGACTCCTCGGTGCGAAGAGCCGGCGCGGATCGCCGACGCTGCGCCGATCAGACCGAACGTGGCTGTCTCGGCTCCGTGCCGATGCTGTGACGCCGCTGTGGATGCTGCAGTCAGGGTCGAAAGGGGTCCGCGGCGGCCTGGATCCGGCCGACGTACTCCGCGGGACCTGGGGCCCGTCGACGAGCTCGCGGACGATGTCGCAGTGGCCGGCTGGCCAGGGACTCGTCGCTGGGCTGCCACGCCCGGCGGTAGAGGCCAAGGAGGTACTCCCGCGACTGGTCGGGCGTGGCCCACATGTCGGCCGACTGCCAGACCGAGCCGTCGTCCTCCCAGGGCAGGGCCACCGGCGACGGCCGCCCGACGCAGGCCCCGAGGTAGCCCAGCTCGATCCCGGCCATGCCCCGACCCTGGACCGCCCTAGTCCGCGGCGGCTGCCTTCTCGGCGGCGGCGGCGAACCGGTCGAGCAGCACGTGCCACTCGCTGAAGCGGGCGCGGCCCGCGACGTTGCCGGGGTTCCAGCCGCCGTGGGCGAACCGCACCCGACAGCCGTCCGGCGTCGGCTCGATCCAGAGGTCGAGCCGGCTGGGGTGCTCGGGGTCCTGCGCCAGCGTGAAGGTCTGGGCGTAGTGACCGGGCCGGTCCCAGACGACCACCTCGCCCCAGCGGTAGGTCGTGCCGTCGGCGAGGTGGTGGACCACCGCGCCGCCAACCCGCGGCTCGAGCTCGGCGCGCACCAGGCCCTCCGGCGCGTAGGCCGGGTCCCACCAGTCGCCGAGGTCGCGGGTGAAGGTGTCGAAGGCCCGCTCCGGGGTGCAGCCCAGCTCGTAGGCGAGCTCGATGGGCGCGGCGGCCTCGGCGGGCCGGGGCTCGACGGTCGCGGGCACCGGCTCGTGGAACACGATCCGGTTGTGGAACGGGTCGATCACGACCAT
>NZ_DATAVI010000070.1:0-16155 GCF_036267815.1 Nocardioides sp. | reverse complement strand
TGTCGGCGCGATGGCACCCCTCATGGCGTCTCGGCGCCCCGCTGGCGGCAGTCCTGGCGATGACCGGTGGCAATGCCCCCATGGCCGTCTTGGACGTCACCGACCCGCGCAGCTGGTCACCCACCGACTGGCTGGCCGATGCGCTGCCCCATGCCGCCTTCGGTGTGGTCACGGCCACGGCTCTTCACCTCATGGACTGGCAGGGGCGCGGAAGCGCAGAGTCGCCACCCGGCTCACGCTGAGTGGCTCACTCCCACTCGATGGTCCCCGGGGGCTTCGAGGTGATGTCGAGGGTGACGCGGTTGACCTCGGCGACCTCGTTGGTGATGCGGGTGGAGATCTTCTCCAGCAGGTCGTAGGGCAGGCGCGCCCAGTCGGCGGTCATCGCGTCCTCGGAGGTGACCGGTCGCAGGACGACGGGATGTCCGTAGGTGCGGCCGTCTCCCTGGACGCCGACGGAGCGGACGTCGGCCAGCAGGACCACGGGGAACTGCCAGATGTCGCGGTCGAGCCCCGCCGCGGTCAGCTCCTCGCGGGCGATCAGGTCGGCCGCGCGCAGGATGTCGAGCCGCTCTCGCGTGACCTCGCCGATGATCCGGATCCCGAGCCCCGGCCCCGGGAACGGCTGGCGCCAGACCATCGTGGGCGGCAGCCCGAGCTGCTCGCCGACCTGGCGGACCTCGTCCTTGAACAGGGCACGTAGCGGCTCGACCAGCTCGAACCGCAGGTCGTCGGGCAGACCGCCGACGTTGTGGTGGGACTTGATGGTGGACGTGCCGGCTCCCCCGCCTGACTCGACGACGTCGGGATACAGGGTCCCCTGCACGAGGTACGCCGTCTCGCCGCCGGCCTCTCCGCTCGGCAGGTCCGCGAAGACCCGCACCTCGGCGGACTCGAAGGTGCGGATGAACTCGCGGCCGATGATCTTCCGCTTCTCCTCCGGGTCGTGGATGCCCTCCAGCGCGCCGAGGAACTGCTCACTGGCGTCGACCACGTCGAGGGAGTCGAAGACCGCCTCGAAGTCTCGGCGTACCTGCTCGGTCTCTCCCGACCGCATCATCCCGTGGTCGACGTAGACGCAGGTGAGCCGCTCGCCGATGGCGCGCTGCACGATCGCGGCCGCCACCGCCGAGTCGACACCGCCCGAGAGCGCGCAGATGGCACGGCCGGCTCCGATCTGCTCGCAGATCTGCGCGACCTGCTCGTCGACGATGTTGACCATCGTCCAGGTCGGACGGCAGCCGGCGATGTCGTGGAGGAAGTGCTCGAGCACCTGCTGGCCGTGCTCGGTGTGGAGCACCTCGGGGTGCCACTGGACGCCGGCCAGGCGGCGTCCGGTGTCCTCGAACGCCGCGACGGGGGTCGCCTTCGTCGAGGCGAGGACGTCGAAGCCGGGGGGCGCCGCGATCACCGAGTCGCCGTGCGACATCCACACCGAGTGGTCTGCCGGGAGGTCGGCCAGCAGCGCCCCGGGGCGGTCGACCTTGACCGGCGTACGGCCGAACTCCCGCGCACCCGTCGGCGACACCGCGCCGCCCATGCCCTGGGCCATCAGCTGGAAGCCGTAGCACATCCCGAAGACCGGGACGCCCGCGGTGAAGACCGAGGCATCGACCCCGGGGGCTCCCGCGGCGTACACCGACGACGGGCCGCCGGAGAGGATGATCGCGGCCGGCTTGCGCGCCAGGAGCTCGGCGACCGGGGTCGTGTGCGGCACGATCTCGGAGTAGACCCGTGCCTCCCTGACCCGCCGTGCGATCAGCTGCGCGTACTGCGCCCCGAAGTCGACGACGAGGACCAGGTCGTGGGTGTCGTGCTCCGACATGCCCGCAGCCTATCGGCGCCCCGGTGGTGACCCGGCAGAGCCCGGCACGCCAGGGAGTGCGGCCGGGCTCTGCGGCCCGTCCGCCGGTTCTGGCGACAGCCGGGCAGGGCCCACACCAAGGGAGGGAGTTCGGAAAGTGCGGGCCTGCACGTGGCAACGAGCGGCCGCCCGCCGGGTTACGGGTCGACCTTGAGCGTTCGAAGGACCGTCAGGAGACGGAGACGATCGGCAGTCGCAGGGCCGCCGGTGCGCTCTCGGGGACGGCGGGGTGGGCCGGGGCGACCGCCGAGACCTGCCGGTACGGCGTGCCGAGCGCGGGCCGCGGGTCGGCCTCGCCGTGGTTGGGCCACAACGCCATCGCCCGCTCGGCCTGGGCGGTGATGGTCAGGGCGGGGTTGACGCCCAGGTTCGCCGAGATCGCCGACCCGTCCGCGACGTGCAGACCGGGGTGGCCGTAGACGCGTTGGTAGGCATCGACCACGCCGGTCTCGGCGGAGTCGCCGATCGTGCACCCGCCGATGAAGTGGGCGGTCAGCGGCATGCCGAAGGGCTCGCCGACCGTGCCGCCCGGCGTCCCGCCCATGATCTCGGCCATCCGCCGCGCCACCGTGTTGGCAACCGGGATCCAGGTGGGGTTGGGCTCCCCGTGACCCTGCCGCGAGGTGAGGACCCGGCGCCCGAGCCGGCCCGCCTTGGTGAAGACCGTGATCGAGTTGTCGCGGCTCTGCATGACCAGCGCGATCACCGTGCGCTCCGACCAGTGCCGCATGTCGTAGAGGTCGAGCACCGTTCCCCTCTGCCGCCACAGCTCGGCGAGCCAGGTCCGCCAGCGTGGCCCCAGGTCGCCGTCGGTGAGCACCGTCTGGAGCAGGGACATCGCGTTGCTGCCCTTGCCGTAGCGCACCGGCTCGACGTGCGTGTGCTCGTCGGGGTGGAACGACGAGGTGATCGCCACCCCCTGGCTGTAGTCGGTCGAGGCGTCGGTCGCGATCGCGCCCAGGATCGACTCGGAGTTGGTGCGTGAGAGATGGCCCAGCCGGTCTGAGAGACCCGGCAGGTGCCCCTCGTCCTTCATCCGGTGCAGCAGCCGCTGGGTCCCCAGCGCCGACGCCGCGAGCACCACCTGGTCGGCGGTCAGGACGCGGGTCGACCCCGCACGACGGAGCTTGTCCTTGGTGTACCTCACGTGGACGTCGTAGCCGGCGCCCTCCCGCGGCACGATCCGGGTGACCGTGGTCAGCGGCAGGATCCGCGCCCCGGCCCGCTCGGCGAGGTGGAGGTAGTTCTTGACCAGGGTGTTCTTGGCGTTGTGCCGGCAGCCGGTCATGCACTCCCCGCAGTGGCGGCACGGGTTGCGGTCGGGCCCGGCCCCACCGAAGTAGGGGTCGGCCACGGCGTCGGAGGGCTGCTCCCCCGGGCCGCCGAAGAAGACCCCGACGGGCGTGGGGTGGAAGGTCTCGCCGACGCCGAGGTCGTCGGCGACCTGCTTCATCACCTCGTCGGACGGCGTCGTGCGCGGGTTCACCGCGACCCCGAGCATCCGCTTCGCCTGGTCGTAGTACGGCGCGAGCTCGGCCCGCCAGTCGGTGATCTGGCGCCAGGACGGGTCGTCGTAGAACTGCTCGAGGGGCTCGTAGAGGGTGTTGGCGTAGACCAGCGAGCCGCCGCCCACCCCGGCCCCGGAGAGGATCAGGCAGTCCTTGAGCGCGTCGATGCGCTGGATGCCGTAGCAACCGACCTCCGGCCGAAAGAGGTAGCGCCGGGTGTCGAACGACGTCGCGGCGAAGTCGCCGTCCTCGAACCGCGCCCCGGCCTCGAGCACCGCGACGCGGTATCCCTTCTCGGTCAGCCGCAGGGCCGAGACGGATCCGCCGAAGCCCGAGCCGACGACGAGGACGTCGTAGTCGGCCATCCGGTGAGAGCTCATGGCGGGGTGCTCAGGCCCGGCCGAGCTTCTTCAGCGCGCGCAGGCTCAGGGTCATCGCCTTGCCCCAGGTCTGGTCGGACAGGCCGTGGGCCGGGGCGACCCGGGTCACCCGCTGGGTGGCGACCGACTGGGTCTCGGTGAAGCGCAGCACGCCTTCGCTGCCCTGCCGGCGACCCAGGCCCGAGGACCGCATGCCACCCATCGGCGCCTCGATGCTGGCGAACGTCGCGGCGAAGGCCTCGTTGACGTTGACCGTGCCGCAGCGGATCTGCCGCGCCAGCGAGCGCGCCCGGCCGCCGTCGCGGCTGTAGATCGAGGCGTTCAGGCCGTACTCGCCGTCGTTCGCCCGGGCGACGGCGTCGGCCTCGTCGTGGAAGCGGTAGGCCGAGACGACCGGTCCGAAGGTCTCCTGGCCGAAGCAGGTCATGTCCGGGGTGACCCCCTCGAGGATCGTCGGCTCGTAGAAGAACGGGCCCAGGTCGGGGCGCGGCCGCCCGCCGGTGAGCACGCGGGCGCCTTTGGCCACGGCGTCGTCGACGTGCGCCGTGACGACCTCGAGCTGCCGGCGGCTGACCAGGGACCCCATGTCGTTGCCCCAGTCGAGGGTCGCGCCCAGGGTCATCGCCTCGGTGCGCGCGACGAACCGCTCCAGGAACCGGTCGTAGACCTGGTCGGCGACGAACATCCGCTCCATCGAGACGCACAGCTGACCGGCGTTCGAGAACGCCGCGCGGACGGCACCCTCGGCGGCCCTCTCCAGGTCGGCGTCGCGCAGGACCAGGATCGGGTTCTTGCCGCCGAGCTCCAGCGAGCAGCCGATCAGGCGCTCCGCGCAGCCCTGGGCCACCTGGCGTCCCGTGGCGGTCGACCCGGTGAAGCAGACGTGGTCGGCACGCCGTACGACCGCGGGGCCGACCTCCGGACCGGGCCCGGCCACGACCTGCCACAGGTCGGCGGGGAAGCCGGCCTCCTCCAGCAGCGCGGCGGCGAACAGCCCGGACAAGATGGTCTGCGCGTCGGGCTTGGCGACCACCGCGTTGCCCGCGAGCAGGGCCGGCAGGCCGTCGCACAGCGCCATGGTGAAGGGGTAGTTCCACGGCGAGATCACGCCGACCACGCCCTTGGGCAGGCGGTTGACCTCGACCCGGGTCAGCAGCGGGAAGACGCCGCGGACCCGCCGGCTGTCGAGGTGCTCGTGCGCCGTTCGCGCGTAGTAGCGGGCGGTGAGCGCGATGTGCAGCGGCTCGTCGAAGGCGTGCTTGCGAGCCTTCCCGGACTCCAGACAGATCAGGTCGATGATCTCGGCCTGACGGTCGAGCACCAGGTCGTGGAGCCGCAGCAGCGCGTCGGCGCGGACGTCGAGCGGGGTTCGCGCCCAGGACCCCTGCGCCACGCGAGCCCGCCGGAACGCCTCCTCGACGTCGGCGTCGGTCGACTGCGGGATGTGGGCCAGCGGTTGGTCGCCGATCGGCGAGCGCACCTCCTCGGTGCGGCCGGAGGTCGCCACCAGGCGGTGCGTGAGGTCGGCGACGTACGCGCGATCCAGGGCGTACGACGCGGTCGGGTCGTGCTCGGGATCGTGCGGGCCCTCCACCACGGGTCCGGTGGCCGGGTTCCGGTCGCTCATGTCCCGAGCGTAGGTCGGCGGCGACACCTGGGCTACCCCCCGGTAACCAATGCCACACGGACCTCTCGGCAGGCGGGCTGAGAGACCCGCCGCTCGCCGTCGCAGGGGCCTCGGCGGCCCCCTCGGCCGCACGCCGTACGCCGTGGCCACCTCGCTGATGCCAAGCTCCCGCCCCACCCACCCCTCGCGCTGGTCACACCAGTCACACGAACCCCCGCTTACGCGGGGCTCTTGACACTTCTTGGGGGTTGCAGCGGCCAATAAGTGCCAACTCCCCCGCTTCAGCGGGGGATTTGGCTGCGACGCTGCAGCAGCGCCGCAGCAGGAGGTGAGGGGTCGGGGTCAGACGATGTCGGGGGCGCTGACCCGGGCCTCGTCGGCCTCCTGGTCGGTCAGCTTCTCCTGCGACTGCCGCTCGGCCTCGACCCGGCGCAGGTAGTGGTCGACCTCGTCGTCGCGCCGCGCGGCGTCCCAGCCGAGCTCGGCGGCCATCAGGTCGGCCGCCGCTGTCACCGCGACCGTGCCCCGGTCGAAGGTCTCGATGGAGATCCGGGTACGGCGGGCCAACACGTCGTCGAGGTGTCGTGCGCCCTCGTGGCTGACGGCGTAGACGATCTCGGCGCAGAGGTAGTCCTCTGCTCCCGGCAGGGGCTCGCCGAGGTCAGGACGCGCCGCGACCAGCGCCAGCACCTCGTCGAGCAGCCCGCCGTACCTCCCGAGCAGATGGTCGATCCGGCCCACCTCGAGCCCCGAGCGTCGGCTCAGGGCAACCCGCTGGTTGGTGCGGGTGAGGAAGCCCTCGGCTCCGAGGAGCGGCACCCGTTCGGTCTGCGAGGGCGCGACCCCGGCCCATCCCCGCACCGCCACGTCGACCGCGTCGCGCGCCATCACCCGGTACGTCGTGAGCTTGCCGCCGGCGATCAGGACCAGGCCGGGCGCAGGGCTGACCACGGTGTGCTCACGGGAGACCTTGGTGGTCGCCGACCGCGCCTCGCCCTCGCCACCAGACCCCACGCCACGGCCCGGCTTGCCCGCGAGCAGCGGCCGGAGCCCGGCGTAGACGCCCTCGACGTCGTCGTGGTCCAGCGGCACCTTGAGCATCGTGTTGACGTGGTGCAGGAGGTAGTCGATGTCGGTGCGTGACGCGGCCGGGTGGGCGAGGTCGAGGTCCCAGGCGGTGTCGGTGGTGCCGATGATCCAGTGCCGACCCCAGGGGATCACGAAGAGCACCGACTTCTCGGTCTTGGTGATGAAGCCGCACTCGGAGCGGATCCGGTCGCGTGGCACGACCAGGTGGATCCCCTTGCTGGCCTCGACGTTGAGCGTCGGGGTGCCGCCCAACAGGCCCTCCACGTCGTCGGTCCAGACGCCGGTCGCGTTGACGACCGCGCGGGCGTGGATCTCCAGCTCCTGGCCCGACTCCAGGTCAGTGGCGCGGACCCCCACCACGCGTGACTCCCCCCGCAGGAAGCCGGTGACCCGGGTGCGGGTCGCGACCAGCGCCCCGTGGTGGGCGGCGGTGCGGGCCAGCGTCACGACCAGGCGTGCGTCGTCCACCTGGCAGTCGTAGTAGCGCACCGCACCGCTCAGGTCGTCGGTGCGCAGGTCCGGGGCGATCCGGGCCACCTGCCTGCGGAAGAGGTGCTTGTGCTTGGGCAGGCCCATCTCGTACTTGCCGGCCATGGCGAGTACGTCGTACAGCGCCAGCCCGGCGCCCACGTAGGGCCGCTCGACGGTGCGGTGCAGCGGGTAGAGGAACGGCACCGGCCGGACGAGGTGGGGCGCCAGCCGGGTCAGCAGCAGCCCCCGCTCCTCCAGCGCCTCGCGGACGAGCCCGAAGTCGAACATCTCCAGATACCGCAGCCCGCCGTGCACCAGCTTGCTGGACCGCGACGACGTCCCGCTGGCCAGGTCGCGCTGCTCCAGCAGCCCCACCGACAGGCCGCGTGAGACGGCGTCGAGGGCCGCCCCGGTGCCGACGACGCCCCCGCCCACGATGAGGACGTCCACTGGGCCTTCGGTGGCCGTCATGCTAAGTTCGCCGATCGCGCCGTCACGGGCACGAGGGGACAGGGCGCTCGACGGGGCAGACACGAGACGATCCTCTCAAGAAGCCAGGGGGGCATGGTGCGCCGTCTCGCGCGGGTCGGAGTCCTGGGTCTGCTGATGACCGTGTCCCTGACCGCCGCGTATGCGCTCCAGTCCGGTGAGATCCGCAGCGAGCGCGCCGGACCGACGATCCCGGGCCATGCCGGCCGCTCGGACACGCCCTCGCCCGAGCCGCCCCTGGTGAGGCCCTCGGTGAGCGGAGCGACGCAGCCCACGGACGGCGCCACCCCGACGACGCCGACAACGGCCACGACACCGGCCACGCCCGACGGCTCGCGCAAGGTCACCGTGGTCATGAGCGGCGACCTGCTCTGGCACGACACCGTCTGGGAGAGCGCGCACGAGGACGCCGTCGACCGCGGTCTGCACGAGCGCTTCGACTTCGACCCGATGCTCGCGGCGGTGAAGCCGCTGGTGGAGAACGCCGACATCGCCATCTGCCACGAGGAGGTGCCCCTCGCCACCGACGACGCGCACCTGTCCAGCTACCCGGTGTTCGCCGCGCCACCGGAGGTCGCGCCCTGGATCGCCTCGATGGGGTGGGACGCCTGCACCACCGACTCCAACCACAGCATCGACCAAGGCGTGAGCGGGCTCATCCACACCGACACGCTGCTCAAGCGGGCCGGCGTGCGCTACGTCGGCACCTTCCGCACCGAGGCCGAGCGACGCCGTCCGGTGGTCCTGACGACCTCGCAAGGGATCAAGGTCGCGATCATCGGCGGCACGTACTCGCTCAACGGGTTCACGCTGCCTCCCGATCAGCGCTGGGCGGTGTCGATGTGGGACGCGCGCAACCTGATCGCGCAGGCCAAGGCGGCCAAGGAGGCCGGCGCCGACATCGTGCTCGTGCAGTACCACGGCGGCACGGAGTACTCCCGCCTCCCCAACCCCGAGCAGGTCGCGCTGGTACGACGGCTGGCCGCGAGTCCCTACATCGACCTGGTGTTCGCCGAGCACGCCCACGTCGTCCAGCCGATCACCAAGGTGAACGGCAAGTGGGTCGTCTACGGCATGGGCAACATGGTGGCCCAGAGCGACCCTGCCTACCCCCGCGCCTACGAGGGCATCAGCGTGCGCTTCACGTTCAGCCAGGACGCGGCCGGCAGCTTCTCGGTGACCCGCGCGGCGTACATCCCGACATGGTGGAACGAGTACTCCCCCGGCCATCCGATCCGCGTGCTGCGGGTCCGCAGCGCCCTGCGCCACGGCGTCGGCGACCGCGCGCGCCTGCTGGAGGCGCTCCAGATGACCCGGCTCGCGGTCAACGGGCTGAACCCGCACGGCGACACGAGTCCGGGGCTTGTCGAGAACTGAGGCTCGTCCTTGCGGTTACATGGACCCCGTGGACGAAGAGGTCGTCGCACTCTACGACGACGGGGGACGTCCCGACGGGAGCGCCCCTCGGTCGCAGATGCGCGCCCAGAACCTCCGCCACGCCGCCACCGGGATCCTCGTCCGCGACTCCTACGGGCGCGTCTACGTGCACCGGCGCACACCGATCAAGGACGTCTACCCGGCCTACTGGGACTTCACCGCCGGGGGCGTCGTCCTGGACGGCGAGGACCCCCTGGAGGGCGCCCGCCGTGAGCTGGCCGAGGAGCTCGGCGTCACCAGCGAGCTGGTGACCCTGGGCGAGGCCGACTACGCCGACCAGAGCACCCGCTACCACGCCTTCCGCTACCTCACGACCTGGGACGGTGAGATCACCCCCCAGCCGGAGGAGGTGGCGTACGGCGCGTGGCTGAGTCTCGAGCGCCTCCTCGACGGACTGTCGGATGCGGAGGTCCCGTTCATGCCCGACACCCGCGCGCTCTTCGGCGACTGGGTCAGGGAGCGTGCGGCCGATCACGGCGAGCCGTACCAGGGCCGACGCAGCCTGACCACGCTGGTCGAGGGACGCTGGCTCGACCGGGTGCCGCGGTTCCGGGGCGTCGGCACGGGCCTGGTGGCGGAGGCGTCGCTGCTCCCCCTGCTGGCGCCGCTGGTGCCGCTCGAGGTCCCCGACACGATCCTCCTGGACGAGGAGCCGCTGCGGGTGCGGCACCACTGGCTACCGGGCGCGACGGCCGCCACCGCGGACCTCACGACCGAGGACGGGCGTCGCCTCGGAGGGTTCCTGAGGGCGCTGCACGACGTGCCCGTCTCGGCGTACGCCGGCACGGGGATCCCCGACGAGACCGCCACCCGGGCGCGTCTGCTCCGCGACCTCGAGCGGATGTTCCACGTCGTCCTGCCGCTGCTGCCGGAGACTCATCAGACACGCGCTCAGGACCTGCTGCGCCGCGTCGCGGTGCGAGCCCCCGCCGGCCTGGTGCACGGGGAGCTCGCCCCGAGACACCTCGTGATCGGGCCGGGTGGCCTCGCCGGGGTCGTGGACTGGGCGCGAGCCGGCGTGGGCGACCCCGCCATCGACCTCGCCTGGCCTCTCTACGGCGCACCGGAGCCGGTCGCGGAGGCGGTCGCGACGTCGTATGGGGTGAGCGACGAGGAGCTTCTCCGCGCCCTGGACTGGTACCGCCTGGACCCGTGGTACGACGTCCGGTGGGAGCCGAGGACCGGCGACCAGCCCACCGGCGCCACCCGGCTTCACGACCTCGTCGACCGGCTCGACGTCAACGCGGCGCCGTAGCAAACTCCCGCGAGGCACGCCACTCCTCCCACCTCGCGGGTCAGTGGGGGGTGACCAGGCGCGACTCGTAGGCGAACACGACCGCCTGCGTGCGGTCGCGCAGGCCGAGCTTGGCCAGGATCCTCGCCACGTGCGTCTTCACGGTGGCGACGGAGACGAACAGCTCGGCGGCGATCTCGGCGTTGGTCGCGCCGGTCGCCATCGCGAGCAGGACGGTGAGCTCGCGATCCGTGAGGTGCCTGAGCTCGTCAGGCAGGGCACGGGGGGCAGGCGGCGGTGCCCATCCCCAGTCGGTGGTCACCATCCGTGGCGCGTGTGCGGCAATGGTCATCGCATCTCCCTGGTTGACCGCTGCCCGTCGCGGCGCTCTCCCGAGCGGTCACGCGCACGGCCCCGGCAGCGGCGGCCGGTCTCATTCGCTAGGAGGAGGCAGAGCGCTCCCACGTACATGCCCGACCGGGACCGCCGGAGTATTCAGGAGACGACGACCTCGATGCGCTGGAACTCCTTGAGCTCGGTGTAGCCGGTCGTGGCCATGGCCCGGCGCAGGGCGCCGATCAGGTTCATCGTGCCGTCGGCGACCCGCGAGGGCCCGAACAGGATCTCCGCCAGGGTGCCCACCGAGCCGATCGCGACGCGCTCGCCCCGCGGCAGCTCGGCGTGATGCGCCTCGGCACCCCAGTGGAAGCCGCGCCCGGGCGCGTCGCTCGCCCGGGCGAACGGCGAGCCGATCATCACCGCGTCGGCACCGCACGCGATCGCCTTGGCGATGTCGCCGCTGCGCCCGATCGAGCCGTCCGCGATGACGTGGACGTAGCGACCGCCCGACTCGTCGAGGTAGTCACGGCGCGCGCCCGCGACGTCGGCCACCGCACTGGCCATCGGCACCGCCACGCCGAGGACGGTGCGGGTCGTGTGCGCAGCCCCGCCCCCGAAGCCGACCAGCACTCCCGCCGCGCCCGTGCGCATCAGATGCAGGGCGGCCTGGTACGTCGCGCAGCCGCCGACGATCACCGGGACGTCCAGCTCGTAGATGAACTCCTTGAGGTTCAGCGGCTCGGACTGCGCGCTGACGTGCTCGGCACTGACCGTCGTGCCCCGGATCACGAACATGTCGACCCCGGCGTCGACGACGGCCTTGGCGAACTCCTTGGTGCGCTGAGGACTGAGCGAGCCGGCCACGGTCACCCCCGCTTCGCGCATCTGGTGCAGGCGGGCGGTGATCAGCTCGGCCTTGACCGGCTCGGCGTACATCTGCTGCATCCTGCGGACCGCCGTGGCCGCGTCCAGCTCGCCGATCTCGGCCAGCACTCCCGAGGGGTCGTCGAACCGGGTCCACAGGCCCTCGAGGTTCAGCACGCCCAGACCGCCGTGCCGGCCGAGCGCGATGGCGGTCTCGGGCGACATCACCGAGTCCATCGGGGCGGCCACGATCGGCAGCTCGAAGCGGTAGGCGTCGATCTGCCAGGCGACGCTGACCTCTTCGGGGTCGCGCGTGCGCCGGCTCGGGACGATCGCGATGTCGTCGAAGGAGTAGGCCCGGCGTCCGCGCTTGGAGCGCCCGATCTCGATGTCGATCACGCGCTCAGCGTATCGGCGCCGGCTCGGGCTCCGGTGGTGTCGTCGGGCTCACACTCCGGGTCGGGTAAAGGCTCCGGTGTTCTCCTGCGGGTGCGCCTGCTGCATGTCACCTTGGAGTCGCCACTGAGAACGGAGCCTCCAATGCCACTCCCCTATGGGAGTCGGCACGGCCGCCGACTCGTCGGAGGCCTACTCGGGGCCGTCGTGGTGAGTCTGGCGTGCCTTGTGCCGATGTCGTCGTCGTACGCCGACGGTGACGACTACCCCTATGCCGGCCTGGGCAAGTGCCCCCTCGTTCCGAAGCCGCCGAAGCCGCCGAAGCCGCCCGGCACCCAGAACGGCCAGGGCACGCAGAACGGGCCCGGGAAGCCGCACACTCCGAAGCAGACGCACCCGGGTCAGCCCGGTCAGGGCAAGCCGGGCAAGCCGACTCCGCGCGCGTGCGCCAAGCACATCTGGTTCTACAACGGCAGCTTCGGCGACCCGTGGGGCTTCGCCCTGCGCAACTGCACCAGCTTCGTCGCCTGGCGGCTCCGGATGACCAACGGCCTCGCGGACTTCGAGAACCACTTCGGCGGCGTCCACTGGGGCAACGCCGCGCACTGGGACCGCGCCGCCAGCGAGCTCGGCTACCTCGTCGACGGTGTCCCCGCCGTGGGGGCCGTGGCGCAGACCGACCACGGCGCCAAGGGACATGTCGCCTGGGTCGAGGCGGTCGGCGACGGCACCGTCACCGTCGAGGAGTACAACTACGAGGTCGCCGGGGCGTACGACGTGCGCACCGTGCCCACCTCGACGTTCACCTACCTGCACCTGCGCGACCTGGCCCCGGCCGCCGGACTCGGCTCCACCCGGTCCGCGGTTGCCGCCACCGACGCCCACGACGGCTCGTGGTCGGCGCACACGACCGCCGCCGGCGACCTCGTCGTCCGCCGTCCCTCGGGCCACTCGACCCGGCTCGGCGCCAAGGGCGTCTGGACCACCACCGCGGCGCCGGCGATCCTGACCGACGGCCAGGGCCGCGTCTGGATCGCGGGAGTCGGCACGGACGGCCGCGTCCGGACGACGCACACCGGCGTCTCGCGCCCGGTCTTCAGCCGTCCGCGGTCAGCCCTTGCCGGCTCGCAGACCTCCTCGCCCGTCCTCGCGCCGTACGGCATCGGCGGGGTGCGCCTGCTCGCGGTCGGCCCGCACGGGACCCTGCTCGAGCGGCACACGGCAGGGGCCCGGTCCGACCGGATGAGCCCCGTCCGCCGCCTCGGACGCAGGGGCTCGTGGTCGACCCAGGCAGCGCCCACCGTGGCCACCGACGTGCACGGCCGGCTCTGGCTGGCCGCCGTCACCCACGCCGGCCGACTCCTCGTGCAGCATGCCTCGGCCTCGGGCCGGCGCTGGTCCGGGTTCCGGGCCGTCGACCGGCACTCCTGGTCGGTGACCTCGACCCCGGCTCTCGTCGACGGCCCCGACGGCCGGCTCTGGCTGGCCAGCGTGGGCGACCGTGGCCGGCTGACCGTGCGCTCCTCGCGGCCGGGAGACCGCGGCTGGTCGAACGGCGACCGGATCCCCGGATCGTGGTCGCCCTACTCCTCGCCGGCCCTGAGCAGCGACGACAGCGGACGCACCTGGCTGGCCGCCGTCGACACCTCCGGCGCGCTGGCCGTCCGCTGGCTTCCCGACCACGGGCAGCGGTGGCGGCGCGGCCGCGGGGTGCCTCATGTGGTTCCCTCGGAGACCGCCAGCCCGGTCCTCGCCTCGACCGTCGATGGCGTCCTGGTCGGCGCGGGCGACGCTCGTGGACACCTCGTCTGGCGCCGTCCGCTGGTCCAGTGGGGACCTCCGGTCGCGCACGGCCCGCACGCCGGCGGCCGGACGGTCAGCCGGTTCCTGTAGCAGGATCGACCTGGTCGCCGACGGCGATCCGGCCGGGTCGGACGACGTCGAGGTAGACGCCGAGCGACATCTCGCGGTCCAGGGTCAACGCCTTGAGCCAGCGGCCGTCGCCGGGCAGGCCCTCCTGGGCGATGTCGATCATCCGGCAGCGCTCGATCCGCTGCACCGGCCTCAGCCGGGCCGCCCCCACCGCGACCTGACCTGTCCAGGACTCCTCGACGAACGCCTCGTCGGTCTCGACCACCAGGTTGGGCCGGATGCGCCGCCGGTCGGCGTCGACGTCGAGGTGCTCGCGGCACCATGCCAGAGACGCCGTGCCGACCAACGAGACCGCGCCGGCGTCGAAGTACGGCGTCGAGGTCTCGGGCAGCACGCGCACGTCGTCGCCCATCGCCTCGCTCAGGAAGCCGTCGAGCTCGGCGCTCGGCACCGGCCAGTCGTGCCCGCGTCCGCTGACCCGGACGCCGCCAGCCGCCGACCGCGAGGCGAACTCGAAGACCTGGTCGCGACGCCGGAAGCGGCGTGAGTGCTTGCCGGACGCGAGCCTCCCGTCGCCGTCCACCACGGCGTACGCCCGGTCGCCGGCCAGCCCCCGGACGTCGAGCTCGACGGACTCCAGCGACTCTCCACCCATGGCCTTGACCGGGTAGCGCCGGATCTCCTGGAGCACGAGCGGGGACACGCCGCCGACCCTAGCGCCGCCGCCTCCCGCGAGATGCCGAGGACACTGGGGCGGTGATCTCCCGAGAGCTGGCCGCGGAGCTGCGCAGCGCCGGCCTGGGCTGGACGCCGGCCAAGGGCGACTGGTTCGTCATTCCGGACAAGGGACTGGACGCCCTGGAGTTCGTGATCAGCGACATGGTGATCGAGACCCGCACCATGGCGTTCGACAAGAAGCTGCTCGCCTTCAACGGCACCACGGAGTGGGCGATGGACATGCTCGCCGCCTCCGAGGCGCTCTGGCTCCCGCGCGAGGAGCAGCTCCGGGAGCTGCTCGGTGAGGCCTTCATCGGCCTGGAGCACCTGCCCGGCGAGACGCCCGGCTACGCCGTGTCGATGCTGATCGGCGACACCGAGTGCCGGTTCGTCGACGTCGACGTCGCGAGGGCCTACGGGCGGGCTGCCCTCGAGCTGCTCCGCTCGATGCGGTAGCCGCAGCGGCCTGCCTAGCGGCCGGTGTAGTTGGGCGCCTCGACGGTCATCTGCACGTCGTGGGGGTGCGACTCGGCGAGCGAGGCCTGGGTGATCCGCACGAAGCGGCCCTTCTCCCGCAGCTCGGCGATGCTGCGCGCCCCGACGTAGAACATCGACTGGCTCAGCCCGCCGAGCAGCTGGTGGGCCACGGCCGACAGCGGGCCGCGGTAGGCCACCTGCCCCTCGATCCCCTCGGGGACGATCTTGTCGTCGCTGGCGACCTCGGCCTGGAAGTAGCGGTCCTTGGAGTAGGACTTCTTGCCGCGGCTCGACATCGCGCCGAGCGAGCCCATGCCGCGGTAGGACTTGTACTGCTTGCCGTTGACGAAGACGAGGTCGCCCGGCGACTCCTCGCAGCCCGCCAGCAGCGAGCCGACCATCACCGACTCGGCGCCCGCGACGATCGCCTTGGCGATCTCACCGGAGTGCTTCAGCCCGCCGTCGGCGATCACCGGGACGCCCGCGGGCGTGGCCGCGAGGGAGGCGGCGTGGACGGCGCTGATCTGGGGTACGCCGACCCCGGTGACCACGCGCGTCGTACAGATCGATCCCGGGCCCACACCGACCTTGACGGCGTCGGCGCCGGCGTCGACGAAGGCCTGCGCCCCGTCGCGGGTGGCGACGTTGCCGCCGATCACTTGGACGTGGCGGGTGGCCGGGTCGGCCTTGAGCCGCTCGACCATCTCCAACAGCATCCGGACGTGACCGTGAGCGGTGTCGGCCACGAGCACGTCGACCCCGGCCTCGACGAGGGTGGTCGCGCGCTGCCAGGCGTCGCCGAAGTAGCCGATCGCGGCGCCGACCATGAGCCGGCCGTGCGAGTCCTTGGACGCGTCGGGGAACTGCTCGGACTTCACGAAGTCCTTGACCGTGATCAGCCCGGCCAGCCGCCCGCGCTCATCGACGAGCGGCAACCGCTCGCGCTTGTGCTGACGCAGGATCGCGGTCGCGTCTTCGTGGTTGATGCCCACCGGCGCCGTGATGAGCGGCAGGTGGGTCATCACCTCGTCCACCTTGGTCGTGGCCCAGTCGGCGACGGGCACGAAGCGCAGGTCGCGGTTGGTGATGATGCCGAGCAGTCGCTCGTCGCTGTCGACGACCGGCAAACCGGAGATGCGGTACTCGCCGCACACCGCGTCGAGCTGCTCCAGGGTGGCGTCGGGCCCGATGGTCACCGGGTTGGGGATCAGCCCGGTCTGGGTGCGCTTGACCAGGTCGACCTGGCGAGCCTGGTCCTCGATCGACAGGTTGCGGTGCAGCACCCCGAGCCCACCCTGACGGGCCATCGCGATGGCCATGCGGGCCTCGGTGACGGTGTCCATCGCCGCGGAGAGCAGGGGCACGCGCAGCGACAGCTCGCGGGTCAGCCG
>NZ_DATAVI010000069.1:0-4713 GCF_036267815.1 Nocardioides sp. | reverse complement strand
CGCTCCTGGAGCGAGTAGATGTCGCCCAGGATGGTCATCCCGATCGGTCCGATCGCACCCGCACCGAGCCCCTGGACCAGCCGGAACACGATCAGGGTCGGCATGCTCCACGCCAGGCCGCACAGCAGCGAGCCGACCAGGAACAGGCCGACCCCCAGGAGCATCAGCGGCTTGCGGCCGTACAGGTCCGCCAGCTTGCCGTAGATCGGGACCGAGACGGCCTGCGCCAGCAGGTAGATCGAGAACAGCCACGGGAACGACGTGAAGCCGCCGAGGTCGTCGACGATCGACGGCACCGCCGTCGCCAGGATCGTCGAGTCGATCGCGAACAGGCCGGTGCTGAGCATCACGGCCAGGAGGATCGGGCCGCGCTCGCTGCGCAGGCCCACGTCAGCGCGGGAGGCACGAGGGGAGGCCGCGGTCGTCACGTGTCGCCAACCTACCCGCGCTGGGTGGCATTCCCGCCTCGTGGCGTCCGTCTCCGGAGTGACGACACGGGATCGGGCGACGCCTACCGTCGAGGAGACGGGGAGGGGGCGCCATGCGCTTCAGATCGCACGCAACAGCACCCGACCGGGTGTACGCCGTCACCGGCACCAACACGGTGTCGTTCGGGATGGTCGCCAGCGACGAGACCAAGGACGGCCTGCTCGGGTACGCCGTACGCCGCCACGACCTCGCCGCGGGTGTCACCGAGTGGATGCCGGGCTTCAAGGTCTTCAAGTCGCTGATGCCGGCGCCTACGCCGGACACCCGGGTCAGCACGCACGACCAACCCGTGCAGAGCTTCGTGTGGGACGACTTCACCTGTCAGCCGGACAGCAAGTACCGCTACGAGTTCCACCCCCTCAAGGGGACGCCGTCCGACCTCGACCGGTCGACCTCCTCGGTGACGCTCACGGTCCGGACCGAGCCGCTGTCGGGTGAGTGGCACGACGTCTACTTCAACCGCGGCGTGGCGAGCAGCCAGTACTACACCGACACCTTCGGCGACACCCCGATCGACCAGCTCGACCCGGCGACGCAGGCCGCCGCGCTGGCGTGGCTGAGCCGCGACCTCGGAACCTCCCTGCTGCGCTTCATCGACGACACCCAGCCCGGCGACCGGCTGCTCGGCTGCTTCTACGAGTTCAGCTACGAGCCCGCCGCCGACGCCTTGAAGAGCGCACTGGATCGCGGCGTCGACGTCCGGCTCGTCATCGACATGAAGCAGAACGAGGCCGACGGCAAGGGCTCGCCGCGCGACGAGAACCAGCAGACCCTGACGACGTCCGGCTTCCCGCTGGACCACGTGGTGCAGCGCGAGGCGCGGAAGTCGGCGATCGCGCACAACAAGTTCATGGTCCACGTCCCCGCGGGCGCGTCCGGGCCCACGGAGGTGTGGACCGGGTCGACCAACCTGACCCGCAGCGGCATCGCCGGCCAGACGAACGTGGGCGACTGGCTGCGCGACCCGGTGCTCGCGGCGTCGTACCTCGCCTACTGGAACCTGCTCTCGACAGATCCCGGCGGCAGGACCGGTGACAGCTCGTCGGTGAGCAGTGCGGCCAACAAGGCCTTCGAGGCCGCGGTCGAGCAGCTCTCACCGGTGCCCGGCGACCTGCGCACGGTCGCCGCCGGTGCGACGCCGATCTTCAGTCCCCGCGCGGCCGGCACCGTCCTCGACTCGTACGCCGCGCTGCTCGCCGGCGCCGAGCAGGAAGGGTGCATCACGTTCGCGTTCGGGGTCGACGAGAAGTTCAAGGACCTGCTGAAGACCCACACGTCGCAGAGCGCCATCGTCTTCATGCTCCTCGAGACACGCGACGAGCCGGCCGCGAAGAACCCGACGGCGTTCGTCAAGCTCAACTCGACCAACAACGTCTATGAGGCCTGGGGCTCCTACCTCCAGAACCCGGTCTACCAGTGGGCGCAGGAGACGAACGCCGGACTGCTCGGCATCACCACCTACGTCAACTACGTGCACTCGAAGTTCATGGTGGTCGACCCGCTCGGCGACGACCCGATCGTGATCACCGGGTCGGCCAACTTCAGCAACGCCTCGACGGTGACCAACGACGAGAACATGGTGGTGATCCGCGGGGACCGGCGCACGGCCGACATCTACCTCACGGAGTTCAACCGCATCTGGAACCACTACTACTTCCGCAGCGTCACCGAGGTCACCGCGAACGAGCCCGAGGCCGAGCGTGACGCGAGCATCTTCCTGGCCGAGGACGACGGCTGGACCGCGAAGTACCTGCCGGGGACCCTGAAGTCCAAGCGGCTCGCGCTGTACGAGGAGATGACCGGCTTCACCCGCGGTTGACGGCGGCACGCAGCGGTCCGCCGAGCGGTCAGGTTCCGGTCAGGTTGGCCGCCTAGCGTCGCGGACATGGCTGTCTCCGCACGCACCTTTCCGGCACCGAAGGTGCCGGAGGTGTTCGTCATGTTCTGGGTGATCAAGCTGCTGACGACCGGCATCGGCGAGACCGCGTCGGACTTCCTGGGCACGTGGAACATCGCGGCGGCCGGGGTGATCGGGGTCGGCGGGTTCTTCCTCGTGCTCCGCTGGCAGCTGCGGGCCACGGCATACCACCCGGTGCGGTACTGGGTGGCCGTGCTGATGGTCGCGGTCTTCGGCACGATGATCGCCGACGGTCCACACGTGGCACTCGGGTCGCCGTACTACGTCGACTCGACGGTCTACCTGGTGCTCCTGTGCGCACTGCTCACGTGGTGGCGGCGCTCGGAGGGGACCCTGTCGGTGCACTCGATCGTGACGAGTCGCCGCGAGCGCTTCTACTGGGGCACGGTGCTGCTCACGTTCGGCTTCGGCACCGCCCTCGGCGACACCACGGCCACCAACCTGCACCTGGGCTACTGGTGGTCGGTCGTGCTGTTCGCGGGACTGATGCTCGTCCCGCTGGTCGCCTGGCGCCTCGGCGCGGGCGCGGTGATGTGCTTCTGGGCGGCCTACTCGCTGACCAGGCCCTTGGGTGCGAGCGTCGCCGACGGCCTCGCGGTCAAGCCCCTCCACGGAGGCCTCGGCTGGACGACCGGGGTCGTCACCGGCCTGGGCCTGGTGGTCTTCGCGGTGCTCGTCGGCTACCTCACCCTCACCCACTCCGACGAGGAGGGCGCGCACGCGGCGCATGCTCATCCCCCCGTCGTCGGTGCGGGCCCAGCCCCCGACCCCGACCCCGAGCCCGAGCCGTCACAGGTTCCGTAGCGCCTCCGCCAGGGCCGCGGTCCTCCGTCGCGCACGACCGATCCGCCCTCAGCGCGTCGTAGGCGGCACCGGCCTCAGAGCTGAGCCAGTCCTCGGCAGCCGCTTCGGCCGCTTCGTCGGACATGTGACTCCTCGGTGGCGACCCAGCGCTTCCTGCTCAGCACCGAGTTCTTGCCTCGCATCTGCCACCCACGGAGGTGCATTAGGGCTCTGATGACCTGCGGAAACGTGCCCGCTCAGTAGTACCAGGGGAAGCGTGGCACGCTCAGCGGCTGTTGTTGGTCGATGACGGCGCTATGCGGCTGACCTGCGCGAACGTGTTTGTGGGCGTTGGACGCCGACGGGCCCTGACGACTCTGCCGCCACGTTTTTGCCACGCACGGTCACTCGCTGACCCGCTCTCGCCAGTAGCCGGGCAGCCGCTTGTCGTGTGCGAACGCGATCACGACAATCTCGGAGGGCTGGACGAGATACGCGAGGCGGAAAGGGAACCCGGCTACGCGACGCGACCTGACCGCGGGGATGCTGTCCCAACCTGGCCAGACCGCTCCGGACTCCGGCCATCCGAGGACGGTGTCGACGGTCTCGTCGGCGGCCGCTTCGAACCGGCTGCCGAGGCCCGCGCCGCGGTCCTCGTACCAAGTCACCTCGGCGCGGAGCTCGGCCAGAGCCTCGGGGTGGTACCGGACGTCAAGCGTCACTGCTGCCTCGCGGCACGGTCTGCCGCGAGTTGAGCCTTGACCTCGTCACGCGAAAGGGTCTGCACCCGACCGCTGGTGATGTCGTCGACCCGAGACTTGATCTCCGCCGTCCACGCCTCGTGGACCTCGGCCGAATCGGCCGTGTCGTCGAGGCTGGCCAACAGTACGTTCGCGACCTGAGCGCGCTGATCCACCGGGAGCGTCAACGCCAGCTGCGTGATCTCATCGATTCCGGAGGACATGAGCGTCATTCTACGCGACGGGCGCACTGGCCCGTCATGAACGAGCTGCCCACTTGGCTTCGAACTCTGCGCGCAGTCCCTCAGCGGGAATGCCGCGCGACGGGTCAGCCTTCAGGGCGTCGTACGCCGCAACAACCTCAGTACGCAGCCACGACTCCGCCGCCTGATCGAAGGCCCCGTCCGGATTCACCGACGCAAGCAGCCGGATGGCCAGCCGGCGACGCGCATCCACGGACAGGGACATCCCCGCCTCGAAGGCCTCCGCCTCGCTCACGGACATGCACCCACTGTAGGCGCAGCCCGCGGCGACGGTCAGGCCTTGAGGAGCCGTCGGGTGGCCTTGGCAAGCATCGATGACGACTTCCCTGATGCCAGTTCACGGAACTCAGACGGCAGATCGATCGTGCGGCCCGTCCGTTCGGCGAGGTCGGCGGCCAATTCCAGGAACGCCCCTGCGTCGCGGCGCCCCGGCAGGACCGTCACCAACTCCTGGAGAGCGTCGAGAATAGGCAGCACGGCTGCGTCGCTCGCGCGGGCGCATTCGCCAAGCCCAGTACTG
>NZ_DATAVI010000068.1:0-12707 GCF_036267815.1 Nocardioides sp. | reverse complement strand
GCCGTGGCGCCAGGGCAGCCCGGACGGCCCGCTGGACGTCGTCTGGACGACCGCCGCGCTCGGCCGGCTCCACGCAGCCGAGCCGCCGCCCGGACTTCCGCCCTGGCTCCCCCGCGTCGGTCCGGACTTCGCCGAGACCGTCGCGGCCCTGGCGCGCCAGGACTGGGGGCCGGGGCCGTTCGCCGCCCCGGCCCGCGACGCCGTACGAGCCCACCTCGCCGACCTCGAGCGATGGACCCGGCGCTATCACCACCTCGCCGGCGCCGCCCGCAGCCGTGCCTGGGTCGCCACCCACGGCGAGCCGGACAGCGGGAACCAGCTGCTGACGCCCCAGGGTCGGCTGCTCGTCGACTGGGAGTCGCTCACGCTGGCCCCGGCCGAGCTCGACCTGCGCACCCTCCTGGCCGCTGGCTCGCCGACCGCCGTCGACCCCGAGATGGTCGAGCTGTTCGACCTCGAGTGGCGGCTCGACGAGATCAGCGAGTACGCCGCGTGGTTCGCCGCGCCCCACACCGGCACCGCCGACGACGAGATCGCGTTCGGTGGCCTGCTCGAGGAGCTGGACCGGTAGTGACCAGCGACACAGGCTCGCTGACCCTCTGACCTGACTAGCCTGGAGACGTTGCGTGGACTCCACCGGGAGCCGCGACGACGCGCAAGGAGCCCACGATGAGCCAGTCCGACGAGACCGCCGCGCCGTACGGCAGCGGACCTGCCGCCGGCACCACCCCCGTCAGGCGGGTCCGCACCCACCACCTGCGCGAGCTCAAGGAGCGCGGCGAGCGGTTCTCGATGCTCACCGCCTACGACCAGAACGCCGCCGCGACGTTCGACGAGGCGGGCATCGACGTCCTCCTCGTGGGGGACTCCGCGGCCAACAACGTCTACGGCTACGACACGACTGTCCCGATCACCGTCGACGAGCTGCTCCCCCTCACCCGGGCCGTGAGCCGGTCGGTGCGGCGCTCACTGGTGGTCGGAGACCTGCCGTTCGGGTCCTACCAGGCCTCTGCCGAGCAGGCGTACGGCACGGCCGCGCGCTTCATGAAGGAAGGCCTCGCCCACTGCGTGAAGATGGAGGGCGGCGTGGAGATGACGGCGCAGATCTCCCGGCTCGCGCACGGCGCGATCCCGGTGATGGCACACATCGGCTTCACCCCGCAGAGCGAGCACGCGCTGGGCGGCTACCGCATCCAGGGCCGAGGTGAGGCAGCCGAGCGGGTGCTGGCCGATGCGCACGCCGTCGAGGACGCCGGGGCGTTCGCGGTGGTGCTGGAGATGGTGCCCGGCGACGTCGCGGCCCAGATCACCAAGGAGCTGACGATCCCCACCATCGGCATCGGCGCGGGCTCGGAGTGCGACGGTCAGGTGCTGGTGTGGACCGACGCCTTCGGCATGCGCGCGGGCAAGATGGCGACGTTCGTCAAGCAGTACGCCGACCTGCGCGGGCAGCTCCTCGCCGCCGCCCGTGCCTACGACGCCGACGTCAAGAACGGGACCTTCCCCGGCCCGGAGCACACCTTCTGACCGTGAGCTGACCTTGAGCGGAACGTGAGCCGGCGATGGGCCTGACAAAAGTCACGGACAACACGTGATGGCTGTGTGAGGCGCTGGCCGGGCCGGTGGGCCAGGCTGGAGCCATGACACAGACCAGCATCTCGGGGACGACCGGCACCGGTGCCGCCGTCGTGCCCGCCCTCCGCCTCGCGGGCGTGACCAAGGACTTCGGCGACGTGCACGCCGTCCGGGGCATCGACCTGACCCTGGAGCCCGGTGAGATCGTGGCCTTCCTGGGCCCGAACGGCGCCGGCAAGACCACCACCATCGACATGATGCTCGGTCTCTCCAAGCCGACCACCGGCACGGTGGACGTCCTCGGCCTCCAACCCCGGCAGGCCATCGCCCGGGGCCTCGTCTCGGCGGTCATGCAGACCGGCGGACTCCTCAAGGACCTCACGGTGCGCGAGACCGTCGCCTACATGGACAACCTGTTCGCCGACACGGCGCCGGTCGACGAGGTCCTGCACACCGCGGGCATCGAGTCGATCGCCGACCGCAAGGTCGGCAAGTGCTCGGGCGGGGAGCAGCAGCGGCTGCGGTTCGCGATGGCCCTGCTGTCAGACCCGGCCCTGCTGCTCCTCGACGAGCCGACCACGGGCATGGACGTCGAGGGCCGCCGTAACTTCTGGTCGGCGATCCGGGCCGATGCCGAGAAGGGCCGCACCGTCCTCTTCGCGACGCACTACCTCGAGGAGGCCGACCAGTACGCCGACCGGATCATCTTGATCAGCCAGGGCAAGATCGTCGCCGACGGCACCGGCAGCCAGATCAAGGCGCTGGCCGCGGGACGCACCGTGCGGGCGACCCTGCCGGGCGCCGACGCCACCGAGCTGTCCGCACTGCCCGGCGTCGAGAGCGTCGACATCCGCGGCGAGGCCGTCTACATCCACGCCAAGGACACCGACGCCATCGCCCGCCACCTGCTCACCACGACCGCGGCCCACGACCTCGAGATCACCGCCCGCGGTCTGGAGGACGCCTTCCTGAGCCTGACCGGCGACGCCCAGGGCGCCCCCGACAGCACCGACTCCACGACCAGCCAAGGAGCGTCGGCATGACCACGCAGACCATCGACCCGAGCACGCGCCGGGTCCCGCCCATGGGCGGCTTCAACCTCACCGTGCTCGGCATCGAGCTGAAGCGGATGCTGCGCAACCGGCGCACGATCGTCTTCACCCTGGTCCTGCCGGCCGCCCTGTTGCTCAGCTTCGGAGGCCAGAAGGGCTGGAACGACAAGGCCGGCTCGGGCAACGTCGCCGCCTACATCCTGATCTCGATGGCGCTGTACGGCGCCGCCCTCACCTCCGCGGCGGGCGGCTCCATGGTCGCCCTCGAGCGCTCGCTGGGCTGGTCGCGTCAGCTGCGGCTGACCCCGCTCAACCCGGTGGCCTACATCGTGATGAAGGCACTGGTCGCGCTCTTCATGGGCGCCCTGGCGATCACGGCCGTCAACATCGTCGGCCTGCTCCAGGGCAAGGCCGTGATGCCGACCCACGTATGGATCGTGGCGCCCTTCGTGACGCTGGTGTGCACCCTCACGTTCGCGGCCCTCGGTGTCTTCATCGGGTACGTCGTGCCCGGCGAGAACGCCATGCAGATCCTCGGCCCCGGCCTGGCCCTGCTGTCGTTCCTGGGCGGGGTGTTCATCCCGCTCGACCAGTACAGCGACGTCGTCCGCCACGTCGCCTACTGGACGCCGATGTACGGCGTCTCCGAGATCGCGAGGTCGCCGCTGACCCACGACCTGCCATGGTTCGCCCTGGTCAACGCCATCGGCTGGTTCGCGATCTTCGTCGCCGGCGCGGCCTGGAGGATGAGCAAGGACACGGCCCGGGTGTGAGCAACCCGTCGAGCATCGAGGCCCCCACCGGGGCGGAGCACACAGCCCCGCGCCGGTGGGGGCTGATGTTCGCCGCCATCTGGCTGTTCTACCTGCTCTCGCCGCTCTCCACGGCCTGGGACCGCGGAGGCGTGCGGGGGGCGGTCGGGATCGTGGCCACCCTGCTGTTCGCGGCGATGTACCTCACCGTCTTCATCGCGATGCGCTGGCGCCGCTTCGGGGCGCCGTTCCGGGCACCGATGCGGGTCTCCCAGGGTCTGGCGGTCGTCGCGGTCCAGGTCCTGCTCGGCATCGTGATGTGCGCGGCGATCGGCCAGGCGGGAGACGCGGCCTCGGTCTACATCGCGGTCACGTGCGTGATGTGCCTGCGGACCCGATGGGCCTGGCTGGCCTCCGTCGTCGTGGCCTTCGCGACGTTCGGTGCCACCATCGTCGTCCCGGACTGGCACAAGGACTGGGGGATCCTCTTCGGGACCCTGGTCGCCACCCTGGCGATCTGGGGCATCTCGCAGTCGATCAACCGCAACATCGAGGTGCTGTCGGTCCGCGAGGAGAACGCACGGCTCGCACTGGACGACGAGCGCAACCGCTTCGCCCGCGACCTGCACGACATCCTGGGCCACTCCCTGACGGTGATCACCGTCAAGGCCGAGCTGGCGAACCGCCTCATCGACGTCGACGTCGACCGCACCAAGGCCGAGCTCGCCGACCTCGAGCGGCTCTCGCGAGACGCGCTGGCCGACGTACGCCGTGCGGTCCAGGGGTACCGCGAGCTCACGCTGCCCGGAGAGCTGGCCCGGGCCCGGATGGCCCTGTCCGCGGCCGAGATCGACGCCGACCTGCCCAACACCACCGACGACGTCCCCACGGATCGGCGCGAGCTCTTCGCCTGGGCGGTGCGGGAGGGCATCACCAACGTGATCCGGCACAGCGGCGCCCAGCGCTGCACCGTCGTGCTCGGCGCCCACGAGGTCGAGGTGCGCGACGACGGACACGGTGCCCAGGCAGCAGGGCACGGCCACGGCCTGACCGGCCTGCGCGAGCGCGCAGCCGCCCTCGGCGGCACCGTCGTCACCCAGTCGCTCCACCCGGGCTTCTCGTTGAAGGTGGTCGTGCCGTGAGCCGGACGCCGCCGATCCGCCTGCTCCTGGCCGACGACCAGGCTCTGGTGCGCGGGGCGCTCTCGGCACTGCTCGGCCTCGAGCCCGACCTGGAGGTCGTCGCCGAGGTCTCGACCGGCGACGCCGTCGTGCCGGCCGTGCTCGAGCACCGTCCCGACGTCGCGCTCCTCGACGTCGAGATGCCCGGCCTCGACGGCATCAGCGCCGCCGCGGAGGTGCGCAGGCTCTCGCCGTCGACCCGCGTCCTCATCGTGACCACCTTCGGCAGACCGGGCTTCCTCCGCCGCGCGATGCAGTCGGGCGCCGACGGGTTCGTCGTGAAGGACACCCCGGCCGCCCAGCTCGCCGACGCGGTACGCCGTGTCCACCAGGGCCTGCGCGTGGTCGATCCCGGACTGGCGATGGACAGCCTCACGATCGGCGACTCCCCCCTGACCGAACGCGAGACCGACGTCCTCCGCGCCGCCGCCGACGGGGCCGCCGTGGCGGTCATCGCCCAACGCGTCCACCTCTCCCCCGGCACCGTCCGCAACCACCTCTCCGCCGCGATCGGCAAGACCGGTGCCGCCAACCGCTCCGAGGCCGTCCAGCTCGCCACCGCCAACGGCTGGCTCTGACGCCCAGGGCTCAACGCGTCGCGAGCGTGACCCCCAGCACGACTGCGACCCAGACGACGAGCCCGGTGACCGCGAGCCACGGAAGTCGTCGCGGACGTGGCACCCACCAGACACAGGCCAGGACGAACAGCACCAGCCACCCGACCACCAACATCGAGACCGCCCACCACCTCAGGACGATCGTGCTCCCGAAGTCGAGGAAGAGCACACACACCAGCCCGATCATCCCGGCGAAGGGCAACGGCGAGATGCGCGCCGGGGCGGGAGGTGGCGCGGGCCGAGAAGGGGGGCGCGGCGTCACTCGGTGGTGCTTCTCTTGGACTGCCCGCTCCAGTCGGTCTCGTCGGTCCACTCCGGGTCGCTGTCCCACGCCTCGTTGCGCTCCTTGGCCTTCTCCAGCGCACGCTGCGCCTCGGCCTCGGTGTCGTAGGGCCCGAGCCGGTCGATGGGCGGACAGATCTCGCCAGGCGTCTTCTCGACCCGGTGGTGCTTGACGCAGAACCAGTACTTGTCCATGCCCCGCAGACTACGGGCGACCTCGGGGCCGACCGTAGACTCGGCCCATGACCTCGACCGCGATCGCACCGGCGCCGATCTCGCCGCGCAGACCGGTCCCGCCGTCCATCGCCCGGCCGGAGTACGTCGACCGCCCGCTGCCCGCGGAGTTCACCGGCAGCGAGGTCAAGGACGCCGAGACGATCGAGCGGATCCGGGCCGCCTGCCGGCTGGCCGCGCAGGCGCGCGACGTCGTCGGCGCCCAGGTCGCCCCCGGGGTGACCACCGACGAGCTGGACCGGATCGGCCACGAGTTCCTCTGCGACCACGGTGCCTACCCGTCGACCCTGGGCTACAAGGGCTTCCCGAAGTCGTTGTGCACCAGCGTGAACGAGGTCGTGTGCCACGGCATCCCCGACGCACGGGTCCTCCAGGACGGCGACATCTGCAACATCGACATCACCGGCTACCTCGACGGCGTCCACGGTGACACCAACGCGACGTTCCCCGCCGGCGACGTCGACGAGGAGACCCGGCTCCTGGTCGAGCGCACCCGCGACACGCTCGACCGGGCGATCAAGGCGGTGAAGCCGGGCCGGCGGGTCAACGTCATCGGACGTGTCATCGAGGCCTACGCCAAGCGGTTCGGCTACGGCGTCGTCCGGGAGTTCACCGGCCACGGCATCGGGACGTCGTTCCACAGCGGCCTGGTGATTCCTCACTACGACGAGCCGCGCTTCGATGACGAGATCCTGCCCGGGATGACCTTCACCATCGAGCCGATGCTCAATCTCGGCACCCACGAGTGGGTGATGTGGGACGACGGGTGGACCGTCGTCACCGCCGACGGTCGGCGCAGTGCGCAGTTCGAGCACACGCTGCTGGTCACCGACGACGGCGCCGAGATCCTGACGCTCCCCTAGGTCCCCCGGCTGAGGTCCGTGACCTGTCGGCGGCATCGCAGAGCTGTCGGCGAGACGTGTCGATCGTCCCCGTCGACCGACGATTCCGGTGCGATCCGGACGTGGCCCGACGTCTTCCATCGCGGGTCCGCCCTTGGAGCGTTCATGACGTCTTGTTGACCCAAGAGGCAGCGGCAGCCCCGTCTTCGCTCATGTTCGTGCATTGCATAAACCTGCAGTTCGTGACTCGTTGACCCTGCTCCTCCTGGATTGCAACTCTTCGCCAGGCCATCTCCCCCCTGATGGCCGGCCCTCGGTCGAGACCCGGCTGGGGATCGCTGACGAGCCCGCACCCTCCAGTGGCCCGTCCGGATGGGCTCCGGCCCAGGATCCAGGAGACGAAAGAGCATGAGTAGGAGACATCTCGGCGGCATCGCTGCCGCCGCGCTCGTCGGGGCGGCCATGGCCGCGCTCCCGCACGGCGCGGTCGCAGCCGCGCCGGCACACTCGCCGAGCGCCCGCTCGTTGGCGGCCAGGTCCGCCCGCGCGCTGGTCGCCAGCCACGCACCAGCCCTCAAGGTCAGCGCCCACGAGGCGTTCCAGGCGCACCCCGTCCTCTCATCGCACGGCATCCAGTACGCGCCCTACGAGCGCACCTACCGCGGCCTTCCGGTCGTCGGAGGCGACTTCGTCGTCGTCACCGACTCCCACGGGCAGATCATCGACACCTCGGTCGCCCAGACCCACAAGGTGCGCCTGCACTCCCTCACCCCGAAGGTGACGAAGAGCACGGCCGTGCGCAAGGCCGGCCGCCGGGTGCCCAACCTCACCCACCACACCCGTCCGCAGCTCGTCGTGTGGCAGCACGACGCGAAGTCCCGCCTCGGCTGGGAGACCCGGGTGACCGGACATCAGGGCGTCGAGCCCTCGATCAAGGACGTCGTCGTCGACGCGCGCAACGGCAAGGTCCTCCAGGCACGCGAGCGGGTCTCCGACGGCACCGGCACCTCGGCGTACGAGGGGCCCAACCCGGTGACGATCCCGACGACCCACTCGGGCAGCACCTACTCCATGACCGACCCGAACCACCCGTCGATCAAATGCCAGGACGCGTCCACCAACACGACGCTGACCGGCACCGACGACGTGTGGGGCAACGGCAACGCCACCAACAAGGAGACCGCCTGCGTCGACGCGATGTACGTCGAGAACGTCGAGAACACCATGCTCTCGGCCTGGGACGGCCGCAACGGCTTCGACGGCAACGGCGGCGGCTGGCCGATCCGGATCGGCCTGGACGACGAGAACGCCTACTACGACGGCACGCAGGTGCAGATCGGCCACAACGAGGCCGGTGACTGGATCCCGGTGCTCGACGTGCTCGGTCACGAGCAGGGCCACGGCGTGGACGACCACACCCCCGGCGGTCTCTCCGGCAACGGCACCCAGGAGTTCGTCGCCGACACCTTCGGGGCAGCCACCGAGTGGTACGCCAACGAGCCGGCGCCGTACGACACTCCCGACTTCACCGTCGGCGAGGAGGTCAACCTGGTCGGCTCCGGCCCGATCCGCTACATGTACAACCCCTCGCTGGCAGGTGACGACAACTGCTACTCGTCGGCCATCCCCAACGAGGAGGTGCACGCGGCCGCCGGCCCGGGCAACCACTGGTTCTACCTGCTCGCGGAGGGCACCAACCCGAGCAACGGCCAGCCGACGAGCCCGACCTGCAACAGCACGTCGATCACCGGCGTCGGCATCCAGAAGGCCGAGCAGATCATGTACAACGCGATGCTGATGAAGACGAGCAACGCGTCGTACCTGAAGTACCGCACCTGGACGCTCACCGCGGCCAAGAACCTCGACCCGACCTGCGCTCTCTACAACACCACCAAGGCCGCGTGGAACGCCGTCTCGGTGCCGGCGCAGAGCGGTGACCCGACCTGCACCGGCGGTGGCGGCACCAACACCGTCACCGTGGCGAACCCCGGCAGCCAGACCGGCACCGTCGGCACCGCCAAGTCGCTTCAGCTGACCGGGAGCGACTCCGCCTCGGGCCAGTCGTTCACCTGGTCGGCCTCCGGCCTGCCCGGCGGCCTGTCGATCAACGCCTCCACCGGCCTGGTCAGCGGCACGCCGACGACGGCCGGCACGTTCAGCTCGACGGTCACCGCGAAGGACACCACCGGCGCCACCGGCTCCGCGACGTTCACGTGGACGATCAGTGGTGGCGGCGGCGGTGGCTCGTGCTCGGGCCAGAAGCTGGTCAACCCGGGCTTCGAGTCCGGCAACACCGGCTGGACCATCACCAGCGGGGTCATCGACAACACCACCGGCGAGCCGGCGCGGTCGGGCAGCTGGAAGGCCTGGCTGGACGGCTACGGCACCACCCACACCGACACGCTGTCGCAGTCGGTGGCCGTGCCCGCCGGCTGCCATGCCACGCTCACGTACTACCTGCACATCGATACGCAGGAGAGCGGCTCCACGGCGTACGACAAGCTGACGCTGACGGCCAACGGAACCACCAAGTCGTCGTTCAGCAACGCCAACCACAACACGGGGTACGCCGTCCGGACGGTCGACCTCTCGTCGTATGCCGGTTCGACGGTGACGATCAAGTGGACCGGCACCGAGGACTCCTCGCTGGCGACCAACTTCGTCATCGACGACACCTCGCTGAACCTCAGCTGATGCCCGGCAACTCGGGACCGGGCATCGGCTGAACCGGCGCCTCACGGCGCCACACCCAGGCCGCCGGGCCGACCTCCTCACCAGGTCGGCCCGGCGTTCTGACGCCCGGGGCGTCTCGGACGGGTGACAGGCCCTACGATGTCCAGCGCGGAGGGGTTGGTCGGGCGACCGCGCCACCTGTCAGGTATGAGCTGGTATGAACAGGTGTCGAGGAAGGTCCGGGCTCCCCAGGGCAGGGCGGTGGGCAACACCCACCCGGAGCGATCCGCGGGACAGTGCCACAGAGAACAGACCGCCGGCACCTCGGTGCCGGTAAGGGTGAAACGGTGGTGCAAGAGACCACCAGCGACCCGGGCGACCGGGTCGGCTTGGCAAACCCCGCCCGGAGCAAGGTCGAACAGCGCACGCTCGAGGGCTGCCCGCCCGAGTGCGCGGGTGGACCGCACGAGGCCGCCGGCAACGGCGGTCCGAGATGGATGGTCGCCGAACGGAACGTCGCAAGGCGTCCGGGAACAGAACCCGGCCTACAGACCAGCCCCTCCGCCCCAGGTCTCTGATGCGGTTATGCGTTCAGAGGGCATCTACTGTGCCCATTACCGTGCCCACGATTTTCACTCCTGGTCCAGTTCGAGGGGATCCGGAAGTTCGACCTACGCCGCAGGCCACAGCGGAGGCGGCTCTAGGAGCTTCTTCTGCGCAAGGGCCAGCCCGACGAGCTGATCGACCGGATCGACGGCGCCCTCCTCGTCGACCTCTGGGACCTGACTTGGCTCACGGTTCGCGGCTGAGCGACTCGGCAGGCTCCTGACCTGCGGGTTCGTGTTCGGGTAGGACGAAGTGTGTGCACTAATCGGTGCCCGTATGGTGCGGTTTCGTGGCGTACGTGCGCGAGGTGAAGACCGCGTCCGGCGCGACGGCGGTCCAGATCGTGTGCTCCTCGCGGCGTGGTTCACGCACGATCGAGCACCTCGGGTCGGCCCACGACGAGCGTGAGCTTGAGGCGCTGAAGGTAGCCGCTGTGCAGCGGCTCGCGGCCGGCCAGGACGAGCTCGACCTCGGCCTGGTGCCCGGTGATCAGGGGCCGGTGGAGATCGTCGCGACGCGGATGGGGCACCTGTGGGACGCCCTGAGCCGCGCCTACGACGCGCTCGGCTTCGACGAGGCGGCCCGTGGTGATGAGGTGTTCCGGCAGTTGGTGCTGGCGCGGATCATCGGGCCGACCAGCAAGCTGGACAGCCTGCGCGTGCTGGAAGAGACCGGGGTCGCGGCGACCTCGTAGGCGACGTTGAAGCGTCGGCTGCCGGTCTACGGCACCGAGGACTGGCGTCAGAGCCTTGCTGCGGCGTGTGCGAAACGCGCGGCGCTGGGGCCGGCGAGCTTGGTGCTCTAGGACGTCACCACGCTCTACTTCGAGACCGACAAGGCTGACGGGTTCCGTGAGTCAGGGTTCTCCAAGGAGCGCCGGCTCGAGCCGCAGATCACCGTTGGGTTGTTGACCGGTGCTGCCGGGCTTCCGCTGATGGTCGAGGCGTTCGAGGGCAACAAGGCGGAGACGCTGACGATGCTCCGCACGATCCGGTCGTTGATGAAGGCCCACCAACTCGAAGACGTCACGATCGTCGCTGATGCCGGGATGGTCTCTGAGGCCGACCGCGAAGCCATCGAGGACGAGCACCTGTCCTACATCATCGGCGCCCGGATCCCCGAGGTCTCGTGGTGTGTAAAGGACTGGCGCAGCCGCCACTCGACGGTGACGCTGCGGTGCCCGAGGACCAGCAGGTCTTCACCGCACCGTGGCCGGCCACCGATGCGAAGAGGGCCACCGGTCGTCGGGACAAGGTGACCTACTACCAATACCGCCACGACCGGCCCGCCGCACGCTGCGCGGGATCGACGAACAAGTCGGGAAGGCCGAGAAAGCCGTCGCCGGGAAGACCGCGGTCAAGCGGAACCGGTTCGTGAAGCTCACCGGCAGCACCAAGCCCGTGAACCGGGACCTGGAAGCCAAATCCCGTGCCCTGGCAGGGTTCAAGGCCTACATCACCAACATGGTCGACCCCGACCCGGAGACCGTGATCGGTGCCTACCACCAGCTGTGGCGCATCGAGGCCTCGTTCCGGATGTCCAAGCACGACCTACAGGCCCGCCCGACCTATCACCGCAAACGTGAGTCGATCGAGGCCCACCTGTCGGTGGTGTTCGCAGCGTTGGCGATCACCCGGCCGATCGAGGACCGGACGGGCTGGTCGATGAAGAAGTGCCTCACCACCACCCAGCGCTATCGCACCGTGCAGATCCGCCTCGGCAGCCAGGTACTCACCGCCGAGGACCCGCTACCGCCGGAGCTCCGCGACGCCCTCGCGCTCATCAACTGAGCTCGATCAGGTGCGCACTAGATTGAGCCAACTCGGGTCATACCCGGGATTCGAGTGTGTCTCACCCGAAGGAAGACCCGCGGACACGCACTCGGTCCGTACCCGCTGCGGGGGCGAGACACGCTGACCGCACAAGTGAGTCGACTAGACCGGGACCCACGAGTTGTGACGGCAATCCGGCCGGTCGGAACTTAGGACGCGTGTCACACCGAGGACGGCGCCTCTTTCGGCCTCACTCCGCGACCGAAGTAGATGTCCTCGACGACGTCGCGAATATCGGAATCCGTGGGAAGCCCTACGTGGGCCAGCTCGCCGATGTCCATGACCAATACCCGATCGGCGATCGAGAGAGCTAGGTCAACGGACTGTTCCACCATAAGCACCGTGCAGCCGTCCTCGGCCTTGATTCGTCGGATCGACTCCATCACGTCGTGGACGATGGACGGGGCGAGGCCCGAGAAGGGCTCGTCGAGGAGGAGTAGGTGGGGCCGACCGATCAGCGCTTGGGCGATCGCCAGCATCTGCTGCTGACCACCGCTGAGGTGCCCGGCAACGTCTCGTCGCTTCATGAGGAGCACCGGGAACCGCTCGTAGGCGCCCTCCAGCCGGGCGGCGACCTCCTTGTGGCCGAGCCGGTGGGCGTAGGCGCCCATGCGGAGGTTCTCCTCGACCGAACGCCGCTTGAAGACTCGCTTGTTCTCCTGCACGAAGCCGACACCCCGCTTGGTGCGCTGGTATGCCGGCTGCTTGCGCACGGAGGCACCGGAGATCCTGACGTCTCCTGACGCAATCGGCAGGAGCCCCGCGAGGGTCTTGAGCAGGGTGGTCTTGCCGGCGCCGTTGCGGCCCAGCAGCACTGTGATGCTCCCGCTCTCGACGGCGAAGGAGACGTCGCGGACGACGGTCAGGTCGCCGTACCCGGAAGAGACATGCTCCAGCTCGAGGACTGCGTCGGTCACGAGAGGACCTCCTGCTCGGCGAGCGCCGGGTCGACCTCGCTGGCGGCGTACTGACCGAGGTAGTGGTGCAGGACCTCGGGGTGCTGGGCGATCACCTCGGGAGCGTCGGCCACGACGAGCTTGCCCTGCGACAGCACGACCACC
>NZ_DATAVI010000067.1:0-56245 GCF_036267815.1 Nocardioides sp. | reverse complement strand
CCTTCGACGAGACGATGCAGGGCCTCGACACGTTGCGCGAGATGGTCGTGGCCGCCGCCCAGCGGGTGCTCGACCGGATGCGGATGACGATGTCGGTGATGTTCGCCGTACGCCGGCACCTCGGGGGGCACGAAGCGCTCCATCACCACGACAAGAAGCACTTCGGCCCGCCGCAGTTCGTCCTCGACGCCCAGGCCGAGCTGCACCGCAGGCTGACCAGCATCTTCGAGGCCCACCGCGACGAGCTCGCCGTGGAGCCCGAGGTCGCGGCCGTCGCACTGCGCAGTCTCATCTTCGGGGCGAGCCGCCCCGAGCTCGGCATGGCTCCCGCACTCAGCGCGGAGCAGATCGCAGACCTCCTCCTCTCGGGGGTCGCCATACGGGGAGAGAAGTAGAGATGTTGCTCAAGCTGGTCCGCAGGTTCCTCGCGAAGTACCGCCGCCCCCTCATGATCGTGGTCGGCCTGCAGTTCGTCGGCACGGTGATGGCGCTCTACCTGCCCAGCCTGAACGCCGACATCATCGACAACGGCGTCGTCACCGGCGACACCGGCTACATCGTCCGCACGGGCGGCATCATGCTCGCGGTCGCCGTGGTCCAGATCTGCTGCTCGGTCGGCGCGGTCTGGTTCGGCGCCCGTACGGCGATGAGCTTCGGCCGCGACGTGAGGACGGCGATCTTCCATCGCGTCGGCACCTTCAGCCAGCGCGAGGTGCAGGACTTCGGCGCCCCGAGCCTGATCACTCGCGAGACCAACGACGTCCAGCAGGTGCAGATGCTCGTGCTGATGTCGTGCACGCTGATGGTGATGGCGCCGATCATGATGGTCGGCGGCATCGTGATGGCGATCCGCGAGGACGTCGGGCTGTCCTGGCTGGTCGCGGTCACCGTGCCGGTGCTGGCCGCGTGCCTGGCCCTGATCATCACCCGGATGGTGCCCAGCTTCCGGCTCATGCAGAAGCGCATCGACGAGGTCAACCGGCTGCTGCGCGAGCAGATCACCGGCGTCCGCGTCGTCCGCGCCTTCGTGCGCGAGCCGCTGGAGACCGAGCGCTTCGCCGGTGCGAACGGCGACCTGACCACGGTGGCCACCCGGGCCGGCCGCTACCAGGCCCTGATGTTCCCGACCGTGATGCTCGTGGCGAACGTCGCCTCCGTCGGCGTGCTGTGGTTCGGCGGTCATCGCGTCGACTCCGGCTCGATGCAGGTGGGTGCGCTGACGGCGTACCTCGCCTATCTGATGCAGATCGTGATGTCGGTGATGATGGGCACCTTCATGATGATGATGATCCCGAGGTCGGCGGTGTGCGCCGACCGGGTCATGGAGGTCCTGCACACGACCACCTCGGTGCCGGTGCCGGAGCAGCCGGTCACCGAGCTGGGCGAGCGCGGGACGCTGCGGTTCGACCACGTCGAGTTCAGCTACCCGGGGGCCGACGCCCCGGTGCTGCGCGACCTGTCCTTCGAGGCCGGTCCCGGCCAGACCCTCGCCGTGATCGGGTCGACCGGCGCCGGCAAGAGCACGCTGGTCAACCTGGTCCCCCGACTGTTCGACGTCACCGGCGGCGCGCTGTCGGTGGACGGCGTGGACGTGCGCCGGCTCGATCCGGAGCAGCTGCGGTCGGTGCTCGGCCTGATCCCGCAGAAGGCCTACCTGTTCTCGGGGACCGTGCGGTCCAACCTGCTGCACGGCAAGCCCGACGCCACCGACGAGGAGCTGTGGGCGGCCCTGGAGGTCTCGCAGGGCGCCGACTTCGTCCGCGAGATGCCCGAGGGGCTCGACGCCACGATCGCCCAAGGCGGCACCAACGTCAGCGGTGGGCAGCGTCAGCGCCTCGCCATCGCACGAGCCGTCGTGCGGCGACCCGAGATCTACCTGTTCGACGACTCCTTCTCCGCGCTCGACCTCGCCACCGACTCGCGCCTGCGGGCGGCGTTGCGGCCGGTCACGCGGGACGCGACGGTGCTGATCGTCGCCCAGCGGGTCTCGACCATCCGCGACGCCGACCTGATCCTCGTGCTCGAGGACGGCGTGGTCGTCGGACGCGGCCGACATCACGAGCTGCTCGAGACGTGTCCGACGTACCAGGAGATCGTCGCGTCCCAGCTGAGTGCGGAGGAGGCGGCATGAGCGGCGACAAGCAGGCGCCGGCCGCGTCGTCCGGCTCGACCGGCCCGTCCGACGGCAAGCTCAAGGAGACCGAGCGCATCCAGGCGGGGCCGGGGCCGGGTCGCGGACCCTTCGGCGGCGGCATGGTCGGGCAGAAGGCCAACGACTTCCTGCCGTCGGCAAGGCGCGTCGTCCGCAGGATGGCTCCGCAGCGGGTCCGCGCGACCGCGGTGCTGTGCCTGGCGGTCCTCAGCGTCGGCCTGATGGCGCTCGGCCCGCGGATCCTGGGCCACGCCACCGACCTGATCTTCGCCGGCTACTTCGGCAAGAAGCTCGGCAGCGGTCCGCAGGGTGCCCCGACCGGCACCTCCCAGCAGCAGGTCGTCGAGCACCTGCGTCAGGCCGGCGACGACAAGCAGGCCTCGATCGTCGCCTCGATGCACCACTTCGTGGTCGGCCACGGAGTGGACTTCACCGCGGTCGGGCACGTCCTGCTGCTCGTCCTCGGCGTGTACGTCGTGGCGTCGCTGCTCTCGTGGCTCCAGGGCTACCTGCTGAACGACGTCGTCCAGCGCACGATCTTCCAGATGCGCTCCGAGGTCGAGGACAAGGTCAACCGGCTGCCCCTGCGCTACTTCGACCAGCAGCCGCGCGGCGAGCTCCTGAGCCGGGTCACCAACGACATCGACAACATCAGCCAGACGCTCCAGCAGACGATGAGCCAGCTGCTCAGCTCCCTGCTGACGGTGCTCTTCGTGGTCGCCTTCATGTTCTCGATCTCGTGGGAGCTGGCGCTGGTGGCGTTGGTGACGGTGCCGATCACGATGCTGGTGACCGGCGCGGTGATGAAGCGCAGCCAGGGCATGTTCATCGACCAGTGGCGACGTACCGGGAAGCTCAACGCCCATATCGAGGAGACGTTCTCCGGCAACGCGCTGGTGAAGGTCTTCGGCCGGCAGGAGGAGGTCGAGCGGACCTTCGCCGAGGAGAACGACAAGCTCTACCAGGCGTCGTTCGGCGCTCAGTTCGTCAGCGGGCTGATCATGCCGACGATGATGTTCATCGGGAACCTGAACTACGTCGTGATCGCCGTCCTCGGCGGGATCAAGGTCGCCAACGGCTCGATCACGCTGGGCGACGTGCAGGCGTTCATCCAGTACTCCCGGCAGTTCACCCAGCCGCTGACCCAGGTCGCGTCGATGACCAACCTGCTCCAGTCGGGCGTCGCCAGCGCCGAGCGGGTCTTCGAGCTGCTCGACGCTCCCGAGCAGGCGCCCGACGAGCTCGGGGACCCCGCCCCCGCGGAGCGCCGCCACGGCGAGGTGCGCTTCGAGGACGTGTCCTTCTCCTACAACGTCGCGCAGCCCCTCATCGAGGACCTCTCGCTGGTGGCGCGGCCGGGACAGACGGTGGCCATCGTCGGGCCGACCGGAGCCGGGAAGACGACCCTGGTCAACCTCGTGATGCGGTTCTACGACGTCACCTCGGGCCGGATCACCCTCGACGGCGTCGACATCGCCTCGATGCCCCGGGCCGCGCTGCGCGACCAGATCGGGATGGTGCTCCAGGACACCTGGCTGTTCGAGGGGACGATTCGCGACAACATCGCCTACGGTCGCCCCGGAGCCACCCAGGAGGAGATCCTCGCGGCCGCCCAGGCGACGTACGTCGACCGCTTCGTCCACTCGCTGCCCGACGGGTACGACACGCACCTGGACGAGGACGGCACCAACCTGTCGGCCGGTGAGCGCCAGCTGGTCACGATCGCTCGGGCGTTCCTCTCCGACCCCGAGCTGCTGATCCTCGACGAGGCGACCTCCTCGGTCGACACCCGGACCGAGCTGCTCCTCCAGCATGCGATGGCGGCCCTGCGCACCGACCGGACGTCGTTCGTGATCGCGCACCGGCTCTCCACGATCCGCGACGCCGACCTGATCCTGGTGATGGAGGACGGTGCGATCGTCGAGCAGGGCACCCACGACTCGCTCCTCGAGGCGGACGGCGCCTACGCGCGCCTCTACAACGCGCAGTTCGTCGCCCCCGAGGAGTCCGCCGTCGCCTGAGCTCGTTGAGTGGACCCGGAGGGCCAACTCAACGAGATACGTGTCAGCAAACCGGTTGAGTGGGGGTGGCGCGTAGAGTTAGCGTCGTCGTACACGGGAAAGGAGGTGGTCCAGTTTTGAGTACCTATTGGACGCGTGAGGTGGCTGCGGTCTAGCAGCAACCGGCCAGCCCGTAGTACTGCTGGCATGACAACGCAGACACCCGACCCGCAGGTGATCTGGCCCACGTCCGGCCGGAGGGGGCTCGCGAGAGCGGCCCACACCTGCGGGTCGTCTGCATTTCCGCGCGCCTGGCGAGAGTCCGTCTGTTGACGCGGGCAACCTTGTCAGGGGAGGGGTGCACCGCGTAGGTTGCGGCGCCATGTCGCGCCCTGACGAGCTGGGCCGCCTCGAGCAAGAGGTCGGCGTCCTGATCCGACGGGTGAAGCGCGTCATCGGCGAGCGGGCCCGGGCCGTCCATCCCGACCTCCAGCCCGCGTCGTACCTCATGCTGACCTACCTGGCGGCCGAGGGGCCGCGGCGCTCCTCGGTGCTCTCCGAGCGGTTCAACGTCGACAAGGGCGCCATCAGCCGCCAGGTCCAGCACCTGTGCGACCTGGGTCTCCTCGACCGGGAGCCGGACCCGGTCGACGGCCGGGCGGCACTGGTCTCGGCCAGCGCCGACGCCGTACGCCGGATGGAGGCGGTCGACCGCGACCGCAGGCGCTGGCTGGAGGAGCAGCTCGCGGGGTGGTCCGAGGCCGACCTGCGCGAGTTCGTCGCCAGCCTCTCACGCTACAACGAGGCGCTCGACGAGAACGCCTGAGTCAGCGCAGCCAGACGGCGGTGTCCGGGGGCAGCAGACGATCGTCCACCGGGCCGCTGGCGGCGACGATCTCGCCGGCGGGCAGGCGAGCGGGGCGGGAGCCGCAGTTGCACACCACGGTGAGATCACCTCGCCGCAGGTGCAGCACGGTCGTGCGCCCCTCGACGATCTCGACCGCGTCGCCGGTGCCTCCGACATGGCGGCGTCGCGCGCGCAGAGCTGCGCGATAGAACGACCAGGTGGAGTCGGGGTCCCTCCGCTGCGCGGCGACGGTGAGCGGCGCCCAGTCGTCGGGCATGGGCAGCCACGGCGAGCTGCCCGCGCGACCGAAGCCGTACGGCGGCCGCTGGCCCCGCCACGGGATCGGCACGCGCGCCCCGTCGCGGCCGGGCTTGCCGGTGCGGAACCACGCCGGGTCCTGCCGGGACTCCGGGGGGACGTCGACCTCCTCCAGGCCCAGCTCCTCGCCCTGGTAGAGGTACGCCGACCCGGGCAGCGCGAGCATCGTCAGGGTCGCCGCCCTGGCCCGTGCCAGCCCGCGGGACCCGCCGCCGTACCTCGTCGGGTGGCGGACGACGTCGTGGTTGGACAGCACCCAGGTCGGCGCGGCACCCACGGGCTCGACGGCCGACAGGGTGCCGCGCACGACCCCGGCGAACGCCGCGGCCGACCACGGGGCCAGCAGCCACGCGAAGTTGAAGGCCTGGTGCAGCTCGTCGGGTCGCACATAGCGCGCCATGGACTCCGGCGTCCGGGTCCAGGCCTCGGCTACCGCCATCCGGTCTCCGGCGTACTCGTCGAGGATGCGCCGCCACGCGCGGTAGACCTCGTGCACCTCGGGCTGGTCCCACATCGGCTCGTCGGGCAGGGTGCGCTCGACCATCGCCCGGTCGGTGCGCTCCTCGCGGTCGGCCGGGAGGTCGCGGCCGGCGGGTCCGCCGCGCCGGTCGCGCAGGCTCGCGACCTTGAACAGGCCGTGGGCCACGTCGACCCGGAAGCCGTCGACACCGCGGTCGAGCCAGAACCTCAGCACGTCGGAGAACATCGACGGCACCTCGGGGTGGCGCCAGTCGAGGTCCGGCTGCGTGGTGTCGAACAGGTGGAGGTACCACTCGCCGTCCTCCAGCCGCTCCCACGCGGGCCCGCCGAAGACGGACTCCCAGTTGTTCGGCGGCCGGTCGCCGCCCCGCCCGCGGCCCTGGCGGAAGAGGTACCGCGCTCGTGCCGGGCTGCCGGGTCCCGCGGCCACCGCCTCGCCGAACCACGCGTGCTCGCAGGACGTGTGGTTGGGCACGAGGTCGATGACGACGCGGAGCCCGAGCCCGTGGGCCCGCGCCAGCAGCTCGTCGACGTCGCTCAGCCGGCCGAAGCGCCGGTCGACGTCGCGGTAGTCGGCCACGTCGTACCCCGCGTCGTGCTGGGGCGAGGGGTAGAAGGGCGTGATCCACAGGGCGTCGACGCCGAGCTCGCGCAGGTAGCGGAGCCGGGAGGTGATGCCGGGGACGTCGCCGAGCCCGTCGCCGTCGGAGTCGGCGAAGCTGCGGACATAGACCTGGTAGAACACGGCGTCGCGCCACCACGGGCTGGAGGCCGCGCCGGCAGGAGCAGGCATCAGGAGAACGCCGCGGGGTCGACCGCCACCCAGAGGTGCTCCGCGCTGCCCACCACCGACCCGGAGGAGTCGTACATCGTCGACGCCGTCCAGGTCTTGCGGCCCTCGCGGCGGCGTCCCATCCCGACCACCACGTGCTCCTCGCCGATCCGCGGCAGGGCGTCGAGACGGACCGTCATCCGGGCGAGCACCATGAGCCGCTCCTCGAGGTCGCCGGCCCAGCCTCCGACGCAGTCCAGCGCGGCCCACGTCACCGGCAGGCTGGCCCGGGGATGGGCGTCGGCATAGGCGTGGAAGTCCTCGGCGACCGATCGGTCGGGCAGCCAGCTCGCCGCCACGCGAGCCTGGTCGGGGCCACCCTCGGTGGACACGTCGGCCACCCGTCCGGGGAAGATGCGCAGCCCGTCGCCGGGCTCGCGGCCGGTCCCGCAGGAGAAGCAGGTGGGGAACGGGTGGCTCGTCAGCCCGGCGTACGTCGTCTCCGCGGCCCGCGCCTCCGCGAGCGGGACGCCGGGCACGTCGACCACGTCGTCGGATGTGCAGCGCGCGGACAGCACCGGCTTGCCGGCGTACGTCGCGACGACGCCGCCGTCCTCGCCGGGCGCCAGGTCCATCGAGCTGTCCAGTGGCGGCGCCGCCAGCAGCGAGACCGTGACGGCCGGCCACGGGCGCGAGTGATCGTGCGGGCACTGAGCGCCGGCGTGCGCCGAGACCGCGCCGGCCGACCACCCGCCGTTGCCCGACGACGGTGGACCACGGAAGCGGGACGGCACGACCAGGGGCGGGTGGTCGGGCAGGTCGGACATCGCGCTCCTCGCTCGGGTGCTGTTCCCACACTCTGCCAGTCCTTCGCCGATGGGTCACAATGACCCTGTGAGGACCCCGAGGCCGATCGCGTGAGCGATCTCATCGACACCACGGAGATGTATCTCCGGACCATCTACGAGCTGGTCGAGGAGGGCATCGTGCCGCTGCGCGCGCGGATCGCCGAGCGCCTCCACCAGTCGGGTCCGACGGTGTCCCAGACCGTGGCCCGGATGGAGCGCGACGGGCTGGTCACCGTCGAGGGCGACCGGCACCTCGAGCTCACCGCCGAGGGGAACCGGCTCGCGACCCGGGTCATGCGCAAGCACCGCCTGGCCGAGCGCCTGCTCACCGACGTGATCGGGCTCGACTGGGAGCTGGTCCACGCCGAGGCGTGCCGCTGGGAGCACGTGATGTCGGAGACCGTCGAGAGGCGCCTGGTCGACCTCCTCGGGCACCCCACCGAGTCGCCCTACGGCAACCCGATCCCGGGTCTGCTCGAGCTGGGCGAGGCGGGCTCGGCCCCGGAGTTCCTCGACGGCACCGAGCTGCTGGCCGATCTCGCCGGCGCTCAGCAGGCCAGCGTCCGGGTGCGGCGCATCTCCGAGGAGCTCCAGAAGGACGAGCCTCTGATGGGCACCCTCCGCAGGATCGGTGCGCTGCCCGACAAGGTCGTCGGCGTCACGGCCACGGACGCGGGCGTGCTGGTCGGATCGGGCGGCGAGACCGCCGAGCTCGACCTCGACGCGGCAGCCCACATCTTCGTCTCGCGCGTCTGAGGGGCCCCGCTACGACCGCGCGGCCGCCAGCTCGGCGAGGAACTCCGAGCAGCCCGCGTGCAGCGTGACCGATGCAAGGTCGTCACCGCGGGTGGCGCCGCGGTTGACGATGACGACCGGGACGCCGGCCCTGGCCGCACGCCGTACGAACCGGAAGCCGCTCATCACCGTCAACGACGAGCCGACCACCAGCAGCGCGTCGCGTGCGGTGAGCGCGTCCACGGCGCCGTAGCAGCGCTGGACTCGTGGGGCGGGGACGTTCTCGCCGAAGAAGACGACGTCCGGCTTCAGCACCCCGTCGCAGTCCTCGCAGGCCGGCACGACGAAGCCCGCCGTGTCGTCGAGGTCGACGTCGCCGTCGGGCCGGCTCTCGACCCGGGCATGGGCCTCGGCGTACCCCGGGTTCGCCGCCGCCATCCGGCTCGCGAGCGCCGCCCGGCTCGACGTAAGCCGGCAGGTCAGGCACACGACCTGCGAGATGCGGCCGTGCAAGGCCACGACCCGTCGGCCGCCGGCGGCCTCGTGCAGGCCGTCGACGTTCTGGGTGATCAGCAGCTCGGGATCGATCGCGGCCAGCGCCCGGTGACCGGCGTTCGGCGACGCGGACCGCATCCGGCTCCAGCCCAGGTGGCTGCGCGCCCAGTACCGCTGCCGGGCCGACGTCCCGCTCACGAATTCACCGAACGTCATCGGCGCCCGCGCCGGCGACCCGGGTCCCCGGTAGTCGGGGATGCCCGAGTCGGTCGACAGCCCGGCGCCGGTGAGGACGACGAGCCGGCCGCCGAGGAGCAGGTCCGGTACCTGCGCGTCACCCCGAGCGGCCGGGGCCACGCCGTTCCTCGCGACGGCGCTCGTCGGCAGGGCGCTCATCGGCACGTGTCCTGGATGGGTGCTCAGCCGGCGTAGCGGGCCTGCGCGCGGGCGCGACGCTTGTCGGCCTCGACCTCGCGGTTCTTCGGCGCCGCCGCGGTGACGAGGTCCTCGAGCAGGTGCTGGGTGGTGTGCGCGATCTCGTGCACGGCCCGCTCGAACGCCGCCTGGTTGGCCTCGGAGGGGCGGGTCGCGCCGCTCACCTTGCGGACGAACTGGAGGGCTGCGTCATGCACCTCCTGCGACGTGGCGGGGGGCTCGAAGTTGTTCAGCGGGCGGATGTTGCGGCACATGCGACCAGGCTACGCCGCGCGCCCTGGCTCCAGCATCGTGCGGCTGCGACGATGGAGCGCATGACCGACGTGTCGACCCCGACCGGCCCGCGCGCACGCACTGATCGTGAGCTCGACATCGTGCTGGTCGGTGCCACCGGGTTCACCGGTCGGCTGACCGCGGCGTACCTCGCCCGGCATGCGCCCCCCGACCTGCGCTGGGCGCTGGCCGGACGCGACCACGCGAAGCTCGAGGGGGTGCGCGACCACCTCGCGGGGCTCGACGGCGTGCCGGCCGGATGCGTCGAGGGGCTGCCCCTGCTGGCCGCCGACGTGGGCGACCCGGCCTCGCTGGCCGAGCTGGCTGAGCGCACCGGCGTCGTGATCACGACCGTCGGCCCCTACCAGCTCTACGGCGGGCCGCTGGTGGCGGCGTGTGCCGCGGCCGGCACCGACTACGTCGACCTGACCGGCGAGCCGGAGTTCGTTGACCGTACGTACGTCGCACACCACGCGACCGCGCGGCAGAGCGGGGCCCGGCTGGTCCACGCGTGTGGCTTCGACTCGATCCCCCACGACCTGGGCGCCTACTTCACGGTGGGTCAGCTCCCCGACGACGCGCCCATCAGCCTGCGGGGCGTCGTCCGGGCGAGCGGGATGTTCTCCGGTGGCACCTTCCACTCCGCGATGAACGGCCTGTCGCGAACCCGCCAGACGCGCGACGCGCTCCGGGCGCGCCGTCAGGTCGAGCCGCGACCGGAGGGGCGCAGCTCCCGGGCCGTGGCCGGACGGCCCGGGCGCGACCCGGTGCTCGGCCGCTGGCTGCTGCCACTGCCGACCATCGACCCCATGATCGTGGCGCGCAGCGGCGCCGCGCTCCCGGCGTACGGCCCGGCCTTCCGCTACTCCCACTACGCCGGCACGAAGACCCTGCGCTACGCGGCGGGTGGCGTCTCGACGGTGGCGGCTCTCGGGGTCGCGGCCCAGGTGCCGCCGGTGCGGCGAGCCCTGCTCGGACGCATCAAGCAGGGCGACGGCCCGGACCCCGCACGTCGCGCGCGGTCGTGGTTCACCGTCGACTTCGTGGGGCAGGCTGCCGGCGAGGTCGTCCACACTCGGGTCAGTGGCGGGGACCCCGGGTACGACGAGACCTCGAAGATGCTCGCGGAGTCGGCCCTGTGCCTGGCCTACGACGACAACCCGGTGACCGCCGGGCAGGTCACCACCGCGCAGGCGATGGGCGACGCCCTCACCGCCCGCCTCCGCACCGCCGGCCTCACCTTCGCCACCCTCTAACCTCCCCATAACCCAATCGGTGGCTGGGCGTCTGTCAAATCCCCCGCTTCAGCGGGGGACTTGTTACTTCCTGGCCGCTGCAACCCCCAATAAGTGCCAACTCACCCGCTGAAGCGGGGAATTTGGCAGTTAAGGGTTCCGTAGGCGGGCGGGGGAGGGGGGAGGGGGGAGGAGGGGTGAGGAGGGTTGGGGGTCAGGGGAGGGTGATGGTGACCGACCTGCGCCCGACGGTCTCGAGGGAGCCGCCGCGGAAGACGACGGTGAGCGTGTGGGTTCCGCGCTTCATGGGGGCGAGCAGCCTGCTCCCGTGCCCGGCCGTCACGGCGAACATCCCGACTCGCCGGTGCCCGAGCCAGACCTTCGCCTCGCCGTCGACCGCGTCGAGTCCGGGTGCGTCGATCCCGAGCCGCAGCAGCACGCGTCCCTGGTCCAGGGACGTGTGCGGGTGCAGCCGGGGCTGGGTCGTCACGGCGCCGACGGATGCCGAGTGCCTGGTGCGGGCCACCCAGTTGGTCGCGTGCATCGTGACCACCACGTGGAGCTTGTGCCCGAGGTCGCCGACCTGCACGACGTACGTCGCGTCGCGGGCGCCGTGGATCGGGCTGTTTCCGCGGTACCAGTGGTAGTGCGCCGTCGCGCTCGACGGAGCAACGTCGTCCAGCTGCGCGGTCAGGGTGTGACCGACCACCGCGCTCCCGCGGATCGTCGGCTTGGCGAACGCGACCCGGCCCATGACCACCCGGTCTGTGCGCCCGGAGGTCGCCCCGAGGGAGGTGTAGCCCTGGTGGCGGGCGGTCACGACGACGTGGATCCGCTGGCCGGCCTGTGCCGCGGTCGGGTGGAACGTCGGGTCGGTGGCGCCGGCGATCTTGGTGTGACCGGCGTACCACTGGTAGCGGAACGAGTCGGGCCTGATCGACCACTTCCCGTTGTCCGCCGTCAGCACCCGACCGACCACGGCGCGGCCGGCGACCACCGGGACCTTGAGGTTGCTCATCACGCCCGGCAGCACGGCCGCGGAGTGGTCCGACAGCAGGGTCGAGGTGAGGTAGCCGGGGCGCGAGGCCGTCACCGAGACGGTGACCTGCTCGCCCAGGTCCTCCGGGGCGGGCGTGTACGTCTTGCCGGTCGCGCCCGGCACCGGCTGCCCGTCGACGAGCCACTGGTAGGCGATCGTCGCGCGCGGCGACCAGCTGCCCTTGTCGGCGGTCAGCGGGACGCCGACCTGCGCGGTGCCCGAGATGCTGGGCGCCTCGCTGTTGAGGAACGTGCCGGGGGCAACGGCGTCGGTCGGGACCGACGTCGCCACGGCGTCGTCGTACCCGCGCAGGTGGACGGTGACCTGGATCGCGATCTCTTTGCGGACGTCGTCGGCCGTGGGCGTGTAGCTGCTGCCGGTGGCGCCCGAGATCGGCTTGCCCCCGGCCAGCCACTGGTAGGTCAGCCTGCCCGCGGGGTCCCAGGCGCCGGCGGTGGCGGTGAGCGGCTGGTCGACCTGGGCTACGCCGGACACGACCGGCGGAGACGTCGCGGTGAACTCACCGGGTACGACGTCCGGGGTCACCGCGGAGCGGAGGTGGCCCGTCTTGTAGCCGGGGGCGCTGACTGACACGCGCACCTGGAGGGCGTCGCCGAGCTCGTCGGCGGACGGCGTGAAGGTGGCGGCCGTGGCGCCCGCGACGGGCTCGCCCGCGGCGTACCACTGGTAGGCGAAGGCGCCCTTGCCGGTCCAGGTGCCCTTGCTCGCGGCCAGCGGGATCCCGACCTGGGCCGTGCCGGCGACCGCGGGAGCCGAGCTGTTGACGAACACGCCCTTGGCCACGCCGCTGGTCGCGTGCGACCTCGCGGTCCCCGAGTGGGCACCGGACTTGGTGGCGGTCACCTTCGCCCGGATCTGCTGACCGAGCTGGCCGGCGGTCGGGACGAACGTCTTCGACGTGGCTCCCTTGATCGCCGTGCCGTTGGCCAGCCACTGGAACGAGTAGGTGAGGTGCTTGCCACTCCACGTGCCGCGGGTCGCCTTCAGCTTCTTGCCGACCTGGGCGGTCCCGGTCACCGTCGGCGAGGCCGTGTTGCGGATCTGGGTGTCCTTGATGTGGATGAACCCGCTCGGCCACAGCGAGCTGTCCTTGGAGATGATCCGGGTGTCGTAGTCGCCGGAGTGCAGGTAGTTGTACTCCTCGACCGTGATCGCTGCGTCGCCCACGGTCTCGACCCACGCGACGTGGCCGACCGAGGACCCGGCCGAGCCCGCCGACCACCACGCGACCGCGCCCCGGGTGGGGTTGTCGTCGACCGGGATGCCGAGGGCGTTCGCGGCCGAGGCCCAGTGCGAGGCGTTGCCCCAGTGCTGGCCCTGCCAGAAGTCGTTGAACGCGACCTGGTTCTCCGAGTTCAGCCGCCAGGCGACGAACGACGTGCACTCGCGGTTGTAGAACTGCCACGGGTCGACCAGCGAGTCCTTGGGCGCGTTCTTCAGACGCGAGGGGTAGTCGTCGACCCCCGAGGCGGCGCTGACGGCCTCCGGATGGAGCAACGGCGTCGTCGCCGCCAGCAGTCCGAGAAGCAGGACGGCGCCCGCACGACGTGTCAAGGAGGCACGCCGATTCGAGCGACGTCTGATTCGCATGGGGCAGACGTTAATCGTGGGACTCGCGTGACGGGAGAGGCTTCGAATAACTACAACGGAGTAGTTCGTGAGGGTCCGCGACGAGGCCGATTCTCGTCCTCCGCGGAGCCCCTGTCCTGCAAACGCAGAAGCGGGTCGTGCGCCTCAGCCCACGCGATCGCACGGGCGGAGGCACACGACCCGAAGATCGTGCACGTGAGGTGCCCCAGGTAGGAGTCGAACCTACGACCTTTCGCTTAGGAGGCGGCTGCTCTATCCACTGAGCTACTGGGGCCAGAGATCGCACACCGCCGCCCGGAGACTGCTCGGCTCCGGGTCTCGGCGGAGGCAGGCGCCAGTATGCCCGAGCGAGCCAGGATGTCGGGCGCTCGGCCACGAACGGTGCCGAGGTCTACTCCCCGCAGCAGGCTGCGTCGCACCCTCCGACTGCGCGCGTGCTCGTCGCGATCCTGGCAGCGCCCACGTCTTCGCGCGCCCGGTCGCAACGCATCCAAGGGGTCACCGGTCCCCGCCGGCGCCCGCACGTCGGCGCGGGTGACGTCACCGCGGTGGACGTCAGCCACACGGCCCGGCGCGTCGTCGTCCGCACGACGTACCGGCGCCTGAAGAACGACGGCCACGCCAGGCCGTCGCCGAGGATCAGGGTCCCCGGGGGTGGAGGACGACGTCGTGCGGGCCCTGAAGGGCAACGACACCACGCCCTACGTCGCGGGTCCGCGGACGGGCCCTTGTCGTGTCCGGGCAGGCATGGTCTGGACAGCCCGCCCACGCGTGCCTCCAGGCGTTCGGCAGCGCCGACCAGGGCTCGTCCCGGCGGCTCCGCGCGGCGTAGGCGTCAGGGGTGGGGCTCAGCCCTGGAACGCCGTGATCCCGGTCAACGTCGGAACGAATACGTAGCCGCCGTCGACCACCTCGGACGGGAAGTGGGTCAGGTCGCCGGCGTGGATGCGCTGGAGCTGGTGTCCGTCGGAGAGCCGCAGGACGACCAGGTCGCCCGAGTCGCGATCGGAGACGTAGACCCGCTTGCCGGCGATGATCGGCGAGCCGTAGAGGCTGTCGACCTGCCAGCGCCAGCTCAGTGACTTGCTCCCGACGTGGAGCGCGCGCATCTGTCCCTCGTCCAGGCACGGCTCGATGACCATGCGTCCGGCGACGGCTGGACCGCCGAACGTCGAGCAGCCGTCGATCCGCTTCACCGCCGACCCGACGCCGTGGAAGTGCTCGCGCAGCAGGTAGATCCGGCTGCGCTTGGTGCCGACGACCAGTCGGTGCAACGAGGGGATCGAGACCGGGGACGTCGATCCGAGGCCCTGGTCGTCGAGCGAGTCGTGGCGCCAGGTGTTCGGGGCGAACGCCGAGAACACGTGGAGCGTCTTCGGGTCCATCTCGAAGACCGAGTTCGAGCGGTCCCAGCCGCTGCCGGCCGCGGCGCCGTTCGCGCTCACGACGTACACGTGGCCGTTCCGGCCGAGCACGGGTCCGGCCGGCGACCACATCCCGCCACCACGTTGGGTGGGTACGGCGTAGTGGTGGATGCGGCCGGTGCCGGCGGTCGAGGTGGAGGTGATGTAGCCGACGTAGTTCTTGCAGTCGCCGGCGAGCGCGCCGAAGGAGACCAGGACGCGACCGTCGGCGACGAGCACGGCCGCGCGCTGCTGCTCGGCTCTGCGGTTGCGATGCTTGACGACGTCGAGGGAGCGGTGCCAGCGCCTCTTGCCGGTCGTGGCGTTCAGGGCCCACAGGGTGTGGTGCCCGCCCTTGGTCTCGGCGACCACGAAGACCGAGCCGGTGCCCGCGTCGTACGCCGGGGTGCCGGTGATGCCCAGCGGCTGGATGTCACCGCAGGGCAGCGTCGACGGGGGCTGGGGTGTCCCGAGGGAGGTCGACCACCGGATGTGACCCGAGCGCGGGTTCATCGAGACGACGCGGTTGCCCTCGGTCGCGGCGATCAGCGAGCTGCCGACGACCAGGGGCTCGCCGTACACCGCCTGGCCGAGGTTCTTGGTCCACGCCGGCGCGAGCGTGCCCGGCGGGCTGCCGGTGTGGCCCGAGCGGGACGTGGTGCGGTGGTAGGTCCACCAGGGGGTGAACGCGCTCGCGCGGTTCGTCGACGAGGAGGTCGAGGCGCCCGAGGACACGCCGGACGGCGTCGGCGGAGTCGGCCGAGACGTCGCCGGAGAGGCCGACGAGCAGGCTGCGACGAGGATGCAGGACAGCGGGACGAGGATCGACAGCAGGCGTCGCATCGCCTCAGTCTTGCGCTCTCGGGCGGATCGCGTCACCCCCCTTAGTCGAGGAGTTGGTCCCCGCGCCACGTCCTGGTCACACTTTGGGCACACCCCGTATCTTGGGGTGACCGCGACCAGCGCACGGTTGCCGGTCCGATTCTCGACCTCGAGGTACCCCGCCGATGTCTGCCCTGCCCCCCGACGGTGCCGACGAGACCGGCGACCCGTCGGCCGGAGGCAAGCGCAAGGGCAGGGGCAAGGTCCGGCACACCGTCGCCAAGGTCGTCACCGCCACGCTCGTGGTGATCGCGCTGGTGACCGGCCTGACAGTGGTCTTCCTCTACCGCCACCTCAACCACAACCTCGACGCCGAGGACCTCGGCAACGCCATCGGCCAGGGCGTCGTCGACAAGCACAAGTGGCCCGCGCCGTCCGGTCCGATCAACATCTTGGTGATGGGCTCGGACAACCGCGACGCCCCCGGCGACCACGTCGACAACCTCACCGGCATCGGCCAGCGCTCCGACACCACGATCCTGCTCCACCTGTCCGCCGACCGCACCCGGGCGTACGGCGTGAGCATCCCGCGCGACTCCATCGTCGACCGCCCGGCGTGCCTGGACAACAACGGCAAGCCGATCTCCGCTCCGGCCACCGACATGTGGAACAACGCCTTCAACATCGGTGGCCCGGCCTGCACGATCCGTCAGTTCGAGTCGCTCACCCACATCACGGTGGACCACTGGATCGTGGTCGACTTCGCGGGGTTCAAGTCGATGGTCGACGCGCTCGGCGGCGTGGAGGTCTGCCTCCCGCACGAGGTGAACGACCCGATCGGACACATCACGCTGCCCGCGGGCACCCACAAGTTCACCGGCACCCAGGCCCTCGACTACGTCCGCGAGCGGCACGACCTGGGCAACGGCTCCGACATCGGCCGGATGAAGCGTCAGCAGGCCTTCGTCGCCTCGATGGCCCACCAGGTGCTCAACGCCGACATGCTCGCCAAGCCGTTCAGCCTGCTGCGGTTCCTCGACGCGGCGACGAAGTCGATCCACCTCGACGAGGGCATCGGCAGCCTGAAGAAGCTGGCCGGCCTGGGCTTCAAGTTCCGCCACATCGGCCTGAACCACATCCAGTTCGTCACCACGCCGTGGGGCGAGGACCCGAGCGACCCCAACCGCGTGGTGTGGCAGGAGCCGGCGGCCAACCAGCTGTGGAACGACATCCGCCTCGACAAGCCGCTGCCCAGGTCGCTGCTCTCCGGGTCGCTCAACGCCCACCAGATCCCCGGCGTGTCGAAGAAGCCCAAGAACGGCCAGCAGGAGCAGGCGCAGGCCTCCGAGAACCTCGCCAACGGCCTGTGCGCCTGAGGACCCGACCATGAGCGACCCGGACGACGGCCGGGAGCCGTCCACGGACGAGCCGCAGTGGCGACGCCGTCGCCGGCTCGCCGAGGTGTTCGGTGACGCGCTGCCGGAGACGACCTCCGACGAGCGTGACGAGGCGGAGCCACCAGGAGACGACACCGGCGACTCGGCGCAGGACCGCTGGCTGCGCGGCCAGGTGCCGCCCCACCACGGCTGACTCCGCCGACCCAGGGCCGACGCTCCTCGCCCCGGGGGCTTGTCGTAGGAGCCTCAGGCCTGCGGGTGCTGGCCGGCGAGCAGGTCGCGGATCTCCTGGAGCAGCTTGACGTCCTCCGGGGTGCCCGGCTCGGGGCTGGGGAAGAAGCGCTCCTTGGCCTTGGTGTAGGGCACCACGATCGCGAAGTAGACGATCGCCGCGAGCACGACGAACGCGATCACGGTGTTGCCGAAGTGCCCGCCGAGGGTCTTGTCGTCGAAGGCGCTCTTGACGCCGGGGATGACGCTGGTCAGCCACGCGGTGAAGGCCGTCACGACGGCCGCGAACGACGTGGCGATGATGAAGGCGACCGCAACCTCGATCAGGTTGCCGCGGAGCAGGAAGTTCTTGAACCCGGTCACAACTGTCTCCCGTCTGGATCACCCGGCTGGGTGGGTCGATGTCGAGGACGCTAGCGGGAAATCACCGCGCTGAGGAGGTCGGTCGCCGCCGCGCCCGCGATGGCCACGACATCCGACGGCGGCACCGCCACCACGACCAGCCGGCCCGGCGTCCCCGCCGCCTGCTCACCGGCGCCGGGGGGCGTCAGGGACAGGACCGCGACGTCGACCGCGATGTAGGTCGCGGTGCCCCGCCGGGCGTCGGCCGCGACGAGGTCGACGTGGTCACCGGCACGGAGCAGGCTGGCCGCGTCGGCGTCGGAGAGACGCACCGGCAGGGCGACCAGGCCCGGGTATCCCGAGAGCAACGACGGCGCCACCAGCCGGACGCCCGTGATCGGCTCACCCTGGGTCACCGGCCCCGCCAGGGTGCGACCCAGCGCTCGGAGCGTCGCCCCGCCGGGCGCGACGGCAGCCGGGTAGCGACGAACCGCCAGGTCCCTGGAGGTCAGGGTCGTGCCGGAGGCGAGGTCGCGCGCCGCCACGACGACAGGCACTGTCGCGGTCGGTGGCGGATGCCACGCACGGACGCCGCCGACGGCCGCGAGGCCGGCGCACAGGGCCGCCAGCGGACGACGCCGCGACAGCACCGTCCGTCGCACCGCGCGACGCAGCCGCGCCACCCGGCCGGCCAGCGCACGAGGGTCGAAGGGCTGCGGCATCCCCCGACGGTAGGGGCTTGGCACGTGAGCGCGCCGAGCCTCTCCACAGGGGCGACTCGGCTCCGACGATCAGCTGCCGGCCGACGCCCCGGCGGGCTTGGAGCCGCCCGACCCGCTGCCCGGGCTGCCGGAGCCGGAGGAGCTGCCGGAGCTGCCCGTACCCGAGCTCGAGCCGCCACTGTCCGAGGAGCCTCCCGAGGAGGGCTTGGTCTGGGAGTCGGAGCTCTTCGACGAGCCGGAGTCCGCCCCGGAGTCCGCCCCGGACCCCGAGCCGGACCCCGAACCGGACCCCGAGTCCGAGCCGCCGTCGGTCGCCGAGCTGCCGCGGCTGTCGGTGCGGTAGAAGCCCGAGCCCTTGAACACCACGCCGACGGCGTTGAACACCTTGCGCAGCCGGCCGCCACACACGGGGCAGACGGTCAGGGCGTCGTCGGTGAAGCTCTGGAACTGCTCGAAGGCGTGGTCGCACTCGGTGCAGCGGTACTGGTAGGTGGGCAACGCGCAGGTTCCTCGGGTCGATGGCGACGGTGACGGCGGTGATGGCGGGTCGGTGCCGGTGCAGGGTCGTGCCGCCGACTGGCACTCGCCACCGGCGACTGCCAATCCTACGCGGTCAGCGCAGGCGGGCCCAGCGGGTGGGAGTGGCGGCGTCGGTGACGAACCGGTCGTGCTCGTCGGCGGGTACGTCGCGGCCGACCTCGTCGTCGTACAGCAGGCAGACGACGGGCGTGCCGACCGGCACCCGGGCGAGGGCGCGGTCGTAGCAGCCGCCGCCCTGGCCGAGCCGCGCACCGGTCGGGGAGACCGCCTGTCCGGGGACCAGCACGACGTCGGCCGTGGCGATCGCCTCCAGCCCCAGCCGGTCGACCGGCTCGAGCAGGCCGTAGCGCGCGCGAACCAACGACTCCGAGCCCCGCCAGGTTCCCCAGTCGAGGTCCATGTCCGGTTGCACGACCGGGAGGATGACCCGCTTCCCCAGCTCGGACAGGGCCTCCAGCAGGGCTCCGGTCGGCGGCTCGCTGCCGACCGAGACGTACGCCGTGACCGTGGCCGCCCGGCGGACCTCGGGGGACGACGTGACGACGTCGGCGAGGGCCCGGCCGAGAGCGCCGAGCTCGGCGACCGTGAGCCGGTTGCGAGCCGTGCCGATCTGGTCACGCAGGGCGATCTTCGCCGCGGTCGACGCCGACGTGGAGCCCTCGCCCGATCGGGATTGCGGTGGTGGCACCCGGCAAGCCTACGATCCACCCATGAGCGCCGCCGGACTCGAGCGTGCCAGGGCCAAGATGACCGCGGCCGGGATCGACCCGGTGGCGGTCGAGACCTTCGCCCACTACTACCGCCTCCTCGAGCACGGCGAGACCGGGATGATCGCCGAAGACTCGATCGAGCCGATCGACAGCGAGTCGCTGGCCGACGTCGAGGTCGCCGACGAGCCGGCGTCGAAGGCCCTGCGCACCACCGCGGTGATCAAGCTCAACGGCGGCCTCGGCACCTCGATGGGCATGGAGCGCGCCAAGAGCCTGCTCTGCGTGCGCCGGGGCATGTCGTTCCTCGACGTGATCGCCCGCCAGGTGCTGCACCTGCGCGAGGTCCACGACGCCCCCCTCCCGCTGCTGCTGATGAACAGCTTCCGCACGTCCGCGGACACCATGGACGCGCTCGCTCGCTACGCCGACCTCGCAGTCGACGGGCTGCCGCTGGAGTTCCTCCAGAACCGCGAGCCCAAGCTCCTGGTCGACGGGCTCACGCCGGTCAGCTGGCCGCGCGACCCCGATCTCGAGTGGTGTCCGCCGGGCCACGGCGACCTCTACACCGCCCTGAGCGGGACGGGCCTCCTGCAGGCGCTGCTGGACCGGGGCTTCGAGCGCGCCTTCGTCTCGAACAGCGACAACCTCGGCGCCGTCCCGGACGCGCGGATCGCCGGCTGGTTCGCGGAGTCCGGGGCGCCGTTCGCGATCGAGGCCGTGCGGCGTACTGCCTCAGACCGCAAGGGCGGGCACTTCGCGCGCCGCAAGTCCGACGGCCGCATCGTCCTGCGCGAGACCGCGCAGACCTCCCAGGAGGACCGGGCGGCGCTCGCCGACCTCGACCGGCACCGCTTCTGCTCGACGAACAACCTGTGGTTCGACCTCCGTGCGATGGCCGAGGCGCTGGAGTCGCGACGCGGCATCCTCGGGCTGCCGCTGATCCGCAACGTCAAGCACGTCGACCCGTCCGACTCCTCGACCCCTGAGGTGATCCAGGTCGAGACCGCCATGGGAGCCGCGATCGAGGTCTTCGACGGCGCGCGCACCATCGAGGTCGGTCGCGACCGGTTCGTGCCGGTCAAGACCACCAACGACCTGCTGGTGCTGCGCTCCGACGTGTACGACCTGGGCAGCGACTTCGTCCTCGACCCCGCCTCCGCCCCGCCGTACGTCGACCTCGATCCGGCCTACTACAGGCTCGTGCCGGAGTTCGAGCGCCGATTCCCCGAGGGCGCGCCGAGCCTGCGCGAGGCCACGGCGCTCAAGGTCGCCGGAGACTGGACGTTCGGGGCGAAGGTGCGCGTCGTCGGCGACGTCACCCTCCACACAGGCGCGGCCGAGCGTGTGGAGACCGGTAGCGTCTTGGAGCATGAGCAGCAGCACTGACGCGGTCTCGGTCGAGGAGCATCGACAGCGGGTCCTGGACGCCATCGACCCGCTCCCGGCCTTCGACCAGCCGCTGATGGAGGCCTTCGGGCTCGCTGTCGCCGAGGACGTCCACGCGACCGTCGCCTTGCCCGGCTTCGACAACTCCGCGATGGACGGGTACGCCGTGGCCCGGGCCGACGTCGCCACCGCCAGCGAGGAGTCCCCCGTCCACCTCCCGGTCGTGGGCGAGATCGGAGCCGGTCAGGCTTCGCTGATGGCCGTGTCGCCGGGCACCGCGGTCAAGATCATGACCGGTGCGCCGGTGCCTGCCGGCGCCGACTCCGTGGTGCCCTACGAGTGGACGGACCGCGGGGTCGCCAACGTCGTGATCTCCCGCGCACCGACGCTGGGCCAGCACGTCCGTCGCCGGGGGCAGGACGTCTCCGCCGGCGACCTGCTCGTGGAGGCCGGGAGCGTCCTGGGCGCCCGGCAGATCGGGCTGCTGGCCGCGGTGGGCCGGCCCTCGGTGCGTTCGCGGCCACGGCCACGCGTCGTCGTGATCTCGACCGGGTCCGAGCTGCGCGAGCCGGGTACGGCGCTCGGCCGCGACTCGATCTACGACGGCAACTCCTTCCTGCTGGCGGCCGCGGCCCGGCAGGCCGGGGCGATCGCCTACCGCGTCGGGATCATCCGCGACGAGCCCCAGGCGTTCCTGGCGGCCCTCAACGACCAGCTGGTGCGCGCCGACCTCGTGGTCACCAGCGGAGGCGTCTCGATGGGCGACTACGACGTCGTCAAGGAGGCGCTCGCCCCGCTGGGCACCGTGTGGTTCGGACCGGTGGCGATGCAGCCGGGCAAGCCGCAGGGGTTCGGCACCGTCGGCGAGGACGCCGTCCCGATCGTCACGCTGCCGGGCAACCCGGTGTCGTCCTACATCTCCTTCGAGCAGTTCGTGCTGCCGGCGATCCGCAAGATGATGGGCCGCTCGCCGTACGTCCGGCCGGAGGCCGACGCGGTGCTGACACACCCGATGACCTCACCCGCGGGCCGTCGTCAGTTCGCGCGCGGCACGCTCTCGGTGGTCGACGGCAGGCTGGCGGTGACCCCCGTCGGCGACCAGGGCTCCCACATGATCGGCGACCTGGCGGAGTCCGACGCGCTGATTGTCGTGGCGGAGTCCGTGACCCGGGTCGAGGCCGGTGAGACAGTGACGGTGCTGCCGCTCGACGAGGAGTTCTGACGCGAGGACCACGAGCGCGGCCGACGAGCGGGCCGGCGAGGGTCTGGGAGGTGGGCGATGACTGAACGGCTGACTCACGTCGACGAGTCGGGGGCCGCGCGCATGGTCGACGTGTCCGGCAAGGACGTCACGGCGCGCGAGGCCGTCGCGGCCGGGCGGGTCCTGGTCTCGACCGAGGTCGTGGGGCTGCTCCGCGGCGCCGGTGTCCCCAAGGGCGACACGCTCGCGGTCGCGAGGTTGGCCGGGATCATGGGGGCCAAGCAGACCTCGACCCTGGTCCCGCTGTGCCATCCGCTCGCGCTGTCGTCGGTGACGGTCGAGCTCGAGGTCACCGACGACGCTGTCGAGATCACCTCGACCGTCCGCACCACCGACCGCACGGGAGTCGAGATGGAGGCGCTGACCGCCGTCGCCGTCGCCGGCCTGACGGTCATCGACATGGTCAAGGCGGTCGACAAGAGGGCGTCGATCGCCGACGTCCGGCTGCTGCGCAAGTCCGGTGGCAAGTCCGGAGACTTCGCCCGATGACCTCCCTGCGCGCCGCCGTCGTGGTCGCCTCCAACCGCGCCGCCTCCGGGGTCTACGACGATGCGACCGGGCCCGTGATCAGGGACTTCCTGCTGGCTGCGGGATTCACGTGTGCCGCTCCGGTCGTCGTCCCGGACGGCGCGCCGGTGGGGGTGGCCATCGCCGCCGAGATCGAGGGCGGAGCCCGGGTCGTGCTCACCACCGGGGGGACCGGACTGACGCCGACCGACCTCACCCCCGAGGTGACGCGCCCGCTGCTGGACCGAGAGGTGCCCGGCATCGCCGAGGCGATCCGTGCGTACGGCGTGGGCAACGGCGTTCCGACCGCGTCGCTCTCGCGCGGGCTGGCCGGGGTGGCCGGCGACTGCCTGGTGGTCAACCTGCCTGGCTCGCGGGGCGGGGTGAAGGACGCCATCGCCGTGCTCGAGCCGATCCTGGTGCACGCCGTGGAGCAGATCGTGGGGAGCGACCATTGAGACTCACCGCGCGGAGCCGGCGGGCGGGGGACTCGTCGCTGACCCTGCCCCGCGCAGGGCGACGCCGATGAGTGCCGGCTGGCCGGCGACGCTGCGTCACGGCGAGGTGACCGTCCGGCCGATCCGCTCCCGCGACGGCCGCGCCTGGCGGGCCACCCGCCGGCGCAACTACACCTGGCTGTCGCCCTGGGACGCGACCGTCCCGCCCGGCACCGGCGAGCGCCCGGCGTCGTTCCGCAGCCTGGTGAGCCGACTCCAGCAGCAGGCCCGCCAGGGGCTCGGCATGCCGTTCGTGGTCGAGGTGGACGGCCGGTTCGCCGGCCAGGTCACGGTGAACAACATCGTGCGCGGATCCGCGCAGCTCGCGTCTGTGGGCTACTGGCTCGACCGTGACGTCGCCGGACGCGGGGTGATGCCGACAGCGGTGGCCCTGGTCATCGACCACTGCTTCCGGTCTGCGGGTCTGCACCGGGTCGAGGTCGCGATCCGGCCGGAGAACTCCAACTCCCTGCGGGTCGTGGAGAAGCTCGGGATCCGCGAGGTGGGGTATGCGCCGAGGTTCCTGCACATCGACGGGGCCTGGCGCGACCACCGGATCTTCGCGATCACCGTCGAGGACTGTCCGGAGGGGATGCTGGCTCGTCTGTCACAGCAGACCCAGCAGTGACCACAACAGTCACAGAAGTGATTTCGCGACACACCAGTTGACATCCCCGGCGGTGTGTGACCGCGAATCTAGGGTCGTGGGCGTGAGCGGACTGATCTTCGTGGCCCTGGCTGTCGCGTGGGCCGCCTACCTGATCCCCAAGGCGCTGCGGCACCACGACGAGGCCGAGCGCAGCCGCTCGATCGACCGGTTCTCCCACAGCATGCGGGTGCTCGCTCGGCGCGAGCCCGTCAACCGGCGCACGGCGCGTCTGGTGGAGACGCAGGCCGGCCCGGCCGTGTCGGCGCCGGCCGCTCGGCCGACCGCCGACGAGCAGTACGCCGCCCGCCGCGAGGCGACCCACCGGGCGACACGGCGTCGCCGTCGGGTCCTCACCGTGCTGGTGCTGGCCCTCCTCGGAGTCGTCGCGGCAGCAGGGCTCCGCCGCATCGACCTGGTCTTCGTCGCGGCCCCGGTGGTCCTCCTGCTCGGCTGGCTCGGCGCCTGCCGGGTGATGGTCCGTCGCGAGCGCCGCTGGCGTCCCGCCGAGACGACGACGTCCGAGCACGCAGCCGACGCGCCTGCTCCCACAGCCCCGGCCGAGGCCCCGACCGCCGAGGCGGCCGCGCCGGACCCCGACCTGTGGGACCCCGTCCCGGTGACCCTGCCCACCTACGTCTCGAAGCCTCCGGCGCGGCGCGCCGTGCGCACGATCGACCTCGACGCGACCGGGGTGTGGACCTCCGGGCGCTCGGAGTCCGACACCGCGCTGGCCCGCGAGGCAGACGCGGCCCAGGCCGCCGAGAGGGGCCTCAGACGCACCACGCGCACCGACCCGCAGAACGGTGAGGCGGTCGGTTCCTGACCCGCCGATCCGGCGCCGAGCCGGGCCCGGCCTGGATTCGGCCTGGATTCGGGGGGCCCTCAACCCGGTGCTAGCCTTGCGTCTCGCGTCGTCCGAGCACCGGGGACGACGCCTTGGGGCTGTGGCGCAGCTGGTAGCGCATCTCGTTCGCAATGAGAGGGTCAGGGGTTCGAGTCCCCTCAGCTCCACCCATCGATCCTCACCCGGCCAGGCGGCGCCCTGACCGCGAGCCGAGGCGCTGTGCGCGCTGGCGGCGCAGCCGGCGGACCAGCACCGGCGCGTGGGACAACGCAGCCGGCTCGTCCAGCAGCCGACCGAGCCGGCCGTAGTACGCCTCCGGGGCCTCGTCGAAGGCTCCGCGGATCGCCGCCTCCTTGGTGCCGGCGTACCGCCACCAGCCGGCCTCGAGATCCAGCGTCTGCCGGTCGGTCGCGTCGAGCACGCCGCGAGCCTGCCACACGCGGGGGGACCACCCCAACCCTGGTCGCGCGTCGAGCACCCGGGGGTCTACGACCGGTCCGCCGTCGCGCAGCAGCGGTGGACTGAGGCCCTTCGACCTGTCCAGGGGCAGGGCGGAGGGCGGTGCCCGGCCGGGCCCAAGGTCTCCCGCGCCCCGGGCAGAAGGGCTGCCCGGCGAGGTGTCGTCCGACCTCAGATCGAGGTACTGGTCTAGTCCAGTGTTGAGCGCGGTAATTGCCCCGTCATTACCTAGTTTTTATGGCGCCTCTTGTCAGGCGGTAAAAGAGGGAGAAATGTAAGGACCCCCCGCACGGATGCGGGGGGCCGGTCGCGATCGGCAGAGAGCCGCTCGCGGTCTCGCATTCGGCCTGGGGGGCTGGCGCCTGCGAGCTCTGCACCCGATGACTGGGGGGTTTGCCATCCGGTGACTGGCATCTGATGGCTGGGGGGTTGCCATCTGATGTTGACTCAAGTTTACACGTCGCGCTTGTTCCTGCGGCGGTTTCATCGAAAAGCCGGCGATTTTACTAAAGCCCGTCGATAACCCGCTCAACCCCCGTCCGAGAAGACGTAACAGGACAACTTTCGAGTGCGAGGGCGGTTGTCACAGGCGTCACTCACGGCACGTGGGCGGCTGTCAAGACTTCCAAATTTGCCTCGTCATGCAGCATGCTTCACTCAGATCTCGGGCCATACCACACCGCAGCACCACACAGGGAGAAACGCAGAAATGGCACGTCACACACGCATCAAGCTCGCAGCTCTGGCCACCTCGTTCGTCGCCGCGCTCGGCATCGTCGCCATCTCACCGGCAACGGCCAGCCACGCCGGCGGTACCCACACCAGCCTTCGCGACCGCCAGCTCTGCTGCTGACCTGGGTCAGCTCACCTTGATCGACGATCTCGGTTGAGCTGACTAGCTCACAGCGAGGCCGACCGGCACTGTCACCGGAAGGCCGACGCGGGTACTCGTACGGGACCGGAGTCCAGCCGTCGCCGCCGCACTGCGGTAGGCGTCGCGGGCTGCGTCGAGGTCGCCCACGTCCTGGAGCAGGTCGGCTAGCTCGAACCACAGCTGTGCCGCATCGCGGTCAGCGCCGGCTGCGGAGAGGAAGAACACCGCCTGTCGGTAGGCGCTCTTCGCCGACTCGGCGTTGCCGCGAGCGGCCGCGATCTGGCCCATGAGCGAGCGAGCCTCGCCAGCCAGCACCGGCGCGTCGGCGTTCGCCACCTCGAAGGTGGACAGGATCATGTCCTCGGACGCGTCGAGGTCGCCCTCGAGGAACATCACGCGGGCACGGGCCAGGTCGTTGCCGGCGATCTCGGCCGGGCTGGCGCTGCACCAGGGCAGCTCTTCGGCGGCCTGGTCGAGGTACTTGTGTGCCTCGGCAAGCGCCGGCGGGTCGAGCTCGAGCTGCATCATCCCGACTTGGGTGCGCAGGCGGGCGAGGTTGCGCGAGTCCTGGCCCTCGGCCATCAGCGCGAGAGCGCGCTCGGCCATCGCCACGGCGTTGGAGACCGAACCGTGCTCGGACTCGAAGACGCTGGCGTTCCAGTAGGCCGCCGCGCGAGCGGAGTTCGACTCGATGGTCTCGGCCTTCGCGATCGCCTTGCGGCAGATCCGCACCGCCTGACCGGTGTCGCCGCGCACGAAGTACGCACCGGCCAGGGTCACCGCCATCCGGACGCTCTCGTCGGAGGCGTCCAGCGGTGACTGCTGGAGCTGGGCGAGCACTCGCTCGCCCACCTCGATCGCCTGGCTGTAGTCACCGGAGGTGCGGTAGCAGCGGCACAGGGCGATCGCGCAGTTGATCCGGAGGACGCCGCCCTGTCGCGAGCGCACCAGGGGCTCGAGCTCGAGGATCGCGTCGTCGATGCTGCCCTGACCCTCCAGAGCCCGGGCGATGAGGTAGCGGCCACGGAAGGCGAGGTCGTCTTGGGACGCGCCCTCGGCACGCTCGACCGCCTCGCGCGCCTGGGTCTCGGCCTCGACGTGCTGGCCGGTCTCCAGCGACAGCTCGGCGAAGTCGAGTGTCAGCTTGATCTCGTCGTACTCACGCTCGGTCACCCCACGCAGCAGGCGCTCGGTCGGGACGCCGAGGCGCGTGGCGAGGTCGACGAGGGTCTGGCTGTTGGGCCGTCGCTGGCCGGACTCGATCCTCGACACGTAGCCGACGGAGATGTCATCTCCGGCCAGCTGGGTCTGGGTCCACCCCTTGGCGACCCGGGCAGCGCGGATGCGCTGCCCGAGCTCCGTGGGGTCTATCTCCTTGAGAAGGTCTGCGTCCCGGGCATCCATAGCGCGATTGTGACCGACGCGGAGGCCTTCGGGGCAACAAATCTGCCAAGACACGCGAGTTTGGAGGCAAATTTGGTCGATCTGACCCCAAAGGACTAGTCCTGGCCAACCGAAAGACTAGATTTTCCCCCGTCGGCACTCGAACCGCTCGCGGATAGACTGCCGGTGTTTGGCCGGGGGGCTAGGCGTCACGCGTGCGTCGTTGCGACGCACGCGTGACGTGTCTCCGGCCCCCGCGCGTCGCTGTCCGGTGCATCTGTGACGGCCCCTCCGGTGCCCCTCTGACGGTCCGGTCACGACCCCGTGACGACCCCGTGATCTCGCCAGGGGTCCCTCCGGGACGACCCGCGCCGCCCACCTCGCCACCGGCGTGGCAGGGTGGCAGAAGAGGTCCATCCGAAGGAGAGATGCATGGAGTACACCAGGCTCGGCGACAGCGGACTCCAGGTTTCGCGAATCACGGTCGGCTGCATGAGCTGGGGCGACGGCGGTCAGACCCGCCCCTGGAGCAAGGACGAGGCCTTCGCCGAGCAGACCATCCGCGCCGCCCTGGAGGCGGGAGTCACCTTCTTCGACACGGCCAACGTGTACTCCGCCGGCACCAGCGAGGAGTACACCGGCCGGTCGCTGTGGAAGCACGCCGACCGCGCGGACGTCGTCCTGGCGACCAAGGTGTTCAGCCGGATGCGGCCCGGACCCTACGGCGCGGGCCTGTCACGCAAGGCGATCCTGCACGAGATCGACGCCAGCCTGACGCGGCTCGGCACCGACTACGTCGACCTCTACCAGATCCACCGCTTCGACCCGGACACGCCGGTCGAGGAGACCATGGAGGCACTCCACGACGTGGTCCGGGCCGGCAAGGCCCGCTACCTCGGCGCCTCCTCGATGTTCGCCTGGCAGTTCGCCAAGATGCAGCACGCGGCCCAGCGACACGGCTGGACGCCGTTCGTCTCCATGCAGAACCACTACAACCTCGTCTACCGCGAGGAGGAGCGGGAGATGCTGCCCCTGTGTCAGGACCAGGGAGTCGGCGTCATCCCGTGGAGCCCGCTGGCCCGCGGCCGGCTGACCCGGCCCTGGGACACCGAGACGGCGCGATCCGAGAGCGACGGCTTCGGTCAGACCCTCTACCGCGACGAGGACCGCATGGTCGTCGAGAAGGTGCTGGCGGTCGCTGAGCGCCGCGACGTCTCACCGGCTCAGGTGGCGCTGGCCTGGCTGTTGGCACAACCCGCCGTGACCTCCCCGATCGTCGGGATCACCCGTCCCGAGCACCTCGACGACGCCCTCGCCGCCCTCGAGCTCGAGCTGACCCCGGACGAGGTCCTCGACCTCGGCGCCGACTACGTCCCGCACGCCGTCGCCGGGCACCGCTAGCTGGCTGCGGCACCCGACCGGTTGAGTGGCCACACTCAACGGCTCAGATCCAGCGGGCGAACCAGATGCGCTCCAGCCATTGGGCGTGGGTCAGCAGTGCGTCGGTGTAGATCGGCCAGAACCACGCGAAGTTCAGGAGGACCAGGACGACGTAGGAGCCCCCGACGACGACGCCGAACGTACGCCGCGCGGTGGGGGCTCTCGTCGAGCCGAAGATCTTGCCGAGGGCCAAGGTGATGGCCAGGACGACGAACGGCAGCGTGATGATGGAGTAGAAGCTGAAGATCGGCCGGTCGTCGTACATGAACCACGGCAGCCAGCTGGAAGCCGCGCCGACGACGGCGATCCCGAACCTCCAGTCGCGGGCGCCGATCCACATCAGCAGGGCATACAGCAACGCGAGTACGCCGGCCCACCACACCGCGGGCGTGCCCAGCAGGAGGACCTGGCGCAGGCAGTCGCTGTTCTTCGGTGCGGCGCAGCCGTCCTGGCCGGGCTGGATGCCGGTCTGGGCATCGACACCGACCGGCCGGTTCAGCAGCAGCCAGCCGCGCGGCTGGGAGGCATAGGTGTGGGTGCATCCGGTCAGGAAGTGGGTGTGGAACACGTAGACGTCGCGGTGGTAGTACCACAGCGACTCCAGCCCCTGGGCCAAGCCGGGCAGGCCGTGCTTGACCGGCTGGTCGGCGGTGGGCCAGTGCTTGGAGTTGTCGTAGGTGATGTTCTTCCCGCAGTCGGAGCCGCCCGAGACGTAGTGGGTGTACTGGGTGTTGGAGAGGTACTCGACGTACTGCGAGGAGTGCATCAGCCAGCCGGTCCAGGTCGCGACGTAGACCACGAGCGCCACCAGGACGAGGTGGAAGAACGCCGGGATGCCGTCGACGATCAGCGCCTTGGGGGCGGCCAGGCCGACGCCGAACGAGCGCCGGGCGCCGGCGCACCAGGCGACGACCAGCACTCCGAACGCCGCGAGCGGGTAGACCGCCTCCCACTTGCTGCCGCACGACAGCCCCCAGCACACGCCCGACGCCAGCAGCCACGGCCGGAAGAGCAGCGCCCGGACCGGGCCCCAGCTGCGCTCGCCGAGCTGGCCCGGCACCAGCCCCGCCATCCGCGCGCGGTACCAGTCGCGGTCGATGACCAGGCAGTGCACGGCGCACAGCAGCCAGAACGCCACGAAGATGTCGAGCAGCGCGAGCCGCGAGAGGACGAACTCCAGGCCGTCACAGCTCACGATCACCCCTGCGACACAGCCGAGCAGGGTCGAGCCGGTCAGCCGGCGGACGAACCTGATCATGACCAGGATGAGCAGCGACCCGACGAACGCCGGGACGATCCGCCAGCCGAGCGGGTCGAAGCCGAAGAGCCTCTCGCCCGTGCCGATCATCCACTTGCCCACCTCGGGGTGGACGACCATCGACGCACTCTTCTCCCACAGGTGGGTCGTCTGGCCCGCCAGGATGTGCTTGTTCGCCACGCCGCCGTCGTTGTCGATGTAGTTGTGGGCGTAGCCGAAGTGCCACAAGGACCAGGCGTCCTTGGCGTAGTAGGTCTCGTCGAACTCGAAGGAGTGCGGAGACCCCAGCTTCCAGAGCCGCAGGAACAGCGAGACCAGGGTGATCGCGATCGAGGCGGTCCAGCCGACGAACGGGTCCTCGATCCCTCGCCGGGAGGAGGCGCGCTCCTGGGCCAGGGGGACCGGCGTGCCGTCGGCGTCGTGGGCCAGCCCGGCCAGCCGGCGCGAGGCGGGCGCGGCTGGTCCGTTCGTCACGAGCACACCCTAGGCGCCGCGCCCAGCCGCCGACGTCGTCCACCCGTCGTGGCGGGCCGCCGAACCTGAGGCCGACGAACCCGGCGGCTCCTGGGATGATCGAGGGGTGAACGACGAGCCCGTGACGACGCCCGCGGAGGGGGTGCTGGTGCTGGCGGCGACGCCGATCGGCCAGGCGGACGACGCGCCGCCGCGGCTGGTCGCCGAGCTCGCGGGAGCCGACCTGATCGCTGCCGAGGACACCCGCCGGCTCGCCCGTCTGGCCGCCCAGCTGGGCGTGGACGTCAGGGGCCGCGTCACGTCGTACTTCGAGGGCAACGAGGCGGCACGCACGCCGGGACTGGTCGAGCGGCTGGTTGCGGGCGGCCGGGTCGTCCTGGTGACCGACGCGGGCATGCCCAGCGTCTCCGACCCCGGCTACCGCCTGGTGGCCGCCGCGGTGGAGGCCGGCGTGCGCGTGACCTCGGTCCCGGGGCCCTCGGCGGTGCTGGCCGCCCTGGCGGTCAGCGGCCTGCCGGTCGACCGGTTCTGCTTCGAGGGGTTCCTGCCGCGCAAGGCGGGGGAGCGGTCCCGCCGGCTCCAGGCGCTGGCCGGGGAGGAGCGGACCCTGGTCTTCTTCGAGGCCCCTCATCGCACCGCCGCCGCCCTCGCGGCCATGGCCGAGGCCTTCGGGCCCGAGCGGCGGGGAGCGGTCTGCCGCGAGCTGACCAAGACCCACGAGGAGGTCCGCCGTGGCGGGCTCGCCGACCTGGCCGCGTGGGCGTCGGCCGGCGTGCGCGGTGAGGTGACCCTCGTCGTCACCGGAGCGGACGAGCGGTCGCCGGTCACCGACGCCGCCGCGCTGCGAGCGGCGGTCGAGGCCGAGGAGGCGGGTGGTAGGACGCGCAAGGAGGCCATCCGCACCGTCGCGACCGGTCTCGGCGTGCCCAAGCGGACGGTGTACGACGCCGTGCACGGCGTGGGCGCGGGCCGATGAGCACGCCGTCAGACGGTCCGCTCCGCAGCCGAGCGGCATCCGACGAGCAGGGGAAGGCCCGAGATCGCGAGCGCCCACCCGCGCCCGAGCCGCTGCCGCACCCGGTCGTCGACAACCACTGCCACCTCGACATCGGCGACGGCGGGTGGCTCGAGACCGGTGACGCGATCGCCCGCGCGGCGGCCGTCGGCGTGGCCCGCATCGTCCAGATCGGGTGCGACCTGCCGGGCGCCGCCTGGGCCGTGCAGGCCGCCACGGAGCACGCCGCCCTGGTCGCGGGCGTCGCCCTGCACCCCAACGAGGCACCCCGGCTGGCCGCCGAGGGCCGGCTCGAGGATGCGCTCGCGGAGATCGAGCGACTCGCCTCGGCCCACCCCAAGGTGCGCGCCGTCGGGGAGACCGGGCTCGACTTCTTCCGGACCGGCCCGGACGGCCGCGACGCCCAGGTCGAGTCGTTCGCCCGGCACATCGACATCGCCAAGCGCCTCGACCGCACCCTGGTGATCCACGACCGCGACGCCCACGACGCCGTCCTGGAGGTCCTCGACGCCGAGGGCGCCCCGCCGCGGTGGGTGATGCACTGCTTCTCCGGCAACGCGAGGTTCGCGCGGGCCTGCCTCGACCGCGGTGCCCACCTGTCCTTCGCAGGCACCGTCACGTTCAAGAACGCCCAGCCGCTGCGTGACGCCTTGGTGCTCGCCCCGCTGGACCGGGTCCTGGTGGAGACCGACGCGCCGTTCCTGACGCCGAGCCCCTACCGCGGGCGGCCCAACGCGTCGTACCTCGTGCCGCTGACGGTGCGCGCCATGGCCGAGGTCCGCGACGAGGACCTCGAGACCCTCTGCCGGGCCGTCGACGCCAACACCGAGGCGGCGTTCGGCGGCGCCTGGTAGCCCGGGAAGAGACGGTAACCAGCGGGTTTCGGACAACGAGAGCCTGGTCACAACCGGGGTCGAGGGTTTGGCCGGCGGAGGCCGACCTCCGTACCGTCTTGTGGCTGTTGGCCGGGATCGGGTGGTTCACCACGAGAGCTCGGCGTCGGGGCTGCGTGCCGGATGCGAGTCAGGTGCGTGGCCTCCTCCTGCGAGTGCCTTCGGGCACGTGCCGGAGGGACGACGCCACCCGAGGCCCGGGAGGTACGACGTCTGGAGAGCTGTGCGCCAGAAGCTCGCACGAGTCAGCAGGATCAGCAGGAGCAGAACCGCCCTGGCGGTCGCCGGAGCGATAGCCCTGGCGGCGGTCGTGGGCACCACCGTCGGCTACGCGTCGATGGGCAAGGACATCACCTTGGACGTCGACGGTCAGGTGCGGCACGTGACGTCCAGCGACAGCACGGTCGGCCAGGTCCTGGCGGACCAGGGGATCTCCCTGCGGTCGCACGACGAGGTGGCCCCCTCGCTCGGCAGCGCCGTGCACGACGGGAGCAGCATCGCGGTCCGCTACGGCAAGCCGCTGAACCTCGACGTCGACGGCAGCAGTACGACGTACTGGGTGACGGCCACGAACGTCCGCGGCGCGCTCCAGGAGATCGACCGCAGCTTCGACCGGGCACACCTGTCGGTCAGCCGCGGCGCGGACATCACCCGCAACGGGCTCCGGATCGCGATCGCCACGCCGAAGCGGCTGACGTTCGTCATCGGCGGGCACCAGGCGGTGCGGCGCACGATCCCGGCGATGACCGTGGCCCAGGCCCTGAAGGCCCTCGACGTCAGGCTCGGCCGGCACGACGTGGTCCGGCCCGGGCTCCACCACGAGCTCGAGCCCGGCGACAAGGTGGTGCTCGACCGGGTCCGGTTCGTCCGTCGGCACATCGCCGCCGAGGCGGTGCCGTACTCGACCGTCACCCACGACGACCCGGCCCTGGAGCAGGGTCGGAGCACGGTCGTGCGCGGCGGCCGCGACGGTCTTCGCGACGTGACCTACCGCGTCGTCCTCCGCAACGGCCGGCTGGTCGCGCGACGAGTGCTCGCCCAGGACGTCCTGCGGGCGCCGGTGGCGCAGATCGAGCGCGTCGGCACCAAGCCGGTGGCGACCGTCGACGCCGGCGGCACCAGCGTCTGGGACCGGCTCGCGGGCTGCGAGGCCGGGGGCAACTGGGCCACCAACACCGGCAACGGCTACTACGGCGGGCTCCAGTTCTCGCTGGGCACCTGGCGGGCCTACGGCGGCGCCGGACTCCCCAGCAGCGCCTCCCGACTGACCCAGATCGCGATCGCGACCAAGATCCGCGACGCCAGCGGCGGGTACGGCGCCTGGCCCGCCTGTGCGGCGTCCTTGGGGCTGCCCCGCTGACCGGCCGCACCGGCGGCGACGAGCTCGGTGACCGGGCGCCGGGGTCCCCTCCCCCAGGGGCTCCGATCTGGCTCCCCGTCACCGTGGGTCGGCCTGACACCCCCCTAGGCTGACCGTCATGACGTCCGTCGGCCCGACACTTCTCGGGCCGGCGGACGTTCGTGCTCTGGCGGCCCGGCTCGGCGTGCGTCCGACCAAGCAGCGTGGGCAGAGCTTCGTCATCGACGCCAACACCGTCCGGCGTATCGTCCGCGAGGCACGGCTGACCGACGACGACGTCGTGGTCGAGGTCGGCCCCGGGCTCGGCTCCCTGACCCTGGCCCTGCTCGCGGCGGTGCGGCGGGTGGTCGCGGTCGAGGTCGACCCCGTGCTGGCGGCCGCGCTGCCCGAGACCTTGGCGACGTACGCTCCCGAGCAGGCGGCGCACTGCGAGGTGCTCGCCGCGGACGCCCTCCGCATCGAGCAGGTGCCCGGGCCGCCTCCCACCGCGCTGGTGGCGAACCTGCCCTACAACGTCTCGGTGCCGGTCCTGCTGCACCTCCTGGCCCTGTTGCCCAGCCTCCGAAGCGGCCTGGTGATGGTGCAGGCGGAGGTCGCCGACCGGCTCGCCGCCGGGCCAGGCTCCAAGGTGTACGGCGTGCCCAGCGTCAAGGCGGCGTGGTACGCCGACGTGCGCCGCGCCGGCGCCGTCGGGCGCAACGTCTTCTGGCCGGCGCCCAACGTCGACTCGGGACTGGTGGCCTGGACGCGTCGGGCGGCGCCTTCCACGTCGGCCACGCGCGAGGAGGTGTTCGCCGTGGTCGACGCGGCGTTCGCCCAGCGCCGCAAGGCGCTGCGCGGCGCCCTGCGAGCCCTGGCGGGCTCGGGCGAGGCCGCCGAGGCCGCGCTGCGCCGCGCCGGCATCGACCCGCTCGCTAGGGGCGAGTCGCTCACGGTCGGCGACTTCGCGCGGCTCACCGAGGCGCTGCGATGAGTCTCACGGTCCGCGCTGCGGCCAAGATCAACCTGCTGCTCGGCGTCGGGGCGCCGCGGCCGGACGGCTTCCACACCCTGGTCACGGTCTACCAGGCGGTGAGCCTGTACGACGACCTCACCGTGAGCCCAGGCGACGACGGCCTCGACATCGCGACCGACGTCGCGTCGTACATCGACGCGAGCCACGTGCCCGGGCCAGGCCTCAACATCGTCGACCGCGCGGCAGCCGCCCTCGCGGCACACCACGGCCGCCCCGTCACCGGCAGCATCCGCGTGGACAAGACGATCCCCATCGCCGGAGGCCTGGCCGGCGGCTCGGCGGACGGCGCTGCGGCGCTGCTGGCCCTCGACCGGCTCCATGTCCTCGGCACCCATGACGACGACCTGCTGGCGCTGGCCGCCGGGCTCGGCAGCGATGTGCCGTTCGCCCTGGTCGGGGGCACTGCTCTGGGCGAGGGCCATGGCGAGGTCGTGACGGCCCTGGACGACCGCGGGTCGTGGTGGTGGGTCGTCGTGCCCCACCCCGAGGGGATGTCGACACCGGCCGTCTATCGGCGCTTCGACGAGCTGCGTCCCGATGCCCCCGAGGTGCCCGGGCCGCCCGAGGACGTCGTCGCGGCCCTGACCAGCGGCGACGTGCCCCGCCTGGCCGCCGCACTCCACAACGACCTGGAGCAGGCCGCCTGCGACCTGCGGCCGGATCTCGCCCAGCTCATCGTCGAAGGGGTCGACGCGGGAGCGCTGCGCGGCCTGGTCTCGGGGTCGGGCCCGACCTGCGTCTTCCTGTGCGAGAGCGGCGAGCACGCTCGTCGCGTGGCCGGCGTGCTCCGGGGGGCGTCTCCCGAGCGGGTGGTGCTGGTCGCCCACGGCCCGGTCGCGGGGGCTCACGTGGTGGCCGATGGCTAACCTGCTCAACCTCGAGCGCGTCTCGAAGGCGTACGGCGTGCGCCCGCTGCTGGCCGAGGTCTCGCTGGGCGTGGCCGCGGGCGAGCGGGTCGGCATCGTCGGACGCAACGGCGACGGCAAGACGACCCTTCTCCAGGTGATGACCGGCCGCGAGCCTCCCGACGACGGACGGGTCTCGGCCGCGCGCGGCCTCCACGTCGGCTACCTCCATCAGGGCGACACCCTCGACGACACGCACTCGGTGCGCGACGCCGTGCTCGCCGGACGGCCAGACCACGTCTGGGCCGCGGAGCCGCAGACCCGCGAGGTCGTCGCCGAGCTCCTCGCCGGGATCGCGCTCGACCGCGCGGTCGTCGGGCTCTCCGGCGGTGAACGCCGGCGCTGCGCCCTGGCCGAGCTGCTGTTGCGCGAGCACGACCTGCTGGTGCTCGACGAGCCGACCAACCACCTGGACGTCGAGGCGGTGGCCTGGCTCGCCGTACATCTGGCCGGGCTGGCCTCCGCGCTGGTCGTGGTGACCCACGACCGGTGGTTCCTCGACGCGGTTTGCGAGCGCACCTGGGAGGTCCACGACGGCGTCGTGGACTCCTACGACGGTGGCTACGCGGCGTTCGTCCTGGCCAAGGCCGAGCGGCAGCGGCAGGCCGCGACCTCGGAGGGACGCCGGCGCAACCTGGCGCGCAAGGAGCTGGCCTGGCTGCGGCGCGGCCCCCCGGCGCGCACCTCCAAGCCGAAGTTCCGGATCGACGCGGCCGAGGCGCTGATCGCCGACGAGCCGCCGCCGCGCGACCGGCTCGCGCTGGAGCGGTTCGCGACCCAGCGCCTGGGCAAGGACGTGATCGACGTCGAGGACGTCGACCTCGTGCGCGGGGAGCGGGTGCTGCTGTCTGGCGCCACGTGGCGGCTCGGGCCTGGCGACCGGGTCGGCCTGGTCGGGGTCAACGGCGCTGGCAAGTCCTCGGTGCTCGGCCTCCTCGACGGCACCGTGGCGCCGGTGGCCGGCCGGGTCAAGCACGGCCGGACCGTGTCGCTGGCACACCTGACCCAGGCGCTCGACGTCCTCGATCCGGAGTCCCGGGTGCTGCCCACCATCGAGTCGGTACGACGGGTCACTCGCACCGCGACCGGTGAGGTCACGGCCTCGGCGATGCTGGAGCGCTTCGGCTTCACCGGGGACAAGCTGACCGCCCGCATCGGTGACCTGTCCGGCGGTGAGCGTCGTCGCCTCCAGCTGTTGCGGCTGCTCCTCGGCGAGCCCAACGTCCTGCTCCTCGACGAGCCCACGAACGACCTCGACATCGAGACCCTGACCGTGGTCGAGGACTTCCTCGACGACTGGCCGGGCACCCTGGTCGTGGTCTCCCACGACCGCTACTTCCTCGAGCGCACCACCGACGTGGTCTACGGCCTGCTCGACGACGGCCAGATCTCGATGCTCCCGCGAGGGGTCGAGGAGTACCTCGAGCGCCGAGGTGGGAGCGTCCCGGGGTCGAGGTGGGACCTTCCCGCCTCCCAGACGGGGGGACCCCCGCCTCGACCGGGGGAGACTCCCACCTCGGCGCGGGCGGGGCCGCGCGCGGGTACGGCGGCGCGGGCGGGGAGTGCGCAGGAGCGCGCGGCGCGCAAGACGCTCGCCCGGGTCGAGAAGCGGCTGGAGGAGGTCTCGGTCCGGGAGCAGGAGCTGAACGACGAGGTGCTGGCCCATGCCTCCGACCACGAGCGCCTCGTCGGGATCGGCGCCCGGCTGACCGAGCTGGCGCAGGAGCGGTCGCGGCTCGAGACCGAGTGGCTCGAGGCCGCCGAGCTGCTCGACTAGCACGAGGTGGGGCGCCATTCCTCCCACCTCGCGGGGAAATTCGTCCCACCTCGTGCTAGGGGCGCTCGGCGATGACCTGGACCATCCGGGGGTTGCCGACGAAGGTCGCCGGGTCGCGAGCGACGGCGTAGAGGTCGTCGACCAGGCGGTCGACCTCCTCGCCCGTCGAGACGCCGTGCCGCAGCGCGGTGGCCCGGATGTTCTCCAGCGTCAGTGCCGGGAGGAGCTTCACCTCACCCGTCAGCCCCGCCGGCTGTACGACGGTCGGCTGGACGTCCGCGAAGCCGGCGGCGACGAGCATGGACGGCAGCCGCAGGGCGATCCAGGGGTCGCCGCCGTTGCGCCTCGCGGACTCCTCGTAGATCTCCTCGTAGCGCTCGAAGCTCGGGTGCTCGGGATCGCAGAACGAGCCCCGGAAGTCGATGTCCTCCACCACCAGCCTGCCGCCGGGCCGGAGCGCGCGACGCATCGCCTCGAGCGCGCTCGCGGGGTCGGCAAGGTGGGTGAGCACGAAGCGCGCGTAGACGACGTCGTACTCCTCCTGTCCCAGGCCCGCGGCGAGGTCGCCCACCCGGAACTCGACGTTGGTCACCGCGCCCTGCACGGCGTCGGCCCGGGCGAGCTCGACCTTGGTGGCATCGACGTCCAGGCCCACGGCGTGCCCGGTGAGGCCGACCAGGGAGGCCAGGTCGACGGTGACGTCACCGCCGCCGCAGCCGACGTCCAGACAGCGCATCCCCGCGGCAACGGCGGCGCGCTCGAGCAGGGCCAGGGTGGTGGGGCGCATCACCCGGCCGAGCACGCGCAGCCGCTCGCGTCCCCCGACGCCGCCGCGGATCAGGTAGTGGTGGTCGTCCATCGTCGCCTCCTGCGGCTCGCTGCTCGGCGGTCAGTGCTCGGCGACGCGCGCCAGGAGGGTGCGGAGCAGGGAGGCCAGGCGGGTGCGGTCGGCCGGGGGGAGGTCCTCCAGCAGCGTGCGCTCGGCGTCGAGCAGCGCGGTGAACGCCGCGTCCACGGCGTCCTTGCCCTCGACGGTCAAGCGGACGATCACGCCACGTCGGTCGTCGGGGTCCGGGTGGCGTTCGACGAGGCCGCGCGCGCTCAGCCGGTCGACGCGGTTGGTCATCGTGCCGCTGGTGACCAGGGTCTCGCGCAGCAGGCGTCCCGGTGAGAGCTCGTACGGCGCGCCCGCACGCCGGAGCGCCGCGAGCACGTCGAACTCCCACTCCTCGATGCCGTGCGCCCCGAAGGCGTCACGCCGGGCGAGCTCGAGGCGACGGGCCAGGCGGCCGACGCGGCTGAAGACCGCCACCGGCGCCAGGTCGAGGTCCCCGCGCTCGCGCGCCCAGGCCTCGATCAGCTCGTCCACCTCGTCCCGCACGGTCGGCAGTCTAGGCCCGGTCGAGAATCTTGACATCGAGAGGGTTCGGGTTGACGATGAGGATATCTTGATGTCAAGAGACTAGCTGGAGCAGGAGACACCGTGACGCACACCTGGGACCCCGATCGCTACCTCACCTACGCCGACGAGCGCGGCCGCCCGTTCGTGGAGCTCCTCGCGCGGGTCGGGGCCATCGCCCCGGAGACCGTCGTGGACCTCGGCTGCGGCCCGGGCAACCTGACCTCGCTGCTGGGGGAGCGCTGGCCCGAAGCGCACGTGACCGGCATCGACTCGAGCCGGGAGATGATCGAGCGCGCGAGGGTCGCCGACTCCGGCATCGCCTTCGAGGTGGCCGACCTCCGCACCTGGGTGACCACGGCCGGCCAGGTCGACGTGCTGGTCTCCAATGCCACGCTCCAGTGGGTGCCGGACCATCTCGACCTGCTCCCCGGCCTGGTGAGCCGGGTGAGTGACGGTGGCTGGCTGGCGTTCCAGGTGCCGGCGAACTTCGCCGAGCCGAGCCACGTCATCCGCACCGAGCTGGCAGCGGAGGCGCGGTACGCCGAGCACACGCGCGACGTCGCGGTGCCGAGCAGTCACGACCCCGCGGTCTACCTCGAAGCGCTCGCCTCCCTCGGCTGCGAGGTCGACGTCTGGGAGACCACATACCTCCACGTGCTGACCGGGCCCGACCCGGTCTTCACCTGGGTGTCCGGCACCGGCGCCCGGCCCACGTTGCAGGCTCTGCCCGGCGACCTGCGCGGGGCCTTCGAGGAGGAGTTCAGGCAGCGCCTGCGCGCGGCGTACCCCGAGCGCGGCGGCCGCGTCGTGCTGCCGTTCCGCCGGATCTTCGCCGTCGCCCGGGTCACCCCGTGACTGCCCCTGTGACTGCCCCCGTGATCGCCCCCGTGATCGCCCCGGCGATCGCCCCGGTGATCGCGCTGCACCACGTGCAGGTCTGCTGCCCACCGGACGGTGAGGACCAGGCGAGGCGCTTCTACGGCGACGGCCTGGGTCTCACCGAGGTCGAGAAGCCGGGCGACCTGCGCGACCGCGGCGGTGCATGGTTTCGTGCGTACGACGAGCGCGGCGCAGTGGTGGCCGAGCTCCACGTGGGCGTGGAGGAGGGCTTCGTCGCCGCGCGCCGGGCGCACCCGGCCTTCGTCGTCGCCGACCTCGACGCCGGCGCCGCGTCGGTGCGGGCCGCGGGGTTCGAGGTCGACCAGTCCGAGCGCGAGACGCTCCCCGGCTATCTTCGCTTCCACACCCGCGACGCCGCCGGCAACCGGGTCGAGGTGCTTCAGCGGTCGCCGGAGTCGTAGGCGACCTCCCACAGGTGACCGTCAGGGTCGCCGAAGTAGCCGGAGTAGACGCCGAACGGCCGTAGATGCGCCGGCGCCGGGATCCTCGCCCCCGCAGCCGCGGCCCGCTCGAGCAGGGCGTCGGCCTCGTCGCGAGAACCGACCATGACCCCGATGCTGTGCCGCCCGGTGGTGGCCGGGACCGGCGCGACCTGGGCGTCCCTGGCGAGGTCGCCGGCGCCGTAGAGGCCGATCATCAGCCCGCCCTCCCCCAGCGTGACGAACGCGATCGTGCCGTCGGCGCCGGTCACCTCGTCGTGGAACTCCGCGCCGACGATGCCGTTGGAGGCCCACCCCAGACCGTCGCGGTAGAAGGTGAGCGAGCGCTCGAGGTCGTCGACGGCGAGGGTGACGAAGCCGATCCGGGGTTCCATGCGCCCAGGCTGCCACCGGGCACCGACAGGGCACCGACAGGGCAGGGAATAGCGCCACGTCGCAGGCTGCTGTCCCCACTAGCCCGACTTCCGACCAGACCAGAGAGAGCCATGTCCGCCATCACCTTGTCCGAGCAGAACTTCGAGTCGACCGTCACCGCAGACGGCATCGTCCTGGTGGACTTCTGGGCGTCGTGGTGCGGGCCCTGTCGGATGTTCGCCCCGGTCTACGAGGCGGCCTCGGAGGTGAACACCGACATCACGTTCGGCAGCGTCGACACCGAGGAGGAGCAGGGGATCGCCGGGGCTCTCCAGATCAGCTCCATCCCGACGCTGATGGCGTTCCGCGACGGGATCCTGGTCTTCCGGCAGGCCGGCGCCCTGCCCGCGCCCGCCCTCGACGAGCTGATCGGCGCCGTCCGCGGTCTCGACATGGACGACGTGCGCCGACAGGTCGCCGACCAGCAGGCCGCCCAGGGCTGAACCGTCCACCGGCGGTGCCGACCAGCCAAGACCTCGGGTCGGCACTAGCCTCGCCCCGTGACCTCCTCGGAACTCTTCGGCCAGCTGCTCGACACCCGCAGCTGGGTGGCGCTTGACGTCGACCTCGAGGGCCGGGTGCTGGCCGGCCACGACGACCTCGGCAGCATGCAGCTGGTCGAGATCGCCCCGGACGGCACGACCACGGCACTGACCGACCTGTCGTCGAAGTGCCGTGGCCGCTACGTGCGCGGTCACCGCCAGGTCGTCGTCGAGCACGACCAGGGCGGTGACGAGAACTTCCAGCTCTCGCTGCTCGATCTCACCGAGCTGCCGTCGTCCCCGGTCGGGCTGGACGGCCTGACGCCCTTGGTCGCCGACGCCGGACACCTGAACATCCTGCTCGACGTCACCGAGTCGTCGGTGATCTTCTGCACCAATCGGCGCAACGACGTCGACATGGACGTCGTGGTCCGCGACCTCGCCTCCGACGAGGAGCGCGTGGTGTACGACGCGGGTGGCTACGTCGGCTCCACCGAGGTCTCCCACGACGAGAAGTCCGTCGCGGTGACGATGATCAGCCTCCAGCCGAGCTCGACGACGGTGGTGCTGGCCGACGGCACCGGTGTCGTCACCCTCACCGACCCCGACGAGCGTGGCGCTCACCACGTGGCGGGCTGGACCGCCGACGACTCCGCCCTCGTCCTCGCCTCGGAGCACGATCGCGAGTTCCACGCCGTCCTCCGGCTCGACCGCGACGGCGGCTGGACGACCCTGGTCGAGGCCCACGACCACGATGTGACGGCGCGCCTGTCACCCGACGGCCGGCTGATGCTCGTCGCGCACCACGTCGACGGGCTCGACCGGCTCGCCGTCCATCGCGCGGATGGGGGGCATGTCGCGGACGTCGACCTCGAGCCCGTCGTGCCGGTGAGCGTGGTCTGGGCGCCGGACTCCTCGGCGTTCGCGGTCACCGCGATGACCCCGACCGACCCCGGCTCGATCGTGCGCGTGGACCCGACGACCGGGGCCACGACGGTGCTCGTCGACGGCCGGGACGGCGTGCCGGACGGCGTCCGCGCCGAGCTGGTCACGCCGAGCGTCCACCGGGTCCCCACGCCCGACGGGGAGCAGGTCCCCTGCTTCCGCTACGCCTCACCGCGGGCCACCGGTGCCTCGGTGGTCCACATCCACGGCGGACCGGAGGCCGAGGCCACGCGGCTGTTCAGCCCGGTGATCCAGGCGCTGGCGCTGGCCGGCTTCGACGTGCTCGTCCCCAACGTGCGCGGCTCGGCCGGCTACGGCCGGCGCTGGGTCTCGCTGGACGACGTCCGGCTGCGCCTCGACTCCGTCGCCGACCTCGCCGCGATCCACGCCTGGCTGCCGACCGTCGGTCTCGACCCGGGTCGCGCGGCCCTGTGGGGTGGGTCCTACGGCGGCTACATGGTGCTGTGCGGCGTCTCCATGCAGCCGGACCTCTGGGCAGCCGGTGTCGACATCGTGGGCATGTCGTCGCTGGTGACGTTCTTGGAGAACACCTCGGAGTACCGCCGGGCCGTCCGCGAGCGGGAGTACGGCACCCTCGCCGACGACCGCGACTTCCTGGTCGCGGCGTCGCCGATCACCTACCTCGACGACATCGCGACCCCGCTGTTCGTCATCCACGGTGCGAACGACCCGCGCGTGCCGCTCTCCGAGGCCGAGCAGATCAAGGCCGCCCTCGATGGCAGGGGCGTGCCGTGCGAGCAGCGCGTCTACGCCGACGAGGGGCACGGCCTGGCCAAGCGAGCCAACCGACTGGACGCCTACCCGGCGGCCTTGGAGTTCCTGGAGGAGCACCTCCGAGCCTGACCCTGGCGAGTCGTCCGCGCGGTGCCGGGCTAGGGCCCGGCCTCAGGCGGACGACCCGAGGTCGGGGCGGTCAGGGCAGCTCGAAGGCGCCGGCGTCGCAGTGGCTGGGCGGCCGGTGACGTCCGCGCTGGTCGGTGGCGGGGCAGAGAACACCGCGGCCGATCGCCGGGCTGGTCCTGGCCAGGGCCAAGGTCTTGGTCGGGCCGCCGTTGTCGGCGAGCGCACTCAGCCGAGGGTGCCTGGTGACCCTGTCGGTGCCCTGCACCCCGGCCACGCACCCGGCCCGACCCAGGACGCTGCCGCCCACGGAGTTCGCGCGGTCGACCGGCACGGCGTAGGAGCAGTCGCTCTCGCCGCCGGTCGCCGTGTGGTTGGCCGAGACGATGCTGCCCAGGAAGGCCCCGCCGGAGGCGGATGAGTAGAGGCCGCCGCCCTGGGGGGCGACGTTGCCCGCCACGGTGCTGTAGCGCAGGCCGAGCGAGCCGTCGGCGACGAGGATGCCACCGCCGGCGGCTGGGTCGCCCGGGTTGTCGCTCTGGGCGGCCCTGTTGCCCGTCACCGTGGAGCTCTCGATGCTGAGCACCCCGTCGCCGACGTAGATGCCGCCGCCGGCACCGCTGGTCGTGCCGTTGCCGGCGACGTTGTTCGAGAGCGTCGAGCCGACCAGGGAGACGCGAGCGTTGTCGAAGCTCGTGTCGATGCCACCGCCGTACTCCCCGGACCGGTTGCGGTTCATCGTGACGTTGGTGAACGTCGCGCCCGCGTCGTTGCTGTACACCGCGCCGCCGTGCCCGATGCGGCTCGCGCTCGCGGAGTTCGCGGTGAACGCCGAGCCGGTGAAGCGTGAGGCCTCGAAGCCCTCGCTGTAGACGGCGCCGCCCCAGGACTCGGGCCCGCGGGAGCGGTTCTTGGCGAAGGTCGAGCTGCGGTCGAAGAACATGGTGACGGACTCGAGGCCGATCGCTCCGCCGCGGCCGGTCGTGCTGGGTGTGCCGGCCTGGTTGGCCACGAACGTGTTGGACTGCGAGCGGATCGAGGCACGCGAGCCGTTGATGTCGGTGTGGACGCCGACCGCGCCGCCGAACCCGTCCGCGCCGGTGCTGTCGAGGTGGAACAACGAGTGCAGGAGGTGCACCCGCGCCAGCGACTCGCCAGTGACCCACACGGTCACGCCGCCGGAGCCGCCGTCGCCGGTCGAGGTGTTCGCTGCCACCGTGTTCCCGCTCATGGTCAGGTTGAGCGCCGAGTAGCCGTCCACGAGGGCGCAGACGGCGCCGCCGCAGCCCGCGTCGCCGGCGCCGTTGCCGGAGGCCTCGGCGTTGCCGGTGAGGCGTGAGCTGTCGATCTCGACGTCGGCATGGCCGCCGAGGGCATAGGCGTAGACCGCGCCGGCGTTCGCGCCGGCGATGCTCGATCCCCTGTCGATGGTCAGCTGGGTGATGTTGCCGTTGGCGTAGACGTAGATCGCGCCGCCCCCGCTGCCCGCGCTCACCGAGGGGTCGACGGTGTCGCCGGCCATCGTCACGTGGTGCAGACTGGCCTGCGCCTCGTAGAGGGCGAGCCCGCCGCCGCTCGCGGTCGGGCCTGCGAGCGCGTGGTTGTGGGAGATGGTGCCCCCGGTCACGTCGAGCTGGTCGGACTCGGCGTCGATCCCCGCCCCCCTGCCATCGATGTCGGCAGAGTGACTGGTGTTGTGGTCGACGTGCACACCGCTCAGGGTGACGCTGCCGAACCTGTCCTCGAGACCGCCGCCGTCACCGTAGTGACTGTCGTCTCCGGCGACGTTGCCCGAGATCGACCCGCCGTGCATGGCGACGACCCCGTAGGAGTTGTCCCACCCGCCGCCGTCGCCGGCGGAGGAGGCCGGGCTGTGGTTCCCGGTGATGTCGACGTCGGTCAGGTCGACGTCGGACCAGGTGGTGGAGAGCCCGCCTCCGCTGCGAGCGACGTTGCCGATGATCGTGGTGTCCTGGGCATACAGGTGTGCGTTCTCCTGGGTGGCGATGCCTCCCCCGCCGGAGGACGAGCCGGCGCTGTTGCCGCTGATCGCGACGCCGTCGAGGACGAGGGTCCCGCCGCTGTTGCCCTCCTCGACCCAGACCCCGCCGCCGGAGCCGGGGGTGGATCCGGCGGTGACGGTCAGGTCGGTGAGGTAGAGCATGGGGCCGGCGGTGCCGGGGCCGTTCGTGGTCTCGTGGAAGACCCGCGACCCGGCCCCCTCGACGACGCTGCGAGCGGAGCCGACCCCGACGATCGACGTGCCAGCGGGGTTGGTGACCAGGAGCTCGGTGCCGCTGCTCAGGGAGTACGTCGCCTTGGCGAGGACGATCCGGACCGGGACGGCTCGGTTGTTGGCGGTCTGCACGGCCGCGCGCAGCGAGCAGGCGCCGGTGGCCGCGTCGAGGCAGCGGGTGCCGGTGGGATCGGCCAGGCCCGAGTCGTCGGTCGTGGTCACGGTCAGGCGCTGGACCCTCGCCGAGCTCGCCGCACCGAACTTCGGCGCCGGCGTGTGCTCGGCGCTGATCCGGCGCTGCCGGTCCCGCACCTGGGCGAGGCGAGAGGCCGACAGGCGGGGCGCGGCGGACGGTGCGCGCGGCGGCGGCGATCCCTGCGAAGAGCCCGGGCCCGGCAACGGGGTCGCGGCGGTCGCGGTGGAGGTGAACGTGGTCAGGGCCAGGCCGGCGGCCACCAGCGCGCTGGCGACAGCGGCGGCCACTCCCGAGGTGTGGATGCTCATGAGTCCGTTCTTGTCGGAGGTGATCCCAGGTGAGGGCGCACGAAGGGCCCACGGGATGCGGGTCGACCCTAGATCCGCACGCGCGGCATGTCTGTTCGCTACCGAACACAACGGCCCATGAGGTGAGAAAGCACTGGGCCCCGCTCCTGAGGAGACGGGGCCCAGTGCCGTGACCGGACCTGGCTACTTGTGCTTGGCGAGCTCGTAGGCACCCGAGTCGGCGTGCTTGGCCGGCCGCTCGTGCCCGCGCTGGTCGGTGCCGGGCACGAGGTACGACGCGCGGCCGACGGCCGGGCTCTTCTTGGAGATGGCCATGGTCTTGGTCGGGCCGCCGTTGTCCTTCAGCTTGCCGAGCCTGGCCTTCTTCGCGACCTTGTCGCTCTTCCGGAGCCCCACCACGCAGCCGCTCTGGCCCACGACGTTGCCGCCGTAGGAGACCGCCTGGTAGCCGTGGAGGTCGACGCCGCAGTCCTTCTCGGAGCCGTGACGGGCGGTCCTGTTGCCCGACACGATGCTGCCGAGGAGGGTGCCGTAGGTCTCGCCGTAGATGCCGGCGCCTCGCTTGGCGTAGTTGGCGGAGACCGTGCTGTATCGCAGCGCCAGCCGCGAGCCCTCGTAGAAGATGCCGCCGCCGTAGCCGGACGACCCCTGCGCGCGGTTGCCGGTGAGCGTGGAGTTCTCGATGCTCGTCACGGCGTCCTCGGCGAAGATGCCGCCGCCGTACCCGGTCTCGGCGTTCGACCCGGCGGTGTTGCCGGAGATCGTCGAGGAGGTGATCCTCAGCTGGTAGGCGTCGTCGTCGGCGAAGATTCCGCCCCCCTCACCGGCCGCCTTGTTGCCAGACATGCTGACCTGGTCGAACACGGTTCCGTTGTACGTCGAGAGGTAGGCCGCTCCGCCGGCCCCGTCGTTGCCGGCGTCGTTCGTGCCGGCGGAGTTGCCGGTGAACACACTGCGGGAGAATCTCGCACTGCCGTAGGTCGACTCGTCCACGACGGCCCCGCCCCCGGCCCCGTCGCCGACCGCGCGGTTCTTGCTGAAGTGCGAGCCCTTGTCGACGAGGTTCACCGCGTATCCCGCCGACACCGCCCCGCCGAACCCGTGCGACCCCTGCGAGCCGGCGCGGTTGCCGGTGAACGTGTTCGCCGACATCCGCACCGAGATCGGGCTGTACTCGCTGGCGTCGGTGTAGAAGCCCAGGGCTCCGCCGTACCCACCGGCGCCGCTGTGGTTGTTGGCGAAGGTGTTGTGGCTGAACGTCGAGGTGGACGGCGAGTAGTAGTAGGCGTACTGCGTGACCGCGCCGGACCCGCCGTCACCCACTCCGCCGTTGCCGGTCACCTTGTTGTGCTCCATGTCCAGGTGGACGTCTCCGTACTCGTAGCCGTAGGCGCACACCGCACCGCCGCAGCCCAGGTCGGTGTAGCCGTTGTTGAAGGCGTTGAGGTTCTTGGAGAGCGTGGAGTTGGTGATGCTGGCGTCGACGACCCCGTAGTAGCCGACGAGGTAGAGCGCGCTGGCGTTCGACCCGGTGATCGTGCTGCGGTCGATGCTGATCTGCTCGGGGTACTCGTAGCCGTAGGCGTAGATGGTGCCACCCCCGTAGAAGTCGGCGTTGCCGCTGGCGTGGTTGCCCGCCATGGTGGCGTGGTCCACGGTGAGCTGGGAGTTGTAGTAGGTGTAGATCCCGCCGCCCGCGCCGTCCGGCCCGGTCACCTTGTTGTGCGACATCGTGCCGTGGTCGAGGGTGAGGGTGTCCTCGTAGGCGTAGATGGCGCCTCCCGCACCCCCACTGGTGGCGGCGTTGTGGTCGACGTGCACGCCGGTGAGCGTGGTGATCCCGCCCTCGTCCCACAGAGCGCCGCCCTCACCGTTGCCCGTCGCGTCGCCGGCCTGGTTGCCGGTCATCGAGCCACCGGCCATGTCCAGGACGCCGTAGTAGCTGAGGATGGCTCCGCCGAAGCCGTCCGTGCCGGCGGGCGAGGAGTTGGTCGTGAACGTGCTGTCGTGGATCTCGACGTCGGACCAGTACTGGTAGATCGCGCCGCCCGAGACCGCGTGGTTGCCCCTGAACGTCGAGTGGTCGATGTACACCGTGGTGCTGCCGTAGGCGTAGATCGCGCCACCGTCGCTGCTGGCGGTGTTGTTGCGGGCGGTGACGTGGTCGAGGTTGAGCGCGATGCCCTCGTCCTGCGCCGTCTGGATCGCGCCGCCATCGGTCGTCGTGCCGTTCTTCAGGGTCAGCGAGCTCAGGAAGAGCGAAGCGGGACCGGTGCTGCTGTAGGAGACGTAGAAGATCCCGGACCCGTCTGCGGCGACCGAGGTCTTGCCGGCACCCTGCCCCTCGATCGAGGTGCCGTGGTGGTTCGAGACGATGATCTGGGTGCCCAGGCCCAGGGTGTAGGTGTGCCTGCCGAGCACGATGCGCACCGGCTTGTCCAGGTTGTTGGCGGCGTCGACCGCCGCACGCAAGGAGCACTCACCCGTCGAGGCGTCGTGGCAGGTGGTGCCGGTCGGGTTCGCGAGGTCGGAGTCCTCGGTGGTGTTGACGGTGAACGTCTTGGCAGCCGCCTTGGCGAACGCCGGCCGACTGGAGCTGGCGGCCATCTGCCGCTGCTTGGCCCGGGCCTGAGCGAGCCGCGACCCTGTGAGCCGCTTGCCGACGGAGCCCGTCGGTACGGCGTGCGCGGCGGGCCTTGCGATCGCTGGAGCCGGCGAATGGCCGGTCCCGGCGGCCTGCGCCGGCGGAGCGGTCAGGGCCAGACCCGAGGCGGCGATCGCGGCCGACACGACGGCGAGGGCGGAGGTGCGTGTGGTGGTGGTCATGCGATGTCCCCAACTCGTCATGGATCGCGAGAGACGGCCGGCAGGAGCGGCCGCTTGGAGGCTAGTCCCGACGACCGGGTGGCGCTGGGACATCGGAGGAGACGTCCACCCGATGTCGCAGACACCTCTGACAGGGGTGGAAAGCCGTCAGGCCCCAGCTCCGGGAGGAGATGGGGCCTGACGCGGTTCTGCGGTGAGCTGTCGGTCAGCCCTTCTGGTGCTGGTAGGCGCCGGCGTCAGCGTGCTTGCTGGGCCGCTTGTGCCCCCGCTGGTCGGTCGACGGGATCTGCAACGTCCCGCGACCCATGGCCGGGCTCGTCTTCTTCAGCGCCATCGTCTCGGTGGGACCACCGTTGTGCGCGAGCTTCTTCAGGCCCGCGTGCTTGGTGACCTTGTCCGAGCCCTGGCGAGCGACCACGCATCCGCCCTGGCCGAGGACGTTTCCGCCCAGGGAATGGAGCTTCGCGGCGGCGCTGGTACTGGTGCAGTCGTTCTCCGAGCCGTGCTTGGAGGACTTGTTGCCGACCACGATGCTGCTCACCAGGTTGCCGCCTTCCTCACCGGCGTAGATCCCGCCGCCCTTCTTGGCGACGTTGCCCGACACCGTGCTGTAGCGCACGTCGGTCGGGCTCTCGTCCTGGTAGATGCCGCCGCCGTAGCCCGGCGTGCCCGAGATGGACAGCGCCTGGTTGTTGGCGATGGTGGAGTTGTCGATCGTCATCGGCGAGTCGCCGTCGTAGATGCCGCCGCCGTACCCCGCGCTGTTCGACGTGCCGGCGGTGTTGCCGGAGATCGTCGACTGCTGGATGGACAGGCCGTAGTCGTCGGAGTAGTAGCCACCGCCGTACGACGCGGCCCTGTTGCCCGACATCGTGACCTTGCTCAGCGTCGCGCCGGCCTCGTTGTAGCCGAACATCGCGCCGCCGTAGCCCTCGCCGCCATTCTTGTTGCCGGCCCGGTTGCCGGTGAACTTGGTGCCGGTGAAGCGTGCGGACTGGTAGGCGTAGTTGTCGACGGCACCGCCGTAGGCGCCGTCACCGGCGGCGACGTTCTTGGAGAACGTGGAGCCCTTGTCGGTGATCGTGGCGTAGTAGTAGAGAGACAGCGCGCCGCCCACCCCGTAGCCGCCGCTGGTGCCCGCGGTGTTGGCGACGAACTTGTTGGACTGCGAGCGCACCGAGATCGGGGCGTATTCGCCGTCGTTGAAGATGCCGACGGCGCCGCCGTAGCCGCCCGGTCCGGACGTGTTCTTCTGGAAGAGGTTGTGCGCGAGGTTGACCGAGCTGCCGCCGTACTCGTAGCCGAAGATGCCGACGGCACCCGCCCCGTAGTCGCCGACCCCGGAGTTGTTCGTGACCTTGTCGTGGCTCATGACCAGGTTCACGCCGGCGTAGTAGTTGTAGGTGCAGATGGCACCGCCACAGCCGTAGCCGGACATGCCGTTGTGGGCGTTGTTGTGGTTGTCCGACAGGGTGGAGTGGGTGATGCTCAGGTCGACCTGGCCGTACTCGGCGTAGCCGTAGATGGCGCTGGCGTTGGAGCCGGTGATCTTGGCGTGGTCGATGTTGGTCTGGTTGCCGTAGTCCTCGCCGTACAGGTAGATCGCGCCGCCGCCGTCACCGGAGGTGGGACCGGCGCCGACCTTGTTGCCGGCCATCGTGACGTCGGTCAGGTCGAGCTGCGACCCGTACTCCACGTAGATGGCGCCGCCGCTGCTGTCCGCCCCGACCGCTTGGTTGTGGGAGATGGTCCCGCCGTTGACCTGGACCGAGGAGTAGTCGGTGTAGATCGCTCCGGCGTACCCCTGGTCGTCCGCGGTGTTGTGGTCGACGTGGACCCCGGTCAGCGAGACGGTGCCGTACTCGGAGTAGATGGCGCCGGCGGCACCCTCGTGGGCGCTGTCACCGGCGGTGTTGTCGGAGATGGAGCCGCCCTTCATCTGGAGCACGCCGTAGTAGCTGTAGATGCCCGCGCCGTAGCCGTCCGCGCCCGCAGTCGTGTGGTTCCCCGAGATGGTGACGTTGCGGAAGCTCACGTCTCCCCAGTAGTCGTACAACCCGGCTCCGTCAGGCGCCACGTTGTTGGTGAACCTGGTGTCGGTGGCGTAGATCGAGTTGTAGGAGGATGCGTACAAGCCGCCGCCGTCGCTGGTGGCGGTGTTGCCGGACACCACCGCGTTGTCCAGGACCAGCTCCGCGGCGCTGGAGTCGTAGAGGTAGAAGCCCCCGCCGTAGGTGGTGCTGCCACCGGTGACCTTGGCGTCGCTGAGGAAGAGGACCCCGCCGGGCGCGCTGGCGGCGGAGGCGATGTAGAAGACCCCCGAGCCGTCGCCCTTGATGGAGGTCTTGTTGGCTCCCTTGCCGACGATCGAGGTGCCGGCCGGGTTGGTCACGGTCAGCGCCGTCGCCAGGGTCAGCGTGTAGGTGCGCTTGCCCAGCACGATCTTGACCGGCGCCTTCAGGTTGTTCGCCGCGTCGACCGCCGCGCGCAGGGAGCAGTCGCCCGTCGAGGCGTCGTGGCAGCCGGTGCCGGTCGGGTTGGCCAGGTCGGAGTCCGTGGTGGTGTTGACGGTGAACGTCTTGACGCCGGCCTTCGCGAACGACGGAGCCTGGCGTGCGGCCAGCTGGCGCTGGCGGGCGCGCACCTGGGAGAGCGCGGCCTTGCCGAGGTGCTTGGTGGCCGCGCCCCTGGGGGCCTGCACGGCGTCCGCGTGGTGGGATGCCGGCGCGAGCGCCGGGCGATGGGGTGCTGTCGCTGCTTGCGACGGCACGGCGGTGAGGGCGACGCCCGCCGCCGCAGCCCCGGCTGCCACGAATGCGAGCGCGGGCATGAGCTTTGCGTGTGTCATGCGATGTCCAATTCTCGAAAGGGGTTCCCGAGCGCGGCCGTCGATTGGAGGGGAGTGGCCGTTTGGGAGGCTAGTACCGAGAGATAGGTGGCGGTGGGACATCGGCCAGATACGTCGCCCGAATGTCGGAGTGCTCCTGTGCCGGCGATCCGCCGAGAGTGGGGAGCCCTCGACATCGCTGGGGCCCGGGCGTAGCGTGTGGTCTAGCCCACAGTGGTATAGACCTTTCGGGAGGTGCCGTGACCGTCCGCCATCTGCGCATCGACAACCGGCTGATCCACGGCCAGGTGACGGTCGCCTGGGCCGGCAACCTCGGCGCCACCCGCCTGATCGTGAGCAACGACGACGTCGCGGCCGACGACATGCAGCGGATGATCCTGCCGCAGGCGGCCCGCGGCGTTCCGACGTCCGTCCTCGGGATCCAGGAGACGCTGGACTACTGCGCCGGCGACCAGGCGCAGGGCGAGTCGATCTTCGTCATCGCCAAGCTCCCGGCCGACGCCCTGGCCCTGGTGCGTGGGGGGCTGAGGCCGGAGGAGGTCAACGTCGGCAACCAGGCGCCGCGTCCGGGCACCAAGTTCACGATGGTCACCCGCAGCATCGCGGTCACGGCCGAGGACGCGGAGACCTACCGCGCGATCGCCGACGAGGGGTTCACCCTCCAGCAGCGGATGATGCCCACCGACAAGAAGGCCGACTTCCTGCACGTCCTCGCCGGAAAGAAGCTCTGACCGGTGGTCCACGACCTCGTCCTGCATGGCGCACGCCTGCTCACCGGGGACGCGCCGTATCCCGGCACCGCCGACGGGTGGGTGTCGGTTCGCAGCGGCCGGGTCGCGGCGCTCGGTCACGGCACGCCGCCGGACGGGCGGGATCGGGTCGACCTGGCGGGTGACTGGCTGGCGCCCGGGTATGTCGACGTCCACGTGCACGGCGGCGCCGGGGGTGACGTGATGTCGCCCGACCCCTCCGCGCGGGCCGCCGTACGCCGGCTGCACGCGCGCCACGGCACGACCGCGATGCTCGCCTCGACGGTGAGCCGGCCCGCCGACGAGCTGCGCGAGGCGGTGTCCCGCCTCGCCGGCGACGCGGCGCAGGAGCCGGGCGAGGACGCGGAGCCGATCGCCCGGCTGGTCGGCATCCACCTCGAGGGACCCTTCCTGTCGCGCGTACGTCGTGGCGCCCACCAGGAGACCGCGCTCCGGCCGCCCGACCAGGCCGAGGTCGAGGCGCTCCTGGCGGCCGGGCGCGGCCAGGTGCGCACGATCACGATCGCCCCCGAGCTCCCGGGTGCCATCGACCTCGTGGGCCGGCTGTCCGCGGCGGGCGTGACGGTGGCGGTCGGGCACACCGATGCCGATGCCGGCACCGTCCGCGCGGCAGTCGAGGCGGGCGCGCGGGCGGTGACCCACACGTTCAACGGGATGCAGCCGCTGCACCACCGGCGCCCGGGTCCGGTCGGGATGGCGATGGATCTGGCGCAGCTGACGTGTGAGCTGATCCTCGACCTCGTGCACGTGGACCCGGTCGCTGCTCGTGCCCTGGTGCACGCGGCCGGGGCGGACCGGATCTGCCTGGTCACCGACGCGATGCCCGCGACCGGGGTCAGCGACGGCACCTACGAGCTGGGCGGCCAGGTCGTCGAGGTCGTGGACGGACAGGCCCGGGTCAGCGGCACGAGCACCCTGGCCGGCAGCACCCTGACCATGGCCGTCGCGGTGGAGAACGCCGTCTCCCAGCTTCGGGTCGACGTCCCCACCGCGGTGGCGATGGCGACCGTAGTCCCCGCGCGGCTCCTACCGGGCGTGGACGTGGGCCGCCTGCACGCCGACGGGCCGGCCGACCTGGTCCGGCTCGACGGCGATGCGCGTCTGCGCGACGTCTGGATCTCGGGACAGCAGGTCGACCGGACCCCGAAGGAGGTGACCGCCTCCTGAGCACCGGCCGGGACCCTGCTCATCGCCGCGCTCCCGGCCCCCAATCACCTTCGTGATCCCCCAACCACACTTCGCGACCGGGAGGTAGCCGTGTTCCAGGCTCTCATCCTGGCCCTGTGGGCGACGTTCTGCATCTACGACACCCTCGGGCCAACCTTCATCTACGCCGGCAGGCCCCTCATTGCCGGCACCGTCGCCGGCATGATCGTCGGGGACCCGACCCTCGGCCTCGCCGTCGGCGGCACCCTCGAGCTCACCGCGCTCGGCGTCTACACCTACGGCGGCGCGACGATCCCGGACTACCCGACCGGCGCGATCGTCGGTACGGCGCTTGCCGCGGCGACGTCCGGTGACCTGTCCAGCAAGCTGGCGATCGGCCTGACGATCGGCATCCCGGCCGCGGTCCTGCTGGCCGCCCTGGACCCGATCGGCCGCTTCCTGCCGACGTTCTGGATCCACGCCGCCGACCGAGCGGCGGCCGAGGGCGACTCCAGACGGCTGACCCTGCTTCACTGGACGGCGTTCGCCCCCTGGGGGCTGGTGCGGTTCGTGCCGACGTTCGTGGCGGTCCAGGCCGGGCGTAGCGCGGTCCAGAACATCCAGGACGCCATCCCGGCCGGCTTCACCCAGGGCATGACCCTGGTCGGCGGGATGCTGCCGGCCGTCGGCTTCGCGATGCTGCTGCGGATCATGCCGGTCAACCGCTACTGGTACATGCTCACGCTCGGCTTCGTCCTCTTCGCCTACCTTCAGGTGCCGCTCCAGGGGATCGCCATCTTCGGCGTCGGCATCGCCGCGATCTTCATGGCCCTCAAGTACGGCAGCCGACCAGGCCAGCCCGGATCGCAGGAGGCGGCTCATGTCTGAGACCCGGACCCGGCCGGAGGGCGAGAAGCCCGCGGAGCCCGAGATCGCCCTGACCAAGGGTGACCTGAACAAGTCGTTCTGGCGGATGTTCTTCTCGCTCCAGATCTCGTGGAACTACGAGCGCATGCAGGCACTGGGCTTCGCCTGGGCGATCGAGCCCGTGCTGCGTCGGGTCTACCCCGACAAGGAGGAGTACGCCGAGGGGTTGCAGCGACACCTCACGTTCTTCAACACCAGCCCGATCATCGGGGCGCCGTTGATCGTGGGCTCGGCGGCGGCCATGGAGGAGGCGCGGGCCAAGTCCAGCGCCGAGGGCGTCAAGGTCGGCCTGATGGGCCCGATGGCCGGCGTCGGCGACTCGCTGACGTTCGCGCTCTACAACAGCATCATCTTCACGATCGCCGCGAACTGGGCGATCCAGGGGAAGATGCTCGGCTTCTGGTTCGCCTGCGTGATGGTGCTGGTCCCCTACTTCCTGGTGCGGCGCTGGCAGTTCTTCTTCGCCTACCGGCAGGGGAAGAACCTCGCCTCGCAGATGGCCGGAGGCGCCCTGGAGAGGCTCAGCGAAGCGGCCACCATCCTCGGTCTGATCGTCCTCGGCGGCTTCATCCCGTCGATCGTGAAGATCTGGACGACCCTGACCTACCACCAACACGTCACCGTGCAGGGCAAGGGTGTCGAGCAGCAGGTGCCGGTCCAGACGCAGCTCGACCAGGTCGTGCCGTATCTGATGCCGGTGGTGCTCACCGGGCTGATCTACTGGTTGATGAAGAAGTTCAACCTGCACCCGCTGTGGGCGATCGTGGTCGTCTTCGTCCTCGGGCTGGCGCTGGGCTGGCACGGCTGGTTCACCAACGTCGCGCCGGCTCCGGCGTCCGGGTCGTGAGGCGTGCCTGACAGCGAGCTGGCCCTCGTGGTCCTGGTCGGCCACGGCGGCTTCCCGCAGGGTGTCCTCGACGGGGCCGAGCTGATCCTCGGCCCCCAGGAGGGCATGCACGCGGTGGGTCTCACGCCCGACCAGGACCCGTCGGCCGTCGTCGACCAGGTGCGCGAGCTGCGTGGCGCCGGACCGGAGCCGGGGCCCATGCTGCTGCTCGTGGACCTCTTCGGCGGCAGTCCCGGAAACGCGGTGGCGTCGGCCTTCCTGCGCGAGGACGACGTCGAGATGGTGACGGGGCTCAACCTGCCGATGGTGCTCGAGGTGGGCAACCGGCGTCGTAAGGCCGGTCGTGACGTCGCGGCGCTCAAGGGCCACGCCATGGCAGCCGGCAGTGCGGGCGTCGTCGACGTCGGGGAGAAGCTGGGGCTGTGAACGACGTGCTAGTGGCGGCCGGGGTCGCGCTTGGCGTGCATCAGCACCTCGTAGCGGTCGCCGCGGTAGACCGAGGAGGCGAACTCGACCACCGTGCCGTCGGCGTCCCGCGTCGTGCGCTCGATCCGGAACGCCGGCCGGCCCGCCTCGGTCTCGAGCAGGGCCGCCTCGTCGGCGGTGAGGTCGGTGACGGTGACCCGCTGGTCGGCCTCCGCGACCCGCACGGCGTACCGGTGCTCGAAGAGGTCGTAGAGGCTGCCGTGGTCGAGATCCTGGTCGAGCAGGCCCGGGAAGCGCCGTGCGGGGACGTGGGTCTGCTCGGCGGCCATCGGCTCGGCGTCGGCGGTACGGACCCGGCGGATCCGGATCACCCGCGAGCTGGCCGAGATCTCCAGGCGCGCCGCCAGCTGGGCCCCGGCGCGGATCTCCTCGATGCCGAGCAGCCGCGACCCGGGCTCGAGGCCGCGGGCCCGCATGTCCTCGGTGAACGACGTGAGGTGCTCGGTGTGGGCCACGCGGCGCTCGGCCACGAACGTCCCACGGCCGCGATGACGATAGAGCAGACCGCGCTGGGCCAGCCGGTCGAGCTGGAGCCGCACGGTCATCCGCGCGACGCCGAAGTGCTCGGCCAGGTCGCGCTCACTGGGGATCGGGCTGCCGGTCGGCAGCTCGGCGACCCAGGCCTCGAAGATCTCCTGGAGCCGCGCACCCTTGGCGCCGGTGGGAGGCATCTCCACGACGGGGGCGAGGTCGCCCGGCTCCCGGGAGGAAGACGGTCGGCTGGCCACCTTGGGAGCCTATCCGCCGTCGCGTCGCGCGGGGGTGGTGTGCCTGAGCCCGCGCCAGGGCGCGGGCTCAGGCACACCA
>NZ_DATAVI010000066.1:0-66341 GCF_036267815.1 Nocardioides sp. | reverse complement strand
AACCCGCCCAGTCGTCACGTGCCGACTCGGCGATTCTGTCCCTTTGTGACGACTGGGCGGGTTTTTCGTGCCCTTTTGTGCCGACTCGGCGTTGCCACGGGGCGGGAGGGGCCACGCAGCAACCGCATAGGGTCGGGGTGTGGATGGGTTGTTCGAGGCGGACGACGTGCGGGCGCCGGTCGCGACGGCCGGGGGCGGCTCGCTCCAGGGCTCGACGCACGCGTCTGCTCCGCTGGCGGTGCGCATGCGGCCGCGCACGCTCGACGAGCTGGTCGGGCAGCCGCAGCTCCGGGCGGAGGGCTCCCCCCTGCGCCAGCTCATCGAGGGTCGGCAGTCGATGTCGGTCGTGCTCTGGGGGCCTCCCGGCACCGGGAAGACGACCCTCGCGGCGATCGTGAGCGGGCAGACCGACCGGGCGTTCGTGGAGGTCTCGGCGGTCTCGGCGGGCGTGAAGGAGGTCAGGGCTGCGATCGACCAGGCTCGCAGCGACCTGACCCGGCGCGGCCGCGAGACCGTGCTGTTCGTCGACGAGGTCCACCGGTTCAGCAAGGCCCAGCAGGACGCGCTTCTGCCCGGCGTGGAGAACCGGTGGGTGACCCTGGTCGCGGCCACGACGGAGAACCCCTTCTTCTCGGTGATCTCGCCCCTGCTCTCGCGCAGCCTGCTGCTCCAGCTCGACCCGCTCACCGACGACGACGTGGCCGAGGTGATCGACCGGGCACTGGTCGACGAGCGCGGTCTGGCCGGTGACTACGAACTCGACGACGACGCACGAGATCATCTGGTCCGGCTGGCCGGCGGCGATGCCCGCCGGGGCCTGACCTACCTGGAGGCGGCCGCGGGCGCGGCTCGAACCAGCGGGGCCGCGACCATCGACCTGTCGACGGCCGAGACGGCGGTCGACCGCGCCGCCGTGAGGTACGACCGTCAGGGCGACCAGCACTACGACGTGATCTCGGCCTTCATCAAGTCCCTGCGGGGGTCCGACGCCGACGCCGCTCTGCACTACCTAGCGCGGATGATGGAGGCCGGTGAGGATCCGCGGTTCATCGCCCGGCGGCTGGTGATCCTGGCCAGCGAGGACATCGGGCTCGCCGACCCTACGGCGCTCCCGACGGCCGTTGCGGCGGCCCAGGCGGTGCAGCTGATCGGCATGCCCGAGGCCCGTCTCAACCTCGCCCAGGCCACGATCGCCCTCGCCGTGGCTCCCAAGTCCAACGCCGTGACCCGCGCGATCGACTCCGCCACCGCGGACGTCCGGGCCGGCAAGATCGGGCAGGTGCCCCCGCACCTGCGCGACGCCCACTACCCGGGCTCCCAGCGACTCGGACACGGGACGTCGTACACCTACAGCCACGACGAGCCCTTCGGCATCGCCGAGCAGCAGTACGCACCCGACGTCGTGCTCGACGCGGAGTACTACCAGCCGACGTCGCTGGGCGCCGAGGCGGCCGTCAAGGAGCGCTGGGAGCGGATTCGGCGGATGGTGCGCGGACGATAGGGTCGTTTGCTGTGACCAGTGACCGGGCCGTGCTCCTCGCCGTCGGCGTGCTGACGCTGGCCTGCCTGCTGCTGCTGGTCGGCCTGGTCCGCACGCGCCGCTCGGCGGCCCGCACGGCCGCGGACCTCGCGGCTCTGCGCCGTCGTCTCGACGACCTGGAGGATCCCGGTCACCGGAGGTCGGAGCCGCCGGTGGCGTCCCGGCCCGCCGTGGCGCCGGTGGAGTTCCTGATCACCGGTCTCGGTCACCAGGCGCCCGAGCCGGAGCGCGTCCACCTCGATGCGCCGGCCTTCGCCGACGTGGTGCTCAAGGAGTCCGTGGTCAAGGCTGCGTCCTTCGTCCAGGGCGTCCGCCGCGGTCTGGCTCCCGCGACGCGCAACCGGATCCGCTTCGAGATGCGGCTGGAGGTCCGGCGTGCGCGCAAGCAGCGCCGCGCTGACCTGAAGGACGCGCAGCGCGAGCTGAGGGCGCGACAGCGCGCCGCGGTCGCCGCCCGGACGAGGGAGGCCTCATGAGGCGTGGGCTCTGGTTCCTGGCCGGGGCCGGCGCGGGGGTCTACGCGATGGCACGGGCGAGACGCGTCAAGGAGGCCCTCACGGCCGACGGCCTGAGCGACCGGTGGCACGCGCTCGGCGTGGGCGCCCGAATGCTGCGTGACGAGGTCGCCCAGGGCCAGGCCGAGGCCGAAACGGAGTTGCGCGAGCGGTTCGGACTCGGGCCCCATGGGGCACCGGCACTCGCGCCGGGCCGGCCCCGTCCCCTGGTCTCGACCGGGTCGGGGCACACCACCGAAGAGCTGACACAGGAGGGTTCGCACTGATGGACACCGCGGAGATCCGGCGAAGGTTCGTGGCGCACTTCGAGGCCGCCGCGCACATCGCCGTGCCCTCGGCGTCCATGATCCTCGACGACCCGACGCTGCTGTTCGTGAACGCCGGCATGGTCCCGTTCAAGCCCTACTTCCTGGGGCAGGAGACGCCGGCGTACCCCCGCGCGGTGAGCGTCCAGAAGTGCATCCGCACCCCTGACATCGATGACGTCGGCAAGACCACGCGGCACGGCACGTTCTTCGAGATGTGCGGGAACTTCTCCTTCGGCGACTACTTCAAGCAGCGCGCGATCGAGCTCGCCTGGGACCTCGTCACCAAACCGCAGGCCGACGGCGGCTGGGGCCTGGAGGAGAGCCGGCTGTGGCCGTCGATCCTCCAGGGCGACGACGAGGCGCTGCACCTGTGGATGCAGGTCACCGGCCTGCCGAGCGAACGCATCGTCAAGCTGGGTCCCAACGAGAACTACTGGTCGATGGGCGTGCCCGGGCCGGGCGGCCCGTGCTCGGAGATCCTCTACGACCGAGGCCCGGAGCACGGCCCGGACGGCGAGTTCGAGACGACGCAGCGAGTCTCGATGCCGGCCGAGCTCGAGGACCGCTACCTCGAGATCTGGAACCTCGTGTTCATGCAGGACGAGCTCAGCGCGGTGCGGGCCAAGGACGACTTCGACATCGTGGGGCCGCTGCCGCGCAAGAACATCGACACCGGGATGGGCCTCGAGCGGGTGGCCTACCTGCTCCAGGGCGTCGACAACATGTACGAGATCGACGTGATGTACCCCGTCATCGAGCGGGCCGAGGAGCTCACCGGCCGGCGGTACGGCGCCAACCACGACGACGACGTCCGGATGCGGGTCGTCGCCGACCACGTGCGCAGCTGCCTGATGCTCATCGGCGACGGCGTCACGCCCGGCAACGAGGGCCGTGGCTACGTCCTGCGCCGGCTGCTACGACGGGCGGTGCGCTCGATGCGCCTGCTCGGCACCGAGGACCGCGTGCTGCCCGAGCTGCTGCCGGTCAGCCGCGACAAGATGGGTGAGACCTACGCCGAGCTGCACCGCGACTGGGAGCGGATCTCCCAGGTCGCCTACGCCGAGGAGGACGCCTTCCGCCAGACGCTGCGGGCCGGCACCACGATCTTCGACCAGGCGACCTCGCAGGTGAGGCAGTCGGGCGGACACCTGCTCAGCGGAGAGCGCGCGTTCGCGCTGCACGACACCTATGGCTTCCCGATCGACCTGACCCTGGAGATGGCGGCCGAGCAGGGGCTCGAGGTCGACGAGGTGGGCTTCCGCGAGCTGATGGGCCAGCAGCGCCAGCGGGCCAAGGAGGACGCCCGCGCCAAGAAGGGCTCCCACGCCAACACCGCCGCCTACCGCAGCGTGGCCGACGGCCTGGGGCGGGCGGTCGAGTTCACCGGCTACCGCGAGGTGGTCAGCGAGAGCAGCGTGCGCGGGATCGTCCGCGACGGGGAGGTCGTGGCGTCGGCGCGCGAGGGCGACGACGTCGAGCTGGTGCTGGACCGAACGCCGTTCTACGCCGAGGGCGGTGGGCAGCTCGCCGACCAGGGCGTGATCGAGCTCGCGGGCGGCGCTCGGGTGGAGGTGCGCGACGTCCAGGCACCCATCTCCGGGTTGATCGTGCACACCGCGCGAGTCCTCAGTGGCGAGGTGACGCCGGGACTCCAGGCCCACGCCGAGGTCGACGTCGAGCGCCGCAAGTCGATCTCGCGCGCCCACACCGCGACCCACATGGTGCACAAGGCGTTCCGCGAGGCGTTGGGCGAGACGGCGACGCAGGCGGGCTCGGAGAACGCTCCCGGCCGGTTCCGGTTCGACTTCTCCGCGACCGGCGCGGTGCCGGTCTCGGTGATGCAGGACGTCGAGGCGCGGGTCAACGACCTCGTGCTGTCCGACCTGGCCGTGCACGCCGAGATCATGACCCAGGACGACGCCGTGCGCTCCGGCGCGATGGCGCTGTTCGGCGAGAAGTACGGCGAGCAGGTGCGCGTCGTCTCGGTCGGCGACTGGGCCCGTGAGCTGTGCGGCGGCACCCACGCGGAGCGTTCGGGCCACCTCGGTGTCATCAAGCTGCTGGGGGAGTCCTCGATCGGCTCCGGCGTACGCCGGGTCGAGGCGCTGGTGGGGGCCGACGCCTACCGGTTCCTGGCGCGCGAGCACGTGCTGGTCGCCCAGCTCTCCGAGGCGCTCAAGGCGCGACCGGAGGAGCTCCCGGAACGGGTCAACGACATGGTCGAGCGTCTCCGCGCGGCCGAGAAGGCCCTGGAGCAGACCCGGATCGCCCAGCTGCTCTCGCAGGGCGCGGAGCTCGCCGGCGACGCCGCCGACGTCCACGGGATCCGGCTGATCAGCCTGCGCATCGACGGTGCCGACGCGGGCGACATCAGGACCATGGCTCTCAACCTGCGCGGACGGCTCAGCCAGGAGCAGCCCGGAGCAGCGGTGCTGGTGGGCGTCAAGGACGGCAAGGTGGCCGTCGTCGCCGCGACCAACGAGCGCGCCCGCGACCGCGGTGTACGGGCCGACGCGATGCTCGCCGCGGTGATGCCGCTGGTCGGCGGCCGCGGTGGCGGCAAGGACGACGTGGCCCAGGGCGGCGGCACCGACGCGACGCGGGTCGACGAGGCGCTCGAGGCGGCTCGGGCCGTCGTGGCCCTGTCGGCCGGGGCCGCCTGAGCGGGTCGGCGCGATGCGCAGCGGGGTTCGGCTCGGCATCGACCCGGGCGATGCCCGGATCGGGATCGCCCGCAGTGACCCGTCGGGGTTCTTGGCGACGCCGGTGGAGACCGTGCGCCGCGGCAAGGGCGACCTGTCCCGGATCGCGCGGCTGGTGCGCGACGAGCAGGCGGTCGAGGTGGTCGTCGGGCTGCCCCGCTCGCTCTCGGGTGCGGAGGGGCCGGCTGCGGCCAAGGCCCGCGAGCTGGCTGCCCGGATCGCGGCCCGCATCGCCCCGGTGACGGTGCGGCTCCAGGACGAGCGGCTGACCACGGTGAGCGCGGAGGCTATGCTGCGCGACCGGGGGAAGAAGGGTGCGGCACGACGGGCCGTGGTCGACCAGGCGGCGGCCGTGCTCATTCTGCAGCACGCTCTGGACACCGAGCGGACGACCGGTCACCCGCCGGGGGAGATCGTGCGGGGAGAGACCGCGACAGGAGACTCATGAGCGACGGGAACCCCTTGGACGACCCCCAGCCCGGCGGGCCAGCCCGGGCGTCCACGTCTGCGGACGAGGCGGAGGACCCCGGCGGCTACGACCCGTCGTACCTCGGTGGGGCGCGGAAGAAGGAGCGCCGGCGCAGCATCCCGGGGTGCCTGGCCGTCGTGATCGCCCTGGTCGTGGTGCTCGGGGGAGTCGCGCTCGTGGGGACCAAGGGCTTCCACTACCTCAAGGACCATCTCACGCACGCCGCCGACTACTCCGGGCCCGGACACGGCAAGGTGCTGTTCCAGGTCAAGCAGGGCGACTCGACCGCGGTGATCGGTCGCAACCTGAAGGCGGACGGCGTCGTGGCCTCGGTCGATGCCTTCATCAGTGCCTCCAACGACAAGAACACCATCCAGGTCGGCTACTACCAGCTGAAGAAGAAGATGTCGGCCGACCAGGCGTTCAAGGTGCTCAACAACCCCAAGAACATCGTCAAGGCGACCGTGACCATCCCCGAGGGCCTGCGGGTGGTCGACATCGTGGCGATCCTCGCCGCCAAGACGAAGTACTCCGCGGCCGACTTCAACGCCGCATTGAAGAACACCGCCGCGCTGGGACTCCCGTCGTACGCCCAGGGGAACCCGGAGGGCTATCTGTTCCCCTCGACCTACGGGTTCGGCCCCACCGAGAAGCCCGTCGACATGCTCACGGACATGGTCGACCGGTGGAAGCAGGCCGCGAACGCCGACGGTCTCGTCGACGGTGCCCAGCAGGTCGGCAGGACCCCGGCGGAGGTGATGACGATCGCGAGCCTGATCCAGGTCGAGGGCCGCGGACCCGACATGCCGAAGATCTCGCGCGTCATCTACAACCGTCTCGAGGGGCCCGGTGACAGGGAGGGCACGAACGGGCTGCTCCAGATCGACGCGACCGTCAACTACGCGCTGCACCGCAAGGGTGTGGTGGCGGTGACGACCGACGAGACCCAGAACACCGACTCGCCCTACAACACCTACCTGCATCCGGGGCTGCCCCCGGGGCCGATCGACTCGCCCGGAGACGAGGCCATCAAGGCGGCCCTGCATCCCTCGGCCGGCGACTGGTACTACTACCTGACCGTCAACCTGCGCACCGGCCTGACCAAGTTCGGCAGGACCTACCAGGACTTCCTGGGCTTCAAGCAGGAGTACGAGCAGTACTGCACGACGTCCAGCAGGTGCTAGCGGACGTGCACTGCGCAGTCTTGGGCGACCCCGTCGCGCACTCGCTGTCTCCGGTGCTGCATCGGGCGGCGTACGCCGAGCTCGGCCTCGCCTGGAGCTACGACGCGGTGCGGGTCGCGGCGGGAGACCTGGCTGGTCACCTCGCGGGGCTCGGGCCGCAGTGGCGCGGACTGTCGCTGACGATGCCGCTCAAGCGTGAGGTACTGCCGCTGCTCACCTCCAGCGACGACTGGACCCGCGTGTCGGGAGCCGCGAACACCGTGCTGCTGGACCCCGACGGTGGTCGGCACGGCCTCAACACCGACGTCACGGGTGCAGTGGCGGCGATCGGTGCGGCGACGTCGACCCGGCTGTCGCGGGCCGTCGTGCTGGGCGGGGGAGCGACTGCCGCGTCGGTCGTGCTCGCGCTGGCCGAGCTGGGGCTCGACCGGGTGACCTTCGTGGTGCGCGACCCGGCCCGCGCCTCCGAGACGGCGACCGCGGTGGGCCGGCACCCGCGGGCGCCGGTCGTGACGGTGACGGCCCTGGCCGACCTCGGCCCCGTCCGGGCCGACATCGTCGTCTCGACCGTCCCGGCCCAGTCGCAGTCGGCGTCGCTGCTGCGTGCGGTCGCGGACGTGCCGGTCGTCTTCGATGTCGTCTACCACCCGTGGCCCACCCCTCTGGCCGCCGCGGCGCTCGTCGACAACCGGGTCCTGATCGGGGGCCTGGACCTCTTGGTGATGCAGGCGGTCGGTCAGGTGCGCGCGATGACCGGGAGGGACCAGGCCCCCGTGGAGTCGATGCGCCGAGCCGGCGAGGCGGCTCTGGCCGATCGGCACCGCTGAGACGCACCCGCCCGACCCACGGCCGCCTGCGAACCGCCGACGTGGCCGAGCACTAGGGTCCCGGCATGGACTCGACCGCGCTCGCCGTCCTCCTCGGCGCCGTGGTCGCCGGTCCGGGAAGCGTGCTCGTGCCGCAGATCATCGGCCTGGTCCCCGAGATCGTGCCTGGTCCACAACCCGAGCCGTCGGAGCCCGGGTCGACCGAGCCCGAGGCCGAGCCGAAGACGCCCGAGGACCCGCCCGAGCCGTTCGCGGACATCGCCGTCCTGCCAGGGCTCGGGCTGCGTAGCGCCCTGGCCGGCGCCGTGGTCGGTGCCGTCGTGGGCTACGCCGTCGGGTGGCACTGGGCCTGGGCGCTGTGGGTGCCGATGGTCCCGGTGTACGTCGCGCTGGCGGTCGTCGACTGGCGTACGCGGCTGCTGCCGACGTACCTGATCCGGCCGCTGTACGTCGTGCTGGTGGTGCTGGTCGCGGGCGGCGCCGTGGGCACCGGCGACCATCACGCGGCGGTGCGGGCGGCGCTCGGCTGGCTGGTCGCTGGCCTGCTCTACGGCGTCCTGTGGTTCATCTACCCGCGGGGCCTCGGCTTCGGCGACGTCCGGCTGTCCGGGGTGCTCGGGATCGCCCTGGGCTGGGTCGGCTGGGGGCCGCTGATGATCGGCGTCTACGCCGGCTTCCTGCTCGGTGGCGTCGGCGGCGGCCTGCTCTCCGCGGTGCGCGTCGTGGAGCGCAAGGGGTTCCCGTTCGGACCGTTCATGCTGGTGGGCGCCGTCGTGGGCCTGCTGTGGGGCGCCGGACTGTGGTCCGGCCTCCTCGGACACTGACCCGGCCCCCCGGGGCGCGGCCGTTGTTCGGTGGCGGCCCGGCCCACCCGGGCCTCGGTGTGGGCCTCGGCGCGGGCCTCGCGGTGCCCACGCGCCGAACCCCAGAGGAACGCCGAGTGCCTCCGGCGTGTCGCCGCCGCTCCGCCGCGTCCTCTCTCCGACCAGCAGCCGGCGGCAGCCCGCCGCCAGCCGACCAGCAGCCGACCAGCAGCCGGACGGGCCGCAGCGGTGTACGGCGTGAGAGCGGCGGCTGGGCGCCGCGGCCGCATGGAAGACTGAGCCCATGCTGCGCTGGCTCACTGCGGGGGAGTCCCACGGCCCGGCCCTGGTCGCCGTGCTCGAGGGGCTGCCGGCACACGTCGCGGTCACGACCGACGACATCGCGGAGGCGCTCGCACGCCGGCGGCTGGGCAAGGGTCGCGGGGCGCGGATGAAGTTCGAGCAGGACCGGGTGAGCATCCTGGGCGGCGTGCGGCACGGCCGCACCATCGGCGCCCCGGTGGCGATCCAGATCGCCAACACCGAGTGGCCCAAGTGGGAGACCGTGATGTCGGCGGACCCCGTGGACCCCGTCGTGCTCGACGGCCTGGCGCGCAACGACGCCCTGACCCGGCCGCGCCCCGGTCACGCGGACCTGGTCGGGATGCAGAAGTACGCCTTCGACGAGGCCCGGCCCGTCCTGGAGCGCGCGTCGGCCCGCGAGACCGCGGCCCGGGTGGCGCTCGGCCGGGTGGCCAGCGCGTTCCTCGAGCAGGCCACCGGCGCCCGGGTCGTGTCCCACGTGGTCGAGCTCGGCGGTGTCCGTGCACCCGCCGGATCGGTGCCCGCGGCCGACGACCTCGCCCGCCTCGACGCCGACGAGGTGCGCTGCCTGGATCCCGACGCCAGTGCTGCCATGGTCGCGCGCATCGACGAGGCGCGCCGCGACGGCGACACCCTCGGCGGCGTCGTCGAGGTCGTCGTCCACGGCCTGCCGCCCGGCCTGGGCTCCCACGTGCACTGGGACCGGCGGCTCGACTCGCGTCTGGCCGGGGCCCTGATGGGCATCCAGGCGATCAAGGGCGTCGAGGTGGGCGACGGCTTCGCGCTGGCGGCGACCCCGGGCAGCCGGGCCCACGACGAGATCGTGCTCACCGATGGCCAGATCCGGCGGGCCAGCGGTCGCTCGGGCGGCACCGAGGGCGGGATGACGACCGGGGAGCTGCTCCGGGTGCGGGCCGCGATGAAGCCGATCGCCACCGTGCCCCGGGCCCTGCGCACCGTGGACGTCGCCACCGGCGAGGCCGCGCTGGCACACCACCAGCGCTCCGACGTGTGCGCGGTCCCGGCTGCCGGCGTCGTTGCCGAGGCGATGGTCGCGCTCGTGGTGGCCGACGCCGTCCTGGAGAAGTTCGGCGGCGACGCCGTCACCGAGACCCGGCGCAACGTCGAGAGCTACCTCGACACCCTGAGCTTCCGGTGAGCACGACGTGAGCGCTCCGCAGGTGGTGCTGATCGGGCCGATGGGTGCCGGGAAGTCGACCGTCGGTCGGCTCCTGGCGCAGCGCTGGGCGGTGGCATTCCGCGACACCGACGACGACGTCGAACGGGCCGAGGGGCGCCCGGTGTCGGAGATCTTCGTCGACTCGGGGGAGCAGCACTTCCGAGCGCTGGAGCGCGAGGCCGTCGCGCACGCGCTCGGCGAGCACGCCGGGGTGCTCGCGGTCGGTGGGGGAGCGGTGATGGCGCCGGAGACGCGGTCCCTGCTGGCGGGACACCGCGTGGTGTTCCTGCGCGTCGGTCTTGCGGACGCCGCGGCGCGGGTCGGTCTGGGCGCGTCGCGGCCGCTGCTGCTGGGCAACGTCCGCGGCACCCTCAAGGCGCTCCTGGACGAGCGGGCCCCGGTCTACCAGGCGGTGGCGGGCGCGATGGTGGACACCGACGGCCGGACTCCTGACGACGTGGCCGACGAGGTCGAGGTCGTCGTCGCCGGGCTGCGCGATGGCTGAGGCCGCGCCCGGGGCGACCTCGATCCGGGTCGCCACCGGGGCGCCGTACGACGTGGTGGTGGGCAACGACCTGCTCGGTCGCCTGCCGGGTCTGGTGGGGCCGGAGGCACACCGGGTGGCCGTGGTCTTCCCCGAGGACCTCCCGGCCGGGCTCGAGGCGGTGCGGGAGGTCCTGGAGCCTGCCTACCCGGTGCTCGAGCTGCCGGTCCCGGCCGGCGAGCGGGCCAAGACCGCCGAGGTCGCGGCTCGGTGCTGGGACGCGCTCGGGGTGGCCGGCTTCACCCGCAGCGACGTCGTCGTCGCGGTCGGGGGCGGTGCGACCACCGACCTGGGTGGCTTCGTCGCCGCGACGTGGCTGCGCGGCGTCCGGGTCGTGCACGTCGCGACCACCCTGCTCGGCATGGTCGACGCGGCGGTCGGCGGGAAGACCGGGATCGACACCAGGGCCGGGAAGAACCTCGTGGGTGCCTTCCACGAGCCGGCCGGCGTCCTCTGCGACCTGGAGCTGCTGCGGAGCCTGCCGCCCGAGGAGCTGCGCTCGGGGCTCGGCGAGGTGGTCAAGTGCGGCTTCATCGCCGACCCCCAGATCCTGCGCCTGGTCGAGTCCCACGGCGTGCCGGCGGCCGACTCGCCGACGCTGCGTGAGCTGGTCGAGCGAGCCGTGCGGGTCAAGGCCGCGGTGGTCTCCGGCGACCTGCGCGAGGCGGGCGGCGACGCGGGTCACCCGGGTCGGGAGGTGCTCAACTACGGACACACGATGGGGCACGCCGTCGAGCAGGCCAGTGACTACGCCCTGCGCCATGGCGAGGCCGTGGCCATCGGGTGCGTCTACGTCGCGGAGCTGGCCCGGGCCTCGGGGATCCTGGCCGACGACGTCGCCGACCGTCACCACGCGGCGTTCGCCGGCGTCGGTCTGCCGACCGGCTGGTCCGGCGCGTCGTACCCCGACCTGCGCGCGCGGATGGCCGTCGACAAGAAGGCCCGCGGCTCCACGCTGCGCTTCGTGGTGCTGAGCGACGTGGCTCGGCCACAGGTCCTGACCGACCCCGCCGAGGAGTCGCTGCGCGCGGCGTACGCCGTGATGACCGGAGGTGGCCGATGAGGGTGCTGGTGCTGAACGGTCCCAACCTCGGCCGCCTCGGCCGCCGTCAGCCCGAGATCTACGGCTCCACGACGTACGCCGAGCTGGTCGCGCTGTGCCAGACGTGGGCAGGCGAGGCGGGGCTGGAGGTCGAGGTCCGGCAGACCAACCACGAGGGCGAGCTCCTCGACTGGTTGAACGCGGCCGCCGACGAGACGACCCCGGTGATCCTCAACGCCGGCGCCTGGACCCACTACTCCCTCGCGCTCCACGACGCCTGCGCCCAGCTCTCCGCCCCGCTGGTCGAGGTCCACCTCAGCGACCCCGGGCAGCGTCCCGAGGAGTTCCGTCACCACTCCGTGGTGACCCCCCATGCCGTCGCGGTGATCAGCGGCAAGGGCGTGGAGGGCTACCACGAGGCCCTGCGGCTGCTCGCGGAGACGTCTGTCTGACCGGGGCTCCGATGCGTTGTCCGAGCGCTCGGACAGCGGGCGGGAGCGTGCCTGGGGCAGCCGGGGGGAACCAGGACCCCCACCTTCCCGTCCGATCGGCACATCACCGATCCCGGCCGAGAGCGGCCGACGAGGGAGCCTCTCGTGAACCGCACTGTCAGCATCAGCGCCAGGGGAGCGCTCGTCGCGGTGGTCGCGGCCCTGGCACTCCTGGTCGCCTACCTGCTCGGCACCACCGGCAGCTCCGCCCGCGCCGCCGACACCACGACGACCCAGGCGACGACCCAGGCGACGACCCAGGCGACGACCCAGGCGGCGAAGCCTCGCACGATGGTCACCAGCGGCACGGGCAGCAGCCTCGGCGTCCCGGACGAGCTGAGCTTCACCGTCTCGGTCGGGCTGCTGCGGCCGACCCTGACCGAGGCGATGGCGGCCGCCGACGCCCGGATGCACGGCGTGCTGGCGCGTCTCGACGGGCTGGGGGTACGCCGCTCCGACGTCCAGACCACCGGTCTGTCGATGAACGCCGTGTACGACTACCACTCCTCGGGTCCGCCGACGTTGCGCGGCTACCACGTCTCCCAGCGCGCCCAGGTGCTCGTGCACCAGCTCGCGGCGGGCGGACGTGCCGTCTCCGCGGTGATCCGGGCCGGAGGGGACGACGTCCGGGTCAGCGGGCTGGGCCTGCGGATCTCCGACCCCGACTCGCTGCTGGCCCGGTCGCGCGCGGCCGCCGTCGCCCAGGCGACCGTCAAGGCCAAGCAGTACGCCGCCGACACCGGACAGACCCTCGGGTCCGTGTTGTCGCTGCGCGAGGTGCACGCCAGCGCTCCGGCGCCGACCCCGCTGGCTCTTCACCAGGCCTACGCCGACGACCTGGCGACACTGCCGATCCGCGCCGGGCGCGACAAGCTCGCCGTGACCGTCCGCATCGTCTGGTCGTTCCAGTGAGCGTCGCGGCGCGGGGAGGGCGCCGTCCGCTGGTGCCGGCGACCCTCCTGCTCCTGGTCGTCCTCGTGGTGACCGGCTGCTCCGCGCCATCCAGCCGGTCGAACGACGCCGCGGCGACGGGCCAGGCCCCCGAGAGTGCCGCGGGGGCGAAGGCCCTCGCCTCGACCCGGTCGGACCGACTGTCAGCGAGCCACGCGGTGCCCGAACGGGCCGTCATCTCGACCGGGAGCATCGAGCTCGTCAGCAGCGATGTGTCGGCGACGCGCACCCGCCTGGACGCTGCGTTGTCCCGGCTCGACGGCCGGGTCGCGGACGAGCACACCGCCACCGACGACCACGGCACCGTGACGCGGTCGCACCTGGTCGTCCGGGTGCCGAGCACGCGGTTCGACCAGGCGATGACCGACCTCTCGGGAGTCGCCTCGCTGCGCAGCTCGTCGCGTCGCGCCGAGGACGTCACGACCCAGGTCATCGACATCGGGGCGAGGATCGCCGCCGAGCGGGCCGGCGTCCGCCGCCTGCGCGACCTGGTCTCCCACACCGCGAGCCTGGGCTCCCTCCTGGCCGTGGAGCGAGCGCTGACGCAGCGGCAGGGCGAGCTGGAGTCGCTGCGCCAGCAGCAGGCCTACCTGGCGGACCAGACCAGCCTCGCGACGATCACCGTCGACGTGGTCCGGAAGGTGTCGTCCGCCCCCGTCGAGGCGAGCGCCGGCGGCTTCGTCGGTGGCCTGCGGCACGGCTGGCACGGGCTGGTCGTGCTGGTGGTCGCGTTCCTGGTCGCCTTCGGCGCGGTGCTGCCGTTCGCGGTCCTCGCACTGCTCCTCGGAATGCCCTCGTGGCTGGTGACCCGCAGGATGCTGCGGATGCGCCGGCTGCGCACGCCCGCGGAATCGTAGGGAGCGCAGCGCGGGTACTAGACTTCGAGGCCGCCCGCCCGGACGTCCCCGATGAGTGGGCCCACCGATCTCGCCGATCCCACCAGAAGAGGCACTCCCGCATGGCCACCACCAATGACCTCAAGAACGGCATGGTCCTCAACCTCGACGGCCAGCTCTGGCAGGTCATCTGGTTCCAGCACCACAAGCCCGGCAAGGGCGGCGCGGTCGTGCGGTCGAAGCTGAAGAACGTCGAGTCGGGCAAGGTCGTCGACCGCACCTTCAACGCCGACGTGAAGGTCGACGTGGCCACGGTCGACAAGCGGACGATGCAGTACCTCTACAACGACGGCACGTCCTACGTCTTCATGGACACCGGCACCTTCGACCAGGTCGAGGTCGACCCCGACCTCGTCGGCGACGCGAAGAACTTCATGCTGGAGAACCAGGAGGCCATCGTGGCCAGCAACGACGGCCGAGTCCTCTACCTGGAGCTGCCGGCATCGGTGGAGCTGGAGATCACCTACACCGAGCCGGGTGTCGTGGGTGACAGCGCCACCGGGCGCACCAAGCCGGCCACGCTCGAGACCGGGCACGAGATCCAGGTCCCGCTGTTCATCACCCAGGGCGAGAAGGTCAAGGTCGACACCCGCGACTCGTCGTACCTCGGCCGCGTCAAGGCCTGACCGCCGCGCCATGCCCGCTCGCTCGAAGTCGCGCAAGCGCGCGCTCGACATCCTGTACGCCGCGGACGTGCGCGGCCAGGACCCCGTCGTCGAGCTGGATGCGGCCATCGCCGAGGGCCAGGGCCCGACGAACCCCTACACCGAGACCCTGGTCCGGGGGGTGAGCGAGCATCGCGAGCGGATCGACGAGATCCTGTCCGACTACGCCGAGGGTTGGAGCCTGGACCGGATGCCGGCCGTCGACCGGCAGGCGCTCCGCATCGGCGCCTTCGAGCTGTTGTACGCCGGCGACGTCCCACCGCCGGTGGCGGTCTCGGAGGCGATCGGCCTGGTCCGCGACCTCTCCACCGACGACTCGCCGGCGTTCGTCAACGGTGTGCTCGGCAGCGTGCTGCGCGACCGCGAGTCGCTGAAGGGCTAGGGAAGCGCTGGTCAGTCCCGCCTGCTGCGCGCCGCGATGCACGTACGCCGGCTGCGTTGCAGCCGCTCGACGTGCGCCCAGCATGCCGTCGCGACCGCGCCTTGCCATCGCCCACGCCTCGCGACGCTCGCGACGGCGCCAGTGATCGGCACTTCCCTAGTGAGGGGGTCACCCCTCGGGGTGGTCAGTGCGGCCGACACACGGCCCTAGTCTCGTCTGCATGGCGGGCGTCACCGACCAGGTCGACCAGCTGGGCCGCCGTGCGCGTCGTAGCCCGTGGAGCGAGCGTGCGCTGCGGGTGGGCATGGTGGCCTACGGGGTCGTGCACCTCACGATCGCGTGGCTGGGCATCGAGCTCGCCCTCGGCGACCACAGCGGCGCGGCGTCGCGCAACGGCGCGCTGCGCCAGCTGGCCCAGCAGCCGCTCGGGAGGATCGTCGTGTGGGTGGTCGCCGTCGGCATGTTCCTGCTGGTCGCCTACAAGCTCCTGGAGGCCGTCGTCGACGCGGGCGCCGAGGACGGCGCGAAGGAGGTCGTGGCGCCGGTCACCGACGTCGGCAAGGCGATCGTCTACGGCACGCTCGGAGTCAGCGCGGTGCACGTGGCCGTGGGCTCGGGCTCCAGGACCAGGACCACCGACTACACCGCGACCCTGATGGACCAGCCCTACGGCCGCTGGCTGGTGGGCGCGGTGGGGGTCGCGATCATCGGCTACGGCGGGTACCTGTGCCATCGCGGCTGGAGCGAGAAGTTCCTCGAGCACCTCGACCCGCGTGGCCGCTCGGGCCGGACCGGCACGGCGTACCGCTGGTTCGGCAAGCTCGGCCACCTCGCCAAGGGGGTCGCGATCGCCGTGGTCGGCGTGCTGTTCGTCTACGCGGCCATCGACCACCGCGCGAAGAGGTCCGGCGGTCTCGACCGGGCCCTGCACACGGTCCTGCACCAGCCGTTCGGGCCCGTGCTGCTGTTCGCGATCTCGGTGGGCATCGGCTGCTACGGGCTGTTCTGCTTCGCCCGCGCGCGGCATGTGTCGACGTAGGGAAGTGCTGATCAATGGCGCGCAGCAGGCGGGACTGACCCGCGCCTCCCTAGAGCGTGGCTCTCGCCGCGTCGGCGATTCGGGACCCGCACCCTAGTGGCGCTGCCGCGCGGGCACGACTCCGTGGTTGGCTGCTCGCATGACCGAGACGCACGAAGGCACCGAGTTCGACGTGATCGTGGTGGGCCTGGGCCCCGGCGGTGAGCACGTCGCGATCAAGCTCGCGGAGGCCGGACTCCGGGTGCTCGGCGTGGAGGAGCGACTGGTCGGGGGCGAGTGTCCGTACTTCGGGTGCGTGCCCTCGAAGATGATGATCGCCGCCGCGCACACCCTGCGAGAGGCCCATCGCGTCAACGAGCTCGCCGGCAGCTCGACGGTGAGCCCGGACTGGACTCCCGTCGCCACGCGCATCCGCGACGAGGCCACCGACAACTGGGACGACACGGTCGCGGTGAAGCGGCTCGAGGACGCCGGCGCGAGCTTCGTGCGCGGAAGCGGCGTCCTGGCCGGCGACGGGCGGGTCGAGGTCGCGGGGACGACGTACACCGCGACGCGGGGTGTGGTGGTCAACACCGGGACCGCACCGGCCGCGCCGCCGATCCCGGGCCTGGCGGACACGCCGTTCTGGACCAACCGGGACGCCGTGCAGCTCACCGAGCTCCCGGCGTCGCTGGTGGTGATCGGCGGCGGCGCGATCGGCTGCGAGCTGGCCCAGGTGATGGCGCTGTTCGGGGTGCAGGTGACGCTCGTGGAGGTCGCGGAGCGGCTGATCGCCCTGGAGGAGCCCGAGGCGAGCGCGGCCCTGGAGAAGGCGTTCGCCGAGACCGGGATCCAGGTGCTCACCGGCGCCGGCATCGGCTCGGTGTCCTACGCCGACGGGCGCTTCTCGGTGGAGCTGGCCGACCAGCGGCTGAGCGCGGACAAGCTGCTGGTGGCCGCCGGACGCCGCACCAACCTGCACGGGCTCGGGCTGGAGCACGTCGGCCTCGACCCGGACGCACGGGTGCTCGACCCCGACGAGCGGATGCGCGTCGCGGACGGGGTCTGGGCGATCGGCGACATCGTCGGCAAGGGTGCCTTCACGCACGTCTCGATGTACCAGGGCGCCGTGGTCGTCGCCGACCTGCTCGGCCGCGACGGCCCCTGGGCCGACTACCGCGCGGTCTCGCGGGTGACCTTCACCGCGCCGGAGGTCGCCTCGGTCGGGCTCACCGAGAAGGCGGCGCGCGACCAGGGCCTCGATGTCGTCGTGGCCACCGGCGACCTCGGCGGTCGCGGCTGGATGGCTCGTGAGGACGGCGTGATCAAGCTGGTGCTGGACCGGGCCCGCGAGGTGCTGGTCGGTGGCGTCGTGGTCGGCGTGAACGGCGGCGAGATCATGTCGATGCTCGAGCTCGCCGTGCACGCCGAGGTGCCGCTCGCGACGCTGCTGCACCAGCACTTCGCCTACCCGACCTACCACCGCGCCTACGAGACGGTCCTGAAGGACCTCGCCGAGCGCGGAGGTCGCTGAGCGTGTCCGGAGCCGCACGGGCCGCCCGGGCCGCACGGGCCGCGGTGGCGGTGATGGCCGGCACGGCGGCGGTGTCGCTCGCCGGTCTGACTCCGGTGTCGCCGACGACTCCGGCCGGCGCCAGCACACCCCCGCACCATGCGCGCGCCGTCGCTCGCAAGGTCGTCGCCCGCGGCCTGCGCGGACCCCGGGACATCGCGTTCGGTCCGCACGGGGTGATGTACGTGGCCGAGGCCGGACAGGGCGGCTCCGGGACGTGTGTCGCGGGACTCGACGGACCGTCCTGCCTCGGGTGGACGGGCTCGGTGACGCGCGTGCGCAAGGGCCGTCAGCACCGGGTTCTCACGGGCCTGGCCTCCCTCAGCGACCAGCACACGCACGCGTCGCCGATCGGCCCGTCCGGCCTGGCCGTGGTGGGCCGGCACACGCTGGTCCTGACCCTGGGGCTCGGCGCCGATCCCCGGTCACGGGGGAGGCTCCCGGCCCGTGCCCGCAAGCAGCTGGGCCGGCTCGTGTCGGTCGACCTGCGCACGACGAGGGTCCGCTCGGTGGCCGACCTCGCGTCGTACGAGCGCAAGGCGAACCCGGTCGACGACCCGGACAGCGACCCCGCGGGGCTGGTGAAGGGCACGCACGGCTCCTGGCTGGTCGCGGACGCCGGTGGCAACGACCTCGTCCGCGCCACGGGTGCCAAGGTGAAGACCGTGGCGAGGTTCAAGAACCGCAAGACCGGCGGCCGGGCCTACGAGTCGGTGCCCACCGACGTCGTGCGGGGTCCCGACGGCGCCTACTACGTCAGCGAGCTGACCGGCTACCCCGACCCGCGGGGGAAGGCCCGCATCTGGCGGGTCGTCCCCGGCCACAAGCCGAAGGTGTGGGCCACCGGCCTCACCGACGTGACTGGCCTCGCGTGGGACGGCAGGAAGCTGTACGCCGTGCAGATCGCGGACCACGGCCTGTCCGGCGGCGGCACCCCCCTGGGGTCGCTGCGGCGGGTGTTCCCGAAGTCCGCGGGCAGGGCGCCGGCGGTCGTCGCGGCGAATCTGTTCGCGCCGTACGGCGTGGCGATCCACCACGGCGCCGCCTACGTCTCGACCGGCGCGGTGGCCGCCACCGACGGCACGGTCGTCAAGATCCCGCTGGGGTGAGGTCGGCTGCTAGGGTCGCCTGCGATCGACATCCTTTAACGAGCCGTCCTGTGAGGCGGAGAAGGAGGTCTGGCAGTAGATGCCTGCGCCTGCCACCACCGCGTCCACACCCGGAGTGCCGGATCCCGGCTCCGATCGCACCGTCCTCGACGCGAGCGACATCTCCCGGGCCCTGAGCCGGATCTCCCACGAGATCCTCGAGCGCAACAAGGGCGCCGCCGACGTCGTCCTCCTCGGCATCCCGTCGCGGGGGGTGCCGCTGGCCGAGCGCCTCGCCGACCACGTCGCCGCGGTCGAGGGCGCCTCGGTGCCGCACGGCTCGCTGGACGTCACGATGTACCGCGACGACCTGCGCCTCAAGCCCGCCCGCACGCTCCTGCCGACCCAGATCCCCGACGGCGGCATCGACGACAAGATCGTGGTCCTGGTCGACGACGTGCTGTTCTCCGGCCGCACGATCCGGGCGGCGCTCGACGCCCTCAACGACGTCGGCCGGCCGCGAGCGGTGCAGCTCGCCGTCCTGGTCGACCGGGGCCACCGCGAGCTCCCGATCCGCGCCGACTTCGTCGGCAAGAACCTCCCGACCTCGCTGGTGCAGCGGGTGCGGGTCCATCTCACCGGCGTCGACGACGTGGACGCCGTGGTCATCGAGGGAGCGGCGTCATGAAGAAGCACCTGCTGTCGGCGGCCGACCTGAGCCGCGACGACGCCGAGCTGGTCCTGAGCACGGCCGAGGAGCTGCGGTCGCTGGCCGACCGGCCCATCAAGAAGCTGCCGGCCCTGCGGGGACGCACGGTGGTCAACCTGTTCTTCGAGGACTCCACCCGCACCCGCATCTCCTTCGAGGCCGCTGCGAAGCGGCTCTCGGCCGACGTCATCAACTTCTCCGCGAAGGGCTCCTCGCTGTCGAAGGGCGAGTCGCTCAAGGACACCGCCCTGACCCTGGAGGCGATGGGCTGCGACGCCGTCGTGATCCGGCACGGCGCCAGCGGCGCGCCGCACCGGCTCGCCAACTCCGGATGGGTCCGCGCGTCCGTCGTCAACGCCGGCGACGGCACCCACGAGCACCCCACGCAGGCCCTGCTGGACGCCTTCACCATGTGGCGTCACCTGGGTGCCCGCAACGGAGGGACCCTCGACGGCCAGCGGATCGCGATCGTCGGCGACGTCCTCCACTCCCGGGTCGCCCGGTCCAATGCGCTGCTCCTGCACACGCTGGGTGCCGAGGTCACGCTGGTCGCGCCGCCGACGCTGTTCCCGGTGGGGGTCGACACCTGGCCGGTCGAGACGTCGTACGACCTCGACGCGGTGCTGCCCAAGGCCGATGCGGTGATGATGCTGCGGGTCCAGCGCGAGCGGATGAACGGCGGCTTCTTCCCGACGGCCCGCGAGTACAGCCGGCGCTACGGCCTGGACGGACGCCGGATGGCCACCCTCCAGGACCACACGATCGTCATGCACCCGGGCCCGATGGTGCGCGGGATGGAGATCTCCGCCGACGTGGCCGACAGCGACCGCTCGGTGATCGTCGAGCAGGTCACCAACGGCGTGGCCGTCAGGATGGCGGTGCTCTACCTGCTGCTGGGTGGAGCCGAACCCGTCGAGACGCCGGTCTCGACCCCCGCCGGATCATCCGCCATCACGACCGAGGGGACAGACGCGTGACCAGCTACCTGATCAAGGGCGCCCGCATCCTGGGGGGCGAGCCCGGCGACATCCTGGTCCGGGACGGGGTGCTGGCCCTCGGTGAGACCGACCCGGCGGCGGAGGCGGTCGACGCGACGGGGCTGGTCGCGCTCCCCGGCCTGGTCGACCTGCACACCCACCTGCGCGAGCCCGGTCGCGAGGATGCGGAGACGGTCCTGACCGGCACCCAGGCCGCGGCGATGGGTGGCTTCACCGCCGTCCACGCGATGGCCAACACCGACCCCGTCGCCGACACGGCCGGCGTCGTGGAGCAGGTGTGGCGACTGGGCCGCGAGGGGGGCTACTGCGACGTCTACCCGGTCGGTGCGGTCACCGTCGGCCTGGCCGGCCAGCAGCTGGCCGAGCTCGGGGCGATGGCCGACTCTGCCGCCCGCGTGCGGGTCTTCTCCGACGACGGACACTGCGTGAGCGACGCCGTCCTGATGCGTCGGGCGCTGGAGTACGTCAAGGCGTTCGACGGGGTCGTGGCCCAGCATGCCCAGGAGCCGCGGCTGACCGACGGTGCGCAGATGAACGAAGGGGAGCTGTCCGGCCGCCTCGGCCTCACCGGGTGGCCGGCGGTCGCCGAGGAGGCCGTGATCGCGCGCGACTGCCTGCTGGCGGCCCACGTCGGGTCGCGGCTCCACGTGTGCCACGTCTCGACCGCCGGCTCGGTCGAGCTGATCCGGCAGGCGAAGGCCTCGGGATGGAACGTCACCGCCGAGGTGACTCCGCACCACCTGCTGCTCACCGACGACCTCGCCGCGTCGTACGACCCGGTCTTCAAGGTCAACCCGCCCCTGCGCACCGCGGCCGACACCGAGGCCCTGCGGGCGGGGCTGGCCGACGGGACGATCGACGCCGTCGCCACCGACCACGCACCCCATCCGCACGAGGACAAGGACTGCGAGTGGTCGGCTGCGGCCTTCGGGATGCTGGGCCTGGAGACGGCCCTGTCGGTGGTGCAGCAGACCATGGTCGACACCGGCCTGCTGACCTGGGCCCAGGTCGCCGACCGGATGTCCTACGCGCCGGCGCGGATCGGACGGGTCCTCGACCACGGCCGGCCGCTGGACGACGGCGCGCCCGCCAACGTCGTGCTCTACGACCCGTCGGTACGCCGCGTGGTCGAGGCCTCGGAGTCGGTCTCCCTGTCGCGCAACACGCCGTACGCCGGGATGGAGCTGCCGGGTCGCGTGGTGGCGACCTTCCGGCAAGGCCGCGCCACGGTCCTGGACGGCAAGCTCTGCTGACCCTCGCCATAGCAGTCCTGCTATGGCGAGGGGTGGCTGGGATGGGCAACGACCTCGTGCGGGAGGCCCGCAGGCGGACCGCGCTGAGCCAGCGTGAGCCGGCCGAGAAGGCCGGTACGACCCAGACCGCGATCGCCTGCATCGAGACGGGACGCTCGACGCCGAGCTTCGACGCCGTGCTGCGGCTGGTCCGGCTCAGCGGGCTCGACCTCGACGTCATGCTGGTCGAGCGCGACGACTCCGACTGGATCCAGGCCAGGGACCTGCTGACCCTGTCTGCGGAGGACCGAGTGGCGCTCGGGGTCCGGACGGCCAACACCATGCTGGCCGTCCAACGGCAGCCTGCCGCCCATGGCGCCGCTTGAGCTCACCGCGGACAAGCTCCTCGGGGTGCTGACCCGCCACGACGTCGACTTCGTCGTGATCGGCGGGCCGACGTCCCCACCCGGGACGCCGACATCACTTCGGACCGTGAGGCCGACAACCTCGGTCGGCTGTCCGATGCCCTGAGGGAGCCAGATGCTCAGGTGCGCCCCGATGACGAGCAGGTGCCCTTCCCCCTCGACGCGGAGTCACTGGCGTCGCCGGGGGCCTGGAACCTCCGGACGTCCTTCGGCGACCTCGACATCTCGATGGTGCCCAGCGGCACCGAGGGCTATGCCGATCTGGTCCGGGACGCGACCCCGACATCGATCCGCGGGACCGTCGTCCCGGTCGCGTCCCTGGCCGACGTGATCCGCAGCAAGCAGGCCGCCAACCGGCCCAGGGACCAGCGCGCGCTGCCGGTGCTCCACGAGATTCTCGCCAGCCGTTGCCAGCGACAAGGATTGGCAGCCTGTCGGCGGCGGAGGTGAGGATGGGCACCGTGATGACTCGGTGATCCGTCTGCTCCAACGCATCCTCCCGCCCACCACACTGGAGCGCGACCTCGCGTTCCAGTGCGTCCTCTCGGCGTTCGCGACCGGCTCGTTCCTGACCGGTACGGCGGTGTACTTCACCCAGATCGTCGGCCTGACCGGCGCCCAGGTCGGCCTCGGCATGTCGATCGCCGGGGTCGTCACGCTCCTGCTCTCCCTCCCGCTGGGCCGCCTCTCCGACCACGTCGGCGCCAAGCCGCTGTGGGCGGTCTCCGCCCTGGTGGAGGCGCTGCTGTACTTCGCCTGGCCCCTGGCCGGCGGGATGGTGTCGTTCGTCGCGGTGCTGTCGCTGCTGGCCGTGATCGGCACCGCCGGCACCACCGGTCGCAACGTCTACCGGATCGCGGTCTTCCCCCGTGAGGTGCGGGTCCGAGCCCTGGCCTACATGAGGTCCGCGCGCAACGTCGGCTACACGCTGGGCGCCCTCGCGGGCGGCATCGCGCTGGCCATCGGTACTCGTGGCGCGATCATGGCGGTGCCGATGCTCACCGGCGGCCTGCTGATCCTGAACGCCGCGATGGTCTCGCGACTGCCCCGGATCGACCGGCCGCAGCCACCCGCCACCGACGACCATGCCGGGGCCGCCCCGGCACCACCGGCCTGGCGCAACCTCGGCTTCGTCACCCTCTCGGTCTGCAACGGCGTGCTCGGGTCCAACCAGGTCCTGCTGAACGTCGTGGTGCCGTTGTGGCTGGTCGAGCGCACCGACGCTCCGCACACGCTGCTGGCCTGGCTGTTCGGCACCAACACGGTGATGGCGGTGTTCTGCCAGGTGCGGGCCTCGCGGGGCTCGGAGACCGTGCCCGGCGCGCTGCGCGCGGTGCGCCTGTCCGGGTGGGCGTTCATCGTGTCCTGCCTGGTCATCGGGATCACCCACGAGACCGTCGGCTGGGTCTCGATCGTGCTGATCTGGCTCGGCCACGTCACGATCACCGGCGCCGAGCTGTGGCAGTCCGCCTCCGACTGGGGCTTCCAGTCCGAGCTGTCCGACCACCGCCGGCTCGGCGACTACCAAGGCGTCTGGGGCCTGGGATACCAAGCCCAGCCCATCGTCTTCCCGGGGCTGTTCACCTTCCTGGCCCTCCAGTGGGGTGCGCCCGGCTGGGCCGTGATCGCCGCGATCGGCGTGCTGGCCGCACTCGTGTCCCACCCCGCCGCGCATGCCGCCGAGCGGTTCCTCCAGCGCTCCGGGGCGTCGTACGGCGAGACCAGCGGCAGCCTCACCGGGTCGTCGGCCTGACGCCGGGCTGGAGCCCGGCCCCAGGCCGACGACCCGGGCAGGCCCCGAAACTCGTTGGAGCTCGGGGCCACGCCCGGTATCCTCGCCGTCATCATGTGGATCGCACGCTGACCTGACTCGCGCCCGCGGCGCCGCCCGGCGAGTCCTCCTCCGCAGCAGCGAAGGTCACCGGCATGCCAGATTCCGCCAAGCTCCTCCCGGTGGTTCGCACCACCGGCCTCGACGTCCTCCTCGGCACCCGCCGCGTGCTGCACGACATCGACCTGACGGCTCCGCCCGGCCGGCGGATCGGCCTGGTGGGGGAGAACGGGTCGGGCAAGACCACGCTGCTCCGAGCCATCGCCGGTACGCTGCCCGCGCGGGCGATGGTGACCGGGGAGATCGAGCGCCCGCCCGACGTGGCGATGCTCGGTCAGGAGCCTCCGTTCGGCGACGCCCAGACGATCGGCGACGTGCTCGCGGGTGCCCTGGCACCCCTCCGCCGGCTCGTTCGCGACGTCGAGCGACTCTCGCTGGAGCTCACCGACGAGTCCGGCGAGCTCGCGGCGACGGCGTACGCCGACGTGCTGGACGAGGCGGTCGCCCGCGACGCCTGGGGAGCCGACCGACGGGCCGCGGAGGCCGCCGAGCGGTTGGGGCTCGGCGCGCTCGACCCCGAGCGACGGATCGGCACCCTATCCGGCGGGCAGCGCACGCGGCTCGCCCTGGCGACCCTGATGACGACACGTCCGGCCTGCCTGCTCCTCGACGAGCCGACCAACCACCTCGACGACGCCGCGATAGACCTGCTCTCGGCCTTCCTGGGAGGTCTACCGGGCGTCGTCCTGCTCGCCAGCCACGACCGGGTCCTGCTCGACGACGTCTGCACCGACCTGTTCGACCTCGACCCCCGGCCCGAGGGCGAGCTCGGGACCGATGGACAGGGCGGCCGGCGCTTCGGCGGCGGCTGGACGGCGTACGAGGAGCACCGGGCGGCCGCGCGACGACGCTGGGAGGAGACCTACGCCGAGCAGCAGGACGAGCTGACCCGGCTGCGGGCCGCCTCGCAGATCGACTCCTCGGCGATCGCCCACAACCGGCCGCCGCGCGACAACGACAAGCACATCTACGGGTTCAAGGGCGCCAACGTGCAGCGCACCCTGGCCCGTCGCAAGCGCGATGCCGGCCGGCGGCTCGATGCCGCCGAGCGTGAGCAGGTGCGCAGACCGCGCCCACCTCTGCGGCTGCGCGGCGACCTCACCGGAGGTCATGGCGCGGCGGGCCGGGTCGTCCAGATCCGCGACGTCGTCGTCGACGGGCGACTCGCGCTCGCGCGGCTCGACGTCACTGCGGGCGGGCACGTGCTGGTGTCGGGTCCGAACGGCTCGGGCAAGTCGACGCTCCTCGGTGTGATCTCGGGGCGGCTCGCGCCGACGTCGGGCTCGGTCGTGGTCGCCGCACACCGGGTCGCCGAGCTGATGCAGGACGCACGCTTCCCCGACCCGGAGCGCAGTGCCGCCGAGACCTACGTCGCGGCGCTCGGTGCGCAGCGGGCGGCGCGGATCCCCTTGCGAGACCTGGGGCTGGTGCCGCCGGACCGCCAGGTCACCCCGGTGGCGCTGCTCTCGGTCGGGCAGCGCCGCCGACTGGCGCTCGCCATCGCGATCGCGGGGGAGCCGGACCTGCTCCTGCTCGACGAGCCGACCAACCATCTCTCGCTGTCGCTCGCCGGCGAGATCGAGGAGGCCCTCCGGGTGACGGCGGGCACCGTCGTCGTGGCCTCGCACGACCGGTGGCTGCGCCGGCGCTGGGATGGCGCCGAGCTCGCCCTGCCCTCCGCGGACGCGCTGGACTGACCCCGCCAACCCGGCACCCTCGTCCCCAGCGACCCTCGGACCGGACCAGAGCGCGCGCGGGGTCTCAGCGCTCGAGCGCGAGCCCCAGCCAGTCGGCCAGAGCGGTGATCTCGGCGTCGACCGCGGTGGTCATCTGGCGGGTGAACGGCGTGTCCTCGTGGACGGCGTCGACGAACAGCCGACCGGCCTTGCGGTCGGCCGTGGCGTCGAGCTTGCCGACCAGCCGATCGCCGTGCAGGACCGGCAGCGCGAAGTAGCCCCAGCGGCGCTGGGCGGCGGGCTTGTACATCTCCAGGACGTACTCGAACCCGAAGAGCTGCTCCATCCGCACGCGGTCGCGCACCACCGGGTCGAACGGCGACAGCAGCGCGGTGCGCCCGGCGAAGGGCTGGCCGAGCAGCGCGAGCTGACCGGGGTCGACGCGCCACTCGCCGTCCGTGCCCGACACGACGGCAGGTACGCCGGCCTCGCCGACCTGGATCGGCTCCCCGGGCAGTGCGGTGCCCCTGGCGCGGGCGATGCCCAGCCCACGCAGCCGCGCGGAGTCCTTGAGCCGGCGAGCCTCCTCGCGGGGGACCGCCGCGACGCCGCGCGGATAGACCCGCGCGGCCAGGTCGTACTTGCGCTGGGTGCCGGCCCGCCCGTTCACCGCGACCTCGCCGCGCTGGAGCAGGCAGGAGAGCATGGTGCGGACGTTGCGGTCGGTGTTCCACCCCGACGACTTCCACGGCACCTGGGCCGTCGCCTTCACCTGGCGCGACGGGAGCGGTCCGTCGGCGTCGAGGAGGTCGAGCACCTCGGTGCGGAACAGCTCGTTGGCCTCCAGCCAGTCGCGCACCTCGTCCCAGCGGGGGTACGCCGCCATGTCCGCGAGGTGCAGACCCAGGTCGGCCATCGACCGGATGCCGTCGGAGTCCTCGTAGAGGCTGCGCTCGGCGAGCAGGTCGTCGAGGTCGGCGGGTGCGAAGGCCTCGCCCAGCCGCGACCAGCAGACCAGGTCGTAGCTCGGGGCGATCGCGCGCGTCGGCTCGGTCGGCAGCGCGACGAGCCGCTCCACGACCGTCATCAGGTCCGTGGGTCGGGCCGCGTCGAGCAGGGTGGCGCGGACGACGACCTGCCGCGCCTGCTCCCGGGTCAGCTCATGCACGGCTCACCAGCCCGCGCGCCAGGGGCCGGCCGAGCCGCCCGCCGGGGAAGCGGATTCGCAAGCCGACCCGGTGGGCCCGTCGGAATGCGTACGCGGTCGTCCCGGAGGAGGCGGTGGCCGTGGCCCAGTCGGTCATCCCCACCCCGAAGGGGGCCACGGTCCGCGGGAGCCCGAAGTCGTCCGCCGAGGATGCGCGGGCAGCGACCGAGCTGGTCATCAGAGCGAGCAGCAGGACCGGACCGAGCAGGATGCGACGCATGCCGCGGATCCTGGCACCCGTCGCCGACAAATGGCTGGCGCGGAGACGGTTCGGTCCGATGGACTGCGCCTCGATGAAGATCACCTCAGGCAGGGCCCAGCTCGCCGCGGCGTCCCACGGGACCGGTGACCCGACCGTCCTGCTCCTGCACGCCGGCGTCACCGACCGCCGAAGCTGGCACCACGTCGTGGACGCGCTGCCCGTCCAGCGGTGTGTGTCCTACGACGCGCGCGGCTTCGGCGAGACGACCTACCAGGCCCAGGACGGCTGGTCCGCCGTCGACGACGCGGTCGCGGTCCTCGACGGCTACGACGTGGGGTCAGCGGTCGTCGTGGCGTGCTCGATGGGCGGACGGACCGCTCTCGACCTCGCGCTGCGTGAGCCGGGGAGGGTCCGGGCACTGGTGCTCATCGGCCCGGCCGTCAGCGGGGCGCCCGAGCCGACCTACGAGCCGGAGGTGCTCGCCCTCGACCCGGTCTGGGTGGCCGCGGAGGAGCGCGACGACGGCGAGGCCCTCAACCGGCTGGAGGCGCGGCTCTGGCTGGACGGGCCGACCGCGCCTGAAGGGCGGGTCACCGGACCCGCCCGTGACCTGTTCCTGGAGATGAACGCGACCGCGCAGGCCGCGACGGACCCGGGCGAGCGCGCTGAGGACGCCACCGCCTGGGACCGGGTCGGCGAGATCGCCGTCCCCACGCTGGTCATGGTCGGCGAGCACGACCTGGCCTACGTCAAGCAGGGCTGCGGGCACCTCGCCGAGTCGATCGACGGCGCTCGCCTGGTGGAGCTGCCCGACGTCGCGCACCTGCCCCACCTCGAGGGCGACCGGACGACTCTCGCCGAGATCGCGGCGTTCGTCGTCGGCATCTCCGACCGCGGCTGCTAGGGTCGGCAGCGCTTCGACATCCTTTAACGATCCGTCCTGTGAGGCGGAGAAGGAGGTACGGCGTGCCCCGGCATGCGCCCGCTCTGCTGGTCCTCGAGGACGGCCGGACGTTCCGAGGGGCCGCTTTCGGCGCCGAGGGCGAGACCTTCGGCGAGGCTGTCTTCGCGACCGGGATGACCGGCTACCAGGAGACCCTGACCGACCCCTCCTACCACCGCCAGGTGGTCGTGATGACCGCCCCTCACGTCGGCAACACCGGGCTCAACGACGAGGACCCCGAGTCCTCCCGCATCTGGGTGGCCGGCTACGTCGTCCGCGAATCGTCGCGGGTGTCGTCGAGCTGGCGCGCGCGCCGCCCGCTGGCCGAGGAGCTGGCGAGGCAGGGCGTCGTGGGCATCTGCGAGATCGACACCCGCGCGCTGACCCGCCACCTGCGCGAGCGCGGCGCGATGCGGGTGGGCATCTCCTCGACCGAGACCGACCCCGCCGCGCTCCTGGACCGCGTCAGGTCCAGCGAGGAGATGCTCGGCGCCGACCTCTCCGGGGAGGTCTCGACCGCGGAGCCGTACGTCGTCCCGGCGGTGGGGGAGCGGCGGTTCACCGTGGCCGCCGTCGACCTCGGGATCAAGGCGAACACGCCGCGGATGCTGGCGCAGCGGGGGATCGAGACCCACGTCCTGCCGGCGAGCTCCACCCTGGCCGATGTGCTCGCGATGGCGCCGGACGGCCTGTTCTTCTCCAACGGACCCGGCGACCCGGCCGCCACCACCGGTCAGGTCGAGCTGCTGCGGGCCGCTCTGTCGCACGGGCTGCCCTACTTCGGGATCTGCTTCGGCAACCAGCTCTTCGGGCGGGCCCTCGGTCTGGACACCTACAAGCTCGCCTACGGCCATCGCGGCATCAACCAGCCGGTCCTCGACCGCACCACCGGCCGCGTCGAGGTGACCGCGCACAACCACGGGTTCGCGGTCCGTGCCCCGCTCGACGCCGCCACCAGCACGCCGTACGGCCGGGTGAGCGTCAGCCACGTGTGCCTCAACGACGACGTGGTGGAGGGCCTCGAGCTGCGCGACGACGACGGGCGGCTCCGGGCCTTCTCCGTGCAGTACCACCCCGAGGCCGCGGCCGGACCGCACGACGCCGCCTACCTCTTCGACCGCTTCGGTGACCTGATGGCGGCGTGCCCGCGGGTCGGGGAGGTAGGTCTGCGACCGTCTGGAGACCACGACGACGAGAGCGGTGACCTCTGATGCCGAAGCGCACCGACCTGCACAGCGTCCTGGTGATCGGGTCCGGGCCGATCGTGATCGGGCAGGCGTGCGAGTTCGACTACTCCGGGACCCAGGCCTGCCGGGTGCTCCGCGAGGAGGGGCTCCGGGTGATCCTGGTGAACTCCAACCCCGCCACGATCATGACCGACCCGGAGTTCGCCGACGCGACGTACGTCGAGCCGATCACGCCGGAGTTCGTCGAGCAGGTGATCGCCCGCGAGCGTCCCGACGCGCTGCTGGCCACCCTCGGTGGGCAGACGGCGCTCAACTGCGCGATGAGCCTGGACGCCGCCGGCGTCCTCGACCGCTACGACGTTGAGCTGATCGGGGCCAGCATCGAGGCGATCGAGAAGGGCGAGAACCGCGAGTCCTTCAAGCAGATCGTGGAGGGCCTGCCTCCCCGGTGGGGGGCCGAGGTGGCGGCGTCCCGGGTCTGCCACAGCATGGCCGACTGCCTGGCGGGCGTCTCCGAGCTGGGCTATCCCGTCGTGGTCCGGCCGAGCTTCACCATGGGCGGTGCGGGGTCCGGCCTGGCCTACGACGAGGACGACCTGCTCCGGATCGCCGGCCTCGGGCTGTCGCTGAGCCCCACCACCGAGGTGCTGCTGGAGGAGTCGATCCTCGGCTGGAAGGAGTACGAGCTCGAGGTCATGCGCGACCGCGCCGACAACGTCGTCATCGTGTGCTCCATCGAGAACCTCGACCCGATGGGCGTCCACACCGGCGACTCGATCACCGTCGCCCCGGCGCTGACCCTCACCGACCGCGAGTACCAGCGCATGCGCGACATCGCGATCGGGGTCATCCGCGAGGTGGGGGTCGACACCGGCGGGTGCAACATCCAGTTCGCGGTGAACCCCGACGACGGTCGCATCGTCGTGATCGAGATGAACCCGCGGGTCTCGCGGTCCAGCGCGCTGGCCAGCAAGGCCACCGGGTTCCCGATCGCCAAGATCGCGGCCAAGGTCGCCATCGGGTACACCCTCGACGAGATCCCCAACGACATCACCACCCGGCCCGACGGCCAGAGCACCCCGGCGTCGTTCGAGCCGACCCTCGACTACGTCGTGGTGAAGGTCCCCAGGTTCGCGTTCGAGAAGTTCCCGGGCGCCGACCCGACCCTGACCACGCACATGAAGTCGGTGGGCGAGGCGATGGCGATCGGCCGCAACTTCACCGAGGCCCTCCAGAAGGCCCTGCGCTCCCTGGAGCGGCCCGATGCGGTCTTCGACTGGCACCGTGAGTGGGTCGAGCTCGACAAGGCGACCCTGCTCGAGCAGATCAGCGTGCCCCACGACGGGAGGCTCAAGCTGGTCATGGACGCGATCCGTGCCGGTGCGACGCCGCAGGAGATCTTCGCGGCGACGCGCATCGACCCGTGGTTCGTCGACCAGCTGGCGCTGATCAACGAGGTCGCGGCCGAGGTCACCGCCGCCCCGGAGCTGACCCCCGACCTGCTGCGGCTCGCCAAGCGCCACGGCTTCTCCGACGCCCAGATCGGCAAGATCCGCGGGATGACCGCCGACGTCGTGCGCGGGGTGCGGCACGCGCTCGGGATCCGCCCCGTCTACAAGACCGTCGACACCTGCGCCGCCGAGTTCGCCGCCGCCACGCCGTACCACTACTCGACCTACGACGAGGAGACCGAGGTGGTGCCGCGCGAGCGGCCGGCGGTCGTCATCCTCGGCTCGGGACCCAACCGGATCGGACAGGGCATCGAGTTCGACTACTCCTGCGTGCACGCCTCGATGGCACTGGGGCACGCGGAGGGCGGCGCCGGCTTCGAGACGATCATGGTCAACTGCAACCCCGAGACGGTCTCGACCGACTACGACACCTCCGACCGGCTCTACTTCGAGCCGCTCACCCTGGAGGACGTCCTCGAGGTGGTCCACGCCGAGCAGCAGGCCGGGCCGCTCGCCGGGGTGATCTGCCAGCTCGGCGGGCAGACCCCGCTCGGCCTGGCGCAGGGACTGGCCGATGCCGGGGTGCCGATCGTGGGCACGCCGCCCGAGGCGATCCACCTCGCCGAGGAGCGCGGCGCGTTCGGGCGGGTGCTCGCCGACGCGGGGCTGACCGCACCGACCCACGGGCTGGCGTCGTCCTACGACGAGGCGCAGGTCATCGCCGACGAGATCGGCTACCCGGTGCTGGTCCGCCCGTCGTACGTCCTGGGCGGCCGCGGCATGGAGATCGTGTACGACGACGTGGCCCTGGAGGGCTACATCGCCCGCGCCACGGCGATCAGCCCGGAGCATCCGGTGCTGGTCGACCGCTTCGTCGACGATGCGGTCGAGATCGACGTGGACGCGCTGTTCGACGGCGAGGAGCTGTTCCTCGGCGGGGTCATGGAGCACATCGAGGAGGCCGGCATCCACTCCGGCGACTCCGCGTGCGCCCTCCCGCCCATCACGCTGGGCGACCACGAGATCGGGCGCATCCGCGAGGCCACCGAGGCCATCGCTCGCGGGGTCGGGGTCCTGGGGCTGATCAACATCCAGTTCGCGTTGGGATCCGACGTGCTCTACGTCCTGGAGGCCAACCCGCGTGCCAGCCGGACGGTCCCGTTCGTGTCCAAGGCGACGGCGACGCCCCTGGCGAAGGCCGCGGCCCGGATCATGTTGGGCGAGTCGGTCAAGCAGCTGCGTGCCGAGGGCCTGCTGCCCGCCTCCGGTGACGGCGGGACCCTGCCCGACGACTCGCCGATCGCGGTCAAGGAGGCGGTGATGCCGTTCAACCGCTTCCGCCAGCCCGACGGCCGCTACGTCGACACCGTGCTCGGTCCGGAGATGAAGTCCACGGGTGAGGTGATGGGCATCGATGCGGACTTCGGGCGGGCGTTCGCCAAGGCGCAGGCGGCGGCGTTCGGTTCCCTGCCGACCTCGGGCAAGGTCTTCGTCTCGATCGCCAACCGCGACAAGCGGTCCATGGTGTTCCCGGTGAAGGTGCTGGCCGATCTCGGCTTCGAGATCCTGGCCACGCAGGGCACCGCCGACGTGCTGCGGCGCAACGGCGTGCAGGCGTCGGTGGTGCGCAAGCACTTCGACGGCCCCGGTCCGGACGGCGAGCCGACGACCGTCCAGCTCATCGCCGAGGGCGGGGTCGCGCTCGTCGTCAACACCCCGCACGGCTCCTCGGGCAGTGCCGGCTCGGTCCGGGTCGACGGCTACGAGATCCGCACCGCCGCGGTGCGCGCGAACGTCCCCTGCATCACCACCGTGCAGGGGCTGGGCGCCGCGGTCCAGGGGATCGAGGCGCGCATCCGCGGTGACATCGGGGTCCGGTCGCTCCAGGACTGGGCGGCCCGGTGACCCCCGCCATGCCCGACCTGGCAGGGGTGCCCTCGGCGTGACGGCCTACGACGCGCTCTTCGGTGGTGTGCTCGCGCGGCTCGACGCCGAGCGTGCCCACCGACTGGGCTTCCGAGCCATCCGGGCGGGAGCCCCGGCGTCCAGGGTCGTGGTCCGCTCGCCGGGGCGGCCGGTGCACGCCATGGGACTGTCCTTCGCCAACCCGCTCGGCCTGGCCGCCGGCTTCGACAAGAACGCCGTCGGCATCGACGCGCTTGCCGCGCTGGGCTTCGGCTTCGTGGAGGTCGGCACCGTCACGGCCCAGCCGCAACCCGGGAATCCCGCGCCCCGGCTGTTCCGGCTGACCGCGGACCGCGCGATCCTCAACCGGATGGGGTTCAACAACCACGGCGCCGAGGCCGTCGCGGGACGCCTCGCGCGACGCGTCGCCCGGCTCGACCGCCGCGACCGGCGGGCCGTCGGCCGGATCGGCCAGCGCCCGGCGACGCGTCCCGTGCTGGGGATCAACATCGGCAGGTCGAAGGCGGTGCCCGAGGACGACCAGCGCGCCGTCCTGGGCGACTACTCCGTCAGCGCCCGCCTGCTGGCGCCGTACGCCGACTACCTCGTGGTCAACGTCTCCTCGCCCAACACCCCCGGCCTCCGGTCGCTCCAGGCGGCCGACCGGCTCGGTCCCCTCATCGACGAGGTACGCCGGGTGGCCGACGACGCCGCGAACCGGCCGGTGCCCCTGTGCGTGAAGATCGCTCCGGACCTCGCCGACGAGGACGTCGTCGCGATCGGCGAGCTGGCCCGCGACAAGGGCCTCGACGGGCTCGTCGCCACCAACACCACGATCTCGCGAGACGGTCTGGTGACTCCCGCTGCCGACGTCGAGGCGCTCGGCGCCGGCGGGCTGTCGGGGCCGGTGCTGCGACGTCGTTCGCTCCAGGTCCTGCGGCTGCTGCGGTCCCACGACCCCGCGATCGCCATCGTCTCGGTCGGCGGGGTCACCAGCGCCCACGACGTCCGCGAGCGCCTGGCCGCCGGCGCGACGCTCGTCCAGGCCTACACCGGCCTGGTGTACGGCGGCCCGCTGTGGCCCCGGCGCGTGCTCAAGGAGCTCGGCTCGTGACCCGTCTTCGGCAGGCAGCGCCGACCCCCGACCTCCGCGACGAGCGGACCCACTGCCGACGAGAGGCATCCCGATGACCACGTTCGGAGCACGTCTGCATGCCGCGATCAACACCCGGGGCCCACTCTGTGCCGGCATCGACCCGCACTCCGAGCTGCTGGACGCCTGGGGGCTGAGCGACGACCTTCAGGGGCTGGAGCGCTTCGCGCTCACCGCCGGTGAGCGGCTCGCACCAGCCGTGGCGGTGGTCAAGCCGCAGTCGGCGTTCTACGAGCGGTTCGGGAGCCGGGGGATCGCGGTGCTCGAGCGGCTGCTCGCGACCTGTCGCGAGGGCGGCGCGCTGGTGCTGCTCGACGTGAAGCGCGGCGACATCGGTTCCACCAGCCAGGCCTACGCCGACGCCTATCTCGACCCGTCCTCGCCGTTGGCGGCCGACGCGGTCACGGCCAGCCCCTACCTCGGCTTCGGGTCTTTGACGCCGATGGTCGAGACCGCACGCGCCCACGGAGCCGGGCTCTTCGTGCTCGCGCTGACCTCCAACAAGGAGGGCCCCGAGGTGCAGGAGGCGCTGGTGCGCTCCGAGACCGGGGAACGCGCCGTGGCCGACGTCGTGCTCGACCATCTCCGCGAGCTCAACCGCGATGCCGAGCCGCTCGGGTCCTTCGGCGCCGTCGTCGGCGCGACCATCGCGGGCGGCAGCCACCGGCTCGACGTCAACGGACCGATCCTCGCCCCGGGGTACGGCGCCCAGGGGGGCACGTCCGCCGACCTCCGCCGCATCTTCGGCAGCACCGTCGGCAGCGTCCTGCCGAGCACGTCGCGAGCCCTGCTGCGCGTGGGGCCGGACCGTCTCGCCGACGAGGCCGACCGGATCAACGACCAGCTGCGCGGGCTCGGCGGATGAGGGCGCGGGTCGCGCTCGTCGGGGTCGTGGCCCTGGCGATGCTCGGCCTGACGGGATGCGGCCACGGGCAGAGCTACTGCGCCGCCGTGAAGGCCCACCAGGCGGCCCTGGGCTCGCTGGCCGGTGGCAACGACCGCACCGCCCTGATCTCGGCACTGCCGATCTTCGACGACCTGCACGACAAGGCTCCCGGAGACGTCGCCGACGACTGGCAGCTCGTCATCACCCGCATCCGCGCCCTCGACCGTGCGTTGACGAAGGCCGGCGTCGACCCCTCGACGTACGACCCGAAGCACCCGCCGGCAGGCACCACCGCCGAGGACCGCGCCCTGATCCGCCGGGCCGCGGCCGAGCTGGCGGCCCCGGACACCCAACAGGCACTCGCGTCGGTGCAGCAGGAGGTCCTCGACGTCTGTCACACCCCGCTGGACCTCTAGCGAAGCGCTGACCAGTCCCGCCTGCTGCGCGCCGCGATGCGCGCACGCTGGCTGCGTTGCAGCCGCTCGACGTGCGCCCGGCATGCCGTCGCGACCGCGCCTTGCCATCGCACACGCGACGCGACGCTCGCGACGGCGCCATTGATCGGCACTTCCCTGGGCCACGTTGCCGCCCCCACGCCGGGCTGACTAGATTGTCGCCCTGTCGTCGGACACGACGTTGGACAAAGGATGTGCCTTGGCTCTCCCACCGCTCACTCCCGAGCAGCGCCAGGCGGCCCTCGACAAGGCTGCGGCCTCGCGTCGTGAGCGCGCCGAGGTGAAGAACCGTCTCAAGAACTCCGGTGCCTCGATCTCCGAGGTTCTCCACCAGGGCCATCACAACGAGGTCATCGGCAAGATGCGCGTCGTCGACCTGCTGTGCTCCATGCCCGGGGTCGGCAAGGTGCGGGCCAAGCAGCTCATGGAGCGGATCGGCATCGCCGAGAGCCGCCGGGTGCGTGGCCTGGGGGCCAAGCAGGTCGCGGCACTCGAGCGCGAGTTCGCTCCCGGCGAGTGAGCCGGTCCGGCCACGGCGACCAGCGTCCCAGTCGTTCTCGGCTGACCGTGCTCGCCGGCCCCACGGCCGTCGGCAAGGGGTCGGTGTCAGCCGACATCCGCGAGCACCACCCCGAGATCTGGATCTCGATCTCGGTGACGACCCGGGGCCCGCGTCCCGGTGAGGTCCACGGGGTGCACTACTGGTTCATCTCCGAGGAGGAGTTCGACCGCCTGGTCTCCGACGGAGCGTTGCTGGAGTGGGCGGTGGTCCACCGGGCGGCCCGCTACGGCACGCCACGGGCGCCGGTCGAGGAGAAGCTCGCCGAAGGGCGGGCGGCTCTGCTCGAGATCGACCTCCAGGGCGCTCGCCAGGTGCGCGAGGCGATGCCGGACGCGCGGATGGTCTTCCTCGCCCCACCCTCCTGGGAGGAGCTGGTGCGCCGGCTGGTCGGCCGCGGCACCGAGGATGCCGAGGAGCGCGAGCGCCGGCTCGCCAGCGCCCGGCTGGAGCTGGCCGCGGAGGCGGAGTTCGACACGAAGATCGTGAACACGGAAATTCACGATGCCGCCGAGGAGTTGGTAGCCTTGATGGTCGGGCGACCTGGCCCTGTGTGAGCGTGGGTGAGCCCACGCGCGCATCCGTGTGTGTCCCGAGTGACTCCGACTCTTTGTGAGGCTGTTGCGTGTCTGCCCCCACTCCCGCTGCCGAGGGCGTGACCAACCCCTCGATCGACGATCTGCTGACCAAGACCGACAGCAAGTACCGCCTGGTCCTCTACAGCGCCAAGCGCGCGCGGCAGATCAACGCCTACTACTCCCAGCTCGGCGAGGGCCTGCTGGAGTACGTCGGACCCCTGGTCGAGACGCACGTCCAGGAGAAGCCGCTGTCGATCGCGCTGCGCGAGATCAACGACGACCTGCTCACCTGCGAGGACGTCGACCCGGCCGAGCTCGCCGCCGAGGAGGAGGCCCGGAAGGCCGCCGCTCTCGAGGCGGGCTTCTCCGGCGAGTGATCCCGGACCTCTGGCGACCATGAGCGACCTGGCCGGTCCCGACGCCTCACCGGAGGCGCGGCTCCGGCCGTCGGTGGTCCTGGGGGTCGCCGGGGGCATCGCGGCGTACAAGGCCGCCGAGCTGCTGCGCAGATTCACCGAGTCCGGCCACGAGGTGACCGTGGTTCCGACTCCGTCCGCGCTGCACTTCGTCGGCGAGGCCACCTGGGCCGCCCTCTCGGGCAAGCCGGTGCACACACAGGTCTGGGAGTCGGTGCACCAGGTGCCCCACGTGCGGATCGGGCAGGCCGCCGACCTCGTCGTCGTGGCGCCGGCCACCGCCGACCTGCTGGCGCGAGCCGCGCACGGCCGCGCCGACGACCTGCTCACCAACGTCTTGCTGACCGCGCGCTGTCCGGTGGTGTTCGCGCCCGCCATGCACACCGAGATGTGGGGGCACGCCGCGACCCGGGCCAACGTCGCGACGCTGCGGCAGCGTGGCGCGCTGGTACTCGAACCGGCCGTGGGCAGGCTGACCGGTGCCGACTCCGGCGCCGGACGGCTCCCCGGGCCCGACGAGATCTTCGAGACCTGCCGGGAGGTGCTGGCCCGCGGAATCGGCGGGCGCGACCTCACCGGCCGCACCGTCGTGGTCTCGGCGGGCGGCACGCGCGAGCCCCTCGACCCGGTGCGCTACCTCGGCAACCGCTCCTCGGGACGCCAGGGCCTCGCGCTGGCCCGCGCGGCGCTCGCGCGAGGTGCCGAGGTGACCCTGGTCGCGGCGAACGTCGCGCTGCCCGACCCCGCCGGCGTCAAGGTCGTCCACGTCGAGACGACCGAGCAGCTGCGCGACGCCGTGGTGGCCGCTGCCACCTCCGCCGACGCCGTCGTGATGGCGGCGGCCCCGGCCGACTTCCGTCCGGTCGCCACGACCGGGACCAAGATCAAGAAGAGCCCGGACGGCAGCGTGCCCGCGTTGGAGCTGACCCAGACCCCGGACATCCTCGCTGAGATCTCCCGCGACCGCCTGCACCCCGGGCAGGTGGTGGTCGGCTTCGCCGCCGAGACCGGCGACGACACGGGCACGGTGCTCGACCTGGGGCGCGGCAAGCTCGCGCGCAAGGGGTGCGACCTGCTCGTCGTCAACGACGTGCGCGGGGGCGCGGTGTTCGGGTCCGAGGACAACCAGGCCGTGCTGCTGGGCGCCGACGGCACCGAGGTCGACGTGCCGGCCGGCCCCAAGTCATCGGTCGCCCACGCCGTCTGGGACGAGGTCGCACGTCGCCTCGACGCCGCCCGCCCCGGCTGACCGGTCGCCGACCGGCGGGTCTGCCCCAGGGCGCGCCGGATATCGTGACCGCCGACTCCACCCGCTCGACCGCCCGTGAGAACCAGGAGCACCCACCACCGTGACCGGACGCCTCTTCACCTCCGAATCCGTCACCGAGGGACACCCCGACAAGATCGCCGACCAGATCAGCGACTCGGTCCTCGACGCGATGATCCGGCAGGACGCCCACAGCCGGGTCGCCGTGGAGACCCTGCTGACCACCGGTCTGGTGGTCGTCGCCGGCGAGGTGACCACGACGGGCTACGTCGACATCAAGCAGGTCGTCCGCGACCGGATCCTCAAGATCGGCTACGACTCCTCGGAGAAGGGCTTCGACGGGGCGTCGTGCGGCGTGATGGTCGCGATCGGCGGTCAGTCCGGCGACATCGCCCAGGGCGTCGACTCCGGTCACGAGTCGCGTACCGGCTCGGTCGACGCGATGGACAAGCAGGGCGCCGGTGACCAGGGTCTGATGTTCGGCTACGCCTGCGACGACACCGACGTGCTGATGCCCCTCCCGATCGTGATGGCCCAGCGCCTGGCCGAGCGGCTCACGGCGGTGCGCAACGACCAGACCCTGGGCTACCTCCGCCCCGACGGCAAGACCCAGGTCACCATCGAGTACGACGCGGACAACCGTCCGGTGCGGGTCGACACCGTGGTCCTGTCGACCCAGCACGCCGAGGACGTGGACATCTCCTCCACCCTCGAGCCCGACATCAAGAAGCACGTCATCGACCCGGTGCTCGCGACGTTCTCGATCCCCTCCGACGGATACCGGCTGCTGGTCAACCCGACCGGACGCTTCGTCGTCGGCGGCCCGATGGGCGACGCGGGCCTGACCGGGCGCAAGATCATCGTCGACACCTACGGCGGGATGGCGCGTCACGGTGGCGGTGCCTTCTCCGGCAAGGACCCCTCGAAGGTCGACAGGTCCGCGGCGTACGCCATGCGCTGGGTCGCCAAGAACGTCGTCGCCGCCGGGCTGGCTCGGCGCTGTGAGGCTCAGGTGGCCTACGCGATCGGGAAGGCGCAGCCCGTGGGCGTCTTCATCGAGACCTTCGGCACCGGGGTGGTCCCCGACGAGCAGATCCAGCAGGCCGTGCTCGAGGTCTTCGACCTCCGGCCGGCCGCGATCATCGAGGACCTCGACCTCCTGCGCCCGATCTACGTGCTGACCGCCGCCTACGGCCACTTCGGCCGCGAGCTGCCGGAGTTCACCTGGGAGCGCACCGACCGCGTCGAGGCGTTGCGCAAGGCCGCAAGCTCCAGAACCCCTCGCCCGGTCGCACCGGGTTCAGCCGCGACAGCTTCGGCTACGTCGCGAGCCGAATGCGGCTGACCCGCTTCGGCGGCGACGCGGTCTCGCCGCAGTTCACGATGAGCACGACAACAACAGCACCGAGGAGGGCTGGTACCTCGACGACGTCCGCGTCTACACCTGCGGTCGCGGCCCGGTCCCGAGGTCGGTGCCGGCGATCACCGGCACCCCGACGGTCGGCAGCGTGCTCACCGCCGATCCCGGGCGCTGGCGCCCTGCCACGGCCCGGCTCCACCTCCGGTGGTACGCCGGCGGCGAGGCCCTGGCGGGCGCGACCGGCACGTCGTACACCGTCCGGACGGGCGACGTCGGGTCGCTGGTCACCGTGCGCGTGACCGCCTCCGACCACGGCCGCCACACCACGACCTCCTCCGCCGCCACCACCCCCGCCACCACCCCCGCCACCTGACCCCCGCCACCTGACCCCCGCAGATGCGCTGACTCGGCAGAAAGGTGCATCGCAAAACCGCCCAGTCGGCAGAAGAGTGCACCGCAACAACGCCGAGTCGGCACATGACGACTCGGCGAACGGGCTCGCCGTCCGCCCAGCGGTGTGGATGACGCCGGCCGCTGGTCGGAGGAGGCTGGTAGAACAACGGCCGTGGCCACGCGCAGGGAGTCCGCTGCCCAGACCCTGCCGGGTCTGCGCGAGACGGTGCGTGCCGCCCGCCCGCGGCCGACCACCGGTGAGCCCGTCGCCGACTCCGACCCGGTGGCCCAGGTGCTCGTCGACACACCCCTGGCCCACCTCGATCGACCCTTCGACTATGCCGTCCCCGGCTCGATGGCGAACGACGCGGTGCCGGGCGCCCGGGTCAAGGTGCGGTTCGCCGGAAAGTCGCTGGGTGGTTTCGTCCTGGGGCGATCGGCCCACACCGATCACACCGGCACGCTCTCGCAGATCCAGCGCGTGGTGAGCCCCGAGCCGGTGCTGCGGTCGGCCGTGGCCGAGCTGGCCGGGCTGCTCGCCGAGCGCTACGCCGGCACCCGCTCGGACGTCGTCCGGCTCGCCGTGCCGCCACGCCACGCCACCACCGAGCGGCAGCCGTCTGCGCCGGAGGATCCGCTGGAGCTGGACGTCGCCTCGGCGACGGGCCTGTGGTCGGGCTACCCGGCAGCCGACGCCTTCCTGAGTCACCTCGCCGGTGGCGGGTCGCCACGCGCGGTCTGGTCGGCCCTTCCGGGCGAGGCCTGGCCGCGCCTGCTCGCCGCCGCAGCCGCGCTCACCCTCGCCGGTGGCCGGGGCAGCCTCCTGGTGGTGCCCGACCGCCGAGACGTCGCTCGGCTCGACTCAGCGCTGCGGGAGCTTCTCGGGACCGGCCACCACGTCGTCCTGACCGCTGGGGCCGGCCCGGCCCGCCGCTACCGCGAGTTCCTGGCGGTCTCCCGCGGGACCCGACGGATCGTGGTCGGCACCCGCGCGGCGGCGTTCGCTCCGGTCCACGACCTCGGGCTCGTGGCTATCTGGGACGACGGCGACGACCTGCATGCCGAGCCCCGCGCGCCGTACCCCCACGCCCGTGAGGTGCTCCTGAGCCGTGCCCACCTCGAGCGGTCCGCGACGCTGGTCGGCGGCTTCGCCCGCACGGTCGAGGCTCAGCAGCTCCTGACCACCGGCTGGGCGCATGAGATCGCCGCGCCCCGCGACGCCTTGCGCGCGGCGGTCCGGGTGTCGGTGGCGGGGGCCACCGACCACGAGCTCGACCGCGATCCGATGGCACGCGCGACCCGGGTCCCCAGGCAGGTGTACGACGCCATCGGCGCAGGCCTCGAGCGCGGGCCCGTCCTGCTGCAGACGCCGCGGCGCGGCTATGCGCCGTCGCTGGCCTGCGAGCGCTGCCGCACACCTGCGCGCTGCGCGGTATGCACCGGGCCGTTGGCCGTCTCGGGACCCGCCGTGCCCCCGGCCTGTCGCTGGTGCGGGGTGGTCGAGGAGTCGTGGGCGTGCCACCACTGCGGTCATCGCGGGCTCCGGGCGCCGGTGGTGGGGGAGCGTCGTACCGCCGAGGAGCTCGGCCGCGCCTTCGCGTCGGTCCCGGTGGTCGCCTCCGGCGGAGACCACGTCGTGGAGACCGTCCGCGACCGTCCCGCCATCGTCGTCTCCACGCCCGGAGCAGAGCCCGTCGCCGAGCGGGGATACGCCGCCGTGGTGCTGCTCGACACGTGGCTGACCCTGGCTCGAGCAGACCTGCGCACCGACGAGGAGGCGCTGCGGCGGTGGCTGGGTGCCGCCGGGCTCGTGGGGCCCGGAGGACAGGTGGTCGCCGTCGGAGATCCCGCGCATCCCGCGCTGCAAGCCCTGGTCCGCTGGGATTCCGCGGGCTTCGCCCGCCGCGAGGCCGAGGCGCGCTCCGAAGCGCACCTCCCGCCCGCCAGCCGCCTCGCCACGATCACCGGTGACCCCGGCGCCGTCGACGACGCGCTCACCCTGCTCGACCAGCCTCGGGGCACGGAGGTGCTCGGCCCGGTCGAGCTCGGCGACGGCGAGTCTCGTCTCGTCGTCCGGTCGCCACGGGCGCAGGCCGCCGCCCTGTCGCTGGCGCTCGGCGAGGTCCAGCGGCTCAGGTCGTCCCGCAAGCTGGACCCGGTGCGCATCCAGGTCGACCCGCCGGCCCTGTGACCTCGTCGCCGCCTCCTAGACTCGCCGCGTGGCCATCCAGCCGATCCGCCTGTTCGGAGACCCGATCCTGCGCAGCAAGGCCGTCCCGGTCACCGACTTCGACCAGGAGCTGCGGCGCCTGGTCCAAGACCTCACCGACACCATGCTCGAGGCGCCGGGCGCGGGCCTGGCCGCTCCCCAGATCGGGGTCGGCCTCCGGGTCTTCACCTGGAGCATCGAGGGCGTGGTCGGCCACCTGGTCAACCCGGTGCTCGACCTCTCCGAGGAGACCCAGGACGGCGACGAGGGCTGCCTGTCCATCCCGGGCCTGGCGATCGACTGCCGGCGCGCCCTCTCGGTGGTCGCCACCGGCTTCGACCAGTACGGCGAGCCGGTCGTCATCGAGGGCAGCCAGCTGCTCGCCCGTGCCATCCAGCACGAGACCGACCACCTCGACGGCGTGCTGTTCGTCGACCGGCTCACGCCTGAGCTGCGCAAGCAGGCGATGAAGGAGATCCGCGAGTCCGACTGGTTCGGTCTCTCCGGCCCGCCCACGGTCAAGGTGTCGCCACACCCGACCGGTGGGCTGGGACTCTGACGATGCGCGTGGTCTTCGCCGGGACTCCCCAGGTCGCCGTGCCGTCGCTGCGCGCCATCGCCGACTCAGGGCACGACCTGGTCGGGGTGGTCACCCGGCCCGATGCACGGACCGGGCGCGGGCGGCGACTCGCCTCGTCCCCGGTCGCCGAGGCCGCCTCGGAGCTCGGCGTCCCCGTCCTGAAGCCCCGTCACCCGCGCGAGCCGGACTTCCAAGAGGCGCTCCGCTCCCTGGCCCCTGATGCCTGCCCGGTCGTCGCGTACGGTGCGCTCGTGCCGCCGTCGGCCCTGGAGATCCCACCGGAGGGCTGGGTCAACCTCCACTTCTCGCTGCTGCCGGCCTGGCGCGGGGCCGCGCCCGTGCAACGGTCGATCTGGGCCGGAGACGACGTGACCGGTGCGACGACGTTCCGGATCGTCGAGGCGCTCGACGCCGGTCCGACCTTCGGGGTGATGACCGAGACCATCCGCGCCCGGGACACCGCCGGCGACCTCCTGGCCCGGCTCGCGGAGGGTGGCGCGGGACTTCTGGTGGCCACCCTGGACGGCATCGCGGACGGCTCGCTCGAGGCCCGTCCCCAGCCCTCCGACGGCGTCTCCTCGGCACCCAAGATCAGCGTCGACCAGGCGCGCGTCGACTGGTCCCAGTCGGCGGCGGTCGTCGACCGCCAGGTGCGGGCCTGCACCCCCGCGCCGGGAGCCTGGACGACGTACGACGGGCAGCGGCTCAAGCTGGGACCCCTACGGCCGGCCGACGGACGGCTGCCTCCTGGTGAGATCGTCGCCGGGAAGAGAGCCGTCGTCGTCGGGACCGGCACGGCCGCGCTGCTGCTCGGCGAGGTGCAGGCGGTGGGCGGGCGGCCGATGCCGGCCCCCGACTGGGCCCGCGGACAACGTCTCGCCGGGGGAGAGGCGCTCGTCTGAGCCCGGAGGTGGCTCTGGTCCCACTGCTAGCGTGCGCCCGGGCCGTCGTAACTCGAGGGGGAGCCCCGCACGGGCGCCGAACCCGGCGACGGCGAGCAGGAGGGCATGTGAGTCGCAAGGCCCGCGCGGCGGACGTCCACGCGATCTGCTCGGCCCTCCCCGAGGTCGAGCTCGGTACGTCGTGGGGCGACCGGCCCACGTATCTGGTGCGTCAGAAGCCGAAGCCACGCGGCTTCGTCCTGGCGCGCGCGCCCCGACACGACGCCGTCGACCCGACGACCGGGGAGGAGTTCTGCGATCTCCTCGTGATCCGCACCGCGAACGCCGACGACAAGGCGGCGCTGGTCGAGGCCGGGGGGCCCTTCTTCACCATCGACCACTTCCGCAACTACAACGCGGTCCTGCTGCAACAGAGCCGCATCGGCGAGCTGGACGTCGAGGAGCTGCGCGAGGTGCTGACCGACGCCTGGCTCGCCGTGGCGCCGCGGTCCCTGGCCAGGAGGCTCCTGGCCGGCGAGCTGTCGTGAGCCGTCCGGACCCGGCCCGCCGGGCGGCGTACGACGTGCTGAAGGCCGTCCGGGCGGACGACGCCTACGCCAACCTCGCGCTGCCGGGGGCACTCGCCCGCCATGGGGTGGCCGGTCGCGACGCGGCCTTCACCACCGAGCTGGCCAGCGGCACGATCCGCTGGCAGGGGCTCTACGACGCCGTCCTGGCTGCGTGCGTCGACCGCCCGCCGCGCGAGGTGCAGGCCAGGGTCCGCGACGCGCTGCGCCTGGGCTGTCACCAGCTGCTGGGCATGCGCGTGCCGTCGCACGCCGCGATCAGCACCACGGTCGACCTGGTTCGCTCCGAGGTCGGGCCCGGTGCGGCGGGGTTCGCCAACGCCGTGCTGCGCAAGGTGGCCCAGCGCGACCGGGCGACCTGGGTGCTCCGGGTCGCTCCCGATCCGGCCTCCGACCCGGTCGGTTTCGCCGTGACGGCGTACAGCCATCCGCAGTGGGTGGTGGAGGCGCTCGGTCAGGCGCTCGCCGCCGCTGGCGACCCCGAGGAGCTGGAAGGGCTGCTGGCGGCCGACAACGAGCCTCCCCGGGTCACCCTGGTCGCCCGGCCCGGGCGCGCCGCCCTCGAGGAGCTCCCGGGCGACCCCACGCCGTACTCGCCGTACGGCTCCGTCTCGCCGGGCGGCAACCCGGCCGACGTCGCCGCGGTGGCCCAAGGGCGGGCGGGCGTGCAGGACGAGGGCTCCCAGCTGGTGGCGCACGCGCTCGCAGCGACACCGCTCGACGGCCCGGACGAGCGCTGGCTCGACCTGTGCGCGGGGCCGGGCGGCAAGGCGGCACTGCTGGCGGCGCTGGCCGATCGTCGCGGCGCCCGGATCGTCGCCAACGAGCGCCAGCAGCACCGCGCGGAGCTGGTCCGCCGTACCCTGGCCGGCGCCGCCGGTGTGGAGGCGGTGACCGTCGAGGACGGCACGGCCCCGTCGTGGGCGGCCGGCTCGTTCGACCGGGTCCTCGTCGACGCGCCGTGCACGGGACTGGGTGCCCTGCGGCGTCGCCCCGAGGCGCGCTGGCGTCGCCGCGCCGAGGACCTGCGAGAGCTCGAGCCGCTGCAACGTGCGCTCCTCGACAGCGCGATCGACCTCGTCCGGCCCGGCGGCGTCGTCCTCTATGCGACGTGCTCGCCGGTCCTGGCCGAGACCCGCGACGTCGTCGGGGCCGTGCTGGTCGGCCGAGACGACGTCGAGCTCGGCGACGCGACGTCCCTGCTCACGACGGCTGCGGGCCTGCGCGCCGACGTACCCGAGTGCGCCGGTCCGCTCGCCGGGACCGTCCAGCTGTGGCCGCACCGCCACCGCACCGACGCGATGTTCATGACCCTGCTACGTCGGGCAGCCCGCTCGTAGCCTGCCTGTCAGACGACGGAGGGCCCCCGACTTCTTGGCCTCTGCTGTCACTTCTTGGGGGTTGCAACGGCCAGGAAGTGCCAAATCCCCCGCTTCAGCGGGGGATTTGACAACAGCCACCACCCCCCACCCACAAGCAAGCCCGGATACGGTGACCGCATGGCGTCGCCGTTCGTCGAGATCGAGGTCGACAACCGGGTGGTGAAGGTGACCAACCCCGACCGCGTCTACTTCCCCGAGAGCGGCGCGACCAAGCGCGACCTGGTCGACTACTACGTCGCGGTCGGGCCCGGCATCGTCAACGCGCTGTCCGAGCGGCCCACGATGCTGCACCGGTACCCGACCGGCCTGGCGGGGGAGAAGGTGCATCAGAAGCGGGTCCCGTCCGGCGCGCCGCCCTGGGTCGAGACCGTGCAGCTGCGCTTCCCGCGGTGGAACCGGACGGCCGACGAGCTGTGCGTGACCGAGCTCGGCGCGGTCGTCTGGGCGGTGCAGATGTCGACGGTGGAGTTCCATCCGTGGAACAGCCGTCGCGAAGACCCCGAGAAGCCCGACGAGTGGCGCATCGACCTCGACCCGGGACCCCTGAGCAGGTTCGAGCAGGTACGCCGGGTGGCCGGCGTCGTCCACGAGATCCTCGACGAGCTGGGTGCCGTCGGATATCCCAAGACCAGCGGGGGGAAGGGGCTGCATGTCTACGTGCGGATCCGGCCCGAGCACGGTCACAAGGAGGTACGCCGCGCGGCGCTGGCGTTCGCTCGCGAGGTCGAGCGCCGGATGCCGGACGACGTGACGACCCTGTGGTGGCGCAAGGACCGAGACCCCCGCCACCTCTTCGTCGACTACAACCAGAACGCCCGCGACCACACCATCGCCGCGGCGTACTCCGTGCGGGGCTTCCCCGACGCCCGGGTGTCGACCCCCGTGCGCTGGGACGAGGTCGAGGACGTCGAGCCGCTGGACTGCACGATCTTCACCGTGCCCGCGAGGTTCGCCGAGATCGGCGACCTGCACGAGGACATCGACGACCACGTCTTCGACATCGAGCCGCTCCGGGTCTGGGCCGATCGCGACGAGGCGAACGGGCTGACCTCGACGACCGGCCGCGGCGACGACACCGACGGGCAGACGGAGGACTGATGGCAGGGGTACCCGAGCGTGTCGACGTGGCCGGGCGGCAGCTGGCCTGCCAGGTCTGTCGGGGCACCACGTTCGTGCATCGCACGATGAAGCTGGCGACGTCGGGCTTCGCCAACTCCGGCTTCAACAAGCAGGCCGATGCCGCGGTGTGCGAGACGTGCGGCTTCGTGCACACGTTCCTCGGCGGGGACCTGACCTGGACGCGCCTGGACCGGCCCGAGCACCAGAGTCCCTAGGCTGGACGGGTGGGCATCCAGATCACCCCGAGCATCCTCACCGCCGACTTCGCCGACCTCGGCGCCGAGGTGGCGCGCATCCCGAGCTCGGACTGGATCCACGTCGACGTCATGGACAACCACTTCGTCCCCAACCTGACCTTCGGTCCTCGGATGGTCGAGGCGCTCAGCAAGGCGAGCCCGCGACCGGTCGACGCCCACCTGATGATCACCGACGCCGACCGCAATGCCGCGGCGTACGTCGAGGCAGGGGCCGGCAGCGTGACCTTCCACGTGGAGGCGGCGGCGGCCCCGGTCCGGCTCGCCCGCGAGATCCGGGCGCAGGGGGCGCGCGCCAGCATGGCGCTGAAGCCCGCGACTCCCATCGACCCCTACGAGGACCTGCTGCCCGAGCTCGACATGGTGCTGATCATGACCGTCGAGCCGGGCTTCGGGGGCCAGAGGTTCCTCGACCTCTGCCTGCCGAAGATCCGGCGCGCTCGCGAGCTGATGGACAAGCACGGCCTCCAGACGTGGCTCCAGGTCGACGGTGGGGTCGGCCTGGAGACCATCGTCCGCTGCGCCGAGGCCGGCGCCGACGTGTTCGTGGCGGGCTCGGCGGTCTTCGACGCCGCCGACCCGGAGGCGATGATCGCCGCGCTCCGCACCTCGGCGACCGAGGCCGCCGACAGCGCGTGACGGACGCCACGTGTCGATCCCGACAGCCCGGGCGTACGCTGGCGCTCGCAAGAGCCAAGTGCTCGCGTGCTCTGGGGGCGGTGAAACTCCGCACCGGCGGTAACAGTCCGCGACCCGGCCACTGCCAGTGACCGGTTGACCAGGTGGAACTCCTGGACCGACGGTCAAAGTCCGGATGAGAAGCGCACGCAGACGTGGTGCTCGCCTCCATCGAGGTCGAGCGCACGGCGTCCGTTGCCCCGGAGTCCGCGACCGGACCGGAGGGCACGATGACAGTCAGCGAGACCGAGCGGACGGCGATGCGCCGCGCGCTCGAGCTGGCCGCGGGTCCCGACGTGCCGCTCGGACCCAACCCGCGGGTCGGCTGCGTCGTGCTCGATGCCGCAGGGCACACGGTCGCCGAGGGCTATCACCGCGGGGCCGGCAGTCCCCACGCCGAGGTCGAGGCCCTCGTCCGAGCCGGGTCCGAGGCGCGCGGGGCGACCGTTGTGGTCACGCTGGAGCCGTGCAACCACACCGGACGCACCGGACCGTGCGCGCAGGCCCTGGTCTCTGCGGGGGTACGCCGCGTGGTCCTCGCCCAGCGCGACCTCAACCCGGTCGCGGTCGGGGGGGCCGAGACGCTGCGCGCCGCGGGCGTCGAGGTCGAGACCGGCGTCCTGGCTGCCGAGGCGCGCGAGCTGAACCGCGTGTGGACCTTCGCCGTGGAGCACGCCCGGCCGTTCGTGACCTGGAAGGTCGCCACCACCCTCGACGGGCGGGTCGCCGCCACCGACGGCAGCAGCCGCTGGGTGTCGAGCCCGGCGTCCCGTCTCGACACGCACGCCTTGCGCTCGATCTGCGACACCATGCTGGTCGGCAGCGGCACCGTCGCCATCGACGACCCGCACCTCACGGCCCGCGACGCGGCTGGCCGGCTGCTGTCGCGTCAGCCGCTGCGCGCGGTGATGGGGGAGCGCGACCTCGATCCCGGTCGCCGGGTCTTCGACGACGCCGCGGAGACCGTCCACCTGCGCACGCGCGAGCCCGAGACGGCTCTGAAGCAGCTGTTCGCCCGAGACCGCCAGCACGTCCTGCTCGAAGGTGGGCCGACCCTGGCCGCGGCCTTCGTGGCGGCCGGCCTGGTCGACGAGGTCGTGGCCTACCTCGCCCCGATGCTGCTCGGCACCGGGCGGGCCGCGATCGGCGAGCTGGGAATCACCTCGATCTCCGATGCGCTGCACCTGCCGGTCACCGACGTCGTCGTCCTGGACGCACTGAACGCCGGAGACGACGTCAACGTACGCATCACCATGAGCCGGCCGTCCTCCACGGTCGAGCCGGCCCAGCCGGAAGGAAACGCCTAGATGTTCACCGGAATCGTCGAGGAGCTCGGCACCGTGGCGGCGCTGGAGCGGCAGTCCGACGCCGTTCGGCTCACCCTGCGGGCCGACGCGGTGCTCGAGGACGCCGTCCCGGGCGACTCGATCTGCGTCAACGGCTGCTGCCTGACCGTGGTCTGGACCGGCTCGACCGACGGCAGCAAGACCGACCTGTGGACCGCCGACGTGATGGCCGAGACGCTGGCCAGGACCGGCCTCGGCGTGCTCGACGTCGGCGACCGCGTGAACCTCGAGCGCGCGGTCACCGCCGGCACCCGGCTGGGCGGCCACCTCGTGCAGGGTCACGTCGACGCGACCGGTCGCGTCGCCCGACGCGAGCCTGGCGACCACTGGGACGTCGTGACGTTCTCCATGCCGCCCGACCTCGCGCCGTACCTCGTCGACAAGGGGTCGGTCACCGTCGACGGCGTCAGCCTGACCGTGGTCGAGGCTCGCGGCGACGGCTTCACCGTCAGCCTCATCCCCGAGACGCTGCGACGCACGACGCTGGGGTTCCGTGCGGTCGGCGACACGGTGAACCTCGAGGTGGATGTGATCGGCAAGTACGTCGCGCGCCAGCTGGAGCTGCGGTCGACCGAGGAGGTCGTCGCATGAACGTCCTCCAGTGGCTCTACGACGCGCAGATCATGATCGCGGGCCATCCGATCACGTGGCGCGAGATCCTGGGCAACGCGTTCGGGTTCGCCTCCGCCATCGGCGGGCTGCGCCGCCGGATCTGGGCGTGGCCGGTCGGGGTCGTCGGCAACGTCCTGCTGCTCAGCGTCTTCCTCGCCGCGACCTTCGACCAGGGCTCCCAGCAGCCGTTGTTCGGCCAGGCCGGGCGGCAGGTGTTCTTCATCGTCACCAGCGTCTACGGCTGGTGGCGCTGGAAGCAGGTGAAGGCCCGGCGCGCCGAGCACGCGCCGGCGATCACGCCGCGATGGGCCACGATGTCGGAGCGGCTGGGCTATCTCGTCGTCTGGGTGGCCGGAGTCCTGGTGCTCCAGTGGGTGTTCGCCCTGATCGGCGAGACCTGGCCCGCCCCCCGCTGGTACTACTGGTGCGACTCCTGGATCTTCATCGGCTCGATGGTCGCGACCTACGCGATGGCGCGGGGCTGGAACGACTTCTGGCTGGCCTGGATCGCCGTCGACGTGGTGGGCGTGCCCACGCTGTGGCACAGCCGGCTCTACCCGTCGGCGATGCTCTACGTCGCCTACGCCGCCCTGGTCGTCTGGGGCTTCGTCGTGTGGTTGCGCGTCTCGAGGCGCGAGCAGTCCGAGCAGCTCGAGGAGGCACTGGCATGAGCATCCGTCTGGACACCGTCGAGCGAGCGATCGCCGACGTCGCGGCCGGCAAGCCGGTGGTCGTCGTCGACGACGAGGACCGGGAGAACGAGGGCGACATCATCTTCGCGGCCGCCAGGGCGACTCCGGAGCTGATGGCCTTCACCGTGCGGCACAGCTCGGGGGTGATCTGCGTCCCGATGCCCGCCGAGATCCTCGACCGGCTCGAGATCCCCTTGATGACGCCGCACAACCGCGACCGGATGCGCACCCAGTTCACGATCTCGGTCGACGCCCGCGACGGGGTCTCCACCGGGATCAGCGCCGCCGACCGCGCGCACACCGCGCGGGTGCTCGCCGACTCCGCGACCGAGCCCTGGGAGGTCACCCGCCCCGGCCACGTCTTCCCGCTCCGCTACCGGGAGGGCGGCGTGCTCAGCCGGCGCGGACACACCGAGGCCGCGGTCGACCTCGCTCGGCTCGCGGGGCTCACCCCCGTGGGGGTCCTGGTGGAGATCGTCAACGACGACGGCTCCATGAAGCGCGCACCGCAGCTGCGGGAGTTCGCCGACGAGCACGGCCTGGCGATGATCTCGATCGACGACCTCGTCCGGTACCGCCACCGCACCGAGACGCTGGTCGAGCGGGTCGCGGTGACGCAGCTCCCGACGAGGTACGGCGAGCTCACGGCGTACGGCTACCGCTCGCGCATCGACGGCTCCGAGCACCTCGCGCTGGTCCACGGAGACATCGCGGGCGACGAGCCGGTCCTGGTCAGGGTCCACTCCGAGTGCCTGACCGGCGATGTGTTCGGGTCGCAGCGCTGCGACTGCGGCCCCCAGCTCGACGAGGCTCTCGAGCGGGTCGTCGCAGCGGGGCGTGGCGTGGTCGTCTACCTGCGGGGTCACGAGGGTCGTGGGATCGGACTGGTGGCCAAGCTCGAGGCATACGCGCTCCAGGACGCCGGGCGCGACACCGTCGACGCGAACCTCGAGCTCGGCCTGCCTGCCGACGCCCGTCACTACGGGGCCGCCTCCCAGGTGCTGCGCGACCTCGGTGTCACACGCGTGCGGCTCCTCACCAACAACTCCGAGAAGTCCGAGGCGCTGGCGGACTTCGGCGTGGCGGTCGAGGAGCAGCTCCCGCTGACGCCGCGGCCCAACCCGCACAACCTGCACTACCTGCGCACCAAGCGCGACCGGATGGGGCATGACATCCCCGATCTCCCGACCGACGGCGTCGACCTCGAGCCGGCACCGGCCGACCCCGGCCCGCGCGGAGTCGCCCGGTGAGCGGCGCGGGGGCGCCCGCCGACCAGCCGTTCGACTGCGGCGACCTCTCCGTCGGCGTCGTCGCGGCCCAGTGGCACACCGAGGTGATGGACGGCCTCCTGGCGGGCGCCCGGCGCGCCCTTGCGGCGTACTCCGTGACGCGGGTGAGCGAGGTCCGGGTGCCCGGCACCTTCGAGCTTCCGGTCGTGGCGGCCGAGCTCGCCCGCGAGCACGACGCCGTGGTCGCCCTCGGTGTCGTGGTCAGGGGCGGCACCCCGCACTTCGAGTACGTCTGCTCCGCCGCGACCGAGGGGCTGACCAGGGTGGCCCTGGACGCCGCGACCCCGGTCGGCTTCGGGGTGCTCACGTGCGACACCGACCGGCAGGCCCTCGACCGCGCCGGCCTGCCCGGCTCCTCGGAGGACAAGGGCTACCAGGCCACCGCGGCGGCTCTCCGCACCGCCCGCACCCTCAAGACGCTGCGCGCCGGCTGACGATCCCGCGGATCAGGTCTGCCACTCCTCGCGGAGCAGGGCGTAGGTGACGCCGTCGAGCCAGCCGCGGTCGCGATGCAGGGAGTCGGCCCTGTTGCGGGCCTCGCAGGTCATCCCCAGCCGCTCCATCACCCGCAGCGACGGCGTGTTGTCGGCGAAGGCATTGGCCACGACCCGGCGCACCCCGAGCTCGACGAAGCAGATCCTGAGCAGCTCCCCGCAGGCCTCGGTGACCAGCCCCTGCCCCTGGTACGCGGGCGCGAGGGACCAGCCGATCTCGGCCTGCACGCCCGCACCGGCCTCGCGCACCTCCAGCTGGGCCCAGGCGTTCTCGACGTGCAGGTAGAGGTCACCGACGATGGCGTCCCCGCGCTCCATCACCAGCATCCGGTCGAAGGCTCCGGAGCCGCCCAGACGCAGCACCCACTCGTCGTACGACGTGGGCCGGTCCGGCATCCACTCCGCCACCTCGGGCAGGCTCCTGACGGCGAACACCGCCGGGAGGTCCGAGGCGGTCGCGGGCCGGATGGTCAGGCGGTCGGTACGCCGGGGCCAGGCGATCTGGTCGAAGCTCACCGCGCCACCTTCGCGAGTCGCGCGGGGCGGGTCAACGGTGTCTCTCGCGCCACTCCTCGAGCAGGATCGCCGCCGTGACCCCGTCGAGCCATCCGAGGTCGCGGTGCAGGGAGTCGCGGACACCACGTCCCTCGATCCGCATCCCGATCTTCTCCATGACGCGCACCGAGGCGGCGTTGTCGGCGAAGGCGCCGGCCACCACGCGTCGTACGGCGATGTCCTCGAAGCAGATCCTCAGCAGCGCCGCGGCGGCCTCGGTGGCGTAGCCGCGCCCGGTGTACGCCGGGTCCAGGCACCAGCCGATCGCGGCCAGCGTGTTCCGAGCCCGGTCACGTACCTCGGCCTGCGACCACGGCGACTCGACGGCGCAGAACAGGTCGCCGACCACGGCACCCTCGGCCTCGAGCACTAGCGTCGTCGCGAGCCGCTCCGGCGTCCCGTACCGCTCGACGTAGTCCTCCAGCGAGGCCGGTGCCCCGGTGAGCCACTGGGTCACCCCCGGCGCCGCCCGGATCTCGTACAGGCGCGAGAAGTCCTCGGGAGTGGGCGGTCGGATGGCCAGCCGCTCGCTGCGCACCGGCCAGCTCACCCGGTCGAACGCCGTCAGGTCCTGCGCCGCGTCGCCACCCATGACGATCACCCTGGACGCCGTGGCGGCGCCGGGGCAAGCGACAACTACCCTGCTGTGCGTGAAGACCTTCGAGCAGCTCTGGACCGAGCTGGCCGACAAGGCGCGCGACCGGCCGGCCGGATCGCGCACCGTGGCCGAGCTCGACGCCGGCGTGCACGCGATCGGCAAGAAGCTGGTCGAGGAGGCCGCGGAGTCGTGGATGGCGGCCGAGCACGAGTCGCCCGCCCGGGCCGCCGAGGAGATCAGCCAGCTGCTCTACCACGCCCAGGTGCTGATGCTCGCGGCCGGTCTCGGCCTCGACGACGTCTACGCCCACCTGTGAAGCCGTGAGGACTCCCATGGTCACCACCAGCCCCCCGGCCGACCAGCTGCTGCGCATCGCGGTCCCCAACAAGGGATCGCTGTCGCAGGCCGCGACCGACATGCTGCGCGAGTCGGGGTACCGCCAGCGCCAGGACACCAAGGAGCTCACCCTCGTCGACGTCGAGAACGGCGTGGAGTTCTTCTACCTCCGCCCGCGCGACATCGCGTTGTACGTCGGAGAGGGCACCCTCGACGCCGGCATCACCGGCCGCGACCTGCTACTGGACTCCGGCGCCAAGGCCGAGGAGGTGCTCGGCCTCGGCTTCGGCCGCAGCACCTTCCGCTTCGCGGGACCGACCGGACGCTTCACCGATGCCGCCGCGCTCGAGGGTGCGCGGATCGCCACGTCGTACGCCGGCATCGTGCGGCTGTACCTCGCCGAGCGCGGCGTCCGGGCGACGGTGAACCGCCTGGACGGCGCTGTCGAGAGCAGCATCCAGCTCGGTGTCGCCGACGTGATCGCCGACGTGGTCGAGACCGGGGGCACTCTGGCCAAGGCCGGCCTGGCGACGTTCGGCGACCCCATCTTGGAGTCGGAGGCGGTCCTGGTCACCCGGGCAGACACTGCTCCCGAGGGCCTCGACGTGTTCCGGCGCCGGCTGGAGGGGGTGATGGTCGCGCGTACCTACGTGATGATGGACTACGACATTCCCGACGACCGGGTGGGTGAGGCCGTCGCGCTGACGCCCGGCATCGAGAGTCCCACGGTCTCGCCGCTTCATCGGGGCGGGTGGGTCGCCGTGCGGGCGATGGTGCCCCGAGCCGGCGCCCACCGCGTCATGGACGAGCTGTGGACGATCGGCGCCCGCGGGATCCTGGTGACCGACATCCATGCCTGCCGACTCTGAGCCTCTGCCGCGGCTCCCGCGCACCTGGCGACCACTCGGCGTCCGACTCGCCGTCGGGTTCTTCGGGGGGATGCTCACCGTGGTCTGTGTCGCGGCCTGGTTCGCCGTCGGACCCGAGGTGCGCGGCAACGTCTCGGTCTGGCAGCTCGGCACGGTGATCGGCATCGCGCTGATCGGAGTGGCGATAGGCTGGGGGCTGATCCGCTGTCGAGTCACCGCGAGCCCCGCCGGGCTGGAGCTCGTCAACGGCTACTCCACCCATCGCTACGAGTGGGCCGAGGTGCTTGCGGTGCACATGCCGCAGGGGGCGCCGTTCCCGGTGCTCGACCTGGCCGACGGCACGAGCCGTCCGGCCATGGGGATCCAGTCGTCCGACGGGGACCGCGCTCGCAGTGCCGTGCGCGAGCTGCGACTGCTGGTGGCCGCGACCGCCGAGCGGTCACTCAAGCGCCCGGATCCCCCAGCTCAGTGAGATCTCGTCGCCGGGCTCGCCGGCCGCCGCCAACGTCAGCAGGTCGCGGCCGCTCCGGAAGGCGTCCGGTGGAGCCGTCATCGGCTCGACGGCCAGTGCCTGCCGCGGGGGGTCCCAGCCGTCGTCCGAGCTGAAGACCATCAGCCACCGGTGATGGCCGTCGACCCACAGTGCCGCGCCCTGCCCGGTGGCCGGGTCGCGCACCGAGGCGGTCGCGACGTCGTCCTGGTCGCGGGTGAGCTCTCCGAAGCCGTCGTCGAGCCGCGCGCCGCGCAGGGGCCGCGAGACCCGGAAGTCGTACGCCGTGCCAGTCACGTCCTCGTCGCCCACCGGCAGGAGCCGGTCGTCGCTGAGCAGGCGCAGGGATGCTGGCAGGGTGAGCTCCCAGTCGTCGACCCCGCCGGCGCCGGCCCTGAGGTACGGATGGGCGCCGGAGGCGTACGGCGCGGGTGAGGAGGCGAGGTTGGTCGCGGTCTGGGTCACGGTGAGGCCGTCGGCCGAGAGGTCGTAGAGCACGTGCAGGTCGACGGTCCAGGGGTACCCCGACTGGGCCATCAGCCGGTAGCTCAGCGACACCGAGCTGGCGGCGTGCTCCTCGGGGGACCAGGCGGCCCAGCGCACGAGCCCGTGGGAGGCGTTGTGACGGCCCGGCTCGGTCAGGCCGAGCTGGAGGTCGCGGCCACCGAAGGAGTACCTGCCGTCGCCGATCCGGTTGGGCCACGGCACGAGCAGCTGGCCGCGGCCAGCCGACGACATCTCGTCCTCGCCGAACCCGTGCACGATGCCGCGCCCGGCGTACTCCAGGACTCGCAGCGTTGCTCCGCACTCCGTCACCACCGCGCGGTAGCCACCACCGGTGATCTCGAACTGGTCTCCTGACGGCCCCGTCATGCGCCGGACACTAGCCGCTCACCCGCGAGTCGGTCGGGATGACCGCCTCACGGGACCCGGCCGTCGAGGACGACGTCCGCGCGCTCGCGGGTGCGCTCACGTACGAACACGGCCTGTTCATCGTGCGTCCACTGCGCCCAGTGCTCGGCGACCCCGGGTCCGTCACGCGCGACCCCGCGTTCCAGGCGCAGCTCGGGTGGGACCTCCACCCACGCCAGCACCGTGGTCAGCGCCGCGAAGAGGCTCACGCCCGAGCCGACCCCCTCCAGCACCAGCAGCGACGAGGGCGCAATCGTCACGGTCTCGGCCCAGCCGTCCAAGCGCCAGTCCCAGCGTCGGTACGAGCCCGACGAGCCGACGGCCAGGGGGAGCAGCAGCGTGCCCAGCTGCGCGCCGACCTCCGCGAGCCCGCCCCAACCCTCGTAGAGGTCGTCCATGTGCACCACGACGGCGTCACCCCCCGCACTCGCGACCTGCGAGGCGAGGGTCGTCTTGCCCGATCCGGCGGGCCCGTCGATGCAGAGCAGCCGGCCTTCGCCGAGGGTCGGCGGTCGTGAGCGCACCAGGTCGAGGACGACCTCGGCACTGCTCACCAGCTGTTGCCGCAGCCGCGATAGGTCGGCACCTCGTCCACGAGCCGGTCACCGGCCAGCAACCACACCGTGTTGGTGTGCTCGAACAGCTCGCCGGACTTGGCATGCCGGAACCACACCAGGTCGCCCACCCGCAGCAACGCGGCCGGGTGTCCGGTCAGCGGGGTCTGCACCTCACCGACCCCCTCGAGGGAGGTCAGGTGGAGACCCGGCGGAGCCCAGGGGATCGGCGAGCGATCGGCGCCGGTCGCGCCCGAGGCGACGAAGCCGCCGCCGTGCACGGTGGCGGTGGACGGCGATGGCTTGCGGGTGACGGGGAGCCCGAAGAAGGCGGCGGGTCGGGGCGTGAACGCGCGGTAGTGGTCGAAGAGCCCTGGCACCAGCAGTCCTGACCCGGCCGCGATCTCGGTGACCGCGGGATCGGCCGCCGTCGCCTCGACCGAGCCGGAGCCGCCGGCGTTCCAGAACTCCAGCTCGACGAGGTCGGCGAGCCGCGCGGCGATCACCTGACGTCGCTCGCCGAGCTGGCTCATCGAGGCGGACTTCAGCCGCCGGACCACCAGCGAGCGGGCCCGCTGCGAGGGGAGGTCGTCGGGGACGCCGGCGACCTGCCCCTCGTAGGTCATGACGCCGACGAGGGCGAAGCCCTCCCGGTCGAGGACCTGCCGAGCCAGCCGCATCACGTCGTCAGGGTCGTGCAGGGGGGAGCGCCGGGGCCCGACGAGCTGGCCGCCCAGGCGCAGCCCGGCGTCCACGTCGAGCGCGACTCGCACCGGCACGGCCCGTGAGGAGCGGACTGAGTCGACCAGGTCGAGGTGCTCGACCTCGTCGACCATCACCGTGATCCGGGCCGCCGAAGACGGAGAGCCGACCAGCTCGGCCAGGGCCACCAGGTCGACCGTCGGGTAGGCCACGACGATGTCGTCGCTGATGCCGTTGCGCTCGAGCCACAGGGCCTCGCGCAGCGTGTAGGCCAACACGCCTCGGAACCCGTCGATGCTCAGGGCCCGCTCGAGCAGCGCCGGGACCCGGACGGACTTGGAGGCCACCCGGACGGGCTTCCCGGCGGCTCGGCGCACCAGGTCGGCGGCGTTGGCGTCGAAGGCATCGAGGTCGACCACCATCACCGGCGTGGCCGGGGCAGGGTCGAGCGCGGAGACCGCCGTCGAGAGCCGCGTCCACAGCCGGTTGCGGGCGACCTCCGAGTCGCCCGCCCGAGCCACGGGCATCAGGAGATGCCACGCTTCTTCAGGATCGCCTGGATCTCCGCCATCTCGTCGTCGATCAACGGGTCGGGTGCCGAGCTCTTCGCCACGGCCTTCGGCGCGCTGGTCGGCCGGGCCTGCGGACGCTCCTTCGACCCGCCCTTGCGACCGGTCAGCACGTTCCCCGCGCCGATCAGGACCACGGCCACCACGAAGACGACCACGCCGAGCCAGACGAACGGGCTGAACACCAGCCTGGTGAACCAATGCCCGAAGGCGCTCGCGACATCGCCGAACACCTCCAGCAGGCCGGTCATCCAGGCGGCCAGGGGCAGCAGCGTGAAGCCGGCTGCGCGCACGGCGGCGGCGAAGCCGCGGTTGCGCAGCGCCCACCAGGTATAGATCCCGCCGAGCGCCGTCAGCGCGAGGGCCAGGGCACCCCAGGAGACGTCGTTCACCACTCCAGCATGGCACGATCGACCGCATGTCCGAACGCCGACAGATCCCCGACCCGGGGTTCGCCGGCGACACCGGCGCAGCAGACCCGGCTCTGGGCGCCGCGCTGGCCGGCTTCGCCGCCGATCCGGGCCGACAGCTCGACGTCTTCGCGGCCCTTCAGGGCGCGCGGGTCCTGGTGCCCGTGCTGGCCGTGCTCGGGGAGGCGGAGGCGGACGCATCGGGGCTGGTCCACGACAAGACCAGCGACATGGCGACCGCGCTGCTCACCGGGCAGGACGGACGCCGGGCCCTGCTCGCCTTCACCTCGCTGGACGCACTGGCAGCTTGGCGGCCCGACGCCCGGCCGGTGCCGGTGACCGCGTCGCTCGCCGCCCGCTCGGCCGCTGCGGAGGGTGCCGCGGCGCTGGTGATCGACGTCGCCGGGCCCACGACGTACGTCGTCGAGGGCGAGCTGCTCGACGGCCTCGCTCGAGGCTGGACGCTGGCCCGCACCGGGTCCGGCCTGGCGTGGGTCGAGCCGGCACCGCCGGGCTCCTCGCGCGGGTGAGGCGCCCCGCCCCGCTGCTTGCCGGCCGAGGAGACTGCCCGCTCGGAATAGGCGCTCGGAGACCGAAGTTGTTATCCTTGGCACCGACCGACCGGAGGTGCGCCCGAGCCACGGACGCCGCCCGGTCCGACAAGTGGAGGCTCACTCCCACCCGCACCGGCCGTACCAGGTCGTCGGGTCAAGGTCCGCACACGGTGTGCGTGGCGTCTGGACCCAGACGTCGCAGCCCGGGTGTGCTCCCGAGCCTTCGCGCGTCGCGCGGGGGCTTTCGTCTTCTCAGACCGGCCCCCTCGGTGTCACCCATCCGTACGACACATGGAGGACACATCAGCACCGAGCTCCGCATCAACGACCGGATCCGCGTTCCCGAGGTCCGGCTCGTCGGTCCCAACGGCGAGACCGTCGGCATCGTCCCCACGGGCGAGGCCCTCAAGCTCGCCCAGGAGGCCGACCTCGACCTGGTCGAGGTCGCCCCGATGGCACGCCCGCCGGTCTGCAAGCTCATGGACTACGGGAAGTTCAAGTACGAGAACGCCCAGAAGGCCCGTGAGGCACGTCGCAACCAGACGAACGTGATCATCAAGGAGATGAAGCTTCGTCCCAAGATCGACGCGCACGACTACGAGACCAAGAAGGGTCACGTCGTGCGGTTCCTGAAGGCCGGCGACAAGGTCAAGATCACCATCATGTTCCGCGGTCGCGAGCAGCACCGTCCCGAGCTGGGCTTCCGGCTGCTCCAGCGGCTGGCCGAGGACGTCACGGAGCTCGGCTTCGTGGAGTCCGCGCCCAAGCAGGACGGCCGCAACATGATCATGGTGCTCGGTCCGCACAAGAAGAAGGCCGAGGCCAAGGTGGAGCTGCAAGCCGCCAAGGCCGAGCGGGCCGCTGCCAGAGCTGCCGATGTGGCGGAGGAGCGCGCCGAGCGCACCGCTGCGAACGCCGGGCACCAGGTGGCCGCCAAGAAGGAACACGGCCGGTCGGAGAATCTCGACCCCGAGATCGAGGCCTGACCTGTCGCTGGTTGAGAAGGGCCCGACGGGGCCGCTCGAGACCATGCTCAGACCACGTACCAAGAAGGAAGAGGAACCATGCCGAAGAACAAGACGCACTCCGGCGCGAAGAAGCGGTTCAAGGTGAGCGGCACCGGCAAGCTCCGGCGCCTTCAGACGGGCCGGAAGTCCGGCGCCGCGTTCGCCTCCGCCCCGACCACGGGCAGCCGCAAGAAGCACCGTCAGAAGAGCGGGTACGTCGACGTCTCCGCCGCCGACACCAAGGCAGCCAAGAGGCTCCTCGGGCGCTGATCGCCCGCCCACCGAACTTCTGCCGAACACCACCAAGGAGCAACAGACCATGGCACGCGTCAAGCGGGCAGTAAACGCCCACAAGAAGCGCCGGACCACCCTCGAGCGCGCCAGCGGCTACCGCGGTCAGCGCTCGCGCCTCTACCGCAAGGCCAAGGAGCAGGTCACCCACTCCCTCGTCTACAGCTACCGCGACCGCAAGGCCCGCAAGGGAGACTTCCGCAAGCTGTGGATCCAGCGGATCAACGCCGCCTCGCGTGCGAACGGGATGACCTACAACCGCTTCATCCAGGGCCTCGGCCTGGCCGGCGTCGAGGTCGACCGCAAGATCCTGGCCGACCTGGCCGTCAACGACGCGCCGGCGTTCGCCGCCCTGGTCGAGGTCGCCAAGGCCGCTCTGCCCGAGGACGTCAACGCTCCGAAGGCCTCCTGACATCTCGTCGGGCGAGGCTGTCGAGACCCGCGTGTCGAACCCGCTGCCGGCGCCGCTGACCGCGCGGAACGCCCGGGTCAAGGACGCCCGGAAGCTCAGCCGCCGTTCGGTCCGCGCCGAGCGGCGGCTGTTCCTCGCCGATGGCCCGAAGGCGGTCGAGGCAGCCCTCGAGCGCGGCGTCGTCGTGGAGGTCTTCGCAGCGCCCGCGGCTCGCCAGCAGTACGCCGACCTGCTGGCGGCGGCACCCCGCGCGAGCGAGGTCGACGACCGGGCCCTGGCCGCGCTCAGCGACAGTGTCAGTCCGGCCGGACTCGTGGCCGTATGCCGGTACTTCGACATCCCGCTCGCCGAGGCCCTGGCGCCCTCGTCCACCACGTCGCTGGTGACCATCGCCGCCGACGTTCGCGACCCCGGGAACGCCGGGACCCTCGTCCGCACCTGCGACGCCTTCGGAGCTGACGCGATGGTGCTGGCCGGTCGGTCCGTGGACCTCTACAACCCCAAGACCGTCCGGGCCAGCGTCGGCAGCGTGTTCCACCTGCCGGTCGCGGTGACCCCGGCCCCGGCCGAGGCCGTGACGAGCGCGCGGGAGCGGGGTCTGCTGGTGCTTGCGGCCGACGGCGACGGCGACCTGTCGCTCGACGACGCGGCGGATCTGCTGGCGGGGCCGATCGCCTGGCTGTTCGGCAACGAGGCCTGGGGGCTGCCCGCAGAGCTGTCCGCGCTGGCCGACCATCGCGTGCGGATTCCGACTCCTGGTCGCGCGGAGAGCCTCAACCTCGCCACCGCTGCCGCCGTGTGCCTCCACGAGAGCGTCCGAACGCGGCGCGCCGCCCCGTCCCCGGACCTTCCCTAGGTGACCGGCTCGGGCCGTCGCGCTGCCGTCGTGAGCCGGGCGTGGTGGTGCTCATGGCCCAGCTGCCGCAGCAGCACGAACACCTGCCCGTAGACCACCGAGCCGGTCACCATCTGCTCCAGGAGCTCGGCGCGATCGGTGGACTGGCTCACGAGCGCGATCTCCGCCCGGGCCAGCTGGTCGGCGATCCCGGCGTAGAGGCCGAGCACCTCGACGCTCGCGGCCAACGGGCCCGGACCGTTGAGCAAGGTCACGAGCTCGGCCAGGCGCTGTCGGTCGATCGACTCGGCGCGGACCAGGTCCCAGCCGACCTGCGCGAGCACCGCGTCCACGGTGTCGAGAGAGCCGGGCACCTGGTTCTCAGGCTCCGGGCGAGCCGAGATGACGTCGGCGACCAGGGTCATGACCTCGTGGACCGGCAGCTCCTCGTCGTCGAGCGCGTCGACCACCTGGCGCAGGCTGGTGACGGGGACCTCGCCGACCTCGCGCAGCAGGCGCAGCACCCGGAGGCGGCGCAGGTGCGCCTCGGCGTACTCGGCGCGGCGCGGACCGGTCGTCACCCCTGCGGGCAGGAGCCCTTCGCGCAGGTAGTACTTGACCGTAGCCAGCGGGACGCCGGCGCGCTCCGCCAGCTCGGACACGAGCATGAACCACTCTTTTCAAAGCAAAGTTTCCCGAAATCTTCGAAATCAGTTGTGAAGTGTGGATACCAGCACTATCTTACTACCTGTTCGCACATCGGGGGATGCGCGAGAGGACGGGCCTCACGGGGGAGGGACCGTCCACCCATGTTGTCGGTGCGGCCCCACCGGGGGGAGGGGCCGCCCACAGCATCTCTGCTGCTCCGGTCGGGGTGGCACAGTCGCCGCTCTGGTGACGCCCCGTAGCCCGTCGCGACGCCGCCTCGCGATGCACGCACCTTCGCGCCGCGTACGCTCCGCCAATTCGCACCCGCGACACTAGGCTGCCGCGGGTGAGCCTCTCTGGGTCGGACCCGGCCGACGACGTGTCCGCACCCGTCGTCGTCGATGTGCGGCAGGCCGTCGACGCGCTGCCCGACGGCGTGGTCGTCGCGGACCGCCGCGGGGTCGTCCGGCTCGTCAACGACCGGGCGGCGTCCCTGCTCGGGACCACCCGCGAGGATGCCGAGGGTCAGTCGCTCGCGGAGGTCCTCGCCGTCACCAACCAGGAGGGCGCGTCCTGGGTCGACTGCACCCGGCCGTACGAGGGCCTGGTCACCCGCACCGGTGTTCCCGAGCAGTCCTGGATCCTGCCGTCGGGCGCCGAGGTGCTGGTGACCGCCCGCATCCATCGCGCGCCCGGTCGCGGTCCGGTCACCGATGTCGCCGTCTCGCTGCGCTCGGGACGTGCCCGCGCCCGCCTCGACCGCGACCGCTCCGACCTGGTCGCCACGGTCGCCCACGAGCTCCGGTCACCGCTGACCGGGGTGAAGGGATTCGTCCAGGCGCTCCTCAACCGGTGGGACCGGCTCAACGACGAGCAGAAGAAGCTGATGCTGACCACGGTCCACGCCGACTCCGACCGGCTGAGCAGACTGATCACCGAGCTTCTCGACGTGGCCCGGCTCGACACCGGCCGGCTGTCGATGCACCAGCGGCCCTGCGACCTGCCGGTGCTCGCCGGCCGCGTGATCGACAGCGTGCGCGCCGGTGCCCCGCACCGGATCGAGCTCCAGGCGCCCGCCGACCTGCCCGAGGTGTGGGCCGACCCCGACAAGTTCACCCAGGTGCTGACCAACCTCCTGGAGAACGCGATCCGGCACGGGTCCGACCCGGTCAGCGTGACGGCGGTCCGCGACGGCGAGCACGTCCTGGTGCGGGTCGACGACTCCGGTGACGGCATCGCACCGGAGATCCGGCGTCGCGCGTTCACGAAGTTCTGGACCACCGGCCAGCGCGGTGGCTCGGGGCTCGGCCTCTACCTCGTCAACGGGCTGGTCCGCGCCCACGGCGGGACCGTGACCATCGACGACTCCCCGCTGGGAGGCGCGCGCATCGCGACCTCGTGGCCGGTGTTCGCGGCGGACTCGTGAGCAGCCGGCCTGCGCGATGAAACCCCGTCGCCGGCCTGCACGGCGACTTCCTAGACTTGGTCCCCCACGACCAGCGCGTCTCGCACTCGAAAGGCACTCATGTCGGGCCCGAACACCGATTACGACCCGGTCGAGGTGACCCCGCTCCAACCGGAGCAGGTGGCCGCCATGCGTGACGAGGCCGTGGCCGCGTTCGCGGCGGCCCGAGATCTCGAGGAGCTCAAGCGCGCCCGGATCGACCATGTCGGCGACCGGTCGCCGCTCGCACTGGCCAACCGCGAGATCGGTGCCCTGCCGCCGCAGGCGCGCAAGGAGGCCGGTCAGCGCGTCGGACAGGCCCGGGCCGTGGTGAGCGAGGCCCTGGCCCAGCGGACAGCGGCTCTGGAGGAGGCGGCCGAGGAGCGGATGCTGATCGAGGACGCCGTCGACGTCACGGTGCCGACCGGACGCCGCCCCCGAGGGGCCCGGCATCCCCTGACGCTGATGAGCGACTACATCGCCGACCTCTTCGTGGCCATGGGCTGGGAGGTCGCCGAGGGGCCGGTCCTGGAAGCGGAGTGGCTCAACTTCGATGCCCTCAACCTCGGACCCGACCATCCCGCTCGTACCATGCAGGACACCCTCTGGACCGATCCGCCCGAGGACCACCTCGTGCTGCGCACGCACACGTCGCCGGTGCAGGCGCGGACCATGCTGAGCCGCACGCCGCCCATCTACGTGGTCTGTCCGGGCCGGGTGTTCCGCACCGACCCCTACGACGCCACGCACTCACCGATGTTCCACCAGGTCGAGGCGCTCGTCGTCGACGAGGGCATCACCATGGCCCACCTCAAGGGCACGCTGGACCACTTCGCCCAACAGCTGTTCGGCGAGGGCATCACGACGCGCTTCCGGCCGTCGTACTTCCCGTTCACCGAGCCGTCCGCCGAGGTCGACATGGTGTGCTTCGTGTGTCGAGGCGAGCCGGGGGCGGTCGAGGACTGCCGCACGTGCCGCGGCGAGGGTTGGATCGAGTGGGGCGGCTGCGGCGTGGTCAACCCGCGTGTGCTCGCCGCCTGCGGCGTCGACTCCGAGCGCTACCGCGGGTTCGCCTTCGGGATGGGGATCGACCGGTCGTTCATGTTCCGCAGCGGAGCCGAGGACCTGCGCGCGCTGTTCGAGGGAGACGTCCGATTCGCCTCGGCGTTCGGCACCGACTGGTGACCGGCGCCCGCCTTCCGCTCTAGCCTCCCTACGAACCCACCCGAAGGACCACCCCATGCGCGCGCCCGTGTCCTGGATCCGCGAGTACGTCGACCTGCCGGCCGAGCTCGGCAGCGAGGAGCTCGCCCGGAAGCTCACCTCTCTCGGGCTGAAGCTGGAGGCCCTGGAGCGTCCAGGGGCGGGGCTGCGCGGGTTCCTCGTCGTCGGCCGGGTGCTGACCGTGGAGCCGGAGCCACAGAAGAACGGCAAGACGATCAACTGGTGCTCGGTCGACGTCGGCCACGGCAACGGCACCGGCGAGCCCCAGTGGGTCGTCTGCGGTGCCCACAACTTCGCGCCGGGAGACCTCGTCGTGGTGGTGCTGCCCGGTGGCCTGCTGCCCGACGGCATGGCGATCTCGGCGCGCAAGACCTACGGGCACGTCTCGGCCGGCATGATCTGCTCGGCTCGCGAGCTCGCGGTCGGCGACGACCATGACGGGATCATCGTGCTGCCCGCCGAGGCCGGCTCTCCCGGCGACGACGCGCTGCCGCTGCTCGGGCTCGACGAGGAGGTCATCGAGTTCGAGATCAACCCCGACCGCGCCTACGCACTCTCCCTGCGCGGGGTCGCACGCGAGGCCGCACTCGGCTTCGACGCGCCCTACCGCGACCCCTGCGAGCGCGAGGTGCCCGCGCCGAGCAGCGACGGCTACCCGGTCCGGGTCGACGACCCGAGCGGCTGTCCGGTCTTCGTCGCGCGGACCGTGTCGGGGTTCGACCCGAGCGCCCCGTCGCCGGAGTGGCTGCGGCGCCGGGTCCGCCTGGCCGGGATGCGGCCGATCTCGCTGGCCGTCGACGTCACCAACTACGTCATGCTCGAGACCGGCCGGCCGATCCACGGCTACGACGGCGACCGGCTCCAGGGGCCCCTCGTCGTACGCCGGGCGAGCGCGGGCGAGCACCTCACGACGCTCGACGGCGTCGATCGCGAGCTGTCCACCGAGGATCTCGTGGTCTGCGACGACAGCGGCGCCATCGGCCTCGGCGGGGTCATGGGCGGGGAGACGACGGAGATCTCGGGCGCCACGACGACGGTCGTGGTCGAGGCCGCGCACTGGGACCCCGTCGCCATGTTCCGCACCGGCCGACGGCACAAGCTCACCTCGGAGGCGGGCAAGCGCAACGAGCGCGGCGCCGACCCGACCATCTGCCAGGTCGCCGCCGATCGCGTGGTCGAGCTGCTGACGACGTACGGCGGCGGCACGGCCTCGCCGGGCGTGACCGTGGTCGGCACGCCTCCCGAGCCGGCGGATGTCCAGATGAGCTACGTCCTGCCGGGCGCCGTCGCCGGCATGCCCATCGAGAGCGGGGAGGTCGTGAGCGCCTTGCAGGCGATCGGTTGCCTCGTGGCTGCGGACACCGACGGGGTGAGCGTCACGCCTCCACCCTGGCGGCCCGACCTGACCGACCCCTACGACCTGGTCGAGGAGGTCGTGCGGATCGTCGGCTACGACCAGGTGCCATCGGTGGTCCCCGTGCCCCCCGTCGGGCATGGCCTCACCCGCGAGCAGCGGTTGCGCCGCCGCATCGGCCGGACCCTGGCCGGCCTGGGATGCGTCGAGGTCGTCAGCTTCCCCTTCGTCGGTGACGACACGTTCGACGCGCTCGGGCTGCCGGACGACGACGTCTTGAGGCACGCAGTCCGGCTGTCCAACCCGCTCTCCCAGGAACGACCGCTGTACACGACGACGCTCCTTCCGGGAGTGCTCGACGCGGCTGCCCGCAACCTCGCGCGCGGTGCCACCGGTGTCGCGGTGTTCGAGACCGGCACGGTGGCGTTCCCGTCCGACCGCGGCCCCGCACCGGTGTACGGCGTCGAGTGGCGCCCGACCGCGGCGGAGCTGGACAAGCTCTACGACGCGGTCCCCGACCAGCCGCTGTTCCTGGCGGCGGTGCTGTCGGGAGAGCGCGACCCGGACGGCTGGTGGGGCGACGGGCGGCGCGCCGACTGGTCCGACGCGGTGGAGATCGTGCGCGAGCTCGGTCGCGAGCTCGGGGTCGCGGTCCGCGCCGAGAGGGCCGAGCGCATGCCGTGGCATCCGAGTCGATGTGCCCGGGTCTTCGTCGCGGACGAGGAGTTCGGCCACGCCGGTGAGCTGCACCCGCGCGTATGCGCGACGTACGACCTGCCTCGCGGCACCGCGGCGCTGGAGATCGACCTCGACTTCCTGATGCGCCATGCGCCCGACGTCCGCCCCGCGCCCAGCCTCTCCCAGCATCCGCTGGCCAAGGAGGATGTCGCGCTGGTCGTCGACGAGTCGGTGCCGGCCGCGGCGGTGGAGGCCTCGCTCCGCACCGGCGCCGGGGAGCTGCTGGAGTCGATCCGGCTCTTCGACGTCTACACCGGTCCGCAGGTGGGCGTGGGCAAGAAGTCCCTGGCCTTCGCGCTCCGCTTCCGTGCCCTCGACCGC
>NZ_DATAVI010000065.1:0-120346 GCF_036267815.1 Nocardioides sp. | reverse complement strand
GTAGGCGTACTGCGTGTCGGTGTCGACGTTCATCTTCACCACGCCGTACTTCACGGCGTCCGCGATCTCCTGCTCGGTCGACCCCGAGCCGCCGTGGAAGACCAGGTCGAGCGGCAGTGAGCCAGGCCCGAAGCCCGCGTGGGTGCCGTACTTCTCGATGATCGCGTCCTGGGCCTTCTTCAGGATCTCGGGGCGGAGCTTGACGTTGCCCGGCTTGTAGACACCGTGCACGTTGCCGAAGGTCAGGGCCGTGAGATAGCGACCCTTGTCGCCCAGTCCGAGCGCCTCGACCGTCTCCAGCGCGTCCTCCGGCGTGGTGTAGAGCTTCTCGTCCATCGCGCCCTCGACGCCGTCCTCCTCGCCGCCCACGACACCGATCTCGACCTCGAGGATGATGTGGGCGGCCGCGCACTTCGCGAGGAGCTCCTGGGCGATCTGGAGGTTCTCCTCCAGGGGAACCGCCGAGCCGTCCCACATGTGTGACTGGAACAGCGGCGCCTCGCCGCGCGCCACGCGCTCGGCGCTGATGTCCAGCAAGGGGCGGACGAACCCGTCGAGCTTGTCCTTGGGGCAGTGGTCGGTGTGCAGGGCGACGTGGATCGGGTAGCTCTTCGCCACCTCGGCGGCGTACGCCGCGAACGCCACCGAGCCGGTCACCATGCTCTTCACCGCCGGGCCAGAGAGGTACTCCGCTCCGCCGGTCGAGATCTGGATGATGCCGTCGGACTCCGACTCGGCGAAGCCCTGGAGGGCGGCGTTCAGCGTCTGCGACGACGACACGTTGATCGCCGGGAACGCGAAGGACTTGTCCTTGGCGGTGTCGAGCATCTGCGCGTAGATCTCGGGGGTGGCGACGGGCATCGGAGGTCTCCTCGTGGCGCGGGCTTCCAGCAACACCAGCCTAGGCCGTGCCCCAGGTCGGGCGCTCAGGGGACAACCGATCGGCCGTCTGCACCGTACAACCCGTGAGTGGGCCACAATCTCCTGAAGAGAGGACGGGGGCGCCATGCGGTCGACATCGCGTGAGGCGCGAGACGCGGCGTACGTCGAGTTCGTCGTCGCCCGCCAGGATCGGCTGCGCCGTCTTGCCTTCGCGCTGTGTGGTGACTGGGACCGGGCGGACGAGATCCTGGGGGCCGCCCTGACCAGGCTGTACGTCGCGTGGCCGCGGCTGGAGCGGGAGGGCATCGAGGAGCCCTTCGTGCGGCGTCAGATCGTCCGCGCTGACGTCGACCGGTCGGTGGCCGACACCGATGCACCGTCGGAGGCCGGCCCGTTGGCGCAGGCCCTCCTTGCGCTGCCGGTCAAGCAGCGCCGGGCCGTGCTGCTCCGGCACTGGCTCGGGCTCTCGGTCGAGGAGACCGCCGAGGAGCTGGCGATCTCCCGCAGCGCGGCACAGGCCCAGGCCGAACACGGGTTGGCGGCGCTGGCCGAGTCGCTGGCCCGGGAGCCGCGATGACCCACGACCTGCTCGAGCCCCTCGAGTCCGGCTTCGCCGAGGAGCCACCGCACACCCCGGTGGCGCAGCGTCTTGCCGCGGGTCGCCGCGCCGCCCGCCTGCGGCGACGCATCGCCACGACGACCGCCCTGGTGGGGCTTGCTGCCCTGGCGATCGTGCCGGTCCTGCTTCGGACCACCGACGGAGCCGGCGGAGGGGTCGACCCACCGACGCCGGTGCCGAGCCCGTCCTTCACGCCGGCTCCGACACCCGTGCACCTCCTGGTGGCACCGGCGAAGTACGTCACCTCGGGCACGCCGCCGGTGCTCTATCTCTACGGTCGGATGTACAAGCGCGACCGCGACGTGACGGTGCTGGGGACGTTCGGCGAGATCGACGTCTCCGAGGCGCACCCGGAGGGCGCCGCCATCGTCAAGGTCGGTGGGCGCACCGAGTGGGTCGCCGTGGTCGGCGACGAGCCCGAACGGCTGGTCGCCGAGAAGCAGGACAACGACAACTACCAGCTGTTCATGGGCTGGGCGCAGCTGGAGTTCCCGCAGCTGTCCGGGCACCTGGCGCTCGCGGCCACCGCGCCGGGTCCCTACACCCCGCCGGTCTTGGACGCCGACTCCCCTGCGGCGTTCGCCGGTCACGTGCTCGTCGCCAAGGCGGGCGGCACCGTCCTCGAACGCATCCGGCAGCCGCTGGCCAACGCGCAGTCCGTCCCGCCCTGTCACGCACAGGCGGTCCGGATCCACCGGCCCGACCAGGACTGGTTCGTCGTGGGCTTCGACTGCCGCGGCCTGTCCGGCCTGTACTCCGAGCCGGTGGGCGTCCGCGCCGACACCCTCGCGACGTGGCTGGCGAAGGTGAAGAAGGTCCAGGACGAGTTCTCGGGCTGAGCACACCCACGCTGCCAGACCCGGACCGAGGAAGACGCGGAACGACGCCAGCGCCGCGCCGGGGCGCAGCCGATCGGGCGGGGGTCGCCTAGCATGCGGCCACGACCTAGGAGGACGACATGACGACCTCGGCACTTGCTCGGAGCGTGGTCGCGACCGCGGCCGTGACGGCGCTGCTCGGCAGCACCACGGCGCTGGCGGCCTCGGGACGAGCCGCCGGTGCGATGGCGGGAGCGCCCGAGCTCGGCGCCTGCACCACCCTGACCTCGGCGCAGGCCGCAGCTCCCAACGACGAGTCCACGGTGGTGCCGTGCGGGCAGCCACACACCGCCTACGTCGCCGCCGTGGTGAGGCTGCCGGCCGCGCTGGACTGGGACACCGCGACCAAGAAGGACCTACGGCGTGTCGTCGCCGGCAGGTGCGCCCCGAACGTCCTCGAGGCGCTCGGCCCCGCCTCGTGGGCGCGGGCGGACCGCACGGCGTACGACTACGTGTTCTTCCAGCCGACGACCGACCAGGTCACCGCGGGCGCTCGGTGGCTGAGCTGCTCGATCGTGCTTCGGCAGGGGGCCAAGCTGGCTGCTCTCCCACGCCGTCACGCGCCGTTCGTCCGTGGTGCCACGCTCGGTGATGCGATCGCCCGCTGTCTGACTGGTGGGATCCTGCGCACGACGTGCGGCACCGCGCACGCGTGGCGGGCCACCGGCACGTTCGCCGTGAAGGCTGCTACGAGGCCCTCGGCCACGTCGCTCGACAAGACCGCCGCCCGCCGATGCGTGCCGCTCGTCGACCCCCACAAGAGGTACTTCCGCTTCACCTACCCCGACCCGATCACCTGGGCAGGAGCCGGTGACCACGTGGTGGTCTGCTACAGCAAGACGCACCAGTAGCCGTCCCCACCCCCCAGCGCCGAGGTGGGTTAGCCGCGCCAGGTTGCTTCGGCGGCGAGATCGGCGTGCTCGCGCACCCAGGAGTGCATCGCCACAGCCGCGGCAGCGGAGGCGTTGATCGAGCGGGTCGAGCCGAACTGCGCGATCGAGAAGGTGCCGTCGCAGACCCCCCGGGCCGACTCCGACAGGCCGGGGCCCTCCTGGCCGAAGAGGAAGCAGACGCGTCGCGGCACGCTCATCGACTCGAGATGAGCCGATCCGGGCAGGTTGTCGATGCCGAGCAGGGGCACCGGCCCTGCGGCGTGTGCCCGGAGGTAGGCCGCGAGGTCAGCCGGCGTGGCGTGGTGGCGGAGGTGCTGGTAGCGGTCGGTGACCATCGCGCCGCGGCGGTTCCACCGACGGTTGCCCACGATGTGCACCTCCGCGGCGAGGAACGCGTTCGCGGTGCGCACGATCGTGCCGATGTTGAAGTCGTGCTGCCAGTTCTCGATGGCGACGTGGAAGTCGTGTCGCCGGGTGTCGAGGTCGGCGACGATCGCCTCGAGCCGCCAGTACCGATAGCGGTCCACGACGTTGCGCCGGTCGCCCTCGGCGAGCAGTCGCGCGTCGTACTGCTCGCCCGGGGGCCACTCGCCCGGCCAGGGTCCGACCCCGACCTCGGCCGGGCCGTGTGGCATCGGGTCGTACGGCGCCCGCTCGTCGTCGTCCATCGGGGCTCCTCAGAAGGCCGAGACCGAGGCCGGCGCGCGTTGGGGCCGGCTCAGCGCGCGCACCAGGGCCGCCTGCCCGTGCCGGCGCACGGCGAGGCGGGTCAGCAGGTCGAGGACGGGGGTGAGGACGGCGTCGGGAAACTCCGGCGTCGGCAGGTCCACGCTCGCGGCGAGGTCGTCGGAGTGGACGACGATCTCCATCTCGCGCGTCACCAGCCAGTCGTGGACGGTCAGCGCCCAGCCCTGCCAAGGGATGAGCACCGGCTCCAGCAGGTCGTGCGACCCCAGCACCTCCGGGAGGCGGGCGAGCAGGTCGTCGACCACCGGGCCGAGCGCGGCCGGACCGCCCGCGGCATCGCGGTCGCTGCCCTCGCGGATCGCCACGTTCACGTCGTCGCCGTGGGCGGCGGAGGTCCAGGAGGCGCCCTGGTAGTGCTCGAGGAGGGGGATCGGTGCCTGATCCGCGGGCGCGGCGGCCACGAGCCGCACCGTGTTGCCCACCTGCGAGACGAGGTGGTGGGCCAGCCCGCCGACGGTCATCCCCGCGCACGCGCTCTCCTCGCCCCACCGAGCGGCCACCTCGGTGCCGAGGGCGAGATCGGTGGCGATGCGAGACGCCGCCAGGAAGGGGTCGCGGGCGATGACGTCCATGCGCCCGAACCTAGGGCAAACCCAGGGCACTGCGCCCCCAGCCCCGGGTCAGCCCCGGGTCAGCCCCGTGACGGGCTCGCCCGACGCCGATCAGGTTGTGGACAGTTGCTCCGGATAGGCTCACCAGGTGGCTGGCGTGCATGCTCTGTTGTTGGGCATCCCCTGGATGGACCCGCACTGGCTCCTGCACCACTTCCACACCGAGTTCGTGTGGGTCAGCCTGGTGATCGTCTTCGTCGAGTGCGGGCTGTTCTTCCCGTTCCTGCCCGGCGACACGCTGCTGTTCTCCGTCGGCCTGTTCATCGCCACCAACGAGCTGAACTTCGCCGCCGGGCCGAACGCCGTCGGTCTCACCGTCGCCTGCCTGCTGTTCGCGTTGGCGGCCTTCCTCGGCAACGTCGCCGGCTACGAGATCGGCCGGCGGATCGGGCCCGCGGTGCGCAGGTTCGACAACCGCGTGGTGAGGCGCAAGCACATCGACAGCACCGTCGAGTTCTTCGAGAAGCACGGCGGTCAGGCCCTGGTGATCGGCCGCTTCGTGCCCTTCGTGCGCACCTACGTCACGCTGGTGGCCGGCGTGAGCGAGATGAACCGGGTCCGGTTCTGGCTATGGAGTGCGGTGGGTGCGGTCGGCTGGGTCGTCGTGATCACCTGCCTCGGATTCTTCCTGGGCCGCACGTTCCCCTGGCTGAGCGACAAGATCGACTGGGTCATCCTCGGTCTGCTGCTGGTCACGGTCATCCCGATCGTCCTGGAGTGGTGGCGTCAGCGCCGCCGCCAAGAGGTCACCAGCTGACCCGTTGCCGAGCGCGTCAACGGTGGACGGCGTCGAGGGCGGCCTTGGTGAGCACGGACCGGATCTCGAGCCCGACGTCGGCGAGCGGGTTGTCCTCACCCGGTGAGCGGTCGATGGCGCACACCACGGTCTCGACGGCGGCTCCCGCGTCGCGCAGCGCCAGGACGGCGTTGCGCACCGCCCCGCCGGTGGTGACCACGTCCTCGACCAGGGTCACCTGCCGGCCCGCGACGTCGGCCCCCTCGGCGAGCTTGCAGGTGCCATAGGCCTTCGCCTCCTTGCGCACGAACAACGCCGGGATCGACGTCTGGGCGCTGAGCACGGTGACGATCGGGATGCCGCCCATCTCGAGACCGCCGAGCAGCTCGGTGTCGGCCGGCAGGAGCGGCACCATCGCGGCAGCGATCCGTGCGAGCAGCACCGGGTCGGTCTCGAAGAGGTACTTGTCGAAGTACTCGCTCGCGACCTGGCCCGACCGCAGGGTGAACCGGCCGGTGAGCCGGCAGCGGGCGTCGATGTCGCGGGCGAGATCGGCCTGCGCGGCTGGAGCGGCGTCGTGGTGGGGCACGTGGCCTACTCTCGCAGCATGCGCATCCTGCTCATCGGTGGCACCCACTTCGTCGGACACGCGATGGCGGACGCCGCGCTCCACGCGGGGCACGACGTGACCGTGCTGCACCGCAACCCCACCGAGGAGCTGCCTGCGGCGACCCACCTGCTGGCCGACCGCGACGGCGACCTCTCGGTCCTCGACGCCCAGTCCTTCGACGCCACCATCGACGTCTGCGCCTACGTCCCGGCCCAGGTGCGCTCGCTGCACGACGCGCTCGGCGACCGCGGCGGACACCACCTCTTCGTCTCGACCGTCTCGGTGTACGCCGAGCCCGACGCGCCCGGCGCCGACGAGGACTCCGCGCTGCTGCCACCCGCCTCCGAGGACGCCACGGAGGTCACCAACGAGACCTACGGGCCGCTCAAGGTCACCTGCGAACGCGTGGCCGACGAGCTCTACACCGCGAGCGGGCTGACCGTCATCCGGCCGACCTACGTGGTCGGTCCGCGCGACAAGACGGCTCGATACCCGTGGTGGCCGCTGCGGGCAGCGCGAGGCGGTCCGATGATCGCGCCCGGGCCGTCCGAGGCGCCGATGCAGTACGTCGACGCGCGCGACCTGGGCGCCTGGACGGTGCGGCTCGCCGAGGGCCGCGTCGCCGGCACCTACACCGCCGCCGCCCCGGCCACGACGTTCGGCGCGCTGCTCGAGGAGACCGTCGGCGCGGTCGACAGCGACGCGCGGCTGGTCCAGGTCGACGGCGACTGGCTGGTGGAGCAGGGGGTGACCGGGCTCCAGCTCCCGCTCTGGACCGAGGGTGCCCCGGAGTTCTCGCTGGCCATGGGCACAGCCCGGGCCCGGGCGGCGGGGCTCACCTGCCGGCCGTTCGCCGAGACGGTGCGCGACACCCTGGCCTGGGCGCAGGCCAACCCCGACGACTCGACCAACGCCCAGTGGGGCATGGAGCCCGAGCGGGAGCGCGAGCTGCTCACCGCCTGGGCCGCCCAGTCCTGAGCCGGACGTGAGCCAGCCCGCATGAGCCTCGCGCACCGCCTCGACGGCATCCCGCCGACCATCTTCACCACCATGTCGGCGCTCGCCCTGCGCACCGGCGCGGTCAACCTGGGACAGGGCTTCCCCGACGCCGACGGTCCGGCGTCGGTCATAGCCGCCGCCGCGTCGGCGTTGCGCGACGGCGCCAACCAGTACGCCCCGGGGCCCGGGATCCCCGCCCTGCGGCAGGCGGTCGCACGGCACCAGCATCGCCACTACGGCATCGAGCTCGATCCCGACCGCCAGGTCGTGGTGACGACGGGCTGCACCGAGGGCATCGCGGCGGCGCTCCTGGGCCTGATGGACCCCGGCGACGAGGTCGTCGTCCTCGAGCCCTACTACGACTCCTACGTCGCGATGATCCAGATGGCAGGCGGCGTACGCCGTCCGGTCACTCTGCGCGCACCGGACTTCCGCCTGGACGTCGACGCGCTGGGAGCCGCCGTCGGGCCGCGCACCCGGTTCGTGCTGCTGAACTCACCGCACAACCCGACCGGCACGGTCCTGACGCGCGCCGAGCTGGAGGCCGTGGCCGAGGTGGCGATCGAGCACGACCTCGTGGTGATCACCGACGAGGTCTACGAGCACCTCACCTTCACCGACGCCGCCCCGCACGTGCCGATCGCGACGCTGCCCGGCATGGCCGAGCGCACCCTCACCCTCTCCAGCGCCGGCAAGTCCTACAGCGTCACCGGCTGGAAGGTCGGCTGGGCCACCGGACCGGCCGAGCTGGTTGCCGCGGTGCTGGCCGCCAAGCAGTGGCTGACCTTCACCTCCGGTGCTCCGCTGCAACCGGCCATCGCCCTCGCCCTCGACGACGAGCCGGACTGGCCACGCGCGATGGCGCGCGACCTCCAGGCGCGGCGCGACCTGCTGTGCGACGGGCTCGCTGCCCTGGGTCTGGACGTACGCCGCCCCGAGGGCACCTACTTCGCCCTCACCGACATCTCCTCGTTGGGCTGGAAGGACGGCATGGAGTTCTGCCTGGCCCTGCCCGAGCGGGCCGGGGTCGTCGCGATCCCCACCCAGCCGTTCCACGACGGCGACGCCGGCGACCAGCTGGTGCGCTGGGCGTTCTGCAAGGAGGCGGGCGTGATCGAGGAGGCACTCTCGCGGCTGGCCACCGCGCGGCTCAGCGCCTGAGCAGCCAGGCCCGCACCTCGGGGCGTACGAGGCAGGCGATGGTCGCGACGCAGGCGCCGAGCATGACGATGGCGACCGGCGACCCGAAGGACCCGATCACGAACAGCATGGTCGCGCCCGACGCGCAGACGACCAGGGCGTACCACGCCCATCGCCGACGCAGGAACACCAGCACCGCGAAGGCGGCCGCGGCCAGGGCCGCCACGAGCACGACCGCCGACAGGGAGATCAGCATCGCCAGAACGGCGTGTCTGCTCAGGCCCTGCTCGGCGAACTGCGGGTTCTTCCGGTAGAGGTCGTCCAGCATCGACTGGGAGTTGTGGCTCAGCACCACCAGCGACAGCACGAGCCCGGTCGCGGCGATGCCGGTGCAGACCCACGTCAGTGCGCAGGCCCAGAGCAGCGCGCGCGGTCGCGCACCCGTCGGCCGGCGTACGTCGTACGCCGAGGTCGACGGCGGCGACCAGCCGGGCGGCGGGCCGTAGGGCAGCCCGGACGACGTCGGTGGCGCCGCGGTCGTCTGCGTGGGACCGGTCTGCGGGGGCGTCCCGAACGGGACGGACGACGACGGCGGCACGCGCTGGTCGGGCTCGCTCCAGGTGCGCAGATGCGGTGGCGGCGGACCGGCGGGCCGCGGGGCGGGAGGCGAGTCGCCGAACCACACCCGGTTGGGTCCCAGCCACATGGTCATCACCGCCGCGGCGACCGCCGTGCACCAGAAGGTCGCCGCCGCCGACCCGACGATGCCGTCGCTGACCAGGCCGGTCACGAACAACGGGACCGCCAGGACGCTGAGCGCGACCCGGGCACTGCGGCTGCGCCGGCTGGCGTGCCACGCCTGCACGCCCATCGCCACCGCACACGCGGCGCAGACCATCGAGAGGACCTTCACCGTCGTGGTCAGACCGGCGAGGCCGACACCGTCGTCGCGCAGCTTCGACCGGCCCAGGAACGACTGGAGGGCCTGACGGGTCGCCATCGCGTGCAGGTCGGCGATCCGGTCCCACATCAGCAGGACGGCGAAGACCGAGCCGAGCAGGACCACCGCACATGCCACCGTCACCTGCGGAGGCCGCGGCGGTGCCTTCTGCTCGCTCACGGCACCCATTGCATCATGCGGGCGAAGGGCCGTGCCCATCGTCGGCGCCGTGCGGACGCCGGTGCAGGATGGGGTCATGAGCTACGAGGCAGCGCCGACCCGCTATGACGACACCGTCTACCGCCGCACCGGTCACAGCGGGCTGAAGCTGCCGCCGCTCTCGCTCGGTCTGTGGCAGAACTTCGGCGACGACCGGCCCGAGGAGACGCAACGCGCCATCCTGCGCAGGGCCTTCGACCGCGGCGTGACGCACCTCGACCTGGCCAACAACTACGGGCCGCCCTACGGGCGAGCCGAGGAGAACTTCGGCCGCTGGATGCGCGAGGACCTCGCGCCGTACCGCGACGAGCTGGTGATCTCCACCAAGGCGGGCTACGACATGTGGCCGGGCCCCTACGGTCAGGGCGGCGGCTCGAGGAAGTACCTGCTCGCCTCGCTGGACCAGTCGCTGGCGCGGATGGGGCTGGAGTACGTCGACATCTTCTACAGCCACGTCTTCGACCCCGAGAGCCCGCTGGAGGAGACGATGGGCGCTCTCGACACCGCGGTGCGGTCGGGCCGGGCGGTCTACGCCGGGATCTCGTCGTACTCCGCGGCGAAGACGAACGAGGCGGCCACCATCGCCCGCCAGCTCGGCACTCCGCTGCTGATCCACCAGCCGTCGTACTCCATGCTCAACCGGTGGATCGAGGGCGGCCTTCTCGACGAGCTCGAGGAGCAGGGCATGGGGTGCATCGTCTTCACGGCGCTGGCCCAAGGGCTGCTCACCGACCGCTACCTGCACGGCGTCCCCGACGACTCGCGGGCCGCGCGTGAGGACACGACGCTCACCGGGCTCGACGAGAGCGTGCTGGAGCGGGTGCGCGCGCTGGACGAGATCGCGCGCGGGCGTGGGCAGAAGCTGGCCCAGCTCGCCCTCCAGTGGGCGCTGCGCGATCCCCGCGTCACCTCGGCCGTGATCGGGGCCTCCAGCGTGGCGCAGCTCGACACCAACCTCGACGCCCTGGACTTCCCCACCCTCGCCGACGACGAGCTGGCCGAGATCGACCGCTACGCCGTCGAGTCGGGCGTCAACCTCTGGGCCGACTCCACCGACGGCTAGCCCGTCTCGTCGAGCTGCGCCTTCCGACCCGGTGGCCGACGCCACGGAGTCCGGCGGGTGTGTGCGCGGCGGCGGGCACGGCCCAGGCCTGCGGATCACTGCAGGCTGAGCTCGCCGTCCACGGCGTCGACCCGCACCCTCCCGCCGTCGGTGACCTCACCGCCGATGAGCAGGCGGGCGAGGCGGTCGCCGATCGCGCTCTGGATGAGCCGGCGCAGCGGGCGCGCGCCGTACGCCGGGTCGTAGCCGGTCTCGGCCAGCCACGCGCGGGCGGCGTCGCTGACGTCGATCGTGATCCGGCGCGCGGCCAGCCGCCGCTCCAGCAGCGAGAGCTGGAGGTCGACGATGCGGGCCAGCTCGTCTCGGGTCAGGGCGTCGAACACCACGATCTCGTCGAGGCGGTTGAGGAACTCCGGCTTGAACGACGCGCGCACCATCGACATCACCGACTGCCGCTTGGCGTCGGGGGCCAGGGTCGGGTCGACCAGGAACTGCGAGCCGAGGTTGGAGGTCAAGATGAGCAGCGTGTTGCGGAAGTCGACGGTCCGACCCTGGCCGTCGGTCAGCCGGCCGTCGTCGAGCACCTGGAGCAAGATGTCGAAGACCTCGGGGTGGGCCTTCTCGACCTCGTCGAGGAGCACCACGGAGTACGGCCGTCGCCGGACGGCCTCGGTCAGCTGCCCGCCCTCGTCGTAGCCGACGTAGCCCGGAGGCGCGCCGACGAGCCGCGCGACGGAGTGCTTCTCGGAGTACTCGCTCATGTCGATGCGGACGATCGCCCGCTCGTCGTCGAAGAGGAAGTCGGCCAGCGACTTGGCCAGCTCGGTCTTGCCGGTGCCGGTCGGACCCAGGAACAGGAAGGAGCCGGTGGGCCGGTTGGGGTCGGAGATCCCCGCCCGCGAGCGACGTACGGCGTCGCTGACCGCCCGGACGGCGTCGCGCTGGCCGATCAGGCGACGTCCGATCACGTCCTCCATCTCCAGCAGCTTCGCGGTCTCGCCCTGGAGCAGCCTGCCGGTCGGGATGCCGGTCCACGCCTCGACGACCTCCGCGATCTGCTCGGCCCCGACCTCCTCGCCCACCATCGGCTCGACGTCGGCGGCCTCGACCTTCTCGATGGTCTCGAGCTTCTTCTCCAGCTCGGGGATCGACTCGTAGCGGATCTTCGACGCGCCTTCGAGGTTGCCCTCGCGCAGCATCTTGTCGGCCTCGATCCGCAGCTGGTCGAGCGCGCGCCGCAGCTCGCCCTCGCCCTCCAGCGACGCCTTCTCCCGCTCCCACCGCGCCTCGAGCCCGCGCAGCTCCTCGTCGGCGTCGGCGAGGTCGGCGCGCAGCCGCTCGAGCCGGTCCTTCGAGGCCGGGTCGGTCTCCTTCTCGAGGGCGAACTCCTCCATCTTCAGCCGGTCGACGGTGCGCCGGAGCTGGTCGATCTCCTCGGGTGAGGACTCGATCTCCATCCGCAGCCGGGACGCCGACTCGTCGATCAGGTCGATCGCCTTGTCGGGCAGCTGCCGCCCGGTGATGTAGCGGTCGCTGAGGGTTGCGGCCGCGACGAGCGCGGCGTCGGTGATCCGGACGCCGTGGTGGGCCTCGTACTTCTCCTGGATGCCGCGCAGGATCTGGATGGTGTCCTCGACCGAGGGCTCACCGACGAACACCTGCTGGAAGCGGCGCTCCAGCGCGGGGTCCTTCTCGATCCGCTCGCGGTACTCGTCGAGTGTCGTCGCCCCGATCATCCGCAGCTCGCCGCGGGCCAGCATCGGCTTGAGCATGTTGCCGGCGTCCATGGCGGAGTCCCCGCCCGCGCCCGCGCCGACCACGGTGTGCAGCTCGTCGATGAAGGTGACCACCTGGCCGCCGGAGTCCTTGATCTCCTCCAGCACGGCCTTGAGCCGCTCCTCGAACTCACCGCGGTACTTCGCCCCCGCGACCATCGCCGCGAGGTCCAGCGAGAGCAGGCGGCGGCCCTTCAGCGAGTCGGGCACGTCGCCGGCCACGATCCGCTGGGCAAGGCCCTCGACGACCGCCGTCTTGCCGACCCCGGGCTCGCCGATGAGCACCGGGTTGTTCTTGGTACGACGTGACAGGACCTGGATGACGCGACGAATCTCGGAGTCGCGGCCGATGACGGGGTCGAGCTTGCCGTCCTGGGCCGCCCGGGTCAGGTCGACGGAGAACTTCTCCAGGCTCTCGTACGTCGACTCCGCCTCGGGGCTGGTCACGCGGCGGTTGCCACGCAGCGCGGTCAGGCCCTCTCGGAGCCCGTCGGCGGTCAGGCCGACGTCGAAGAGGAGCTTCTGGGCGAGTGACTCCACCGTGGCGAGGCTGACCAGGAGGTGCTCGGTGGCGACGTAGTCGTCCTTCATCGAGGCCGCGAGGTCGAGCGCGCCGGCGAGCACCCGGGTCAGCGCCGGCGACGCGGCCGGCTGCTGGACGGTGGCGCCACTGGCCTTGGGCAGGCCCTGGAGCGCGCCCTCGACCTGGGCGGCCAGCGACGCGGCGTCGGCACCGGTCCTGCCCACCAGCTGGCGCGCCGTACCGTCGGCGTCGCGCAGCAGTGCCGCGAGCAGGTGGATCGGCTCGGTCTGGGTGTTGCCCGCCGTGGTCGCGGCGAGCTGGGCGGTCTCGATCGCCTCACGACTGCGGGTCGTGAACTTCTCGGCCCCGAACTGGCTCATCTGGCTCCTTGGACGCGTGCTGGTGAGAGCCACTGTGGCCCTCACCCGGCACAACGAGCGAGGAGTTGAGTCGATTCCCCTCAACTCTGAGAACTTGCTCTGCCCCCATCGTGCCGTGCGCCTCGAGGGAGACGTGGTGAAGCCGGCATGGCCGACGACCAGCGGGCCGGCTTCACATGTGGGACAGGATCGTCGCGCTGTCGCGGCTGCCGTCGGAGCCGACGTAGTGCAGGGTCCTGGCCTGCTGGCAGATGCCGGAGTCGAGACAGATCTGCGGGTCCATCCTCAGGCCGTCGGCCAGCGAGACCACGATCCACTCGTTGCCGGGTCCGACCTCGGCCCACGCCTTGGCGCCGTCCCAGTCCTGGTAGGCGAACGACGTGCTGGCGGTCTCGGCGGCGCCGTCGCCGGCCGTCACGCCCAGGGAGTGCAGGGCGAGCGAGCCGTCGACCGTCTGGTGACTGGCCCGGATCTGGGTCCCGCTCGTGGGGCCGCCCGGCGCGGAGATCTCGAGGTCCCACTCCGGGTCGGCGGCCGAGGAGTCCTTGGCGACCTCGAAGACCGGGTCCTGCGCGGTGACGGCGGGCAGGTAGACCTCGGGGGCCGTTCGCTCGATGCTCTGTCCCGCGGGGTAGGTCCAGCAGGTGCTGGCGCGCAGGACCTGGGCGGGGTCCGTGCCCGGGGCGACCGCGATCCCGAGCAGCCGACCTGCCGCCGGCGTGGGGCAGGCGTTGAGGAGCTCACCGCAGTACCACACCTGCGCGTCGTCGCCGTTGCCGTGGGTGAGGGTCTTCAGCTGGGGGTTGGCGTCGCACACGCTGCCCGCGTCGTACTGGCCGTCGCTCCACTCCGGGTCCACACCGGCAGCGGCGGAGTCGCGGGCGTCGAGGAAGACGTACGCCGGCTGGTCGGCTCCCGAGCCCTGGTAGATCGAGGTGCCATCGGCGGCGTCGGCACCGGCGTGGCCGGCGAAGGTGAAGACCGCGGCGCCGACCGCGACAAGGGCGGCGGCCGGGCCGATGCGTCGGATGGTGGTGAACATCGTGGCTCCTGGGGGATCGCGTGGGGGTTCGCCAGGGTGGGCGACACGGAGATGCTCGCGCGGTCCGCAGGAATGTTCTGTCACTCACCTGACAGAACGCATCACCCCGCGGCGGTCAGTCGCGGGAGCGGCGCCAGACGACGACGGAGGACGGCGTCTGCGGCTGGCGGAGCACCGGCAGCCTGCTGCGGTCGGTACGGCGCGTGGTCGCCGAGGCGGCGGCGTGGAGCGCGTCGCGGGCGGCGGCGAGCTCGGCCTGGAGCTCGTCGTTGCGCGCCCGGAGGGCGGCGACCTGGTGCTCGAGCTCGAGGATGCGGCGTACCCCCTCGATGCCGACGCCGCCTGCGGTCAGGTTGGCGATCTCGCGGAGCAGCTCGATGTCGCGGTAGCTGTAGCGGCGGCCACCACCGCCGGTGCGACCCGGCATGATCAGCCCCATCCGCTCATAGGAGCGCAGGGTCTGCGGGTGGAGACCGGACAGCTCGGCGGCGACGCTGATGACGTAGACCGCCGCGTCCGGGCCCGGCAGCCGCGGCTCGCGGGAGGTCACGACTCGGCCTGGTCGAAGAGGTTGGCGCGCAGGGTCGCGTCCACGCCCGCGGCGCGGTAGGCCGCGACCGCCTCCCGGGCGGCGTCGTTGAGCCTGGCCGGCACCTGGATCTGGACGGTCGCGAGCAGGTCGCCCTTGGTCCCGTCCTTCTTCGGCGCCCCGCGGCCGCGCACCCGGAAGGTGCGCCCGTTGGGGGTGCCGGCGGGGATCTTGAGGGTGACCGGGGCGCCGCCGAGGGTCGGGATCGTGACGTCGGCTCCCAGCACGACCTCGTCGAACGACACCGGGACGTCGAGGGTGAGGTTGTCGCCCTTGCGCCCGAACAACCGGTCGGGGGTCACCTTCACGGTGACGAACAGGTCACCGCCGGGGCCGCCGTTCTCGCCGGCCCCGCCCTTGCCGCGCAGGCGGATGCGCTGGCCGTCCTTCACGCCCGCCGGGATGCGGGCCTGGATCGTGCGCGCCGAGGTGCCACGCCCGGAGCCGTGACAGGTCGGGCACGCCTCGTCGTAGATCAGCTGGCGCCCACCGCAGCGCGGGCACGTCTGGTTGATCGAGAAGCCGCCGCCGGCGGAGTCCACGATGAACCCCGCCCCCTCGCACTCGGGGCAGATCCTGGGCTGGGTGCCCGGCTTGCCGCCGGTGCCGCGACAGTCGGGGCACGCCGAGTCCGACGTCAGCCGGAGGCTGATCGTGACGCCGCCCAGGGCGTCGGAGAAGCCGATCGTGGCGGTGCTCTCGACGTCGGCGCCCCGCGCCGGCCGGGGGCGTGCGCGGGTGGTGCCGCCGCCGGAGCGGCCGTTGCCGAACAGGTCGCCGAAGAGGTCGCCGAACCCGCCCGCGCGGTCGCGCAGCAGGTCGCCGAGGTCGAAGCCGGCGCCGCCGCCGGGCGAGCCGCCGGGGAAGCCGCCGCCCATGCCGCGACCGCCGTAGAGACGCCGCACCTCGTCGTACTTCGGACGCTTCTCCTCGTCACCGACGACGTCGTAGGCCTCGGCCACGGCCTTGAACTTCTCGTGCTTGGCGGTGTCGCCGGGGTTGGAGTCGGGGTGGTTGGCCCGCGCGAGCTTGCGGTAGGCCTTCTTGATGTCGGCCTGGCTGGCCTGCTTGTCGACGCCGAGCTCGGCGTAGTAGTCCTTGGTGGCCCAGTCGGCCCGGACTCCGTCGGTGGTGCTCACGGGTTCACCCCCTCTCCGTCAGTGTGCCCGTCGTGGTGCCCGTCGTGGTGCCGGTCGTGGACGGCTTCGTCAGTCGCCTGGTCCGGGGTCGACGACCAGCACCTGCGCCGCGCGCACGACGCGGTCGCCGATCCGGTAGCCGGCCTTCGCCACGATCTTGCAGGTCGTGACCTTCACGTCGGGATCCTCCCCGATGTGGCTCAGTGCCTCGTGGAGGCGCGGGTCGAACGGGTCGCCCGGCTCGCCGTACTTCACGAGTCCGGCGCCCGCCACCACGCGGCCGAGCTGGTCGGCCACGGCCTGGAAGCCCTCGTCGAGCTCGCTTCCCAGCGATCGAGCGGACTCGCGCGCCCGGTCGATCGTGTCGAGCACGTCGACGATGGGCGCGAGCGCGGCGTACGTCGCGTTCTCCCGCACCAGCTCGCGGTCACGGTCGACGCGGCGCTTGTAGTTGACGTACTCGGCCTGGAGACGCTGGAGGTCGGCCGTGCGCTCGGCGAGCGCGCGCTCCAGCCGGACCTCGTCGGTCGGGCCCGCGTCGACCCCGGGATCCACCACGTCACCGGCGTCACCGGCGTCATCGAGGTCGGCGAGATCGCTCGGCTCGAGCGGGGCCCCCTCCTCGATGAACTGGTCGACGCCGCTGATGTCGTCGATCATCCGCGCCAGGTCGTCCGGCGCCGCGGCCACGGGCTCCTCCTCGGACGAGGTGGTCGTAGGGGGAGCCGCGTCCTGCGGCTCCCCCGTCGGCCGATCGGTCATGGGGTCTCGCCCTCGCCGGACTGGGCCTCGCCGGTCTGGGCCTCGCCGGTCTGGGGCTCGGACTCGTCGACGATCTCGGCGTCGACGACGTCGTCGTCCCCGCCGCCGGTCGACGTGTCCGCGCCACCGGCCGCGGCCTGGTCGGCATCGGCGGCGGCGTACATCGCCGCGCCCATCTTCTGGCTCGACTCACCCAGCTTGGTCACGCCCGCCCGGATCTCGTCCGAGTCCGCGTCGTCGTTGGCCAGCGTCGCCTTGAGCGCGTCGAGGTCGGCCTGGACCTCGGTCTTGACCTCGTCCGGGATCTTCTCGGCGTTGTCGCCCAGGAACTTCTCGGTGGAGTAGACCAGGGACTCGGCCTGGTTGCGCGTCTCGACGGCGTCGCGACGAGCGGCATCCTCGGCGGCGTACTGCTCGGCCTCCTTGACCATCCGGTCGATCTCGTCCTTGCCCAGGGCGCTTCCTCCGGAGATGGTCATCGACTGCTCGCGGCCCGACGCCTGGTCCTTGGCGGACACGTGGACGATGCCGTTGGCGTCGATGTCGAAGGTGACCTCGATCTTCGGCACGTTGCGTGGCGCCGGCGGCAGTCCGGTCAGCTCGAAGTTGCCCAGGCCCTGGTTCTGCGCCCACATCTGGCGCTCGCCCTGGGCGACCTTGATCTCCACGCTCGGCTGGTTGTCGTCGGCGGTGGTGAAGATCTCCGAGCGCTTCGCCGGGATCGTCGTGTTGCGCTCGATCAGGGTCGTGAACACCCCGCCCTTGGTCTCGATGCCGAGGCTGAGTGGCGTCACGTCGAGCAGCAGGACGTCCTTGACCTCGCCCTTGAGGACGCCGGCCTGGAGCGCGGCGCCGACCGCGACGACCTCGTCGGGGTTGACGCCCTTGTTGGGCTCCTTGCCGCCGAGCAGCTCCTTGACGACCTCGGTCACCGCCGGCATCCGGGTGGAGCCCCCGACCAGCACGACGTGGTCGATCTTGGCCACGTCGACGCCGCCGTCCTTGAGCACCGACTGGAACGGCGCCTTCGTGCGGTCGAGGAGGTCGGAGGTCAGCTTCTGGAACTCCGAGCGGGTCAGCCGCTCCTCGAAGTGCAGCGGGCCCGACTCGCCGTGGGTGATGTAGGGCAGGTGGATCGTGGTCTCGCTCGAGGCCGAGAGCTCGATCTTGGCCTTCTCGGCGGCCTCCTGGAGGCGCTGCATCGCGATCTTGTCCTGCGCGAGGTCGACGCCGTTGTTGTCCTTGAACTTCTTGACCATCCACTCGACGACCCGGCCGTCCCAGTCGTCGCCACCGAGGTGGTTGTCGCCGGAGGTGGCCTTCACCTCGATGGTGGAGAAGCCGTCGTCGTCCTTGCCGACCTCCAGCAGGGACACGTCGAACGTGCCGCCACCGAGGTCGAAGACCAGGATCGTCTGGTCGCTGTCGCCCTTGTCGAGCCCGTAGGCCAGCGCGGCCGCGGTGGGCTCGTTGACGATCCGCGAGACGGTCAGCCCGGCGATCTCGCCGGCCTCCTTGGTCGCCTGGCGCTGCGCGTCGGAGAAGTACGCCGGGACGGTGATCACGGCGTCGGTCACGGTCTCGCCGAGGTAGGACTCGGCGTCCCGCTTGAGCTTCTGGAGCACGAACGCGCTGATCTGCTGCGGCGTGAACTCCTTGTCGTCGACCTTCACCTTCCAGTCGGTGCCCATGTGGCGCTTGACCGAGCGGATGGTGCGGTCGACGTTGGTGACGGCCTGGCGCTTCGCGACCTCGCCGACGAGAACCTCGCCGGACTTCGCGAACGCGACCACCGAGGGGGTGGTGCGAGCACCCTCCGCGTTGGCGATGACGGTGGGTTCGCCACCCTCGAGGACGGCGACGACGCTGTTCGTCGTACCGAGGTCGATGCCGACGGCACGGGCCATGTCTGGATACCTCCGAGTACTCCGGCCGGGCGACCCGGCCACTGGTCTGTGGTGGCTCCATCCTTGCGGGTGGGCACCCTGCTGACAAAATTCCTGAGTCGACTGCGCTCAAGTCTGTCACAGGCCTCAACGGCCGCCGGACGTCGGCTTGTTCCCGCTCGCGGGCACTATTTTCCGGCTCCGGCGCTAGCGTCGGGCCGTGGAGCGACACCGGGTGCTGGTCTCGGCACACCGCTGCGGGTACGCCGAGCTGGGCGCGGTCGGCGGCCACGAGGACCCGGTGGCGGGCATCGCCCACTCCGCGGCCGTGGGCGCCGACTACTGCGAGTTCGACGTGCGCCGGTGTGCCGACGGCACGTTCGTGGTCTCCCACGATGCCGACGGCGGGACCGGGGACCCCTCGGTCGTCATCTCCCGGATGACCTGGCCGCAGCTGCAGGAGAAGGCGCAGGACACGGTCCCGATCGACACCCTCCTCGACGCGCTGGTGGCCCAGCGGATGGGGGCGCACGTCGACATGAAGTTCCGGACGCCGGCCCGGGTCCGGGAGAAGGGTGGCGCTTGGGAGGTCGACCTGGCCGAGGCCATCGTCGACCGTGTCGACCCCGCCCGGGTGGTCTTCACCGCCGGCGTCCGCGAGACGACCACGTCACTGCGCACCTGGGCCGATGCCCACGCCCCCGGGCTGGTGGTGGCCCTGAGCATCGGCGGCAGCGTGCGCGGCATGACCTGGCGCGACGCCGTACGCCGCCGCTGGGGCGAGCTCTTCCCCCGGCAGCGGTTCGCCCTCTCGGGCGCGGACGCGGTCGCGGCGCAGTTCGCCCTGGCCATGATCCGGCTGGCACGGTGGACCACCCGCAAGGGAGTCCCGCTGCTGGTCTGGACCGTCGACTCGCCGCGGCTCCAGAGGCGCTTCATGCACGACCGGCGGATCTGGATGGTCACCACGAACAACCCGGCCCGGGCGGTCGCAGTGCGCGACCGCCCGGGCCGGTGAGACAGGACGTGCCTGGCGTTACTTGATCGTGGTCCGGACCAGAGCCAGGTTGTTCGACAGCCTCGGGTCCGGCGTCTTCAACGACGCGGCCCCCGTCGTCAGCAGCTTGGTCCCCTTGCTCGAGAACCTCACCGTGACCGTGTTCGACACCGAGCCGTTCACCGCCAGGTCCGGCGTGGACGTCCACACCACCAGCTGACCGAACTTGGTATAGCGGCCACTGGCCGAGACCAACGTCGTCCCCGACGGCAGCAAGAGCGTGGACCCCACCCGAGCCGCCACACCAGGACCGGCATCCCTGGCCGTCACCGTGTACGTGTAGGCGGTACCGGTCCTGCCCGAGGCCGGACCCGTGAGCTTCGCCTGCACATCTGCCGTCCTTGCCGGCGGCGGGGTCGGCGCGATCGTGCCGATCCTGATCTGGGCGACGTCACGCCCGAGGGCGACGGTCGAGATGGGGCTCAGCGTGGTCGGGTCGACACTGGACACAGCGCCTGACGCGCTGTCGTTGGCGTAGGCGTAGACCCGTCCGTCCGGCCCGACCGCGACCCCGTCGAAGAACTTGTCGTCGAGCCCGAGCTGTGAGGGGACGGCCTTGTTCAGGAGGGCGCCGGTCGTGCTGTCGAAGACCGAGAGCACGTCGTAGGTCGTGACATAGAGCTTGCTGCCGTCCGGCGAGGCCGCCAGCTTGAGGTTGCCGGCGCCGTCGGCACTGCCGTCGGTGACATCGTCGACGGTCCTGACCACGGTGTCCGTCGAGGTGTCGATCGCGGCCAGGCCGTTGTCCTCGCCACCCACCCAGAGCAGGTTGGAGCTCGGGACCAGCGCCAGGGCATAGGCATCGAGCAGTGACACGGGGATGGTGGTGCTCACCTGGTCGGTCGCGGCATCCACCACATCGACCAGGCTGTGACCGTCCGAGTCCCCCTCGTTCGCGACGTAGACGTGCGTCGCAGTGGCCACGACCGCCTCCGGGACACCAGGGATCTGCACCGTGTCGACCACGGCGTCGGTCGACGTGTCGACCACGTAGAGCAGACCGCTCTCGTCGACGAGGTAGAGCTTGCTGCCGTCGGGCGAGAGCGTCGCGTCGACCGGCCTGGCTTGAGCCGGGAGCTGGATCGTGGCGACGACGGACTCCTGCGCGGCATCGACGACATCGACGGTCCCGGAGTACTCGGCGACGTAGGCACGTTGGCCGTTCGGCGAGATCGCGACCGACGACGCGGTGTCCGAGATGGGCACGCTCGCCGCCGTCGACAGGGTCGCGGTGTCGATGACCGACACCACGTTGGCGTCCTGGTCGGGCGCGAAGATGTAGGTGCCGGCGCCGACGGCGTTCGCCGGCGACGCGGGCAGCGCGAGTGCCGCTGCCGCCAGGCCGAGGGCGACGACGCCGACCGTGCGTCGTACGCCCCGCCCCCGAGTGATGGATGTGATGGATGTGCTGGACAGGCTCACTGAAGTTCCCCGCTTTCGGATGTGAAGGTGGCGTTCGAGACGAGCGCCGATGGTGGTGTCCGCCGTCGACCGGGAGCGGATTGGGCGTCCACCCGGGTCGACCCGAGAAGCAGAGAATGGGAACGTACGGCCGGCCGGCCGCGTCCGTCTGTTCGTCTTCTGACAGAACGCGGAACTCGTCGCAAAGCCCTCCGAGGCCGCGGGCGCGCGCTCTCAGCTGATCCTGGTCGAGACCACGGCGAGGTTGTTGCGCAGGTTGGGGTCGGGCGTGTTGAGCGAGCCCGCCACGGCGAGGAGGCTCTCGGTGCCCCGGCTGGAGAGCCGCACCTTCGCGGAGTACGTCCGCGAGGCGCCCGCCGCCAGGCTCGGCACGCTCCTCCAGATCACGAGATCCCGGTATCTGGTGAAGGCGCCGCTCGCCGAGACCAGGGTGGCACCGCGCGGCAGGGCCAGGCTGGCCAGGACTCGCGAGGCCCTACCGGGTCCGGCGTTGCGCACCGTCTCGGTGTAGGCGTACGTCGTCCGCGCGGAGCCGCGCGACGGTCCGCTGATCCGGACCTGGACGTCGGCCTTCTTCGCCGGCGGCGGCGGCGGCGCGATGGTGCCGATCGTCACCGAGTTGAGGATGCCCGACAGCGTCGTCGTCGAGACCTGCTGGAACGTCACCGGGTCGAAGACGTCGAGGGATCCGGTGTTGTTGGTGCCGTCGGCGTCGTAGATCCGGCCATCCGGCCCCACGGTCACGTCGGCGAACCTGGCGGTGCCGGTGTCGATGGTGGTCAGGACCGTGCTGGAGGCGCTGTCGAGCACCAGGATCCCGTTGTCGACGGAGGCATAGACGCGGCCTCCGTCCGGCGAGACGGCCAGCTGGTAGGCGCCCGGGGCAGCCACCGTGGTGATCAGGCTGTTCGTCGAGGTGTCGAACACCGACACGACGTCACCCACGTTGTCGGCGACGTAGAGGCGGCCTGCCGCCGGGACCAGCGCCAGGCCGGTCGGCTCCCCGCCGGCGTCGAAGGTGCTGGTGACGGTGTTCGACGCGGGGTCGACCACCGAGACGGTGTCGTCGCCGGAGTTCGCGACGTAGACCTGGGTGGACGTGGCGACCACGGACGTGGGATCGCTGCCCACCGTGATGGTCGCGGTGACCTGGTCGGTGGCCGTGTCGAGGACGAACAGCTCCCCTTGACCGAGGTCGACGACGTAGAGACGGGTGCCGTCGGGCGAGAGGGCGACATCGACAGCCTCGGAGATCGACCCGTTGCCCGGCAGGGCGATCGTGTCGACCACGGCCTCCTGGGTCGCGTCGATCACCTGCACCCCGGAGTCCTCCGCGACGTAGGCCTTGAGCCCGTCGGCCGAGACGGCCACAGCCGACGGGTAGCTGGCGACGGGCACGTTGGCGACCGTGGAGCCGGTCGCGGTGTCGACGACGAACACCGAGTCCTGGCCGGTGGCCGAGTTCGTGACATAGGCATACGTGCCGGCCCCGAGGGCCTGAGCGGACGGCGCCGGGAGCCAGAGCAGACCGGTCAGGATCCCGGCGATGGCGAGCGGAGCGGCGGCCGGGCGGCGAAAGGTACGGCGTGCTGATGACAAGGCGATCTCTCCCCGGGTGCTTGGGCTGCTCGTGTGCCGCCCGAGCAGCAGAACACGCGCAACGTACTTCGCGGGACTTTGCTTGTCTGTTCGCTTGCTGACACAAGCCCGAAGTTCGCCTGGCGTTAGCGTGGCGTCCATGCCGAGCGACGAGGAGATCACCCGTCACCACGACGCGCCTCCGGGTCGGAGCCCCTGGGTCGGCGAGCCGGCGCCACCGTACGAGATCGAGGTCGTCGACTACGACGCGGGCTGGCCGGCCGACTTCGCCTCCGTCGCGGCGCGGATCGAGGCCGCGCTCGCAGACGTCGTGCTGGAGCTGAACCACGTCGGCTCGACCTCGGTCCCCGGCCTGCCCGCGAAGCCGGTCATCGACGTCGACCTGGTCGTGGCCGACCCGGGTGACGAGGCGTCGTACATCCCCGCGCTGGAGGCGGCCGGCTTCGTGCACACGGTCCGCGAGCCCTGGTGGCACGGTCACCGGATGCTCAAGCACGCCGACCCGATGACCCACCTGCACGTCTTCGGCCCGGACTGCCCCGAGATCGTCCGGCACCAGCTGTTCCGCCAGTGGCTGCTGGACCATCCCGACGACCTCGCGCTGTATGCCGACACCAAGCGCGGGGCGGCGGCCGTGGTCAACGCCCGTGCCGGAGGCGGGACGGTCATGGACTACAACGCGGTCAAGGAGCCGGTCGTGCGTGCGATCTACGACCGGATGTTCCGGGCGCACGGACTGCTCGCGTGACGAGCTGATGGCCCGCCCCAGGAGGGACGGGCCATCAGTGCTGGCTCCTCGGTGCTACTTCACCTTCGTCGTCGCCAGCGCCAGGTTGTTGACGAGCTTCGGGTCGGGAGTGGAGAGCGACCCCGCGACGCCGGTCAGCACCTTGGTTCCCTTGCCGGTGAACTTCAGGGTGACCGTGTACGTCGACGACGCGCTCGCCGCCATGCTCGGCACCGTCCTCCACACGACCAGCCGGCCGATCGGGGTGTCGATCTTGGTGTAGCTCCCGCTGGCCGAGACCAGCGAGGCCCCCGGCGGGACGAGGAACGTCGCTCCCACCTTGGACGCGACGCCGGGACCGGCGTTCTTCACGGTCTCGGTGTAGGTGTACGCCTTGCCGGTGGATCCCGACGTAGGACCGGTGATCTTGGTCTGGACGTCCGCCTTGCCGGCGGGCGCCGGGGCGATCGTGCCCGTGCTGAGGTCCACCATCGACGCGAGCGTGGTGGAGGTCGTGCTCGCGGTGAGCGTGGTCGGGGCCACACCGACCACGAGCGAGCCGCCGCTGATGTTCACGCCCAGCTCGATGGCGCCGGTCGAGGCCACGCTCATGTCGACCACGCCGCCGGCACCGGCTCCGACCTGCCCGGCGTCGGCGCTCAGGATGAGCGTGCCAGACACGCTGTCCAGCGCGTAGATGCCGTTGTGGAGCGTCGCGACGTAGGTCCGACTGCCGTCCGGGGAGACCGCGAGGGCGGTGATGCCGGAGATGTCGGTCTGCGTGCGGAGCATGGTGTTGGTCGACAGGTCGAGGACCATGAGGTTGCTGTCGTCGTATCCCGCGGCGTACATCAGGTTGGTTCCCGGGACCACGGCGAAGGTCGCCACGGCGTCCGGGGTCGCGATGGTGGAGGTGACCGCGTTCGTCGCCACGTCGACGACGCTGATGTTGTCGGTGCTGCCGTCGGTGCCGAAGTCCGCGACGTACAGATGCGTCGCCGTGGCCGCGATCGCGTCCGGGTACTGACCGGTCGCGATCGTCGCCGACACGCTGCCGGTGGCCGTGTCGAGCACGAACACCCGGCTGTCGTAGTAGTCCGCGACGTACAGCTTGCTCCCGTCAGGCGACAGCGCCTCGGCGTCCGGCGCGGAGCCGTCCGGCAGGGCCACCGTGTCGACGACGGCCTCCTGGGCCGTGTCGATGACCGCCACGGTGCCGGCGGAGTAGTCGATCGAGTAGGCACGAAGACCGTTCGGCGACACGACGGTCTGGGCGGCGTTCGCGGTCGTGATGCTCGCGGCCACCGTGCCGGTCGCGGTGTCGACCACGCTGACGCCCGAGGCACTGGTCGCGTAGGCGTAGGTGCCGGCGCCGACGGCGTTCGCCGGTGACGGAAGGGCGAGCGCCCCGAGGGCGACGCCGAGAAGGGCCGGGATGCCCAGTACCGCGGAACGCGTCCGCCTCCGGGCGCGCGCGTCTTCTGGTCGGTTCATGCGTGTGTGTCCCCTTGTGTGGTGGCCGGAGGAGCGGTTCCGAGGCCTCCGGCGCTGGTCCTTCGAACGTAGGCGCGGGCCTGGCAGCTGTCTGTTCGCAATCTGACAGAAGAGCGGAGCTCGATGACCGGTCCGGTCGTGAGCGCACTAGCGTGAGAGCGTGCCGAGCCCGGAGTCCATCAGGCCGGGGCTGGCCGCGGATCTCGCCGATGCCTCGGCGATCTACGACGAGCAGGTGCGCACGGGCCACGCGACGTTCGACGTCGAGCCGGCCCCGGCCTCCACGTGGCGCAAGCTCCTCGGTCGCACCGAGCCCGGGGACCACTTCCTGGTGGCCGACGACGACGGGGACGTGGTCGGGTTCGCCTACTCCTCGGCGTACCGGCCGCGGCCCGCCTACCGCTTCACCCGGGAGTCGACCGTCTACCTCGCCGAGCGAGCACGCGGGCGCGGGCTCGGGCGAGTGCTGTACGACGAGCTGCTCGACCGGGTCCGGGCCGACGGGATCCACGTCGTGCTCGCCGTGGTCGCCCTTCCCAACCCGGCGAGCGTGGCGCTGCACGAGGCCTGCGGCTTCGAGCACGCAGGCACCCTGCGCGAGGCCGGGCGCAAGTTCGACCGATGGATCGACACGGCGTTCTACCAGCTCCTCCTCTGACCGACGCCTCCGATACTTCGCGCTGGCGGCGTGGGGGCGAGATGCTCGGACGGGTTCGCGGCGTTGGGGTGCGTGCATCGCCAGGCGGCGTCGCGGAGGGCTACCGGGGTATCGCCAGCGACGCCAAGGCGGCGAGGCGCGCGCGACGCTAGCGTCGGGGCATGCACGAGCGGCAGCACGAGGTCGAGGCTCGGCTCCGGCGCACGCTCGACGAGCGGCTGCGTCCGGCGATCCACCCCACCGTGGCCGCGTTGACCGTCGAGGTGTGGCGTGTCCCGCCGGCCGACGACGGCCTGGTCGGCGATCCGGTCGGGTACGACGTGGCGAGAGCCGCGCCGTACGAGCCGGCCCAGGTCGGGCTGGCCTGGGGGCCGCCGTGGAGCACGACGTGGTTCCGCGTCAGCGGCGAGGTGCCGGCGGGGCTCGACGACGCCGAGGCGGTGCTGGACCTGGGGTTCACCCAGGCCCAGCCGGGCTTCCAGGCCGAGGGCCTGGTCCACGACCCGGAGGGCCGGGTCGTGAAGGGGCTCAACCCGCTCAACGACTGGGTCCCGGTCCCGAACAGCCCGCCCGGGGGGCACGTCGAGTGGTACGTCGAGGCAGCGGCCAACCCGACCGTGCTCACCGGCTTCCGCCCCACGCTGCTGGGCGACCGCGCGACGTCCGGCGACGTTCCCCTCTACCGCCTGGCGCGCGCTGACCTGTGCCGGAGGGAGACCGCGGTGGCCGACCTCGTCGCGGACCTCGAGGTCGCCGACGGCGTACGACGCTCGCTCCCCGACGACCACCGTGCCCGCGAGCTGCTCGACGCCGTCGAGCGGGCTCTCGATGCGCTCGACCTCGCCGACGTGACCGGTACCGCGGCTCGCGCGCGGGCCGAGCTGGCCGGCGTGCTCGGCTCCCGGGCTGCACCCGGCGGCCACGTCGTCTCGGCGGTCGGCCACGCGCACATCGACTCGGCGTGGCTGTGGCCCCTGCGCGAGACGGTTCGCAAGGTGGCGCGCACGGTCGCCAACGTCGTCCAGCTCATGGACTCAGACGACTCGCTGGTCTACGCGATGTCGAGCGCCCAGCAGTGGGCGTGGCTGGAGGCGTCGTACCCCGAGCTGTTCGCCCGGGTGCGGACCTACGTCGACCAGGGCCGCTTCGTGCCGGTCGGTGGCATGTGGGTCGAGTCGGACACCAACCTGGTCGGCGGCGAGGCGATGGCGAGGCAGCTCGTGCTCGGGAAGCGCTGGTTCGCCGAGCACCTCGGCGTCGAGCCGCGCGAGGTGTGGCTGCCCGACTCGTTCGGGTACACCGCGGCGCTGCCGCAGATCGTCGACCTCGCGGGCATGCGGTGGTTCCTGACCCAGAAGATCTCGTGGAACACCACCAACCCCTTCCCCCACCACACTTTCTGGTGGGAGGGCATCGACGGCACGCGCGTCTTCACCCACTTCCCGCCGGTCGACACCTACAACGCCGAGCTCAGCGGCGAGGAGCTCGCGCACTCCGCGGCCAACTTCCGGGACAGGGGCAGCGCGTCGCGCGCGCTGGTCCCGTTCGGGTACGGCGACGGTGGCGGTGGCCCCACCCGCGAGATGCTCGCCCGGGCCCGTCGCACCGCCGACCTCGACGGCTCGCCGCGGGTCCGGATCGAGTCGCCTGCGGACTTCTTCGCCGCGGCCGAGGAGGAGTACGCCGACCGCGCCCCGGTCTGGGCCGGAGAGCTGTACCTGGAGATCCACCGCGGCACCTACACCTCCCAGGCCGCCATGAAGGCCGGCAACCGGCGTTGCGAGCACCTGCTCCGCGAGGCGGAGCTGTGGAGTGCGACCGCGGCGGTTCGGGGGCTCCTGGAGTACCCCTACGAGGCCCTGCGCGCCGCGTGGGAGACGGTGCTTCTGCACCAGTTCCACGACATCCTGCCGGGCTCGTCGATCGCCTGGGTGCACCGCGAGGCGCGCGCCACCTACGACCGGGTGTCCGCCGACCTCGAGGCCGTCATCGGGCGCGCGCTGGACGCCTTGGCCGGCCCGGGCGAGGAGACGGTCGCGTTCAACGCGGCGCCGCTGGCGCGGCTCGGCGTCCCGGCACTGGGCGCGGGCACGGCCGAGGACGAGCGGCTGGTCTCCACGGCGTGGCCGAGCGCGGAGGGCGGGGCCGGGCTCGAGAGCGACTACTTCCGGGTGCGCGTCGACGCGGACGGCGTGATCCGCTCGATCGTGGACCTGCGCCACGACCGCGAGGCGCTGCCGCCGGGTGGTGCCGCCAACCTGCTCGAGCTCCACCCCGACCACCCCAACCGTTGGGACGCCTGGGACCTCGACGAGCACTACCGGCACACGGTCGTGCCCCTGACTGCGGCCGAGGAGGTGCGCGTCGACGGCGACGCGGTCGTCGTACGCCGCAGCTTCGGCGACTCCTCGGTGGCGCAGCGGATCTCGCTGCATCTCGGGCGGATCGAGGTCGACACCGAGGTCGACTGGCACGAGTCGGACAGGGTGCTCAAGCTGGCCGTCGACTGCGACGTGCACGCCGACGAGGCGCGCTACGAGACCCAGTTCGGGCACGTCGTCCGCCCGACCCACGTCAACACCAGCTGGGACGCCGCACGGTTCGAGGTCTGCGCGCACCGGTGGGCGATGGTCGCCGAGCCGGGGTACGGCGTCGCGCTGGCCAACCACACGACGTACGGGCACGACGTCAGCCGGCACCCGCGCAAGGGTGGCGGGACGTACTCACGGATCCGGGCGAGCCTGCTGCGCGCGCCGCGCTTCCCGGACCCGGTGACCGACCAGGGCCGGCACAGGTTCCGGCACGCGATCGTCCCCGGGGCCGACGTGGCCGGCGCCGCCCGGGCGGGCTACGGGCTGAACCTGCCCCTGCGGCGCCGTCCCGGTCGGGCCGTCGAGCCGCTGGTCGCGGTCACCGGCGCTCCGGCGTACGTCGAGGCGGTGAAGCTCGCCGAGGACGGCTCGGACGACGTCGTCGTACGTCTCTACGAGCCGCTGGGTGCTCGGGCGCGGGTGCGGGTCACGCCGTCGTTCCAGACCTCCGGAGCCGACGTCGTGGACCTGCTCGAGCGGCCGCGCGCCGGCCTCGCGGTGTGGGACGGCGAGGAGCTCGAGCTGCGCCCGTTCCAGATCGTCACCCTGCGCTTCCGCCGCTGAGCCTGCCCGGGGCGCTGGGTGAGCGGGGTCCCGAGGGTGCCCCACCCTGCGCTGACCCGTGCGGTCCCCTCGCTCGACGGCGTACTTCCTGGCCTCTGTTGTCACTTCTTGGGGGTTGCAACGGCCAGGAAGTGCCGAATCCCCCGCTTCAGCGGGGGATTTGACGACGGCCGCCCCCAAGGCAAGGGAGCGCGAAGGACTCCCGCGAACTGCCAACGTTTGCGAGGATGGCGGCATGACCGCCTCCCCCGACGGTCCGGCCGGCCCGCCCCTCGAGTCTGCCGGCAGCGAGCGCGCAGCCGCGCTGCTCCGGCATGCCCAACGGGTGGCCGAGGAGCTCGAGGCGCGCGCGCAGGAGGAGGCCGACGCCCACGCCGAGCAGGCCCGCTCACTCCACGAGGACGCCGCCGAGCTGCACGTCGAGGCGACCCGGGCGCGAGACCGGGCCCAGCGCCTGCTCGACGACACCTCGACCGACGCCCAGCAGATCGTCAGCGACGCCGGCCAGCAGGCCCAGCTGCTCATGCACTCGGCCCAGACCCACCACGACCAGATCGTCGCCGAGGCCGAGCGGGCCGCCGCCGCCCACGCCTCAGCGGGTCAGGCGGCCCACGACGAGGCTCGCGCCGCCGCCCGGCAGGCCCTCGACGAGGCTCAGCAGCAGGCCGACGCCGTGCTCGCGAGTGCGCGGGCGCGCGCCGACCAGCACGACTCCGAGACCCGAGACCTGGTCGAGTCGCGCACCGCCGAGGCGGCGGCCGCGGCCGAGCGGCTCGTCGCCGACGCGCACGACGAGGTCGCCAGCCTGCGCGCGCAGGCCGACCACGACGCCAAGGCCATCCGCGACGACGCCGCGGCCGACGCCGACGCGACCCGCGGTGAGGCCGAGCGCACGCTGACCGAGGCCCAGACCCGAGCCGCCGACCGGATCGCCGGGGCCGAGGCCGAGGCACAGCGCCAGCTCGCCGCCGCGGCCGAGCAGACGGTCTGGACGCAGCAGACGGTCCAGTCCCTGCTGGCCGCGGCCGACCTCGAGTCCGACCGCCTCCGCGCGGTCGGCAGCCGCGACGCCGCCGACGTCGTACGCCGGGCCCGCCGGGCACTCGCGGAGGTGTCCGGCCGCGTCCGCGAGCGCCTGGCCGGCGAGGCCGAGACCTCGCGGCTCGAGGCCGAGCAGCGTCGCCGGTCGGGTGCGGACGCCTTGGCCAGTGCGGCCGGCGAAGCCCAGCAGACCCGGGCTGCCGGCGAGCTGGACGCCCGTCGTACCCGCGAGGACGCCGAGGCCGTGCTGGCCGCGGCCGAGGAGCGGGCGTCCCACCGCCTCGCCGAGGCCGAGCGGGGAGCGCGGGCGCTGCGCGAGCAGGTGGCCGACCATGTCCTCCAGCAGCAACGCTCGGCCGACGACGAGCTACGGCGCGCGCGCGACCAAGGCGCGGCGCTGGTGGCCTCGGCCCGGCAGGAAGCCGACGACCTCCGAGCTCAGGCACGGCGTATCGTCGAGGACGCGCGGGCCGAGGTGGCCCTGCTCGTCCGCCAGCGCGACGGCATCACCCAGGAGCTGGGACAGCTCTCGGGGGTCATCCAGGCCCTTGCAGTTCCGACCCCGACCCATCCCCCCACACCACAGGAACCCGACCAGTGAGCGATCTGAGCAACCCCTTCAAGACCGTCATGCGCGGCTACGACCCGGCCGAGGTCGAGCGCCGCCTCGAGGAGCTCGCCGCGGCCAACAGCACCCTGACCCAACAGCGCGACGGACTCGCCGCTCGGGTCCAGGAGCTGCACGACGCGGCGTCCACGTCGTCGGAGCCGCCGTCCTTCGAGCACCTCGGCGACCGCGTGGGGCAGATCCTGTCGCTGGCCGACACCGAGGCCGCCGAGCTGCGGCAGCGCGCCCACGACGACGCCGAGGCACACTCCACCTCGGTCCACCAGACGGCGGCCAAGGCCCGCGACGAGGCCGACCAGTACGCCGCGCGCACGCGCAGCGAGGCGGGCGCCGCGGCCGCGCGGATCGAGGAGGACGCCCGCAAGGCGGCTGACGAGCACCGCGACAGCGCCGAGCGCGACGCCTCGGTCCGGCTCCAGGAGGCGGAGGCCGTCTACGAGGAGCAGCGTGCGCGCGCCGCCAAGGCTGCCGCCGACTTCGAGACGACCCTGGCCGGGCGCCGGCAGGCCGCCGAGGACGAGTTCACCCAGAAGATGGCCGAGACGCAGTCGCGGCTCGACGAGGCCCACCAGCTGGCCGAGCGCACCCGGACCGACGCCGAGCAGGCGCGCGTCGAGGCCGGGCGAGAGGCCGCCCGCCTGGTCGAGGATGCGCGGGCCGAGGCGACGCGGATCGTCAACGACGCCAAGGCGACCGCGGAGCGGGTCCGCGGAGACTCCGACCGTGAGCTCGCCGCCGCGAGCCAGCGCCGCGACAGCATCAACGCCCAGCTTTCCAACGTCCGGCAGATGCTGGCCACCCTGACCGGGACCGCGCAGATGCCGCTGAGCGCCTTCGGGGCCGACGAGGACGACGACGCCGGCCGGGTCCAGACCCCGACCGACGAGCACGCCGCCGACGCCCAGACCGACGATGCCCCCGGCGACGAGGCCCCCAGCCACGAGGCCGCCAGCGACGAGGCCACCGACGGCGAGGGCGCCGAGTCCGACGAGGCTGCCGCCGACCAGGCGGCCGACGAGCACGACGTACCGGACGAGGGCGAGGCGGCCGACCGCGAGGAGTCCCTGGCCGAGAGCCGCGGCTGACCTCTACCGGCTGGCCGCCCAGCGGGGGGCGTGAGCCGCGGGCGGCAGTGTCGACTCCGTGAACCTTGGCGAGCCCGGTTGTCGCCTCCGAGTCGGAGGGGCAGGCTGTAGGCATGTCGATCAAGCCCACGACCGTCGTCCTCTTCGGGGCGACCGGCGACCTCAGCCGTCGCAAGCTGCTGCCCGGCCTCCTCCACCTGTTCCAGACCGGCTTGATGCGCGACATCCTGGTCGTCGGGACCTCCCTGGACGAGCACGACCGCGAGTCGTTCCTGGACTTCGCCCACCAGGCGGTCGAGGAGTTCGGCGGCGACGACCACGACACCGACGGCTGGCCGGAGTTCTCCAAGCTGCTGCACTGGGCTCCCGGCGACGGCGGGGCCGAAGGGCTGCGGCGCAGCATCGAGGAGGCCGAGGGCAGCCGGCTCGGCGAGTTCGACCGCCTGCACTACCTCAGCGTGCCCCCCAAGGCGGCGCTGTCGGTCGTCAAGGAGCTGGCCGAGGCGGGGCTCGTCGAGAACAGCCGGATCGTGATGGAGAAGCCGTTCGGCACCGACCTGGCGAGTGCCCGCAAGCTCAACTCCGAGCTGCACCAGGTCTTCCGCGAGGAGCAGATCTTCCGCATCGACCACTTCCTGGGCAAGGAGGCGGCCCAGAACATCCTCGCCTTCCGCTTCGCCAACGGCCTCTTCGAGCCGATCTGGCACCGCAACCACATCGACCACATCCAGATCGACGTTCCCGAGGAGCTCGGGCTCGACCAGCGGGCGAACTTCTACGAGAGCACCGGCGCCTACCGCGACATGGTGGTCACCCACCTGTTCCAGGTGATGGCGTTCGCGGCTATGGAGCCGCCGACCGCCCTGGAGCCGGACGCCATCGGCGAGGAGAAGAACAAGGTCTTCCGCTCCATGCTGCCGATCGAGCCGAGCGACGTCGTTCGCGGACAGTACGTCGGGTACCGCGACATCGACGGCGTCGCCCCCGACTCCGAGACCGAGACCTTCGTCGCGCTCAAGTGCTACGTCGACAACTGGCGCTGGGCCGGCGTTCCCTTCTACCTGCGCACCGGCAAGCGGATGGGCGAGGGCGCTCGGATCATCTCCATCGCCTTCCGCGAGCCGCCGCGGTCGATGTTCCCCACCGGCTCCGGGGTCGGCGACCACGGACCCGACCACCTGACCTTCGACCTGGCCGACGAGGCCAAGATGTCGCTGTCGTTCTACGGCAAGCGTCCGGGCGCGGGGATGAAGCTGGACAAGCTGTCCATGCAGTTCGCCATGCACGACACCGGCTGGGCCGGCGCGGTGCTCGAGGCCTACGAGCGACTGATCTACGACGCCGCCCGCGGTGACCGCACGCTGTTCACGACCGCGGAGGGCATCGAGCGGCTCTGGGAGATCTCGACGCCGCTGCTGGAGAACCCGCCCGTCGTACGCCCGTACGCGCAGGGGTCGTGGGGTCCCAACCAGATCCACCAGCTGGTCGCGCCGTTCACCTGGCGACTGCCGTTCGAGCGGCAGTGGCGCAGGCCGAACGAGTCGGGCGGCTAGGTCGTGGGCGCGAGCGTGCCGCGACGTGCGTCCCGGTCGTCCGCCCCGGCTCCGCCGGATCGGACGACCCTCACTTGAGCTGCGAGGCGAGCTTGGTCGCCGACGACTGGTCGTAGTCGCCGGTGATCGCGAAGTGCGTGGGATGGAACGAGCTGTCGATCGCGATCGACGTCAGCACCGTGCCGCCGTAGGTGAAGGCCAGCTGCTCGCCGGTCATCGACGGCACCTCGGCGGCGAGCTTCGAGGCGGTGCTCGAGTCGAGCCCCACCTCGACGTACCAGATGTTCTTGTGGCCGATCTGCATGGCGGTGGCCGACTCGACGCTGCCGCTGACGATGGGGTTCTGGAGCGCGTAGACGGTCTTCCCGGCGTCGCACTCCATGAGATAGCCGTCGATGATCTGGGCCGTCATCGGGCAGGCCTGGTTCTGCATGACCTGGACCAGCGCCTGCGGCACCTCGGGCCCGAAGGGAACTCCGGGGGCGTAGCGCGCGAAGACCGGTCGGACCTCGAAGCCGGACGACGCGCCGTGGATGGTCGAGTCGTCCGTCGACCCGCCCGAGCTGGACCCGCCGCCACAGGCTGCCGTCAGCGCCGCGACGAGCGCGAGCGGAGCGAGGGTCGGGATGATGCGCACGGCCCCCATCTAACAGGGTTGGGCCAACGTGGCGAGCCTCACCTGCGCTGGGCACGGAATAAGTCGCCCCACCGTGTTGTCACGCCTGGCATGACTGCATCGCCGCTCCCTGTCCCCGACATCGCCCTCAACGACGGCACGTCGATCCCCCAGCTCGGCTTCGGGGTCTTCCTGGTCGAGCCCGGGCAGACCCAGGAGACCGTCGAGATCGCCCTCGAGACGGGCTACCGGCACCTCGACACCGCCCAGATGTACGGCAACGAGCGCGAGGTCGGGGCCGCGATCGCGGCGAGCGGCATCCCACGCGACGAGCTCTACGTGACCACCAAGCTCAACAACGACAACCACCTCCCCGACGACGCCCGTCGGTCGCTGACCGAGTCGCTGGACAAGCTCGGCCTGGGCCGGGTCGACCTGTTCCTCATCCACTGGCCGCTGCCGACGAGGTACGACGGCGACTTCGCCAGCACCTGGCGGACCATGGTCGAGCTGCGCGAGTCGGGCGGGACGACGTCGGTCGGGGTCTCCAACTTCGAGCCCGAGCACCTGGACCGGATCCTCGACGAGGTCGGCGTGGTCCCGGCGGTCAACCAGATCGAGGTCAACCCCTACTTCACCAACGAGGCGGCCCGGGCGGCCGACGCGCGTCACGGCATCGCCACCGAGGCGTGGTCGCCGATCGCGCGCGGCCGGATCGCCGGCGACGCGACCATCGAAGGCATCGCCCGGCGGGTCGAGCGCACTCCCGCCCAGGTCGTCCTGCGCTGGCACCTCCAGCGCGGCGACATCATCTTCCCCAAGTCGACCCACCGCGAGCGGATCGAGGAGAACGCCGCACTGTTCGACTTCGAGCTCTCCGACGACGACCTGGCCGGCATCGCCGCCCTCGACCGAGGCGCCACCGGCCGCACCGGCCCCAACCCCACCACCTTCACAGGCCGCTGACCCGGCCCCCTGACCCGGCACCCTGACCCGGCACGAGGTGCCGGGTCAGCGGTCGAGGGCCTGGCCCCAGCGGCGGAGAAGGGCAGCGAGCTGGGTGCGGTCGCGCTCGCTGAGCCCGTCGACGAGGCGGCGCTCGTTCGCGACGTGCTCCCCCATCAGCCGGTCGACGAGCTCGAAGCCGGGACCGGTCAGCCGGATCCGTCGCGACCGCGCGTCGTCGGGTGAGACCGTGCGAGTCACCAGGCCCGCCCGCTCCAGGCGGTCGATCCGCTTGGTCACGGCCGAGGAGGTGACCATGGTCGAGGCGCCGAGCTCCCCCGGCGTCAGCTCGTACGGCGTGCCGTTGCGGCGCAGCGTGACCAGGACGTCGAAGTCCCCGTCGCCCAGCCCGGCCTCGGCGAAGAACCGGCGGAGCTCGACGTTCAGCACGTCGCCGAGCCGGTGCAGCCGTCCGATCAGGCCGATCGGCGACGCGTCGAGATCGGGGCGCTCCCGCGCCCACTGCTCGAGAATCCGGTCCACGTGGTCGGGCTCCATGTCTTCACTATATCTTCCCGGGAAGGTATAATAGTTTCCATGGAAACTACCGGTTGGCGCGCAGCCGCCCTCACCGCCTTCGCCCCCGCCGCCTGGGGTACGACGTACCTGGTCACCGAGCGCCTGCTGCCGCCCGACCGGCCGCTGCTGTCGGCCACCCTCCGGGCGCTGCCCACCGGCCTGGTGCTGCTGGCGTTCACCCGACGGCTGCCCCAGCGCGACTGGTGGTGGCGGGCCGCGCTGCTCGGCGTGTGCAACATCGGGATGTTCTTCCCGCTGCTCTTCCTCGCCGCCTACCGCCTGCCCGGCGGGCTCGCCGCCACGCTCCAGGCGACCTCCCCGCTGGCGGTGATGGCCCTGGCGGCCGTGCTGATCGGCGAGCGCGCGGGGCTCGCCCGGATCGCCGCGGCCGGCATCGGGCTCGCTGGCGTCGGCCTCCTGGTGCTCCGCTCACCCGGACACCTGGACACCCTCGGCCTGCTCGCGGCCTTCGGGTCCGTCGTCGTCTCGGCCCTCGGCTTCGTGCTGATCAAGCGCTGGACGCCGCCGGTCGACATGCTGACCCTGGTCTCCTGGCAGCTCGTCGCGGGCGGGATCGCCCTGCTCCCGGTCGCCCTGCTCGTCGAGGGCCCGCCGCCGCACCTCGGGGCGCACGCCGTGGCCGGGTACCTCTGGCTGATGGTCGCCGGCACCGGCGTCGCGTACTGGTGCTGGTTCACCGGGCTGCGCGCGATGCCCGCCGGGGCCGTCTCCCTGATCGGACTGGTCAACCCCGTGGTCGGGACCGCCCTGGGGGTCGCCGTCGCCGGCGAGGCCTTCGGCTGGGTACAGGCCGCCGGCATGCTGCTCGTGCTGGGTGGGGTCGTCGCGGGTCAGCCGGGCACGATCGGCTGGGTACGCCGCCACCTCGCCGCGCGGCGTACCCCGCGCGCCGCGACGTCGACCTGCCCCACCACCTGACCCGCCGTCCCGATAGTACGGATCACCAGGCTTGTCGCAGGTCGCCCAAGACCAGTCTCCTGATCCGTACTATCGGTGGCGGCGCTAGCGAATCTGGACGCGGACCTCGTTGGAGGCGAGCTTGGTGTCGCTGTCGATGACCCGGAGGCGGTTCATCCCCGGCGTGCCGGTCTGGATGTACGTCGAGAAGGTGCCGTTGGTGACCGCGGTGGAGATGGAGTAGAAGTCCTGCCAGGAGCCGTTGCTGAACTTCTGGACGTTGAGGACCTCGCCCTCGCCGCCCGGGTAGGTGCCGCTCAGATCGATGCGGCCCATCGGCGCCACCGACGTCTCGCCCGCCTGGAGCGAGATCTGCTTCTTCGGCTTCTTGATCGTCGGCGCCTTGCCGCCATCGGTGGTCGACGTCGTCGGGCTGGAGCCGAGGGTGATCGACGGGCCGTCGGCGGACTGGGTCTTGCCCGGCCTGGGGACGATCATCGTCGCCCCGTCGTTGGCACCGACCGCGGCCGCGTGACCGCCGCCGAGCCCGAGCACGTGCGCCCCCGCCACGACCGCGACGGACGCGATCAGGCCCACGGCCAGCGCGACTCCGACCAGCGCGGCGAGCCCGGCGAGCACGGGGCGGTTCTCATCAGCCGACACGGTGCCGCCACCTCCTTCGAGGTCGCCATTGTCTCGGACTGCGCGCCCAGACCCAAACGCCGGGGTGCCGGGGGCTTGCGAGCAGGTTCGCTGCCCCGCTCGCCGCGGTGTCCGGGCAGCGCTCCGCGGCCCGTGAACGTCGCCGCTCAGGGGCCGGCGGTCTCCGCCACCGCCACCCGGGCCGCACGCTGCGCCTGGGCGAACTCGTCGGTGCGCTCGTCGTACCGCCAGAAGTCGTGCAGCCAGACGGCGGTGAGCGCCACGCCGGCCACGCAGGAGACGCCGCCGCTGACGATCGAGCCGCGGACGGTCCAGCGGTCGGCCACGACGCCGGCGCGGACCTGGCCGCCGAGCGGGCCGACGGAGTAGCTCAGCATCTCGATGCCGGCCAGGCGTCCCCGCAGCGTGTCGGGGATGGTCTGGGCCCAGATGGTGCCGCGGAAGACAGCGGAGATCATGTCGGCCGCACCGGCCAGGGTGAAGAACAGCACCGCCAGCCAGATGGACGGCGCCCAGCCGGCCAGGGCGATGAAGGCGCCGTAGGTCACCGCGGCCAGCACGATGGCGCGGCCGTGGTGGTGCACGCGGCGGGTCCAGCCCGACGACGCCGTCGCGAGCAGCGCCCCGACGGTCTCGGCGGAGTAGAGCAGCCCGAGCAGGTGCGGGTCGCCGAAGACCTTCTGCGCCAGCGCCGGGAAGAGCACCACCGGCATCGCCAGCAGCATCGCGGCGAGGTCGACGACGTAGGTGCCGAGGAGGTCACGCCGGCTCAGCGCGTACCGCAGGCCCTCGCCGATGCCGGCCAGGCTGGGCGCCTCGGTCTCGCCGACATGGGGGTAGCGGCGCATCGCGGCGTACATCATCGAGGCGGCGAAGAGCCCCACGATGTCGACCAGGAAGCACCAGCCGGGCCCGGCCGAGGCGACGATGAGTCCGCCGATCGTGGGCCCGACCAGCACTCCGGCCTGCATGCCGAAGCTCGAGAGCGCGTTGGCGGCGGTGAGCTCGTCGTGGCGCACCGTGCGCGGCAGCAGCGCCTCGCGCGAGGGCCGCTGAAGGGCCGAGGCGGAGGACAGCAGGCCCGAGACCACGAAGATCTCCCACAGCGCGGGGTGCGACGAGAAGGCGTTGATGCAGAGCCAGGCCGTGAACGCCGCCTGCGCGATGCCGGTCCAGATCAGCAGCAGCCGGCGGTCGACGTGATCGGCCAGGGCGCCGCCGTACAGGCCGAAGACGACCAGGGGCACGAGCTCGACCAGGCCGACCGCGCCGACCGCGAAGTTGGAGTGCGTGAGCTGGTAGATCTGGAACGGGATCGCGACGTAGGTCATCATCCCGCCGAGATAGAAGACCGTCCCGGCGGTCAGGAGCAGGCGGAAGTCCCGGTGCTCTCGGAACGGCCCGAGATCCATCCGGAGCGCACGAAGACGAGCCCCCCATGCCATAACACCTGATTGTGACGGTCCTGACGGGGACATGAGTCGGAAATGGGGCAACCCGTGACCACTTTCATGCCCTCGTGATCCGGACCCGCGAGCCTCGGTGGGGGACGCTGGTGATGTTGCGGACCCGTGGCCGGTCGGTCCCCACGGCTGTCACGGCGTACGTCGCAAGAACCTGGCGCAGCACCTCCACGCCCTCCATCAGCGAGAACCCGGCGCCGATGCACCGGCGTACGCCGCCTCCGAAGGGGATCCAGGTGTTGACCGGCGGGTTGGCGCCGAGGAACCGGTCGGGCGCGAACCGCCCGGGGTCGGGGTGGTTGTCGGCACGGGCGTGGGCGACCAGGATCGAGGGTCCGACCGTGGCACCAGCGGGCAGGTCCCAGCCGCCCACGGTCGCCGGCCGCATCAGGGTTCGCACGACCATGGGGATGACCGGGTGGAGCCGCATCGCCTCCTTCAGGACGGCCTCGAGGTGGGCGTCGTCGCCCGACCGGGCGGCCGCGCGCGCCCGGGCGAGCTCTCCGGCGTCGCGGCCGAGCTCGTACAGGGCCCACGACAGCGCCGAGGCGGTGGTCTCGTGCCCGGCGAGCAGCAGGGTGACCAGCTGGTCGCGCAGCTCCTCGTCGGTGAGCCGCTCCGTCTGCGCGCCGTCCTCGTGACCCGAGCCGGCCAGGATCAGCCGCGAGAGGACGTCGCCGCGCCGCGGCAGGTCCGGCGCCGAGCGCCGTTCGCGGATCTCGGCGTAGATGAGCTCGTCGAGGCGGTAGGCGTTCTGGACCGTCCTGCGCCAGGGCCCGAACCGCTGGAGGACCGGGTAGCCCCAGCCCAGCAGCACGGCCGGCCTGATGGCGACCGTGCGGGTGACGCAGGGTCGCAGCGGCGCGAGCCGCGCCTCCTCGGTGACCCCGAAGACGACGCGCAGGATCACCTCCAGGGTCAGCGCGTTCATCCGGTCGAGGCTGCGGAACTCCTCGCCGGAGTGCCACCGCGCCACCTCGGCGCGCGCGACCTCCTCCACCAGGCCGCGGTACCCCCGCAGCGCGTGTCCGTTGAACGCCGGCATCAGCAGCGCGCGGGCACGCTGGTGCTCGCGACCGTCCTGGAGCAGTAGGGAGTGCTCACCCATGATCGGCCCGAGGATGGCGTTGCCCTTCCCCGCGTGGAACACCTCGGGATCGCCGGCGAAGATCTCCTTGGCATGCTCGGGCCGCGTGAAGAGCACCAGCGGCCGCCCGCCCGGGATCACCCGGACGGTGAAGACGTCGCCGTACCGCCGCCACATGCGGGGCACGAACTGGTGGCGGAAGCGCAGCAGGGCCACGCTCTGAAGCCAGACCGGCCACCGAGGACCTGGCGGCAGCCCGCGGGTCGCGAACCGCGGTGCCTCCTGCCCGCCGAACGGGCGCATCCGCTCGAACCGGCGCGCGGTCAGGGCCGCGGTGCTGGGCTGGCCAGGGGTGTTGTCGAGCGTGGTCATGGCGACTCCGATCCGTCGCCATACTAGGAGTATGTGTGCGGCTCAGCCCGCGGGTGTGGTGACCGACATGATCTCGTGACGCGGCACCGGGTTGGTGCCGGCGGCCCGGCAGGTCAGGGTCGCGGGCGGGCCGGGGACGGTGCGCACCGACACGTCGTACGTCGTGCCCTCGCGCTCGAACGCCACCCGCATGAGTCCGTCGACCCGTCGTAGGGAGGTGCAGCGCAGCGCATCGTCGCGGACCTCGGCGAGCTCGCGGCGCAGCTGCACCTCGGCGTACTGCGCTGCCATCGGCAGGGTGCACCGACCACGCAGCAGGTCGAGGTCGAGCTCGCCCCGGTCGAGGTCGGCGAGCAGGCGGGCGGCCGCGGCGACGTCGACGCGCCCGAAGCCGAGGCCCTCGGGAAGGACCAGGACGTTGCCGGCGAACCGGTCACCGCCCAGGTGGGAGCACTCCCAGACCCGGCCCGGCTCGATCTGACCCAGCTCGGCCGCCAGCGGCCGACCGCGTTCGGCACAGCAGGCATCGTGGCGACCGTGCGTGCACACCAGGACCAGCGGCTCGCCCCAAGGTTCCAGGCCCACCGACCTCCCGGCCGCGAGCGCCGCGACGTCGAGGGTCGTCACGTCGTCGATCCGGTCGAGCTCGGCGCGCTCGCACCACTGCCCTGAGCGAACGGCGAACACCCGCGGCCGGGTGCGGGTGGTGCGTCCCGGGCGACGTATCAACAGGATCCGCACCCGGGTGGCCTCCGCCTGGGCACGGAGCCAGGCGGCCACGTCGTCGGGCAGCCGCGAGTCCCGCAGCGCGACCTCGCCCCACGGGCCGGCGTCCTCGACCAGCAGGAACGAGCTCACCCGGGTGGCCGTCCCGGCCAGCTCGTCACCGCGCGCGCGAGCCGCGACGCTGCACCGCTCGCTCATGCCGGCTCGAGCAGCCCTTCGCGCAGCAGGCGTCTGCACAGCACGACCGCGCTCTCTTCGGTGAGGGGCAGGTCGCGCGGGCGGAGGACGGCTCCGGGCCGGAGCTCGGAGACGGCTGGACCCAGCCAGGCCGGGACGTCGAGGCTCCGGTCGCCGAGGAGGAGGAGCAGGCGATCTCCCCGCTGCCGTACGACGCACGGCACGCCCGGTCGGCGGCGCAGCGCACTCTCGGGAGTCAGCTCGCGAGCCGCGGAGCGGGCCAGCAGGCCCCCGGACGAGCGCGGGTTGCGGCTGCACAGGAACCGCTCGGCGTCGCGGGCGACCGCGTCGTGGGTGTCGACCCGGCGTACGGCGTCGGCGAAGGCCTCGAGCCGCTCGGCGAGACCGGCGGCCAGCTCGTCGGGGCTGCCCAGGACTCCGGCCGGCAGGTGCACCGTAGCCAGCTCCTCGACCAGCGGCTCGACCACCTGCCGCAGAAGGTCGGACCAGGTGCGCTGGTTGATCCCGACGGTGACGTGGAGGCTGGCGGTGTCTTGGGCCCTGGCGGCGTGCGGGGTGCCGGTCGGCAGGTACATCGAGACCCCGGGACGCATCAAGACGTCGTCGACCCGGCAGCCGGCATGCTGATCGCAGAGGCGGTCGCCGTCGGCGTGGTGGATCTCCCACAGCTTGGTGCCGTGGGTCTGGAACACGAACACGTCGTGGGGGTCCTCGTGCACCGCGAACCCCTGCGACCCGGGCGGGGTGAGGTAGGCATTGGCCTGGCAGGGGTGTCCGAGCTCGAGCTCGAGCCGGGACACGAGGCCGGTCAACGGCGGCCAGTACCGCTGGAGGGCCTGGAGCACCACGGTCGCCCCGGCGTCGTAGAGCGCCAGCACCTTGCGCGGGTCGACCAGGCCGGTCAGCGGCTTGCCGGCCACCGTGACGCCGCTGCGGACGAACGCGGACTCGGCGAGGACGCTCCCGTCACGGGCGACGCGGACGGCCGGGACCCGAATGGCGGTCTCGGTCAGGAGGTGGTCGACGTCGGCCAGTGCGAGCAGGGCGGTCAGCAGCTCGGGCTCGGTCTGGTGGATGAGCACCCGCGACGCCCAGACCTTCGTGGCGAAGGTCTGGGCGTCGCCGCTGAGCAGGTCGAGCGAGGAGCTCAGGACCCGCTCCCGTCGGTGCCGTCGGTGCCGTCACCGTCGGTCCCGTCGCCGTCAGTGCCGTCCGTGCCGTCGGTGTCCGTTCCGTCGGTGCCGTCGGTGCCGTCACCGTCCGTGCCGTCGCCATCGGTGCCGTCGGTGCCGTCCGCGTCGCCGGTGGTCGGCTCGTCGACGCCGGTGCCACCGGCCGTGATGTCGTCGTCGCTGAGCCCGCCTGCGGGCTCCTCAGGGGTGGTCGTCATGGGTGGTCTCCTTCGAGGGGTAGGGCGAGGACGAACGCGCCCTCGAGGAGGTCGTACCCCAACCCTCGCGCTGTCACGCCTGACCATCCTGGCCGATGAGGCTCAGCCGAGCAGCCCGTCGCGTCGGGCGATCGCCGCCGCCTCGGTGCGACCGGAGGCACCGAGCTTGCCGAGGATGTTGGAGACGTGGACCGAGACCGTCTTGGTGCTGATGAAGAGCTGTCTGCCGATCTCGCCGTTGCTGCGGCCCTGGGCGACCAGGGCGAGGATCTCCGACTCACGCGGCGTGAGGCTGACGCCGTGCCCGGCGACCGGTCTCGGCGCCGCACCCGGCCTGCCGAGCCGGGCGAGCAACGGCTTGGCCCCGAGCGACTCGGCCGCCGCGACCGCAGCCTCGGCGACGACGTCGGCCCCGGCGGTGTCGCCGGTCGCGGCCAGGACCTCGGCGAGGGTGGCTCGGACCGAGGCCAGCTCGTAGGGCGAGCCGAACGTCTCGAACCGGGCCTCGACGCCGCGCCAGGCCGCCACGAGCTCGCGCTGGGACGGCGGCTCGACGTCGGCCACCCAGCGCCAGCGCAGCAGCTCGGCGTCGACCCTGGCGACCCAGGCCATGCTCTCGGGCCCCCACGAGCTCCCGGCGTGGGTCTGGCGGCGGTCGTAGACGGCGTGCGCGTCGTCGGCGACCCCCGCGACGAACGGTGCGTCGGCGAGCCGCTCGCCGGCGCTGCGACGAGCCGCTCCCTGGGCGAACGCCGAGAGCGTGACCGAGGCAAGTCGCACCCGGGCCTGGAAGAGCGGGTGCCAGATCTTGGTGAGCATCTCGCAGATCAGCTGGTACAGCTCGGCGGCGGTGTCCTGGTCTCCGGCGAGCTCGGCGGCCTCGAGCTCCGCGGTGCCGCCGGTGGTCGCGACGATCCCCTCCTCGCGCCAGAACGGGCGCAGCTCGCGCGCCAGCGCCACACCCGCGGGATCTCCCCGTCCCACGAGGATCTGCGCCCTGGTCGCGCCCAGCACGGCCTCGTAGATCGGCGGGACGACCTCCATGGAGGTGTCGAGCACGCGCAGCGCGTCGTCCCACCGGCCCTGCATCCGCAGCGAGACGGCGTGCAGCCACCGCGCCTCCGCGGCGTAGGGCACCCAGGGCGTGCCCTCGGCCTTCGCGCGGGTCACGGCCCGGCTCAGGGTCTCCTCGGCCTCGGCGAACTCGCCGCTGTCGAGGAGATGGTTGCCGAGCAGGAGGAGCGCGCGCAGCTCGGTGTTGGACGCACCCGCCTCGACGGCTCCGGCGATCGCGGACCGGAAGGCCTCGACCAGCGACTCGGTGGAGCCGTCCATGCGCTGGAGACTCACCAGGGTGGTCTGGATGTCGCTGGCCAGGCGGGGCAGGTCGAGCCGCTCGGCCAGGGCCGCGGCGGTCATCGCGACCTCGCGGCCCTCCGCGTAGCGGCTCGCGCGGCCCAGCATCAGTGCGTGGATCGCCAGCACCTTCACCCGGGCACGGGTGGGCTCGTCGGGGACCAAGGACAGCGCCTCGGTGGTCAGCGCGAGCGGATCCTCCAGCGTCTCGGTCATGTAGAGCGAGCTAGCGACGACGCCCAGGATCTGCCCCCGCACCGACGGCTCGGTGTCGGCCGGGAGGTGCTCGAGCTGCTCACGGGCCACGCCGAGGGCTCGGGCCGGGTGACCGGCCGCGATCAGCGCCTCGGAGACCAGGCCGACCAGGCGGGGGTAGTCGAGGCCGGCCTCCTGCGCCGGGTCCAGGAGCCGCGCGTCGGACCACAGATCGAGCGCCTGGAGGTAGTGCTGGGCCGCCTCCTCCGCGCCGCCGACACCGCGCGCGTCGTCACCGGCGCGGAGGCTGGCGGTCAGCGCCGTCGGGAAGTCCTTGGCCAAGCGCGCATGGCGGGCCAGCTCGGCCGCCGTGCCGGCGGCTCGACCGTCGAGCAGCACGCGGACGTACGCCGCGTGGAGAGAGGCCCGCTCTCCGGGCAGGAGGTCGTCGTAGACCGCCTCGGCCAGCAGGGCGTGACGGAAGCGGTAGAAGTCGTCACTGGTCGGCACGAGCACGTGCGCGTCCACGGCGTCGCGGAGGGCCCGGTCGAGGTCGCCGGACTCGAGGCCGACCACCGAGGTCAGCGCGGCGTGCGAGACCCGGCGGCCGGCCACGGCGGCGGCGCGGACCGCCGTCACCGCGGCGTCGTCGAGGGTCTCGAGCCGGACCAGGAGCAGCTCGGCGAGGTCTTCGGGGATCCGGCCGGTGCGCACGTGCGTGGCACCGACCAGCTCCTCGGCGAAGAACGCGTTGCCCTCGGCGCGGCCGACGATGTCGCGGAGCCGCTCCTGCGACAGCGGCTCGGGGCTGAGCTGCTCGACGAGCCGACGTACGTCGGCGCGACGCAGGGGCTCGAGCTGGACCCGCTCGACTCCGGTCATCCGGACCCAGGTGGACACCTGGCGCCGGAGTGGATGGCGGCGGTGGAGGTCGTCGGTGCGGTAGGAGCCGACCAGGGCGACCTGGGACTCGAAGCCCCGGGCGAACAGGAAGCTCATCAGGTCGCGCGTCGAGTGGTCGGCCCAGTGGAGGTCCTCGACCACGAGCAGCAGGCGCTGGCGCTCGCCCACGCACTCGGCCAGGGCGTGGACGGCGTCGAAGAGGGCCGCCTGGTCGGCGGGGACCGACTCGGGGTCGGTGGCCTTGCTCAACATCCGCTGGCCGGGCAGCAGACGGAGCAGGGCGGGGTGGCGCTCGGCAACCTCGTCGAAGAGGTCGGGCAGCACACGGGAGATACGGCCGGTGATCTCGGAGAAGGGGAGGTAGGGAAGGGCGCTGTCGGCGAAGTCGAGGCAGTGACCGGCCAGCACCAGCCAGCCCTGCTCGACCGCACGGTCGCGGAGCTCGGTCAGCAGGCGGGTCTTGCCGACACCGGCGTCGCCCGCGAGCAGGACAGCGGCCCGCTCGGCCGGGACGGTGGACGCAGAGATGCCGAGCGTGGAGCACAGCTGCTCCAGCTCGGCATCTCGTCCGACCAACTCCGATGTCATGTGGTCCATCTTGGCGGGGACCACGGACACCGGCATCTCAGTTGATCCAGTTCTTCTCGTCGGTGGCCCCACTGGGGCCGTCCCACTTCAGCCGACGGCGCCACTTGCGGTGTCGCACCGGCTGGAGCTCACCGCGCGTGCGGTCGGCGTGGTAGTGGTACTCCGGCTCGAGGAGGAAAAGGTCGTTCATCCCACTCATCCCTTCTGGTCGTGCTGGCTGATGAGTAGAGACTCCCTCCCTGAGGTAGGGCCACACATCGGCACCGTTCCCTATCTCCGGCGACGGCCTACCTCAGACGATCCGGGGACCATGGATCGAGCTACCTCAGACGGGCTCCGCGAGCCTCAGACGGGGCGACCTGCCACCCAGACACCGCTGACCAGCGGGACCCCCGGACGGTAGGCGAGGTGGACGTACGTCGGAGCGTCCAGGAGGACCAGGTCGGCCCGCCGGCCGGGGACCAGCGCGCCGACGTCGCGCCGGTCCAGCGCGAGGGCGCCGCCGGCCGTCGCGGCGTGGACCGCCTCCGCCGGGGTCATGCCCATCTCCCGCACCGCCAGCGCGACGCACAGCGGCACCGAGCTGGTGAAGCATGACCCGGGGTTGCAGTCCGAGGCGATCGCGACCCTGGCTCCGGCGTCGAGCAGACGCCTGGCGTCCGGGTAGGGCTGGCGCGTCGAGAACTCCACGCCCGGCAGCAACGTCGCGACCGTGCCCGTCTCGGCCAGCGCCGCGACGTCGTCGTCGGTCAGGTAGGTGCAGTGGTCGACGGCGGTCAGCCCCAGCTCGCAGGCCAGGCGCACGCCGGGGCCGGGCCCGAGCTGGTTGGCGTGCAGGCGTCCGCGCAGCCCCGCCGCCGCACCGGCCTGGAGGACGGCCCGGGACTGGTCGGCGTCGAAGGCGCCCCGCTCGCAGAACGCGTCGACCCACCGGGCGTGGGGGGCGCAGGCCTCCAGCATCGGGCCGGTGACCAGCGCGACGTACTCCTCCGGCGTGGTGTCTGCCGGGACGACGTGCGCCCCGAGGAACGTCGTCTCCTCGGTGAACTGCCGGGCCACCGCGAGGCTGCGTGCCTCGTCGGAGACGGTCAGGCCGTAGCCGCTCTTGATCTCGACGGTCGTGGTGCCTTGCCGGAGCATCTCCTGGACGAGGCGGGCGACATGGCTGGTGAGCTGATCGTCGCTGGCCGCGCGGGTCGCGGCCACCGTCGTGCGGATCCCACCCGCCGCGTAGGACTCACCCGCCATCCGGGCCGCGAACTCTGCGGAGCGGTCTCCGGCGAAGACCAGGTGGGAGTGGGAGTCGACGAAGCCGGGGAGCACCGCCCGCCCGCCGGCGTCCACCTGCGCATCGGCGGACGGCGCACCGGACGCGCGGCCCACCCAGGCGACCGTCGCTCCGTCGACGACGACCGCCGCGTCGTTGACGACGCCGAGCAGGTCGTCGGCGTCGGGGTCGTTGGTGACCAGCTCGCCGATGTTGGTGATGAGCGTCGCGGTCATGCCCAGATCCTGCCGACGACCCGGTCGAGGTCGCGACCGAGGCGCTCGCGGTCATCCTCGACGAAGACCACCCGGCCGTCGGCGATCACGTGGGTGACGTCCTCGGCGGTCGCGGCGAACACCAAGGTCTGTTCGTCGGCCCCGGTGCCGGCGGTCCGCACGCGATCGGTCGCGACGGTGACCAGGTCCGCCCGGCGTCCGACCGCGATCTCGCCGGCGTCGTCCCAGCCGAGGGAGTCGTGGCGGGTCGCCGCGGCGAGCAGCTCCGACGCCGTCCAGTGGCCGCGCCGCTGACTGGCCAGACGCTCGTCGAGCTCGACCGCGCGCATCTCCTCGAACGGGTCGATCACCGCCTGGCTGTCGCTGCCCAGCGTCAGCGGGCTGCCGGCGTCATGGAGGGCGCGGCTGGGACCGATCCCGTCGCCGAGGTCGCGCTCGGTGGTCGGGCAGAAGCAGGAGAAGGTGGCGCTGTCGCCCAGGAGCCGGACGTCGTCGGGAGTCAGGTGGGTCGCGTGCACGGCCGTGGTGAGCGCACCCAGGGCTCCCGCCTCGGCGAGGACGCGCGTCGGCGAGGCGCCGTACTCCCTGACACACGCGTCGTTCTCGGCGACCTGCTCGGAGAGGTGGACGTGCAGCGGGCGACCCGACGCCGCCTCGACGACCTTGGGGAGCTGGTCACGGGGTACGGCGCGCACCGAGTGGACCGCCGCGCCGATCCGGCTGCCGTCGTCCTCGCTCAGACCGCGCACGCGCTCGGCCCAGCCCTCCGCGCTCCCGTCGTCGTAGCGCACCTGCGCGCCCTCGGGCGGGGCCCCGAAGCCGGAGCTGAGATAGCAGGTGTCGAGCAGGGTGATCCGCAGGCCCGCCGCCCCGGCCGCCTCGACGAGAGCCAGCCCCATCGCGTTCGGCTCGGCGTACGGCGTGCCGTCGGGCTGGTGGTGCAGGTAGTGGAACTCGCCGACCGACGTGATGCCGGCGGCCACCATCTCGCGATAGGTGACGGTCGCCAGCGCGTGGTAGGAGTCCGGGTCGAGCCGCGCCGCGACGTCGTACATCTGCTGGCGCCAGGTCCAGAAGGTCCCCCGGTCGCGCTGCGTCCTCCCCCGCAGTGCGCGGTGGAACGCGTGGCTGTGACAGTTCGCCAGCCCGGGCACCGTGAGCCCCCCGAGCCGCGTGGGCGCGTCTCCCCTCTCGCCGCCGCTGCCGCCGCCGTCAAATCCCCCGCTGAAGCGGGGGATTTGGCGCTTACTGGCCGCTGCAACCCCCGGGAAGTGCGAGGAGAGGCCAGGAACTGTGACAGAAGTGAAACGTCCGTCCGCGATCTCCACCAGTACGTCGTCCCGGACGGCCCCGCCCACCCACGCCCGCTCCAGGAGGTACGACGCGCGGTCACCGTGGCGGGTCACGACGCCAGCCTCGCGAGGGTCTCGGCAAGGGCGTCGACCCCCGCCAGGCAGTCCGGCACCTCGGCATGCTCGGCCGGCGAGTGGGAGATCCCGCTCGGGTTGCGGACGAACAGCATCGCGCTGGGGATCCCGCGCGCGGACAGGATGCCGGCATCGTGGCCGGCCTGGGTGGGCAGCACCGGCCAGTCTCCGGACTCGTGGTCGACGGCGATCCGCCTCGCGAGGTCGGGGTCGAAGTCCACGGCCCCCGACACCGACTCCGCCGTTACCGTCAGCGTCGTCCCGTCCCGCGCCGCGCGCTCGGCGCCCTGCCGCGTGATCGTCCCGACCAGCGCCGCCAGCGCCTCGTCCGACTCGCATCGGGCATCGAGCCACGCCGTCACCTGCGACGGCACGGAGTTGGTGGAGTTCGGCGTCGTCTCGACTCGTCCGAACGTCGCGCGCTGCCCCGCGAGCCGCGCGTGCTTGTTCGCCGCGAGGGCGGTCATCGCGTAGGTGAGCATGGGGTCGCGGCGGTCCTCCATCCGCGTCGTTCCCGCGTGGTTGGGCTCCCCGGAGATCTCGACGCGGTACCTCCCGTGCGGCCAGATCCGGCTCGCGACGCCGATCGCCGCGCCCCGGTCGACCAGGTCGCGCCCCTGCTCGACGTGGAGCTCCACGAACCACCCGATAGCCCCAGATCCCAGCCAGGGCTGGGGATTCTCCAGGTCGAGCCCGGCTGCCGCCATCGCATCGTCCAGTCGTACGCCGTCCCGGTCGCTGAGGTCGCGGGCGTTCTCCCAGGCGATCGTGCCGGTCGCCAGCCGAGACCCGAGGCAGGCCAGACCGAAGCGGGAGCCCTCCTCCTCGACGAACACCGAGACGCCGATCGGCCGCGCCGGACGGAACCCGCGCTCGCGCAGCACCTCGACGGCCGCCAGTGCCGTCACGACACCCAGCGGTCCGTCGTAGGCCCCACCGTCGAGGACGGAGTCGAGGTGCGAGCCGGTGACGACGCCAGGCCCGGAGCCGCTGTCCCACCAGGCGATCCGGTTGCCGAACGGGTCGGACTCCAGGCGCAGGCCACGCGCCCCGGCCTGCTCGACGAACCAGCTGTCGAGCTCCCGTTCCGCGTCAGTCAAGGGCTGCCGGAAGTAGCCGCCGCTGCGCTGGGACCGGCCGACCGGCGCGATCGCGCGCCACATCTCCTCGAAGTGATCAGGCACACTCGCCCCCATGGAGTTCCAGGACGTCGTCCGCCGCCGCCGCATGATCCGTGAGTACGCCGACCAGCCGGTCGACCCGGCGTTCGTCGAGCGAGCGCTGGCCAACGCCGTCCGCGCACCGAGCGCGGGCTTCAGCCAGGGCTGGGCGTTCCTGGTCCTCGACCAGCCGGCTGACATCGAGACGTTCTGGGACGTGACCACGACGCCCGGCGAGCTGCCCGACAGCTGGCTGAGCGGCATGCGGACGGCGCCGGTCGTGATCATCCCGTGCTCCAGCAAGGCGGCGTACCTCGACCGCTACGCCGAGCCCGACAAGGGCTGGACCGACCTCGACGAGGCTCGCTGGCCGGTGCCCTTCTGGCACATGGACGCCGCGATGGCCAGCCTGCTCGTCCTGCTGACGGCCGTCGACGAGGGACTCGGCGCGTGCTTCTTCGGCATCCCGCCGGAGTACGACGCGGCGACGCGCTCGGCGTTCGGCGTCCCCGACGACTTCGACCCCGTCGGCGCGATCACCCTGGGGCACCGCCGGCCCGAGGAGGCGGCCTCCGGCTCCCCCACCAAGCGTGTGCGCAAGCCTCAGGTGGACGTCGTACACCGGGGCCGCTGGACGTCCTGACACAGCTGCCAGTCCACCGGTACGACGGCGCCGGGTCAACGCGACGCACCCGGTGACCTGTCTTGGATCCGAGACGCAAGGCGCCAGGTCGTCGTTCGCCGGTCGCCAAGCTCCGCGCCGACGTGAATGCCGCTGGTCGCCCATCGACGGGGAGACACGCCCTAGGTTGCAGTCATGACCGACCGGGCCGTCGCGAGGCTCCAAGCGCTGGTCCGCATCCCCACCCTGTCCGACCGCGACCCGGTCCGGGGTCACGCGCCGCTCCACGGCTGTCTCGTCGTCTGGTCGGTGTGCGCGGTGGCTGCCGCCTGGCCGCCCTGGCGCTGCTGGTGTCGCCCGGCCCCGCCCGTCGGGCCTAGCCCGCGATCGTGGGAGAATCCTGCATGGGCACCTCGCAGACGCCCGGCCGGGATCGGGACGCCAACGACCACAGAGCTGACCGCGGAGCTGACCGCGGATCTGGCCGCAGTGCTGACGGCCGGCCGGCAAGGGAGCCTGACGCAGACCCCGGGCCCGACCGGGCAGCTCCGAGCCCGACCGAGCGGGACGAGCGCACCGGCCGCGCCGCCGCCTCCCAGCGGATCCAGCGCCAGCACCAGTGGGTCGACCTCCAGATCAAGGAGGCGATGGCGCGCGGCGACTTCGACGACCTGCCGGGCGCGGGCAAGCCCATCAAGAGCCTCGGCACCCAGCACGACCCCGACTGGTGGGTCAAGCAGCTGATCGAGCGCGAGAAGATCACCGGCGTCCTCCCGCCCGCGCTCCAGCTCCGCAAGGACGACGCGGAGCTCGACGACCGGCTCGACCACCACACCGCGGAGTCGGAGGTGCGCCGGATCGTCGAGGAGTTCAACGACCGCGTCATCAGGGCGCGGTACACCCCCGTCGACGGTCCGCCTCTGGTCACCATGCCGCGCGACGTCGAGTCCGAGGTCGACGCCTGGCGCGAGCGCCGGATGGCCCGACGCCGCGAGGCGGCCACCCGCCGTGCCGCCGCCCAGCGCACGCCGCCGACGTCGTCGGGGTCGTCGGGGTCGCCACGTCGCCGGCGCTGGTGGCACCGCCGCCGCGGCTGACACCGCCAACCCGAACGGGTTGTGCGCCTGAGCCGGCGCCATGGCGCGGGCTCAGGCACCCGCCGAAGCCACCCGTGCCTACGATGAGTCGCATGTACGCCGTCCTCCTGAGCTTCTCCGCCGACCCCGCCCGACTCGAGCTACGGCCCGGACACCGCGACCGGCTGGCCGCCCACGTCACCGAGGGGCGCCTGCTGGCGGCCGGGCCGTGGAGCGACGACACCGGAGCGCTCCTGGTCTTCCTGACCGCCACGCGTGACGAGCTCGACGACATCATGTCCGCGGACCCGTACTACTCCGCCCCCGGCGTCACGGTGGCGATCCACGAGTGGAGCCCCGTGACGCGCCACGACGCACTCGCCGGCCTCTGAGCGTCGCGAGGCGTGCCCGAGTGGAGTTCGTCATACCGGCCCCCGGCGTACGGCGGTAGCGTCCGCGCATGCGCCCGCCGAAGGACTTCTTCCGGCCGCTCGCCGTCGGTGCACCGGAGCCGCTCCGCGAGATACCGGCCCGCCCGAGCCGTGCCATCCACTTCTTCGATCCCTCGAACGAGAAGATGGCCGCCAAGGTGCCCCAGCTGGCCGGCACCGTCGACGTGCTGCTCGGCAACCTCGAGGACGGCGTCAGGGCCGACCGCAAGGAGGCCGCGCGTGCCGGGCTCGTGCGGATCGCCCGCGAGACCGAGGGTCTGGGCGGTCCCGATGCCGGCTCCCAGCTGTGGGTGCGGGTCAACGCCCTCGACAGCCCCTGGGTCCTCGACGACCTGACGACCCTGGTCAGCGAGATCGGCGACCGGCTCGACGTGGTGATGGTGCCCAAGGTCCAGGGCGCGGAGGACATCGCCTACGTCGACAGGCTCCTGGCCCAGCTCGAGGCCAGGGCCGGGCTCACCCGCCCGCTGCTGGTGCACGCGATCCTCGAGACCGCGCGCGGGGTCGCCGGCGTCGAGGAGATCTGTGCCGCGAGCCCCCGGATGCAGGGCCTCAGCCTCGGCCCCGCCGACCTCGCCGCGGATCGCCGGATGAAGACCACCCGCGTCGGTGGGGGCCACCCCGGGTACGTCGTACGCCGAGACCCGCGCAAGACCTCTGACGGCGTCGATGTCGAGGGAGAGCGTCCGACGTACCAGCAGGACCTCTGGCACTACACGATCTCGCGGATGGTCGACGCCTGCGTGGCGTACGGCGTCTACCCCTACTACGGACCCTTCGGCGACATCGCCGATGTCGTCGCGTGCGAGGACCAGTTCCGCAACGCCTACCTGCTCGGCTGCGTCGGCGCGTGGAGCCTGCACCCGGTCCAGATCGAGATCGCCCAGCGGGTCTTCTCGCCCAGCGTCGAGGACATCGCCCACGCCCGCCGGGTCGTCGCCGCCATGAGCCGGCACAGCGGCGACGGGACCGGCGCGGTGCTGCTCGAGGGGAAGATGGAGGACGACGCCTCTCTCAAGCAGTGCCTCGTGCTGGTCGAGCTCGCCGAGCAGCTTGCCGCCCGCGACCCCGAGCTGCGGAAGGCCTACGACGCCATCGCCGGCGCCGAGGACGCCCGGTGAGCGAGACCTTCCGCCCACGACGCTCGGTCCTCTACCTCCCGGCGTCCAACCAGCGAGCGCTCGAGAAGGCCCGGGGCATCCCCTGCGACGGGCTCATCCTCGACCTCGAGGACGCCGTCGCCCCGGATGCCAAGCCGGCGGCCCGCGAGTCGGCGTGCGCTGCCGCGGCCGGTGGCGAGTACGGCGCGCGCGAGGTGGCCGTCCGCGTCAACGGCGCCGGCACCGAGTGGCACCTCGACGACCTCGCGGCCGTCTGTGCCGCGGGGCCGGACGCGATCCTGGTCCCCAAGGTGAACAGCGCGGACGCCGTGCTCGCGCTGGCCGAGGCGATGGCCGGGTTCGACGCGCCCGACCACACCCAGCTGTGGGCGATGGTCGAGTCCCCGGTCGCGATGCTGCACTGCGAGGAGATCGCGGCCGCCAGCGAACGCCTGACCGTGCTGGTGCTGGGCACCAACGACCTGGCCAAGGAGCTCCACGCCGCCCACGTCCCGGATCGTCATCCCCTGCTGCCCGGACTCGGGCTGGCGCTCCTCGCGGCCCGCGCCACGGGCAAGGTCATCCTCGACGGCGTCTACAACGACGTGCGCGACGCGACGGGCTTCGAGGCGGAGTGCCGGCAGGGGCGCGAGATGGGCTTCGACGGCAAGACGCTGATCCATCCCGGACAGGTGGACGGCGCCAACGCGGCGTACTCCCCCAGCGACCGCGACATCGAGGATGCCCAAGGTCTGGTCCAGGCCTGGGAGGACGGTCGCGGAGCCGGCGTCGTGACCTACCAGGGCCGGATGGTCGAGAGCCTGCACGTGGAGTCGGCGCGCCGGACCCTGGCCATGCACGAGGCGATCACCGCGCGCTGAGGCCGGCCCGGTCAGCCGCGAGCCGGCTTCGGTGGCGTTACGACGCGTCTTCCTCGCCGCCGCGCCGCCACTGCTCGTCCCACCAGGTCTTGGCGCTGCCCATCCAGCCGGCGGTGTCGTGCACCAGGCGGCCCAGGGTGTCCTGCGTCTCCCGGAAGGCCTCGGAGTAGCTGCGGGCGGCGTCCTGGGCGGCCTCGCTGACCTTCGCCTCGTCGTCGGTGTCGCGGGTGGGGTAGTCACCGGCCAGGATCGTCGTGTAGGCACCGCTGTCGACCCACCCCCGCAGCTCGCTGGCGCGCGAGACCGGCATGGGGTGGGAGCGCCGCTCGATCAGCAGCATCTTCAGGACGGAGTCGCGCAGGTCGGTCGCCTCGTACTCCGAGCCCTGGCCGAAGAACGAGGTCTGGTCGAGGTCGGCGAGGTGTCCGCCGCTGGCGATCTTCATCAGCGCGCGGTAGGCCACCGCGGGGTCCTGGGTGGCGAGCAGCCCCGCACGGTCGGCCGAGAGCTCGGACTTGCGCTGCCACTCCATCAGCCCCGCCTCGATCATCCGCACCCCGAGCCCGCCGACGGGGATGGCACCGAAGGCCCCGCTCATCCGGCGTAGCCGGTCGAGGATCGTGCGGTAGACGGCATGGCCGCTGAGGGCGTGGCCGAGCTCGTGGGCCAGCACCCATCGCAGCTCGTCCTCGTCGAGCAGGTCGACCAGGCCGGAGTTGATCACGATCACCGGACGGTCCATGCCGACGCAGTAGGAGTTGAAGCCCGGCTCGGCCTGGACGTACAGCTCGGGGACCACCTCGGCGTCGAGGATGCCTGCGGCGTCATTGAGCGCGCGGTGGAGCACGGGGAACTGACGCTCGTCGACGCGGACCATCGAGCCGAGGAAGAACAGCCGGTACGTGCGCTCCCGGAACAGGCTGTTCAGCAGCTTGACGACGGTGTCGAACCCCTTGAGCCGGCGCAGCGCCACCAGGGCGCCGCGGTCGGCCGGATGCTCCCAGGTGCGGGAGCTGATGTTGCGCAGAACCACCCGCGAGCGCGCGGGGCGAGACTCGTTGGACTCCGACATGGCTCGAAGCGTACGCCGCAAGAACCACGTCGTGGCACGCCTCAGTCGGTCACGGTGTACGGCGTGCGCTCGCGGCGCAGGGTCAGCACCAGGGCGACGACGGTGAGGATGATCGCCAGTGCGCCCACGATCTTGATCCAGGCGTCGATGTCGACGAAGAAGCCCGGCATCGTCAGCAGCGCCTCGATGATCAGCGCCGCGGCGTTGAGGCGGACCGCGAGCCGGTTGGCCGAGCTCCAGGCGGCGACCGCGCACACGATCGACAGCAGGCCCAGCCCCGCGCTGACGACGACGACGGCGACGGGCGGGCCGTCCTGCCCAGACGGTGTCGGGACGAGGGTGAACAGCATGTTGGCCACACCGACGAGTGCCGAGCTGGCCAGACCCGCGCGGAAGGCGCTGGTGGCGACGGGGTGTGGAGCGGTGGTGACGGTGGTCATGGTGACTCCTCTGGGAGGCATTCTGGACTGGATGTGCGCCAGCGTCACCCCGTCGGCGCTCCCACTCCCAGGGCGTGCCTTCCTCGCCGCACTCCCGTGCGGGTCCCGGTGATCGGGACGTTCTTCCCGGGTCAAACCCGGCCCCGCGCGGCCATCATGGGCGCATGGAGCCCAGCGCGACGATCCGGATCGTCGTGGCCGACGACCACCCCGTTGTGCGGGGCGGGCTCGTCGCCCTGCTGCGCACCATCGACGGGCTCGAGGTCGTCGGCGAGGCGGCCGACGGGGAGGCCGCCGTGCGCGAGGCCCAGCTCACCCGACCCGACGTCGTCCTGATGGACGTGCGGATGCCCGGGCTCGACGGGGTCGAGGCGACTCGGCGCATCCGGGCGGCGGCGCCGTCCACACGGGTCCTGATGCTCACGATGTACGACGACGACGCGACGGTCTTCACCGCGATGCAGGCCGGCGCCCAGGGGTACCTGCTCAAGGAGGCGGAGCAGGCGGACATCGTCCGCGCCATCCGCGGGGTCGTCGCCGGCGAGGCCATCTTCGGTCCCGGCGTCGCCGAGCGCGTCCTCGGCCACTTCGCCGGGCCGCCCCGGCCGGCCGCCGCGGCCTACCCGTTCCCCGAGCTCACTGCGCGCGAGCGCGAGATCCTGGAGCGGCTGGCGCGGGGACGACGTACCTCCGAGATCGGCACCGACCTCTTCCTCTCGCCCAAGACCGTGGCCAACAACCTGACCACGATCTTCGCCAAGCTCCAGGTCTCCGGACGCGCCGAGGCCATCGTGCGCGCCCACCAGGGTGGCGTCGGGGGCGCCGGGTGAACGACGGACTGCCGCTCGCCGCCGCGGTGCTGCCGGTGGCGACGCTGGTCGCCGGAGGCGTGTCCCTGTGGCCGACCCGGGCGCGGGTCGCCGGTGTCTGGGCCGTCGTCTGCGGGGTCGGCACCCTTGCGGCGCTGACGGCGTGGGGGACCGGCCATCCGCACGTGGGTGCCGTCGCCCTCACCGCGTCGCTGATGCTGCCAGGAGCCCTGGCCCTGCTGACCTATCCCTCACCGCGCGGCTGGCACGGCGTGGACTTCTGCGCCTACGTCGTCGTCCTCGGGGCCGGGGTGATCGCGACCACCCGGCCTGACTGGTCGGTGCTCTCGACCATGGGCCTGATGAGCCTCCTCGGCCTCTTCGGGCACCTGTGGTGGCGCTTCGAGGCGGCCGACGAGGACGACCGGCTCGCGGTGCTGTGGGTGAGCCTGGTCAGTGTCACGTCCGGGCTCGTCACCGGGCAGCTGGTGTTCCTGACCACGACCCGGGTCGCCCTCGTGGTCGGCTCAGTGCTGATCGCCACGGTGGGGCCGGGCCTGGCCGTGGGTGTCCTCCGGCCGCGCCTGGTCGACGTCCGTGGGCTCATCGTCTCGGTGGTCGTCGTCGTGATCGTGGTGTCGGTGTACCTGTCCCTGTTCATCGGGGCGGTGTCGGTCCTCGACCTCGCCGGGCAGCACGAGCCCTCCGTCGGCGTCCTGGCCGCGATCGGCGCGCTGGCCGCCACGACGTTCCATCCGCTGCGGGTGATGCTGCGCGGTGTCATCGACGAGCTGTTGTTCGGGGACCGCCCCGACCCGCTCGACGCGGCGGCCCGCGTCGTCGACCGGATCGGCGACGACCCGGTGCTGGCGCTGCGGGCGATCCGCGAGGCGCTGGTGCTGCCCTATGCCAGCGTCTGGTCCGGTGGGGTCGAGCTGGCCTCCTCAGGCACCGCCGTCACCCATCTGCGCCGGCTCGCCCTCCAGCTGGGTAGCGACGACCTGGGCGAGATCGTCGTCGGGCTGCGTCAGGGCGACCTGAGCCTGTCGGCCGGTGACGAGCACGTGCTGCGGATCGTGGCGCCGCTGCTGGCCCAGACCCTGCGCGCCCGCGCGCTCGCCGCGGACCTCCAGACCTCGCGCGGCCAGGCGATCGCGGCCATCGAGGAGGAACGCCGCCGCCTGCGACGCGACCTGCACGACGGACTCGGGCCCACCCTGTCCGGGATCGCCTTCACCGCGGACGCGGCGCGCAACACGCTGCGCGACCAGCCCGACTCGGCCGACGAGCTGCTGCGAGGACTCCGTGCCGACGCGGTGACCGCGGTCGGGGAGATCCGGCGGCTCGTCTACGACATGCGACCGCCGGCCCTCGACGAGCTCGGCCTCGTGCCGGCGCTTCGCCAGCGGGCCGCCTCGATGCGCACCGACGACGGGCGCTCGATGCGGGTCTCGGTCGAGGTGCCCGATGCCCTGCCCGAGCTGCCGGCGGCGGTCGAGACCGCGGCGTACCGGATCGCGACGGAGGCGCTCGCCAACGCGGCTCGGCACAGTGGCGCCGACGAGGCCGACCTGTGCATCGGCGTGGACGACGGGCGGCTGTCGGTCGCGGTCCGCGACCCGGGCCTGCACGGTCAGCCATGGACGCCGGGCGTCGGCATCAGCTCGATGCGCGAACGCGCCGCCGAGGTCGGCGGCGCGGTCACGGTCCTCGGTGGCGAGCAGGGCTTCGCCGTCCACGCCCTGCTGCCACTGGCCTGAGTCGGGCCTCGCGCCACCGGTCGGCGCCGAACCCCCTGCCTGGCAGGGTCAACGGGCTTGTGGCAGGAGGCCCCACGAGACAGTCGGCGAGGCCACAGCCCCGGGCTCGGGGCCGGTCTCAGGCGTAGGTGCTGCACCGGTAGGTCAGGTCGGCGTACACGTCGATCTGGACCCGATCGTTGCTCCTCTTGGCCACGCAGTCCTTCATGAACCCGACGCACATCCCCAGGTCGAGGCCGGTGGCGTACCCCTTGTCGAACCGCTTGGCGTTGACCACGCCGTCGATCTGGTTGCACAGGTCGTCGACGCCAGGCTGGCCGACGACGTTGTACCAGGCGACGGCGTCCACGGCCTCCGGGTTCAGCTGGATGATCGCGAAGTCCGGGCCGTCCTGCCAGGCGAGCGACGCGGTGGCCGCGGCCTGCGCGGGTGCCCCGAACGCCACGAGCGCGGCAACGGCGGCGACGACGGGGACGACGGTGCCGGCGATGCGGCGGGCGATGCGGCTCATGGCTCCTCCTCGGGTTCTGTGTCGGCGCCGCAGGTACGGCGTCGGTAGGAGCCTGCCCGGCACCCGGGGTCTGCCGCTGTCCTCCGCCTGACAGTCACCACGAACCTGGCCGCGGGGCGATCCCCCCGAGGCCCTGGTGCTGCCCCTCTGCGTCTGGGCGGGAGAGCGCGAGTGGACGGGCGCGGACGCTAGGGAAGTGCTGATCAACGGCGCCGTCGCGAGCGCCGCGACGGGTGTGCGACGGCAAGGCGCGGTCGCGACGCCATGCCGGGCGCACGTCGAGCGGCTGCAACGCAGCCAGCGTGCCCGCATCGCGGCGCGCAGCAGACGGGACTGATCAGCGCTTCCCTAGTTGCGCGACCGTCTCGGCGCCGTAGCGAGCGGGACTTCGCGCCGATCTGGCAAGGCGGCGGCGCGAAGGCGGGCTGGAGGCCGACGAGCGCTGACACCGCAGCCAGCTCCGATGGGAGATCCCGGGCAGCAGGCGCGCGCGATCGGGAGACGCACTAGTACTGGCCGCACCGGTAGGTGAGGTCGGCGAACACGCTGAACTGCACGCGGTTGTTCGAACGGATCGCCACGCAGTGGCGCCAGATCGCGATGCAGTCGCTCGTCGCGAGTCCGACCGTGTAGCCCCTGGACTGACGATGCCCGTTGAGGACGTCGGTGATCTGGCCACAGAGGTCGTCGACGGCCCATCCGAGGCCGGCGTCGTAGTCGGTGGCCGACCTCACGGCCTCCTCGTTCAGCTGGACGACGGCGTAGTCGGCGCCGTCTCCCATCCAGGTGAAGGTGGCAGTTGCCGTCGGGTCAGCGTGGGCCGGCGACCCGAAGGCCAGCACGGCGGCCAGGGCAGAGACCGCGGTGACCGTGATGGTGGCGATCCGGCAGGCGATGCGGTTCATGGACTCTCCTCGGCTCTACGGGCCACTCTCTGCGGCACGAGCACGAGCCTGCCCCGCCGGCAGTCGGGTCGCCGTCGCGCTCCTGACACAGCGGGTCGACCGTCTCCGTTTGCTGGGCAGCACCAGCCAGCGGTTCCGCGGCCGCAGGCGAGGTCGGCGCACACCCTGGGGTGCGCGGGAGTGCACGGGCGACCCCGGCATCCAGGCGATGTCGACGCAGCGACGTGCGCGGCTCGGCGTCGCGCAACCGTTCGATGACTCGGTGCCCGCGGCACCAGGGGAGCCCTGACCAGTCCGGCCTGCTGCGCGCCGCGATGCGCGGACGCCGGCTGCGTGGCAGCCGCTCGACGTGCACCCAGCCTGCCGTCGCGACCGCGGCTTGCCATCGCACAGGCGTCGCGACGCTCGCGACGGCGATATTGATCAGCACTTCCCTAGACCTCGGGCCCGTAGGTGCCGCAGCCGTAGCTGAGGTCGGCGTACACCATGATCTGGACGGGATTGCGCGTGCGGTGGTGCACGCAGTCGATCTCGAACCGGAGGAAGTCGCCGTGCGCGAGGCCGGTGTCGTAGTGGCGGTCCAGGCGCTTCCCGTTGATGTAGTCGGTGATCTGGTTGGCGAGGTCGTCGACGCCGTACTCCAGGCCGTCGGAGTAGTTGAGGACCCCTTCGAGCGCAGCCTGGTCCAGTTGGATGACCGCGTAGTCGGGACCGTCGTACCACGCGATCGATGCCGACACGTCGGCCTGGGCCGGCGCCCCGAGCGCCACCGTCCCGGCGACGACGGCGACAACGGCGACAACGGCGACAACGGTTCCGACGATGCGGCGGGCGATGCGGCTCATGGCTACTCCTCGGCTCGGTGGACGCCGCGGCGCGGCGAGAGCAGGAGCCTGCCCCGCATCGAGCGCTCCTGGCTGTCTGGCACCTGACAGTCGCCCGCGAACCGGCGGGTCCGCCTGGACCTGGACCGGCTCAGGCGTCGGCCATCGGGATGCGAACGCCGCGCTGCTCGGCGACCTCGACCGCCCGGTCGTAGCCGGCGTCGACGTGCCGGATGACGCCCATCCCGGGGTCGTTGGTCAGGACCCGCTCGATCTTCGCCGCCGCCAGGTCGGTGCCGTCGGCGACGCAGACCTGGCCGGCGTGCAGCGAGCGGCCCATCCCGACCCCGCCGCCGTGGTGGAACGAGACCCACGACGCTCCGGAGGCGGTGTTGACCAGGGCGTTGAGGACCGCCCAGTCGGCGATCGCGTCCGAGCCGTCGAGCATCGCCTCGGTCTCGCGGTACGGCGAGGCGACCGACCCGCAGTCGAGATGGTCGCGACCGATCACGATCGGCGCCCTCAGCTCACCGGAGCGGACCATCTCGTTGAACTTCAGACCCGCGAGGTGGCGCTCGCCGTAGCCCAGCCAGCAGATCCGCGCGGGCAGGCCCTGGTAGTGGACCCGCTCCCCGGCCATGGTGATCCACTTCCGGAGCCGGTCGTTGTCGGGGAAGAGCTCGAGGATCGCGCGGTCCGTGGCCGCGATGTCGGCGGGGTCGCCCGAGAGGGCCGCCCAGCGGAACGGGCCCTTGCCCTCGCAGAAGAGCGGCCGGATGTAGGCCGGCACGAAGCCGGGGAACTCGAAGGCCCGGTCGTAGCCGCCCTTGCGGGCCTCGTCGCGGATCGAGTTGCCGTAGTCGAAGACCTCGGCGCCGGCGTCCTGGAGCTCCACCATCGCCCGCACGTGGGCGGCCATCGAGGCCTGGGCGTCCTTGGTGAACCCCTTCGGGTCCTTGTCGGCGGCGTCGTGCCAGTCCTCGAAGGGAACGCCGACCGGCAGGTACGACAGCGGGTCGTGGGCGGAGGTCTGGTCGGTGGCGATGTCGATCGGCGCCTTCATCTCCAGCAGCGCGGGCAGCAGCTCCGCGGCGTTGCCGAGCACGCCGATCGAGAGTGGCCGCCTGGCGTCGCGGGCCTCGACCGCGCGGCGTACCGCGTCCGCCAGCGAGTCGGCCTGCTCGTCGAGGTAGCGGTGCTCGATGCGCCGGGTGATCCGCGACTGGTCGACGTCGATGCAGATCGCGACGCCGTCGTTCATGGTGACCGCGAGCGGCTGCGCCCCGCCCATGCCGCCGAGCCCCGCGGTGACCGTGATCGTGCCGGCCAGCGTGCCGCCGAAGCGCTTGTCGGCCACGGCGGCGAACGTCTCGAACGTGCCCTGGAGGATCCCCTGGGTGCCGATGTAGATCCACGACCCGGCCGTCATCTGGCCGTACATGATCAGGCCCATCTCGTCGAGCTTGCGGAACTCCTCCCAGTTGGCCCAGTCGCCGACCAGGTTGGAGTTCGCGATCAGCACCCGGGGCGCCCACTCGTTGGTCCGCATGATCCCGACCGGCTTGCCAGACTGCACGAGCAGCGTCTCGTCGTCCTCCAGGTCGCGCAGGCTGGCCAGGATCGCGTCGTACGCCGGCCAGGTGCGGGCGGCCTTCCCGGTGCCGCCGTAGACCACGAGGTCCTCCGGCCGCTCGGCCACCTCGGGGTCGAGGTTGTTCATCAGCATCCGCAGCGGCGCCTCGGTCTGCCAGGACTTGGCGGACAGCTCGGTGCCATGCGGGGCATGGATGGGCAGTCTGTCGTTGGTCGAGCTTGTCGAGACCATCAGCTCAGCTCTCCGATCACATCGTCGACGGCGGTCAGGACGGCGCCCGAGTCGACCAGCGCGACGGCTGTCTCGATCTCGGGCGAGAGGAAGCGGTCGGGGCCGGGCGCTCCGACGCCGTGCTCACGAAGCAGGCGTACGACGGCCCCCGTGGCGGGTGCGGGACTGGTGCCCGCGGTGTCGCCGGCCGTCGTGCGCAGCTGGAGGCCGCGGGCCGCCGTCATCAGCTCGATGGCCACCACCCGGGTGAGCCCGTCGACCGAGCGGCGCAGCTTGCGGGCGGCGCTCCACCCCATGGAGACGTGGTCCTCCTGCATCGCACTGGAGGGGATCGAGTCGACGCTCGCCGGCACGGCCAGCCGTTTGAGCTCGGAGACGATCGCCGCCTGGGTGTACTGGGCGATCATCAGGCCGCTGTCGACGCCGGGGTCGTCGGCGAGGAACGGCGGGAGGTCGTGGTTGCGCGAGCGGTCGAGGAACCGGTCGCTGCGTCGTTCGGAGATCGAGGCGACGTCCGCGGCCACGATCGCCAGGAAGTCCAGGACATAGGCCACCGGTGCGCCGTGGAAGTTGCCGTTGGACTCGACGCGGCCCTCCTCGGCCAGGACGACCGGGTTGTCGACCGCGGCCCGGAGCTCGCGACCGGCGACGACGGCGGCATGCTCCACCGTGTCGCGAGCCGCGCCGTGGACCTGCGGCGTACAGCGCAGCGAGTAGGCGTCCTGCACCCGATGGAACCTGTCGTCGCGATGATGTGCCATCACGCCCGAGCCCGCGAGCACGCGGGTGAGGTTGGCCGCCGAGAGCCCTTGCCCCACCTGGGGTCTCAGCGCCTGGAGCTCGGCGGCGAACACCCGGTCGGTGCCCAGCTGGGCCTCGACGCTGATCGCCGCCGCGATGTCGGCCGTGCGCAGGAGCCTGCGGAGGTCGGTGATCGCGAGCACCAACATCGCCAGCATCCCGTCGGTCCCGTTGATCAGGGCGAGCCCCTCCTTGGCGCCGAGCCGCACCGGCGCGAGGCCGGCCGCGGCCAGCGCGTCGGCCGTGGGCATGAGCCGTGCTGACCCGTCGCGGACCTCGCCCTCGCCCATCAACGCCAGCGCGCAGTGCGCGAGCGGTGCGAGGTCGCCGGAGCAGCCGAGCGAGCCGTACTCGCGGACCACCGGCGTGATCTGGGCCGTGAGCAGCGCCGCCATCAGCTGCGCCGTCTCCCGGCGCACGCCGGTGTGGCCGGTCGCGAGTGTCGAGAGCCGCAGCAGCATCAGCCCGCGCACGACCTCGCGCTCGACCTCGGGGCCCGAGCCCGCGGCGTGCGACCGGATCAGCGAGCGCTGGAGCTGCTCGCGCAGCTCTGCCGGGATGTGCCGGGTGGCGAGCGCGCCGAACCCGGTCGAGATGCCGTACGCCGGCACGGGCGCCGCGGCCAGCTCCTCGACCACCGCCCGGGCCCGGTCGATGGCGACCAGAGCGTCGAGCCCCACCTCGACGCCTGCCCCGCCTCTGGCCACCGCCACGACGTCCTCGAAGGACACCGGGCCCACGCCCACGGTCACGGTCTGCATGTCGTCATCCAACTCCCGGCGCGGACGACACCGCCAGAGCGCGGACCACAGATGACGTCTCGGATACCAGACACCTCGGCGACGGCGGCCGCACCTGCGACGTTCCAGGGACGTGGCCCGGACGCTGCGGCAGTATTAAGGAAGCAATAAGTCAACCTCTTGACGATGCATCGTCAATATTAAGTAAAACCTGGCGCCGGACGCGTGACAGACCCGCCCCCACCCCGTTAACCGCATATCAAGCAACAGGGAAGGAGTACGTCATGAAACCCCCCAGAACCCTCGTCATGGCGGTCGTCCCGGCCCTCGTGGGACTCACGCTCGCGAGCGCGCCCACCTACGCCGGCACCCACCACGGAGGCCAGTCCCGGAGCACCAGCTTCGCGTTCAAGAGCTCGGGCTACGGCACCCACCTGAACGGTGGCCAGCTCCCGGGCGGGTCGTCCACCTCCGGCTGGCGGGCGATCGGCTGCACGAACCAGGCGGGACGCGACCGTACGAACGACGTCGGCACGGCGACCCTCCCGGGTCTCGGCACCGCGTCGGACATCAAGACGCATCTCTGGACGTCCGCGCGGAACGGCGTCGTCGCGGCGCACTCGCTGCACCGGATCGGCCGGATCGACCTGGTGCAGACCGGGCTCGGCTCGCTGGCGTTGACCGCGATCACCTCCCGCGCGACCGCCTCCCACGACGCGTCAGGCTTCCACGCCGCCACCACCACCCACGTCGGTGGCCTGTCCTTCACCCCGCCCATCGGTCCCGCCGAGAGCTTCCCCCTGCCGACGCCCGACCAGCCCCTCACGATCCCGGGCGTGGCGACGATCTACGCCGGCCAGCACACGACTCGGCAGTCGGCCACCGGGTCCTTGGCCGATGCGTACGCACTGCGCATCGACGTCATCCCGACCGGCTCGCGTCTGAAGGTCGCGCACTCCCACGCCGAGCTGAACTCGGGGATGACGGGCGGACTCTTCGGCGGACATGCCGCGGCGACCCACGTCGTCTCGGCTCTCGACGGGACCCTGGAGAGCGGTCCGAACCCGCTCACCCACATGCCGTGCCAGGGCACCAACGGGAAGCTCAAGAAGAAGTCCCTGGCGAACGGCTCCCTTGCCGACCAGCTGCTCTTCCAGAACGCGAACTCCAGCGAGCGCGGCAACCAGGGCACGGACTCTGCCCACGGCATGTCCCGGGCGTCGGTCGGGCGGGTGAGCCTGGGTGGCCAGGTGGTGATCAAGGGCGTTGTCGGCAAGGTCTCCGTCACCCGGCACGGCAAGAAGGTCACCAAGTCGACCACGGGCACGCAGCTGGGCACCGTCACCGTGGCGGGCCAGAAGCAGACCTTCCCGAAGACCGGAGTGCTGGAGATCCCGGGCGTGGCCAAGTTCGAACGCTCGGTGGTGACCCGGACCCACAACGGCATCGCGGTGATCGGGCTGCGCGTGACCTTGCTCGACGGCACGGGTGCCGTCGTGGACTTCGGCGAGGCAAGCCTGAAGATCGGACGACTCTCCTGACTCCCTGCTGACCCATCCCTCGAGCGGGCGACGGGCTCCACCCCCATCCACCCCCCATGGAAGCCCGTCGCCCGCTCGTTCCCTCCACAGTCGCAGCATGTTGGAGAGCCGGCTGCACGACTCGGGGGGTCCGGCCCGCCCGTCACCGCGTCCCTCGGGGGGACGTACGACGGGCGGGCCGGGCTACTTCCTGATGCCTGCCGTGTGAGGGTCGCCGCTTTGGGTACGAAGACGCGGGAGAAGGAGGTCGTCATGCCTACCTGGCTGATCTGGACGATCGTGATCGTCGTCGTGGTGCTGGTGGTCGCCCTGGCCCTGACCATGACCCGCAAGCGGCGTACGTCGACACACCGGGTGCGCGCCCAGGAGCTGCGCCAGCAGGGCGAGCTGAAGGGCGCCGGTCTGACCGAGTCGCACCGCCACGCCGAGGAGCTGCGAGCCAAGGCAGACCTGTCGAAGGCCGAGGCGGACCGGGCCGAGGAGAGCGCGGAGGCCGCCGAACAGGGCCATCAGGTCGAGCAGGCCGCCTACGAGGACACCCTGCGGGAGGCCGACCGCCTCGACCCCGACGTGGACACCCGGGCGAAGGACTACCAGCCCGACGTGTGGCACGACGACAGCACCGACGCCGGGACGGGCACGGACGCGGCGTCGGGGTCCGCACGCCACGCGGCCGACACCCCCGCTCGCCGTACCGACTGAGAAGTCTCGGAGCTCGCTCGCCCGGCCGGCCGGTCCGGCGACGCGGCGTGGGACGATCCCGGCTGTGGGACAGGTGCCGGCGGCGACGCGAACGCTGCGCGTGCTCCGCTTCCTGGCCAGCCAGCCCGAGCCGGTGGCGCTCGAGCGGATCGCCCGCACCTGTGCGCTGCCTCGCTCCACGGCGTACCACCTGCTGACGGCGATGGTCGAGGAGGGCTTCGTGGTCCACCTCGCCGACGAGCATCGGTTCGGGCTGGGGATCGCGGCGTTCGAGGTCGGCAGCGGGTTCAGCCGTCAGGAGCCGTTGCAGCGGATCAGCCGGCGGACGCTGACCGACCTCGTCGACCGGACCGGGCGGACCGCGCATCTCGCGGTGCTGCACGGGCGCGACGTGCTCTACGTCGTCGAGGAGCGGGCCCCCGGCCGGCCACCGCTGGTCACCGACGTCGGCGTCCGGCTCCCGGCCCACCTGACCGCCAGTGGGCGGGCGATCCTGTCGGCCCTGCCGGCGGCTCAGGTGCGCGCTCTCTATCCCGACACGTCGGCCTTCGTCGACCGGCACGGCACGGGGCCGCGCACCCTCAGCGCCCTCCGCGCGGTGCTGTCGGAGACCCGCAGGCGCGGGTACGCGACCGAGCACGGCGAGGTGACCCCCGGCCTGGCCAGCGTCGCCGCGCCCGTGCTCGACCACAACGCCCATCCCGTCGCCGGCATCGCGGTCACCTATCAGGTCCGCGAGCCCGGCTCCGAGAGCGAGGTCGGGCACGCCGAGGCGACCGATCTCGCCACCGAGATACGGCGCGCCGCCGCGACCCTGACGACCCGCGTGGGTGGCGCACCCGGCCACCCGGAGAGCGCCCCCGCCCACGGACCGCGCCGCTCACCGTAGGATCCGCTGAGTCCCCTGCCCGTACCCGCTGGGAGTGACCTTGACCGCCGTTCTGATCCTCGGGCTGCTGCTGAACGCGATCGCGCTGCCGATCGCCGCGCGCCGGGTGCTGTTCCTCTACCGGTTGATCACCAGCGGCCAGCCGGCGCCCGACCGCATCGCCGGGGTGACCGGGCGGCTCGGCGCTGCGCTGAAGCGGCAGGTCGTGGAGGTGTTCGGGCAGAGGAAGCTGCTGAAGTGGTCGGTCCCGGGGGCCGCGCACTTCTTCGTGTTCTGGGCGTTCCTGATCCTGGGGACGGTCTACCTCGAGGCCTACGTCATCCTGCTGACGCGCGACCCCGAGTGGCACTGGTTCGCCTTCGGCAGCTGGTCCGTGCTCGGCTTCGTTCAGGACTTCATCGCGGTCATGGCCCTGGCCGGGATCGCGGTGTTCTGGGCGATCCGGCTGCGCAACCAGCCCAAGCAGCTCGGCCGCAGGTCACGGTTCTTCGGGTCGCACCTGGGCCCGGCGTACTTCACGCTCTTCATGATCTTCAACGTCGTCTGGACGCTGTTCCTCTTCCGGGGCGCGGTCGAGGCGCGCGACGCGGGCACGGGCCATGGCTACGGCAGGGCGGCGTTCGTCTCCTACCTGCTCGGCAAGGTGCTGCCCGACAGCACCGCGCTGATCGGGATCGGCCTGCTGCTCCACATCGGCGTGATGCTGGCGTTCTTGGTCTTCGTGCTGAACTCCAAGCACCTCCACATCTTCGTGGCCCCGCTGAACGTGCTCTTCGGACGCCGTCCGGTCGCGCTCGGGGCCGTCAAGCCGCTGGTCACGGCCGGCAAGGCGGTCACCCTGGCCGACATCGAGGAGCTCGACGAGAGCGCCCGCCTCGGCGTCGGGGCGATCTCTGACTTCACGTGGAAGGGCCTGCTCGACTTCGCGACCTGCACCGAGTGCGGTCGCTGCCAGTCGCAGTGCCCGGCGTGGAACACCGAGAAGCCGCTGTCGCCCAAGCTGCTGATCATGAACCTCCGCGACCACGCCATGGCCGCGGCCCCGGCTCTGCTCGCCGGCGACTCCGGGGGCGCGCCCGAGAGCGCCGTCAAGGAGCTCGAGCGGCCCCTGGTCGGTCCCGAGATCATGGACGGGTCGGCGTACGGCGTGATCGACCCCGACGTTCTCTGGTCGTGCACGTCGTGCGGGGCGTGCGTGAACCAGTGCCCCGTCGACATCGAGCACGTCGACCACATCGTCGACATGCGCCGCTACCAGGTGCTGGTCGAGAACAACTTCCCGAGCGAGCTCAACCAGCTCTTCCGCGGGCTCGAGAGCAAGGGCAACCCGTGGAGCATGTCGGCCCAGGCCCGCATGGACTGGGCCAAGGGACTCGACTTCGACGTGCCGGTGGTCGGGGAGGACCTGGAGTCGCTGGAGTCGGTGGACTGGCTGTTCTGGATCGGCTGTGCGGGCGCCTACGAGGACCGCGCCAAGAAGACGGTGCGCGCGGTGGCCGAGCTGCTACACCTCGCCGACGTCTCCTTCGGGGTGCTCGGCAACGGCGAGACGTGCACCGGCGACCCCGCGCGCCGCGCCGGCAACGAGTTCGTCTACCAGGGCCTGGCCGCCCAGAACGTCGAGACGTTCCAGGAGTACCGCGTCAAGCAGGTCGTCACCACCTGCCCGCACTGCCTCAACACCCTCAAGAACGAGTACCGCGACCTGGGCATCGAGCTCGACGTCGTCCACCACACGCAGCTGCTCAACCGCCTGGTGCGCGAGGGCAGGCTGACCCCGGTGCAGGACGGCGCCGGCGCGGCCAAACGGTCGATCACCTACCACGACCCGTGCTACCTCGGCCGGCACAACCAGGTCTACGCCCCGCCGCGCGAGCTGCTCCAGGTGCTGCCCGGCGCGTCGTACGTCGAGATGGAGCGGTCCGCCGAACGCTCGTTCTGCTGCGGCGCGGGGGGTGCCCGGATGTGGATGGAGGAGACGATCGGGGAGCGGATCAACGTCAACCGCACCCGCGAGGCCGTCGCGACCGGTGCCGACCAGATCGCCGTCGGCTGCCCCTTCTGCCGGGTCATGCTGTCCGACGGACTCACCTCCGAGCAGACCGACGGCCACGCCCGCGAGGACGTCGAGGTGCTCGACGTGGCCCAGATGCTGCTGGCCTCGGTGCGGGGCGAGTCGGCCACCAGGACCCCGGCCGCCCCGTCGGCACCGGCTGCCCGCAGCGTCGAGACCAGGGCCGAGCCGGAGCCCGACGACGTCACCGAGACCGCCGACACGGTGACCGCGACCGAGGACGTCGGGCCGGCCGCCGCCGCGTCGTCCGGTGCGCCGTCCGGTGCGCCGTCCGGTGCGTCGCTGTTCGACCTCGCCGAGCCCGCGACCGGGGCGGAGCCCGAGGAGAGGGCCTCCGAGCCCGGGGCCGCCGCGTCGGAGTCGCTGTTCGACCTCGGTGAGACCGCCAGCGCGGCCGACGTCCCGTCCGCTTCCGAGGGTCGCGCTGACGACGGGCAGGTCTCCGACGGCGGGTCGCTGTTCGACGTCGCCGGGACCAGCCCCGCCTCCGAGGCGTCCACGACGGCGCCAGAGGCGACACCGCAGGTCGAGGCGAGTACGCCCGTCACCCGTGGGTCGTTGTTCGACCTGCCGGCCAGCCAGACCGAGACCCGACCCGAGGCGAACCCCGCACCGCGGTCGGCTGAGTCCGCTGAGCCCACGGCCGGGGCCGAGCCCGCAGCCCAGATCCCCGAGGGTTCCCTCTTCGACCTGCCCGAGTCGAGGACAGACCCGGCACCACCCGCCCCGGTGCGCCGGAGCGAGGAGCCGGCGGCCCCGGAGCAGCCTCCGGAAGAGGTGCAGGGCGCGCCGCGGCCCGGGCAGGCGACCCGGCTCCCCGACCACGTCTCCCTGTTCGACGTCGGCGACGCCTCCTCGTCCGACGCCGGCGCTCCTACGACGCCTTCCGCCGCCGAACCCCCTGAGACCGAAGAGCCGAAGCCGGCGCCCTCGCGCACCGTCGACCTCGACGAGTCCACCTCCCTGTTCGACCTCTGAGCAGCCGGTCCGAGGTGGCGGCCGCAGGAGCCGAGGTCTAGCAACGTCAGACGAACTGGTGCCGATAGCCAACACCTCGTCTGACGTCCCGCGGCTCGTCGGCGTAGGGGACCCGTGACGCTGCGATGACACCATTTGATGTCACGCGTTCCTTGACATGACGTCACTGTGAAGTCATAGTGATGCACATGGACATCACCCCCTACGTCGAGAGCCTCCGGTCCTCGATGGTCGCCGCGGCCGACTCCGCCGGGGACGAGGCCCGCCAGGCCGCCGAGCGGCTCGGCTTCGCCCTCGACTCCAGCGCCCGGCTGGCGATCATGGAGGCCGTCTCGCAGGCCGCCGCCGAGATCACCGCCGAGATGCCCGACGGCGGCGTCGACGTCCGCCTCAGCGGCCGCGACCTCGACTTCCTCGTGCACGTCGCGACGCCGACCCCGCCGACTCCCCCGCCGCCCCCGGCGCCGGAGGAGCTCGAAGAGGGCGGGATGTCCCGGATCACCCTGCGCATCCCCGAGAGTGTCAAGACCAAGGCCGAGGAGCGCGCCGCCGACGCCGGCCAGTCGCTGAACACCTGGCTCGTCAGCGTCGTCCGGGCGGCCACCCGCGACGGCGCCATCAACATCGACGTCGACCTGTCCAGCATCCCGTTCTTCGGTGGCGCCGGCGACCCGTTCGACAGCCGCGGACGTCGCACCGGCGGCGGCAAGCGGATGAGCGGCTGGCTCTGACCGGCCGGCACCACCCAGAGACCCCACACCCATCACCACGAGGGACGGCAGCCTGCCGCTCCCGCGGATCCCCACACCCTGCACCACCCGCCATCAGGAGGCACCAGATGAACCGCCAGTTCGAGACCCCCCAGCCGATCGAGCTGTACGTCGAGATCGGCAGGGGCTCGGTCGAGGTCAAGGCTGTCGAGACCGACACGACCGAGCTCGACATCCGCGGCCAGCACGCCGACGAGGTCACGGTGACCTTCGAGGACAACCGGCTCTCGGTGGTCGCGCCCAAGGAGAGCGGTGGCTGGTTCGGTGGCAAGGACCGCGAGCTCGACGTCCGGGTCACCCTCCCCACCGGCAGCGACCTCGCGGTGCGCACCGGCAGCGCCGACATCCGCGTCGACGGCCAGATCCACGACGTCGACCTCAAGACCGGGTCCGGCGACGTCACCTGCGACACCTTCACCGGCTCCGCCCGTCTCGCCACCGGCTCGGGCGACGTCGCGGTCTCCGAGGCACACGACGAGCTTCAGGTCAAGAGCGGTTCGGGCGACATCTCGATCGGCACCTGCGTCGGCAACCTCAACGTCTCCACCGGCTCGGGCGACGTCGAGGTCGGCAGCACCAACGCCAAGGCCGTGGTCAAGACCGGGTCGGGCGACCTCAAGGTCGTCACGGCGAACGACGACGTGTCGATGTCCACCGGCAGCGGCGACCTCAGCATCGGCACCGCCCGGCGAGGCCGGCTCACGCTGAAGGGCGCGAGCAGCGACGTCCGCGTCGGCATCCCGGCCGGCACCCCGGTCTGGACCGACATCAACACCGTCACCGGCTCCATCCGCTCCAACCTCGAGAGCGTCGGAGCCCCGCAGGAGGGCCAGGACCACATCGAGCTCCAGGCCCGCACGGTCAGCGGCGACATCACCCTCGCCCAGGTCTGACCGGCAGCACCACCAGGAGCCAGGCCAGGAGAGCAAGCCCAGTCCAGCACCACAGCAGTGCGAACCCGCACGCTCGAAGCAACCACACCAAGGAGCACCACCATGAACGAGACCGTGATCGAGGCCCAGGCCCGCTACCTCATCGAGGACCGGGTCCACCCCACCCACCAGGCACAGCCCACCGGCGTACGCCGCCGCCACCGTCGGATCCGTCGCCTCAGCTGGCTGTGACGCCCGCGAACAGGAGCCGGCCCCTCACGGGGCCGGCTCCTTCGTCCTTGTCACGCATCGATCCTCCCGGCCCGACGGAGCGGCGACATGATCGTGCGCGACGCCATCTCACTCATGCCGGCTCGTAGGCTCCTGGCTGGATGCCAGAGAGTCGGCAACCCCGCGTTCTCGGAGACTTCGCGCGCTAGCTCATCCTGGCAAGAGCAAGAGCAAGAGCTCGTGCTCGTTGAGCGCCGGCCTTCGCCAGCTCTCGGTCGACGGACCGCCACCACTGGCCCCCAGTGCGCGACCTCTCGGACAAGCGCCCCTCGTCGTTCAGACGCCGGTGACCCGCACCCCGGCGTGGGCCTGGTACCGCCGGTTGACCGCGATCAGGTTCGCCGTCAGGGCCTCGACCTGAGCGGCGTTGCGCAGCCGGCCGGCGTAGATGCCCCGCATGCCCGGGATCGCGTCGGCCAGTGCCATCACCAGATCGGTGGCCTCGCGATGCTCACCCTCGCCGAGCACCATCACGTCGGTGTCGACGGAGACCGTCTCGGGGTCGTTGAGCAGCTGGGCACTGACGTGGTGGAACGCCGCGACCACGACCGAGCGCGGCAGCAGGGCGGCGGCCTCCTGGGCGGCCGAGCCGTCGGCCACGGCCAGCGGGTAGGCGCCTTGCTTGTCGAAGCCGAGCGGGTTGACGCAGTCGACGACGACCTTGCCCGCGAGCGGCTCGGCCAGCGACCGCAGCAGATCGGCATGCCCGTCGTAGGGCACCGCGACCAGGGCGACGTCTGCGGCCGCGGCTGCGTCGGCGTTGGCGAGTCCGCGGACGTCCCCGCCCGTTGCGCCCGCCAGCTCCTCGGCTGCCTCGGCCGCCCGCGCGGCGTCCCGGCTGCCGATCACGAGTGGGATGCCGGCGGCCGCCCAACGGCGTCCCAGCCCTCGGCCCTGCGGTCCGGTGCCACCGAGGACCGCGACCGTGATGCCCTGGAGGGCGGCGCCCAGGTCGGCCATCAGATCGAGGTCCGGTGGAAGTTCTGGAACGACCGCGACGGGGTCGGCCCGCGCTGGCCCTGGTAGCGCGACCCGTACTTCGCCGAGCCGTAGGGATGCTCGGACGGCGAGGAGAGCTTGAAGAAGCAGAACTGCCCGATCTTCATCCCGGGGTAGAGCTTGATCGGCAGGGTCGCGACGTTGGCCAGCTCCAGCGTCACGTGGCCGGAGAAGCCGGGGTCGACGAAGCCGGCCGTGGCGTGGGTGAGCAGTCCGAGGCGGCCCAGCGACGACTTGCCCTCGACGCGCGCCGCGATGTCGTCGGCAAGCGTGCAGACCTCGTAGGTCGACCCCAGCACGAACTCACCCGGGTGCAGGATGAACGGCTCGTCCCCGTCGGGCTCGACCACGCGGGTCAGGTCGGACTGGTCGGCGGCCGGGTCGATGTGGGGATAGCGATGGTTCTCGAACACCCGGAAGAACCGGTCCAGCCGCACGTCGATCGACGACGGCTGCATCATCTCCGGCTCCCAGGGCTCCATCTGGATCCGGCCCAGGTCGATCTCGGCCAGGATGTCTCGGTCGCTCAGCAGCACACCGGAACGCTACCGGGCTCCACGACCACCGATCCATCTGGCACCATGCCGCCGTGACTCCTCCCGTCTTCCATCGGTACGTCGCGATCGGGGACTCCTTCACCGAGGGCGTCGGCGACCGCGACGCGAGCCGGCCCAACGGCGTCCGCGGCTGGGCCGATCGCGTCGCCGAGGTGCTGGCCGCCCGCGCCGACGACTTCGGCTACGCCAACCTCGCCGTCCGTGGTCGCACCCTGCGACCGATCTTGGCCGAGCAGATCGAGCCCGCGGTCGCGCTGGCACCCGACCTCATCACCGTCTACGCCGGCGGCAACGACCTGATCCGGCCGCGGTGCGACGTCGACGGCCTCGCCGAGCCGTACGACGAGGCGATCGGCAAGCTCGCGGCGACCGGAGCGACGGTAGGCGTCTTCACGGCGTTCGACCCCGGCGGAGGCGGACCCTTCGCGAGGCTGCGTGGCCGCTTCGCCGTCTACAACGAGCGCGTCCGCGAGATCGCCGACCGGCACGGCGCCGTCGTCCTCGACTCCTGGCGGATGCGACCCGAGCACCCCGAGCTGATGTGGTCCGAGGACCGGCTCCACCTCGGCCCGCTGGGCCATCGCGCCGTCTCGATCGAGGTCCTGAACACCCTCGGCGTGACCCACGGCCTCGACCTCTCCGACCCCACCGGCTCCCTCGGCGAGACGCCCCTGCGCGCGGGCAAGCGCGCCGACCTCGACTGGGTGGTCCACCACGCCGCGCCGTGGGTCAAGCGGCGCCTCACCGGGAAGTCGTCGGGAGACGGCGCGACGGCCAAACGACCGACGCTGGAGCCGATCTGACCCCCTGCGCGTGGTCGGGTACGATCCTGCACGCCGGCCAGCCGGCACTGCGGATGTAGCTCAGTTGGTAGAGCGCGACCTTCCCAAGGTCGATGTCGCGAGTTCGAGTCTCGTCATCCGCTCCACAAGCCGGATGCTGCCGTGGCGGCCAGGTGCCGGCCGGGGAGCGCGGCGAACGGCGTCTGCCAGCCTGGCGGCGTGGTCGAGACGCCTCAGGTCGGCCTGCTGTGCAAGGACCTGGGCCGGACATCGAGCTTCTACCGACAGCTCCGGTTCACGGAGGTCTTCCGGACTCCCGCGGAGGGCTCCCCGACTCACGTCGACCTGATGCTTGACGGATACCGATCGGTCTGGTCAGGGGAGCCCCCAGGCGGCGCGATCACGGCCTTGACCCGGTGGCAAGCGGCCAGCGCGCGGCCGTCGTCTGGTGGACAGATGACACACCCGCGGCGTACTCACGTATCCAAGAGCCCGGGACCGTGCCGGTGAAGGAGCCCGAGCTGTGGCTTGACCGGCTCCTGATCGCGTGGGCCGAAGACCCTGACGGGCACCCCATCCAGGTAGTGCAGTCGACTTGACTGAGTCGCACGCAGCCGCCGCTGTCCGGTGCGCTCTCACGGCTCCTGCGCCGAGGTGGGCTGGACCAGGGCGGTCGTGCAGCACTCTTGTCCGTCCGCCTCACCGTTGGGCGTGAGGCTGTCCGCCAGGACGGTGTAGATCTCCCAGGCCTCCCCGTTCGGAGCTCCTGACACCCAGAACTTGTCCTGCTTGGCGTAGCAGCAGGTTGTGTCGCGCTCGTCGACGGAGGCGAAGCCGGCCTCGGCGAGCCTGGCCTGCTCGGCATCGACGGCGTCGGTGTCTGCCACCTCGACGCCCAGATGGTTGAGAGAGCCGCCCTTGCCCGGGTTCTGGATCAGGACCAGCTTCAACGGGGGTTCGGCGACGGCGAAGTTCGCGTAGCCGGCGCGGAGCTTGGCGGGCTCGGTGGCAAACAGCCGGGAGTAGAACGCCACGGACTCGTCGAGGTCGTCGACGTTGAGGGCGAGCTGGAGCCGGGACATGGAGCCTCCTAGAGATAGACATGCGTCTATGCGTTCACCTTGACCCACACATCGACGGATGTCAATATCGATGCATGTCGAAGTCTCTGGTCGAGCTCACCCCCGTCGAGACGGTGGCGTGCTGCGCACCCCTGGGCAGGCAGCCCCTCCCGGCCGCGGCCGCCGAGAGGATCGCACCCTTGCTGAAGGCACTCGCCGACCCGGTTCGACTCAGACTGCTCTCGCTGGTGGCCTCACACGTCGGTGGCGAGGCGTGTGTCTGCGATCTCAACGACGCCTTCGATCTGTCGCAGCCGACGATCAGCCATCACCTCAAGGTGCTGCACGAGTGCGGGCTCCTGGGGAGGAGCAAGCGCGGGGTGTGGGTCTACTACCGCGTCGAGCCAGGGCCACTCGCAGATCTTGGGGCGCTCATCGGTGGCGTAGCGACGTGAGTCTTGCTCGTCGAACGATCGCAGAGGCGATGGGCACGGCGTTCCTCGTGATGGCTGTCATCGGCTCCGGCATCGCGGCGCAGCGGCTCTCCCCTCGAGATGTTGGCCTCCAGCTTCTCGAGAACAGCGTGGTGACCGGGGCTGCGCTCATGTCGCTGATCCTCGCCCTGCGGCCGGTGTCGGCCAGCTTCAACCCGGTGGTCACGCTGGTCGAGCGGTTGCTCAGCCTCGTCACGACTCGCGAGATGCTGTGGTCGATGGCGGGGCAGGTGGTCGGCGGCATCGTCGGCGCCGTACTGGCCAACCTCATGTTCGACCTCCACGCGGTCTCCGTGTCCGTCCACCACCGAGCCGACCACGGCAGCCTTCTCGCAGAGGCGGTTGCGACGGCAGGTCTCGTGATGATCGTCTTCGGCAGCATCCGAGCGGGGCGAACGGAGACCGTCGCCTTCGCCGTGGGTGGGTACATCGCGGCTGCCTACTGGTTCACCAGCTCGACGAGCTTCGCCAACCCGGCCGTGACCGTGGCGCGCGTCCTGACGGACACCTTCGCGGGAATCGCCCCAGCGTCGGCACCTGCCTTCGTTCTCATGCAGCTCATCGGAGGCGGCGCCGGTCTGGGCCTGGTGCTTCTCGTGTACCCCGGATACCAAGTGACAGAAGGAGCACCATGATGGGCGAGCGACCGACCGTGCTCTTCGCCTGCGTTCACAATGCCGGACGCTCCCAGATGGCCGCCGGCTACCTACGGCATGTCGCAGGAGACCGTGTCGACGTTCTCTCGGCAGGGTCGCAGCCGGCCCGCGAGATCAACCACCTCGCTGTCGAGGTGATGGCCGAGGACGGAATAGACATCCGTGCCGCACAGCCGAAGCTGCTCACGGACTCCGCCGTTCTGGTAGCCGACGTCGTCGTCACGATGGGCTGCGGTGACGAGTGCCCCTTCTATCCCGGCAGGAGCTACGAGGACTGGGAGCTGGACGACCCGGCTGACCTGCCGATCGAGCTGGTGCGCGGCGTGCGCGACGCGATCAAGAGCCGTGTCGACATTCTGGTGGCAAGACTCGACACCGCCCAGGAGCGGGGGCGGCCGACCGTCTAGGTCGGCACGTCTCGACCACCTGGTCGACGACCTGGTCGACGACCTGGCCCCGGTTGGCAGACAGCGCACGAGGTCCAGAAGCGATGCGGTCGTTCCCCGCATAGCCGGCTTCGGGCTCGGACCTGTCGACTTCGCGGCTCGACCCGGGCGGCTTTACTGGAGGCCATGCAGGTGGCCGGCCCGTCCAGTGACGACGAGATGGTGGCGTGCTTTCTTCGTGGTGAGCTCGTCAGCCCTCGCTTCGGCGCCCGGCTGCACGACGCCCTCCGAGCGGCCGGTCTGCCGGAGCAGCTCGTGGTCGAGCCCGACCTCGAGGACGCCGACGCGAACGCTGCGCGCCGCGACCTCCTCGGCGACACCCGGGGATACGGCCGGGGCGTCGAGCTGTTCGACGAGTCGTTTCCCAGCGTCGTCACCTGGGTCCGGGCGGTGCTGACTTCGGAGGAGCTGGCCGGGGTTCGCTACATGGACTACCCCTACTGGAACGAGCTCTCCGGAGGAAGCCGGCTTCCGATGGATGCGGCGACCAGGATTCGAGCCGGCGTCCGGGCGTACGACGTGCCCAACGAACGCTTCGAGCACGCCGCCATGCTGGTGGCCGATGGCCGCACCCTCCCACCACTGATCCTGGTCGGTGTCGGCTACCGCCTCCTGGTCTGTCTGGAGGGTCATCTCCGGCTCACCGCCTATGCGCTGGCCGGCTTCCCGAGGCCGGTCACGTGCCTGGTCGGCACGGCCCCCAGCATGCATCGCTGGGCCCACTGACGCGCAGACGGCGCTCGCGCCCATGCCTTCACCCGCTTGCGGTCCGTGAGCCGAAGAGCCGGCGCCACCACGACTGCTCGGGAGCTCCTGGCGGTCGACGAGTCCGTTCCCACTCGCTCCTCGTCAACAACCCGCCCGCCGCCCGCTGCCTGGCAACGCACTCGGTGTGCGCGTGACGGCGACGCTCACGGTCACCCTCCGGAGACAGCAGCGTGTTGGGGTTCATCGCCAGCAACAGGCCATGGCAGATCGGACAGGTGTACGTCTTCGCCTGCCTGCCCTGTGCCGGGCGCATGTCCCACCAACGCACCGAGTCCGTCACCCGAGCAAGGCTACGACCGAGCGCGGCACCGGAGCTCCGGGCGCCACTCGCTCATCCTGACCCGGATGAGAACGTCTCCCTCCTGGGGTTGAACCTCAGTTGGTCACCTGCGTTGTCCACGATCCACTGGCCATGCCCGGCCGGTCCCAAGAGGGTGACTCCGCCCGTGACGGGCGGGGCGATGTACTTCCATCGCCGAGCCTGGAAGTGGGTGCTCGAGGGAGCGCATCCCGGGGCGAGGCAGCGGAACTCGTCAATGCCGCCGGGCGCGCGGGGGCCTCCCAGCTCGAACACGAGCCACCTCTGGTCGACCCCGAGGCAACTCCGGATCTCACCGTGCTGGCTGGCCAGGGCGCGCCCCGTGGAACTGGTGGGCGTCGACCACGTCCCGCAGTAGCGCACTCGGGCCCGAGTCGGAGATGTCGGCGTGGCCGTCGCCTTCGTGGGGGCCGTCGTCCTGATGGTGGGGGTCGGTCCCGGCTTCATGCTGGACCTCGCTCCAGGTGCGGTCGCCACCGTCGAGTCCGCCGAGGGATGGCAGGCGCTCAAGGCGAGCGCCGAGGCGACCAGCATCAGGGTCACACGTCTCACGCGGGATGAGACGTTGTGCGTCTCGTGAAGGTTGCGCGACGCGCCCTGCGAAGCTGACCGGTGCCCACAGCCTCTGCGCGCGAGTGGACAGAGGTCGTGGAGTACTACCGGCCGGACCCCGACGATGGCGAGCAACGACCGGGCGAACCTGGCGGCGGCGCGACTCGGACGCGGAGTGGTCACCGTCGTCCCGATCACCAGCAACACCGACCGGATCTTCCCACTCCAGGCCCTGCTCCCCGCGGCCGCGACCGGACTGCACGCGCCCGCAAAGGCCCAGGCCGAGCAGGTCCGTTCGATCGCAGTCGAGCGGCTCGGCGCGGTCCTAGGACGAGTGCCAGCCGACGTCATCGCGCACATCGACGACGCACTGCGCCTTCACCTCCAGCTGTAGTGGCCCTCGGCCGATGAGCGCTCGTGGGGTCGGGCCGTTCTCCAAGGCCGGAGCCGGTGGCACGCTCCGGTGATGGACGTCAGGATCAGGCCGGTCGAGCTCACCGACCGCGAGAGCATCCGGCGCCTCGCGCCGCGACTGCTCGTCGGCGTCGATCCGTCCAGACCTGGCCCCCAGGTCGAAGCAGCCGTCCGTGGCTGGCTGGACGACTCGGTGACCAGGGCGGGCTCGGACGGACACGCCGGGTGGGTCGCCGTCGTCGACGGGGTCGTCGTCGGCTTCGTGTCGGTCTCGGAAGAGGACCACTGGTGCGGTGAGAAGGATGCGTGGATCGGCGAGCTGGTGGTGGAGCAGGAGTTCGAGCGGCACGGGGTGGCCCGCCGCCTGGTCGCCTCGGCCGAGCGCTGGGCCGTCGAACGAGGCCTCGGTCGCGTGCGGCTCAGCACCGGGGCCGGCAACGCGGGAGCACGCGCCTTCTACGACCGGCTCGGGTACGTGCTGAACGAGGTCACGCTGACCAGGCAGCTGCCAGGCTGACCGCCTGCTCAGCACCGTCCGGACGCGCGGCCGGTCCACGGGCGTGACCTTGACGATCCTGATGCGGTTGGGGACAGTGGTGTGCAAGTGACGTCTGCCGTCTCGAGGTCCTCTTCCATGTCACCCGCTCGTACGACCGGATCCGTTCTGCTCATGCTCGTGGCGCTGCCTCTGGCGCTGCTCCCACTGGGCGCGCCGAGCGCGGCCGCCGCGGGCGAGGCGAGCCCGCACTCCGCGCCCCGGGTGCTGCCGCTGACCGCTGGCTACGGCCGGGTCACCCCGGCGTTCCGCCGCACGATCGACCAGATCGTCGTGGCCGGACGCGCGGCCGGCCGTGCGCTGTCCGCGAGGTCGTCGCCCCGGGCGCTGGTCGACGACCTGGTGCGCTGCGCGACCTTCGAGGGCCAGCGCTACTGCCTCGGCACCGGCTGGACCGACCGGACCCAGAGCCAGGTCCGCTCCCAGGCGATGCGTCAGCTGCGACAGCCGCAGCTCGCCAGCGCCGAGCGCACCGGCGACCTCTCGGCGTACGACGCACTGCGGCAGGACGCACGGATGTCTCCGGCCCGACGAGCCGCCGCCCAGCGCGCCGAGCTCAGGCAGGCTGCGCGGTCGGTCGCGAAGGTCTGGCTGCTCCGGCACCAGATCCAGGGACTGCCGCTGCCGCAGGACTTCTACGTCCGCCATCCGGAGGTACGCCGAGCCGGGTTGGCAGAGTCACGCACCACCATCGGCTCGAGCGGCGGCGGGAGCAGCAAGGTCAAGCACTGGGGCGACTACCCGCGCCACGCGTCGGTCCTGGACCCGAAGGAGGTCGCGCAGCAGCACCGCACCTACTGGTGCGGACCGACGTCGATGCAGATGATCGCGTGGGGCTGGCACCACAAGAGGCGGGCCCAGCAGCACTGGGCACGTCGGCTCGGCACGACCACCGACGGCACCTCGATCACGTCGATGGTCGACGTCGTCAACCGGGACACGGGCTACGACCGAGCGTCGTACGCCGGGCCGTACATCACCCTCGACATCGGCGACTGGACGTTTGCCCAGTGGAAGCTCCTGATCGCCCGACACGTCGTCGACTACCGCGCTCCGGTGGTGCTGCACCCGGTGCTGCTCCAGCGGTTCTACCCGTACCTCGACCATGACGGCTCCGGGCACTTCCAGGTCGGCCGCGGCTACCGCAAGCGTCCCGACAAGACGCCGCTGCTGGGGTACTTCGAGCCGTGGAACCAGCAGCGCTTCCACCCCGACGAACCGTTCATCGACCGCGTGCAGTGGCGCGCGGCGTACCAGTCGTACCGAGCGAACGAGGCGCACTTCCAGCACGACATCGGCGTCTGATGCCGGCCCCCCTGTGGCGGTGGGGTGCGGCGGTCGCGGCGGCAGCGTTGCTCGCCTCGTGCGGATCGGGCTCCTCGGATACGGCGACAGCCGGCGACTCGGCCCCGCCCACGACGGCGTCAGAGACGTCGTCAGGATCGACGTCAGGGTCGACCGGCCCCGCCAGCACGACCAGCCCGTCGGGCGCGCCGACCACCGGAAGCCCCTCGCATCCGGTCGTCCTCACCCCGGCGCGGACCATCCTGTCGTGGCGCCCCGTCCCGGGCTCGACCAAGGACCTCGTGACCGTCGGCGACCGGTCGACGCTGACCGTCCTACCCGGCGGCGCGTCGGCGCGGCTGACCGGCCCGCACCCGCTGACGATCAACGCCGGAGACCACTCCTCGATCACCGACGCGCTCCTCGACGACGACTACGCGCTGGTCGTCAGCGAGGACCGGTTCGCCCACGACCCCGACCGCGCCACGGTCGTCGACCTCGCGACCGGGCACACCACCATCCTGGATGCCGACTCCGAACCACCGACCGTCGTCGGCGGCACCTGGGCGCTGGGACCGCACACCCTCGTGCACGCGACGTCCGGCAGCCGACACCGCTACTGCCTGGCCACGGTCGACCTCCCGGACGGGAGCGGCAGCACCGGTTGGTGCGCCGCACCGAGGAACGGGTTCCGCGGCGCCGTGGTGACCGACGCCGGCACCACGATGATGACCTTCGACGACCATCACCCGTCGTGCCGTGTCCTGAACGACGTCGACGGTGCACGCCTGCGGCCGCTGGCCGGCGTCACCCCGTGCAAGGGCTGGGACTCCGCTCTGCTCGACGGCACCCGCATCTGGTCGGTGGTCCCCAACGAGCACCGGATCGACGCGGCGCACTTCTACGCCCAGACCCCCGGCGGGTGGTACGACCTCGGCCCGGGCACGTCGGGCTCCCTGGTCGCCTGCGCGGCCTCGGCGTTCTTCACCCGCGACCCACAGTCGCGCACGGATCCTGCGACCTTGCTGCGCTGGGACCCCGGCGCCGCCAGTCTCAGCGTCGCTTTCGCCACGAGGGCCACCGGGAACGCCTTCCTGTCGCCACCCCGCTGCGGCGGCACCGACCTGACGGTCACGGCGTACTCACAAGCCGGTGACGAGCAGGTCACGGCACCGCTGGGGTGACCTCCGGCACGTAGGGTGGTGGCCATGCCTGCCGACTTCACCGGGTTCCCCAGCCAGGCGCTCGACTTCTACGACGACCTCGAGGCCGACAACACCAAGTCGTTCTGGGAGAAGCACAAAGGCACCTACGAGTACTCCGTGAGACGTCCCATGGTGGCCCTCTGCGCAGGGCTCGCCGAGGAGTTCGGCGACGCCAAGGTGTTCCGCCCCTACCGCGACGTGCGGTTCGCCAAGGACAAGACGCCCTACAAGACCGCCCAGGGGGCGTTCATCGAGGTCGGCCCGGCTACCGGGTGGTACGTCGAGATCTCCGCTCGCGGGGTCCGCACCGGCGCCGGCTTCTACGACGCGAGCGGCCAGCGGATCGCGTCCATCCGGGCGGCCATCGACGACGACCGGCTCGGCAACGACCTGGCCCTGATGATCAAGCGCCTGGAGGCCAACGGCTGGGTCATCGGCGGCCACATGCTGAAGACGGCGCCGCGCGGCTACGACCTCAGCCACCCACGGATCGGGCTGTTGCGCCACAAGTCGCTGACGATCGGTCACGACTACGGCTTCGAGCCGATCATCCACACCACCGAGCTGCTCGAGGCCGTGCGCGACGACTGGCGCACCCTGCGCCCGTTCGTGGAATGGGTCACCGACGCCGAGTGACCCATCGTTGACCGGCGGGTCAGTGGGGCTGCCAGGCGTCCTCGTCCTCGGTGAGGGCGGCGACGTCGGGCGGGAGCGTGCCGCTCGCGAGATCGGCGACGCTCACCTGCTCGAACACGTCGCGCAGGGAGTGCCGTGCCGCGATCCACACCCGCTGGAGCGCGTCCGCGCGCTCGTTGTACGAGACCGCCTCGGGGCGCAGGCCGTAGACCGACACCAGGGGGCCGTCGACCGCTCGGATCACGTCGGCAACGGAGACGGCGCCGGCGGCCTTGGCCAGCTTCCAGCCTCCGGACTGACCACGCTGGGCGTGGACGATGCCCGCCTTGCGCAGGTCGGCGAGGATCGCCTGGAGGAAGTTGTGCGGAATGTCCTGGAGGCGACCGAGCTCCTCGGCGCTCACCGGCCGAGCCCCCTCGTCATCCGCGCGTGCGGCCATCTCGATCAGGGCGCGTAGCGCGTAGTCGGCCTTGGCTGACACTCGCATGCGCGCAGTCTCGCAGACCCCGTCCCGGAACTCGGAATTCGAGCGTGGTCTCGCTCACATCGAAGGCGCAGGAACGCTGTCGGGGCAGCGCCGTGGCCCGGAGTCGGTTGCCATTCCTCCCGCGACGAGGCACGATTAAGTTACTGACGAGTAGTACCGGTGGCCGGAGGCCGCCGAGCCGCAGCCGACATCCAGCCGACGTGAACAGGTAGGTCATGGGTCACTACAAGAGCAACCTTCGCGACATCGAGTTCAACCTCTTCGAGGTGCTCGGGCGCGACGACGTCCTGGGGACCGGCCCCTTCTCCGAGGTCGACGGCCAGACGGCACGCGAGATCCTGGCCGAGGTCGACCGGATGGCTCGCGAGGAGCTCGCGGTGTCGTTCGAGGAGGCCGACCGCAACCCTCCGGTCTTCGACCCCGAGACCCACACCGCGCCCGTGCCGGCGGCGTTCAAGAAGAGCTACCGGGCGTGGATGGATGCGGAGTACTGGCGCCTGGGCACCCACGCCGAGCTCGGTGGCACGCCCGGACCGTCGTCGCTGGAGTGGGCTCTCGGCGAGATGGTGCTCGGCGCCAACCCCGCCGTGTGGATGTACGGCGCGGGCCCGATGTTCGCGGGCGTCCTGAACCGCAACGGCAACGAGCGCGACAAGAGGATCGCGAGGCTGATCGTCGACAAGGGCTGGGTCACCACGATGGTGCTCACCGAGCCGGACGCCGGCTCCGACGTCGGCGCCGGTCGGACCGTCGCCACGCCGAACGACGACGGCACCTGGAACGTCGCCGGAGTCAAGCGCTTCATCACCTCGGCCGAGAGCGACCTGAGCGACAACGTCATCCACATGGTGCTCGCCCGCCCGCAGGGCGTCGAGGGCGCCGGCGGCCCGGGCACCAAGGGCCTGAGCCTGTTCATCGTGCCGAAGCTCCACTTCGACGTCGAGACCGGTGAGCTGACCGGCGAGCGCAACGGCGTCTACGTCACCGGCGTCGAGCACAAGATGGGGATCAAGGTCTCCAACACCTGCGAGCTGACCTTCGGCGACTCCGGAGTCGGCGGTGGCGAGCCGGCCCGGGGCTGGCTGCTGGGCGAGGTGCACCACGGCATCGCGCAGATGTTCCAGGTGATCGAGAACGCGCGGATGATGGTCGGCACCAAGGCCATCGCCACCCTCTCCACCGGGTACCTCAACGCTCTGGAGTTCGCCAAGGAGCGCGTGCAGGGCGCCGACCTGACGCAGGCCGGGGACAAGGCCGCTCCCCGCGTGAGGATCACCCACCATCCCGACGTACGCCGCTCGCTGATGACGCAGAAGGCGTGCGTGGAGGCGATGCGGGCGCTCGTGCTCTACACCGCGTCGTGGCAGGACCAGGTCGCGCTCGCCGAGCATCGCGGCGAGAAGGACGAGCTCGCGATGGCCGTGAACGACCTGCTGCTGCCGATCGTCAAGGGCTACGGCTCCGAGCGGTCGTGGGTGCTGCTGGGCACCGAGGCGCTCCAGACCTTCGGCGGCTCCGGCTTCCTCACCGACTACCCGATCGAGCAGTACGTCCGCGACGCGAAGATCGACACCCTCTACGAGGGCACGACCGCGATCCAGGGCCAGGACCTGTTCTTCCGCAAGATCGTGAAGGACCAGGGCCGCGCGCTGGGCCACCTCGCCGCCGAGATCCAGGCCTTCCTCGACACCGAAGGCGGAAACGGCCGGCTCAAGGTCGAGCGCGGGCTGCTCGCGCAGGGGCTCGAGGACGCCCAGGCCATCGTCGGGCACATGATCGACGACCTCATGAGCGCCGACCCGTCGGCCGAGGGCGGCGACGTCCGCAACATCTACAAGGTCGGCCTGAACACCAGCCGGCTCCTCATGGTGCTCGGCGACCTGGTCTGCTCCTGGCTGATGCTCCGCGGCGCGCAGGTCGCCCTCGACAACCTGGCCGGCGAGGTCTCGGACCGCGACCACGCGTTCTACGAGGGCAAGGTCGCGGCCGCGCAGTTCTTCGCCCAGACCACGCTGCCGCGCCTGGCCGCGGAGCGTCGCATCGCCGAGGCCACCGACCTGTCCCTCATGGATCTGCCCGAGTCTGCCTTCTGACCCGACCGCCCCCTCCTTGCCTGCTGTGCTGCTGGGTGTTCGTCGGAACCCCCGCTGAAGCGGGGGATTTGGCACTTCTTGGGGGATGCAGCGGCCAAGAAGTGACAAGAGAGGCCAGGAAGTCCGGCAGCACTCTGGGTGTTGCTCCTGGCCGGTCAGCGCTAGGCGGGTGGAGCGAAGACCGCTGGAGAGCTGGGGGTGCCGAGACCGGTCGGACCGTCATAGCCGGGTACGCCGGTGCACAGGTAACTACGTCGGCAGAAGCCGTTCGACCCCGACGTGACGTCGTTGAAGTCCTGCTGGGGGCGATCGGCGTACAACAGGGACGGCCGGAGGCCACCGCCTCCGGCGAGCGCGATCATCCCCGCCACGAGGGGAGCCGAGGCGCTCGTGCCGTCAACGGTGAGCCATCCTCGGTCCGGCTTCGGCACAGACGTGTCGTAGATGGCCAGGTCCTCGGCGACGGCGGAGATGTCGGCGATCATGCGGCCCGAGCACCTGGTGTCGGCCTGGCCCTTCGGCTTCGCGAAGTACGCCGAGCAGCCGGATGCGGAGTACGCCCAGGCGGTCTCGGCCCACGCATCCCGCCGACTGGGGTCCGACCGCTCGAGCACCGTGCCGCCCACGGCCACGACCTTGGGCGAGCTCGCGGGGAAGTTCGGTGGTCCGTAGCCGTCGTCGCCGGTCGACGCGACCGCGGTCACGCCGGGATGGTCGTAGAGGCCCGCCATCTTGCGGACCCCGTGGGTCTCCAGGATGCCGAAGGAGTGGCTTGTCACCGTGGCTCCCGCGTTCACGGCTGTCCTCTCCGCCCTGTCGAGAGCGAGGCCGGCGTTGTTCGCCTCGACCAGGATGATGTGGCAGGACCGACATGCAGCAGAGACCATCTGGAGGTCGAGGGCGGTCTCCACCCCCCAGGCCGCGTCCGGCTTGGGGTAGTCGCTCTGGTCGCCCCTCTGGTTCAGCTTCTGGAAGCAGCCGTTGCTCGTCGTGCACGCCGGAAGGCCGTAGTGAGCACGGTAGGCGTTCATGTCGGCCTCGGCATGCGGGTAGCCGTAGGCGTCGATCACGGCGATCGTTCCCGGAGTGCCGGCCGGGCTACCGATGCGATAGGCGTCGGCGAGATCCCCGGCACCCCAGCCGTCCGGCCGCGCGGCGCCCCGGGAGACCCCGGGTGGGCGAGCCGCGAGCTGTACGAAGCAGGCGTGACGGTGTCGGGTCGGCTTGCCGCACAGGTTGCCGACCCGGAGCGTGCGTGGAGTCGACCCGGACGCCGAGCCGCTACCGGTGGCGCGGCCAACCCGCGCGGGCAGCAGGTAGGCGTGGGTGACGCTCTCGGAGACCGACCTGCCGGCCGCGTCGCGGGCCTGGACCTCGAGGTCGACGTACTTCTGAGACGCTGTCGACGTCGGGTTGCGGACGTGGACCTGGAAGGTGTTCTTGTCGAGACGGCTGAGCCTGGCGCGATGCCAGCTCTTGCCGTCGGTGGACCACCGCACCTTCGCGTGGCTCACCCTGGCCGCGGCCGGGCCGATGTTGTCGAAGGTGATCGGGAAGGCCACCGGGCCGGCCGGGCCCACCCCGCTGAGGTTCGCCGGCGGCACGTACGACGCGCGCAGGACAGGCACCGGACCGTGTCCGGTCTTCGGCACGCGGAAGCGGAAGACGTCGTGGACACGGCTCGAGAGCGTGTAGTCCTTGCCTGGCGATGTCGTGCTCGTCACCAGCCGCAACCGCTCACCGGGCTCCACGTGCGCCACCTCCGGACGGATCGCGGCAATGCCGGCGACGAGTCGCCGATGACCCGAGAACACGGCGAACCGGCCCGAGGTGATGTCGCCCCCCAGGCTGGTGCCGGCGCTGGAGATGAGCGGCGAGAATCCCGTCAGGGCACCGTGGACCACACAGACGGGGCAGATCCTCGGACCGAACATCTTGGGGTCGTGCACAGTCCGATCGGTGAACGGCGCCAACGGTCCGCGGAAGAGCGGCAGGACGGCGTGCTGGCCGCGGCGGAACTTCCTGATGGCCTCCATGTCGACCTGGTTCCGCCCGGCCGTGAACGCGCTGGAGACGAACCAGCCGAGGTTCTTGCCGCCGAGCAGGCGGGCATGCAGGATGCCGGGGCGGGCGGTCGTCACCTGCGTGGGCGCGACGGCGTTGTCACGGCGGTCGAGGGCGTACATCGAGGTCGTCTGCCGCTGCCGCTTGGTCCCGGTCGCGTGGCTCGCGATCGTGACGTCGGCGTATCGCCTCGGCTGGTAGGGGAAAACGAGGTGCGGCGGGATGCCGTGACGCAGGAACTTCGACATGACGACCCTGCTCACCGGACGGTGGCTCTTCGGCCCGAACCCGCGGGGGGTCCAGGTCGTCGAAACCTCCGTGGTCAGCCGCCCCGCGGCATGGGTCAACGGGGTCAGCCGGGGTGCGGCGCCGCTCAGTCCGACGCTGTAGGACGCGCTGTGGTGCTTGGAGTCGAAGCCGAGCACCTCGAGGTCGGCGAACGACCGGACGAAGCCCGGCGGCGCACCGACCTTCGGCCGCACCGTGGCATGGGCCACCGCGAGATGGATGTGCGCGTCGCCGTCGGACACCCTGGCCTGCCCGACGAGCGCGTAGTGGAAGCGGGCGTCGTTGACGAAGGCGAGGTAGTGACCCTGGGGGACCCGGACCTTCCACTGGCCGTCGATCACGGCCCCGAAGTAGGCGAACAGCCTGGCGTCGTGGGTGTTGAGGAGGAACACACTCCCAAAGGGCAGGGGCGTGCCGTGCGCGCCCTTGACCCGGATGGTCAGCCGATGCAGCTGGTATCCGGCGGTGGCTGGTGACTGGCTCCGGGCAGGCGCGACCCGCGCCACGCCCCGCAGTGAGCTGATCAGGCTCGCGGGGAGCGGACGGCGAGCGTCGTACGACGCCACCGCGGTGGTCCGGCCGTTCGGCAGGGTGCGCGCACCGTGGGTGGCGAGCGTGAGGCCCGGGAGGCTGCGCGGACTCACGTTCCTGGCGAACGTGAGCCGCAGGGAGACCTGCGGGGTGCGGGCCAGCGCCGTGACGTCGAACACTGCGGGATCCAGCCGCTCACGAACACCGGTGGCCAGTGCCGGGATCACCCAGATGTGACCTGGGGTCCGGATCGTCTGGACCGGTTCTCCGTAGTGGGGTGAGCCCGGGGTCAGCGAGGTCACCACCCGGCCCGACGGGCCGTGGCCGATCCGCACGCGGTCACCGGTGATCAGCGTGACGACCCTCGACGAGGTGGCCGACCTGCTGGCCGACCTGCTGGTCGACCTGCTGGCCGACCTGCTGGCCGATTGGGCCGACCCGGTGGCGCTCGGTCGCGTGGCCTCCGACTTCAACGCCGGGACCAGCGGGGCCGTACCGGCGTGGGCTGTCGGCACGGCAAGCGCCGCGAGGCACATCGCGAAGGCGGCGACGATGGCCAACCCGGACCAGGATCGAAACACGGCGGAACCAGGACGCATGACACCCTCTCAAGAACGACCCGTCGCAACGCGTAGTGGATCACGCGACAGACGCCCGCGTCCCTCGTCACACCCCCAGAGTTCTTGGTGCTGCGTCCCCGACGAGTCAACGCTGACCCGCGGGGGACGGAGCCGGTGGGGTCCGTCAGGCGGGTGGGGCGAATACCGCGGGGGAGCTGGGGCTGCCCAGGCCGGTCGGGCCGTCGTATCCCGGAACGCCGGTGCAGATGTAGCTGTGCTCGCAGAATCCGTTGGACCCGCCGACCACGTCGTTGAACGACGCGGCGTTGCCGGCGTACTCCGCGTAGAGGTCCTCCGGACCGACACCGGCGCCGTCGACCGAGGCGATCATGCCCGCGACGAGCGGGGCCGAGGCACTGGTGCCGTTGACCTTGAGCCAGCCGCGGTACGGCTTCGGCAGCGAGGTGTCGTAGACCGCGATCCCACGGGCGACTGCCGAGACGTCGGCGATCGAGCGGTTGTGGCAGGCCGTGCCCGGCTGCCCGGCCGGCTTGTCGAAGTACGCCGAGCAGCCCGAGCTCGCCCCGGACCACGCCTGCTCGGTCCATCCGCGAGGGTCGGTGCTCGAACGAGCCAGCCTGGTGCCGCCGACGGCCACGACGTCCGGCGAGCTGGCCGGGAAGCTGGCCGGGCCGTAGCCGGCGTCTCCGGTCGAGGCCACGGCCGTGACACCGTCATGCTCGTAGTGGGCCGCATCGGCCTCGGCACCGGTCAGCTCGATCCGCCCGAAGGAGTGGCTGGTCACCGTCGCCCCGGCGTTCACCGCCGTCTGCTCGGAGGCGAAGAACGACCGGTCCGAGGGGTCGTCGGCCTCCACCAGGACGATGTGACAGGTCGGGCACGCGGTGGAGGCCATCTGAAGATCCAGCGCCGTCTCGACGCCCCAGTCGTAGTCCTGCTGGGGGTAGTTGCCGGCGGAGCCGCTCTGGTTGAGCTTCTCGAAGCATCCGCTGGCCTTGGTGCAGGCGGGCAGCCCGTACTGAGCGCGGTAGGCGTTCATGTCCTGCTCGGCGTGCGGGTAGCCGAAGGCGTCGATCACCGCGATGGTGTCCGGTGTGCCGTCGTCGGCACCGATGCCGTAGGCGTCGCGCAGCGCCGTCGCTCCCCAGCCGGCCGGGTCGGTGGTCGCGCGACCGGTCGCCCTGGTCTGCCGCCCGAGCCTCACGAAGCAGGAGTAGCGGTGCTTCTCGGAGGTGCGACAGAGCCTGCCCGGGTGGAACCGATCGCGCTTGCGCTGGGGAGTCGAGGCCAGCGTGCGCCTCGTCGAGCCGTGCGGTAGCGCGTAGGCATGCCGCACCGTCTCGGCGATCGACCTGCCGGCGGCGTCGCGGGCCGACACCCGGAGGCTGAGGTACGGGTGAGCCTTGCTCGCGGAGGGGTCCTGGTAGGAGACGCGGAACGTGTTCCTGCTGGTGCGCCTCAGGGTCGCGGCATGCCAGTGCTTGCCGTCCACCGACCACGTCACCGACGCCTTGGCGACCCGCGCGTCGATCGGCCCGAGATTGTCGAAGGTGACCGGGTAGGCCACCCTGCCCACCTTGCCGACGCCGTTGATGCTCTCCGGCGGGACGTACGACGCGCGCAGGATCGGCACGATCGCCCGACGCCGGGAGGGGACCGGGAGCTTCCACGCGTCGTCGACCCTGCTGGACAGGGCGTACTCCTTGTCCGGTGGCCTCGTGCTCGCCACGAGCCGGAGATGCTGACCCGGCCTCACGCCCTTCACGGCGGGTTGGAGGAAGGTGGTGCCCTTGCTGAGCACGCGACCGCCGTGGCTGACCTTGAACCTGCCGTGGTCGCTGATCCCGAACTGGTCGGTGCCGGCGCTGGAGACCATGGCCAGGGAGCCGAGCAGGGTGCCGTCGATGACGCAGAGCTCACACGCCGAGGTGACCCGCCTGGACTCTCCGCCCCGGTCGGCCACCGGCGTGACCGGCCCGCGGAAGAACGGCACCGTCGGGTGCTGGCCGCGGTGGTAGACGGCGAGCTGGTCGAGCTCGCCGAAGGTCCGGGGGTCTGGGCTCAGCGCGGTCGAGGTGTCCCAGACGAGGTCCTTGCTCGCCAGCAGCGACGCGTGGACGATGCCGGGCCGAACGGTGGCGAACGACAGGCCGAAGACGCCCCGGTCGACCGGGCTGAACGCGAGCCAGCTGTCCACCGACGCCTGCTTGGCGCCCGTGGAGTAGTGCTTGACCGTGACGTTGGCGTAGGCCCTCTTGTGGTAGGCGAAGGTCAGGTTGTGCGGGATCCCCGTGCGCACCTGCTTGGCCGCGACGATTCGCTTGACGGCGTGGGTCTTGGGCTGCCCGTGGGGGAACGTGACCGGGTGGTAGCTCTTCGGAGTCCAGATGTCGGAGACCTCGGTGAACAGCGTGCCTGCGGCCAGGTCGGTGACCGGGCTGACTCTCGGGAACATGCCGGAGAACCCGAACCCGAAGCTGCCGGCGCCGGGCTGGTCGGAGCCGCCGATCGTGAACTCCGGGTCGACCGCCCTGAAGCCCGGCGGCGCCTGCATCCGCGGCTTCACCGAGGCGTCGGCCATGGACAAGGAGGTCTCCGTGTCGGCGTCTGCGACGCTGACCTCGCGCACGACGACGCGGTCGAAGGTGCTGACCACGACGAAGTAGTTGCCCGTCGGCACCGAGACCTTCCACTGCCCGTCGACGATCCCACCCAGGGTGTCGAAGAGCCGGTAGTCGTCGGCGTTCAGCAGGTACACGTCGTCCTCGGGGAGCGGCTTGCCACCCGGCGTCGTCGCGTCGATGGTCAAGGTGTGCAGCTCGTAGTCCGACGTGGGCGGCACGACGGGGTCGGCGAGCGAGATCCGGCGCACGCCGTGCAGGGACGCGGCGAACGACGCGGGGAGCGCCCGCCGTGCGTCGTACGACGCCAGGGCGGTGGTCCGGCCACCGGCGGCGCGGCGGGTCGTGCCGGCCCGGAGCCCGAGCCCGGGCAGACCGCGTGGCGCCATCCCCTTGGCGAACGTCACCCGCAGCGCGACGCGGCCCGAGCGGGCGAGCGCCGCCACGTCGAAGACCGAGGTGTCGAACCGGCGGCGCACCGAGGGCCTCAGCTTCGGCACGACCCAGGTGTGGGTGGGAGTGGTCACGAACTCGACGGGCTTGCCGTAGTGGGGCGACCCGGGCACCAGGGAGGCGATCGTCCGGCCGGACGCGTCGTGGCGGATCGACACCCGGTCGCCGGTCACCAGTGTCACCACCTGTGGCCGGGTCGCCCGCGCTGCCGCCGAACCCGTGGTGTCCAGCCCGGAGCCCAACCCGGCCGAGGCCGGCCGCGCAGGCGCGTCGTGTCGCACGGAGGCCTGCGCCGGGACCGACGCCACCGCTGCCGCGGCTGCTGCTGCCGTGGTCAGCGCCACGGCCACCCGGCGTGCCGACGTGGTGAAGCTGGGTCTCATGAGCTGCCTTTCCCCAAGAAGTGAGCCCGTCGCAGGCACACCCTAGTGGGGCGCGCGGACAACCCCCTGGATCGTTCACGCCGCCAGGGCCAACGGTTTGCCACGCACAGGCGTCACTAGTCTCACGGGATGCTCGCGGCCCTCGTCGCCGGTCTGCTGACCGGACTGTCCTTGATCGTGGCCATCGGCGCGCAGAACGCGTTCGTGCTTCGGCAGGGCCTGCTCCGGCAGTACGTCGGGCCGGTGGTCGCCGTCTGCGCCGCCTCCGACCTGGTGCTGATCACGGGTGGGGTGGCGGGCATCGGCGCGATCGTGCAGCACGCTCCGACGGCTCTCACCGTCGTCCGCTGGCTCGGCGTCGCCTTCCTCGCGGCGTACGGCGTGCGGTCACTGTGGCGGGCCCGGCGGGCCGAGGCCCTCTCCGCGTCGTCGCAGACCGAGCCGCGGCTGCGTGGAGCGCTCGGGCAGGCGGTGGCCCTGACCTGGCTCAACCCGCACGTCTATCTCGACACCGTGCTCCTGCTCGGCTCGATCGCGGCCCACCACGGACCGACCGGCAAGTGGTGGTTCGCCGCGGGGGCGGCCGCCGGCAGCATCGTGTGGTTCACCGGGCTGGGGTACGGCGCGCGGCTGGCCGCCCCGCTGCTCGCCCGCCCGCGCGCCTGGCAGGTGCTCGACGTACTGATCGGGCTCACGATGCTGACGATCGCCTCCCAGCTCGCTCGAGGCTGACGGGCCGAGCCGGCGTGCTACCGGGCTGTCGGGAGCTTGCTGCGGTCGCGACGGCCGGCGGACGGACCACTGGGACGACGGCTCTGACCGCGGTACGGCGGCCGCGGACCGCGGCGTACCGCAGGGCGGGACTGCGGCCGCCCGCGGTCCTCGGAGTGGACGGGTCCGGGGTGTCCGGACTCCGCGAGTGCCTCGGCGGTCATCGGGCGCGGGGCGGTGCGCAGGTCGTGGTGGAGCACCTCGACCCCGGCGCTCTGCTGGAGCCGGACGACCTGGTGGACGGCGCGGGCGGTGGTCAGGGTGACGACGCAGCCGTCCTGTCCGGCGCGCGCCGTACGGCCGCTGCGGTGCAGGTAGGACTTGGCGTCGCCGGCGGCGTCGAAGTGCACGACCAGGCCGACGTCGTCGACGTGGATGCCGCGGGCGGCCACGTCGGTGGCCACGACCACGCGGGCCCCGCCGTTGGTGAAGCGCTCGAGGTTCCGCTCGCGCACGCGCTGGGAGAGGCTCCCCTGGAGGTCGACGGCCGGCACTCCGGCTCCGGTGAGGGCCTCCGCGATCTGGGTCGCGCCCTCGCGGGTGCGGGTGAAGACGATCGTGCGCCCGTTGGCCTCGACGAGGCGGGTCAGCGCCTCGACCTTGTCGCGGAAGCCGCCGACGGTCAGCGTGTGGTGGGCCATGGTGGTCACCGACCCGGAGCTCGGGTCGAGCTCGTGCACCCGCGGCTCGCGCAGGTGGGTGCGCACCAGCAGGTCGACGTCGCCGTCCAGCGTGGCGCTCAGCAGGAGGCGCTGGCTGCCCGTCGGGGTGAGCCCGACCAGCTTGTCGACGGCGGGGTAGAAGCCGAGGTCGCAGAGGTGGTCGGCCTCGTCGAGGACGGTGATCTCGATGTCGTCGAAGAACAGGTAGCCGTTCTCGAACAGGTCCTCCAGCCGACCGGGGGTGGCGACCACCAGATCGGCGCGCTGACGCAGCTGCCGGGTCTGCTTCTCGTACGGCGTGCCGCCGTAGACCGTGGTCAGCTTCAGGCCGAGGGTCGCGGCCAGCGGCTGCACGGCCCGCGCGACCTGGTTCGCCAGCTCGCGGGTCGGCACGATGATGAGCGCCCGCGGGTGGCACGGGCGGGACCGCCGACCGGCCAGGCGGGTCAGGATCGGCAGGCCGAAGGCCAGCGTCTTGCCGGAGCCGGTCCGGGCTCGGCCGAGGACGTCGTGGCCGGCCAGTGCGTCGGGGACGACGGCGTCCTGCACGGCGGTCGGCGTGACGATGCCCTGGTCGGACAGGGCGTTGACGAGCTCGCTGGGCAGCTCGGAGAAGGCGGACATGCGAAGGCTTCCTTGCGATCGGGTTGGCGCCCGATCACTGGCCTTGCGGGTGATTCCCGCGCCACACCGGGCATGAGAGAAGCGGCTCGCCTTCGGCGGGCCGCTGACTCGATGATCGTACCGATCCCGCGCGCCTGTGCCCAATCGCCGACAGGCCTGGTGCTCGGACAGCGCCTCCGCTCCCCGGCCCGTCGCCGTACCCTCACCACCGTGTCGAGGCTGGTGAGGATCTACGTCGCGAGGGCCGCCCGGCTGCCGATGCAGGAGCGCACGTCGGTGGAGGTCGAGACGGGCAAGGGCATCGTCGGCGACCGCTACCACGGCACCGGCTTCCGCCAGGTCACGGTGCAGAGCGCGGCGGCGCTGGCCCACGCCGCCTCGGAGTACGGCGCGCCGGTCCCGGTCGGACTCACCCGGCGGAACCTGACGATCGACGAGGGCGAGGTCCCGACTGCTCCGGGTCGCCTGATCCGCGTCGGGCCGGTGCTGCTCGAGGTCGTGTGCATCCGCCAGCCGTGCCAGCGACTCGACGACGCGATCGGCCCCGGGGTCAAGGAGGTGCTGCGCGGGCGCGCCGGCTCCCTGTGTCGCGTGCTGGAGGGAGGCACGGTCCAGGTCGGCGACCCCGTCGACCTGGACGCGGCCGGGGCCTGAGAGTCCGGGGGTCAGGTCCCGGCGACCGCGTTCAGCCCGGCGTACGCCTCGCGTGCCAGCTCCGCGCTCGACATCCCCAGGGTCGAGCGGAGCACGTGCTCGGTGGCCACGTCCGGGTCGAAGGACGGGTTCCCCGTCCCCTCGGCGGTGTAGGCCTTCATCAGCGCCAGTACCGCGTGGCTGCCGCGGTGCTGCTCGATCCAGGTCACCAGCGCCATCCCCTGGACGTAGTTGAGCTCGACGTGCTGGAGGTAGAAGTTCGCCGAGATCGGGAGCAGGTCTGGCAGGCTGCGCGCCGAGGTGTACCCGCGCCACCGCGCCTGTGCGGCCAGGCCGCCTGCGGTGTGCCAGCCGACATACTCCGCGGTGCCCTCGGCGAGCCAGGCCGGGAGGTAGGGCAGGTAGCTCTGCGTCGCCAGGTGCGTCAGCTCGTGGGTGAGGACGACGGGGTCCCGTGCCACCCGCTCGACGTACTCGGGATTGAGCACGAGCCGCCAGCCCGAGAGCAGCCCGTCGGCGGTGGGCAGGCGATAGGTCACCGCCAACGCGTCGGGGCCGGAGAACTTCGCGAACCCGCGGGAGTGGGTGGTGGCCAGCACGACGGTCGGCCGGGTGTTCTGCGACCCGAGCAGAAGGCCCGCGGCGGTGTTCGCCTCATGGCACAGCGCCACGAGATGCCGAGCGAGTGCGCCCTGCCCGCGGTCGACGATCGCGAGGTAGTCGGCGTCGCCGTAGGCCCGGATCGGCGCGCCCTCCCACGGGACGGGCAGCGTCTTGGCGTTGAACTGGCTCGCGGCGTCGGTGACGCTGGCGAGCTTCCAGGTGCCGTCCTGCTTGACGAAGGTGAAGCCGTCGTCGACCTGGATCGGGGCGGTGTCGAAGCCCTTCAGCTCGTAGGTCGTCGTCACCTGTGCCAGGAACGACGGCGTGTGCAGGGGCGCGTCGGGCTCGACCAGGCCGTCGTAGGTGTAGCTGAGCATCTGGAAGTGCAGCTGGCGGGTGTTCTGCCAGACCGTGCGCTGCTCCTTGGCGAAGGCTGACCGGTCGCCGTCCACGACACCGAGGAACGCCGCGCGGTCGCCGTCGAGGATCGCGTGGGCACGGGTTCGCAGCGCCGTCTGCACCGTGGTCAGGTCGGCGCGGCTGGGCTTCTCCAAGGTGCCGTTGGAGGAGTAGCCGGGCTCGTCCAAGGCCACCCGGCCCGTGTAGGCCGCCGGCGGTGGCGGCTTCACCAGGGAGTTCGCGAGGAAGCCACCGACCAGCAGGACCACGATGCCCGCGGTCCACAGGCCGCTGACCACCCAGCGTCGCATGTCGGCCTCCTTGCCCGGTCCCGAGAGGACTCGACGCGTCCGCAGAGTCGGCCGATCGTACGTCGGTGGACCGGCCCGCCGAGGCGGTTTGCCGACTTGGGCGACCTCGCTCCTGGGACATTGGGCAGGTGGCTGCGCCCAGGCGGCTCCTGGGGCCGGCGGGGGTGTCGGTCCTGCTGCTCGGCTGCCGCGTGCCCTCGGTGGGCGGCAGGAGCTGCTCGCTGGTGGGGTCGGTCAGCGGTGTCCAGGTCTGCTACCGGTCCGCCCGCCCGCACCCAGAGCCGAGGCTCGACGTGCGCGCCTGCCTGGCGGGCTCCTGCCGGACGGGTCTGAGCCTGCGGCATCGCCTGCGCCTGTTCACGGTGGGGATCGGCCGGCTCACGACGCGTCGCCGGTGGTCGTGAGGGTCACGATCCCCACGCGCGCAGGCCGCGTCCTCCTCGACGGCCAGACCGGGGTCACGCCCCAAGCACCGGCCCGACGGCCCAGGGTGCCCGCCCACGACGTACGCCGGGAACGTCGTCGCCTCCGGCCGTCACAGGCTCACCGCGACGTAGGCTCGTCGGCGTGACCTGGACAGTCTCGGAGATCCCGGCCCAGACGGGGCGCACGGTTCTGGTCACCGGCGTGAGCCTCGGCGGCATCGGACATCACACGGCTCTGGAGCTCGCGCGTGCCGGCGCCCGCGTGGTCCTGGCGGGTCGCAACCCGGACCGGCTCGCCGAGGCCGAGGACGCCGTACGCGAGCAGGTGGCCTCCGCTGATCTGGCTCGGCTCGTCGTCGACCTCGCCTCACTGGGCTCGGTACGCCGCGCCGCCGAGGAGCTCGCCGAGCCGCTGGACATCCTGGTCAACAACGCCGGGGTGATGGCTCCGCCGTACTCCGCCACCGAGGACGGCTTCGAGAGCCAGCTGGCGACCAACCATCTCGGCCCCTTCCTGCTCACCGGTCTGCTGCTGCCACGGGTCCGGGCGGGAGGGCGGGTGGTCACCGTGTCCAGCCAGATGCACCGGCTCGCCAGGAGTGCCCCCCTCGGCGACCCACGGGAGCAGCCGCGGCGCTACCGGCGCTGGCCTGCCTACTCCCGCACGAAGCTGGCCAACCTGCTGTTCACGTTCGAGCTCGACCGCAGACTCGTGGCCGCCGGCATCGAGGTGACCGCGCTCGCCGCACACCCGGGCTACGCCGGCACGCACCTGGTCGCCAACGGACGCTTCGGCAGGCCCCGCGGCGGCGTCGCCTCGATCCTGGATGCGGTCAACCGCCGGGTCGCGCAGTCCCCCGCGGCCGGTGCGTGGCCGACCCTGATGGCCGCCACCGCCGACCTCCCCGGCTCGACGTACTGCGGCCCCTCGGGGCCGGGCCAGGCCTACGGTCCACCCGCCGTCGTGGGGTGCACGCCGTTGGCGCGCGACCCCGAGACCGCGCGACGCCTGTGGGAGCTCAGCGAGGCAGCGACCGGCATCCGCTACCCCTAGGGAAGCGCTGATCAATCCCGCCTGCTGCGCGCCGCGATGCGCGCACGCCGGCTGCGTTGCAGCCGCTCGAGGTGCGCCCAGCATGCCGGTGCGACCTCGGTCCCCCGTGGATCGGTCAGCCCTGGTCGGCGACCCACATGCCGAGCAGGCCGCGGAAGTGGGCGACGAACCTCTCCTGCTCGTGGACGGGATAGGTCGCGCGCACGGTCTCGACCAGGAGCCGGTCGAAGTCAGCGCCGCTGACCCACTCGCGCACGAGTCCGTCGAGATGGCCGAGGTGCTCGGCGCACCACGCGTGGTAGCGCTCGGTCTCGAAGTGCTCGTCGGCCAGAGCCAGGTAGGCGTCGAGCTTCTCGTCGTAGGTCCGGTCGGAGTCGGCGACCTCGAAGTACCGCGTCATCTCGAGGTCGACGTTCGGCCTGCGACCGGTGACCAGGCAGTACGCCGACCACTTCACCAGGGCCGAGATCGCCCACGGGAAGTAGTAGTGCAGGCTGGTGAGGGCGACGTCCGGACACGCGTTGGCGTAGTCGATCGGGTAGACCTCGTCGCCCTGGACCAGCATCTCCGCGGAGTTGAACTCCCAGTGGAAGAAGGCGTTCACGATCCGCGAGACCGCCACCGCCTGCTTGCCGGCCGACTCGCCGAGGAAGCCGTGGCTGACGTGGTACCGCTGGTGCATCGGCTCCTCGGGCCGGAAGTCCATCACCATCGTCTCGGGGCCGATCGACAGGGCCCTGGCGAAGTGCTCGTACTCGACGGTCGCCTGAAGGTGCATCAGCATCTCGCCGGAGTCGTCGTACGCCGTGTGCAGGTCCTGCGGGTCGTCGACGCGGCTCACGCCACGCCAGCCCCCGCCGTCGAACGGCTTCATGTAGAGCGGGTAGCCCAGCTCGGCCGCGAGGACGTCGAGGTCGAAGGGCTTGTTGTACGTCGCCGCGGTGTAGGCCCACCGGACGTTGTCGAGGGGGTTCTTGTACGGCACCAGGATCGTCGGCGGGACCTTCAGCCCGAGCCGGATCATCGCGCAGTACGCCGAGTGCTTCTCCATCGACTGGAAGGTGAAGGGACTGTTGAGCAGGTAGGTGCCGTTGACCAGCGCCGCCTTCTTCAACCATTCGCGAGGATGGAAGTACCAGTGGGCGAGGCGGTCGATGACCAGGTCGGTGCGCACCGGGTCGGTCAGGTCGAACGGCTCGATCGTGAGTCGCTCGCTGGCCATCCGGTGCTGCGTGCCGCCGGCGTCAAGCGGCCCTACGAACCGCAGGATCTGCTCGAAGGCCTGCGGCCAGTCCTCCTCCGCGCCGAGCAGGAGTCCGATCAGGTGGTCCTTCTGCGCGGGCATGCTGCGACCCTAGTTCCCGGTCGCCGGCACGGAAACCGTGTCGTTTGGCTGCCGCACGGCATGGTCGCCCTCAGCAGAACCGTGGGAGGTGATGGGCGAGCTGGCGGCGCCACCATGGCCAGTCGTGGGAGACGTCGTGGCCCCACAGGTCGAGCTCGTGGGAGATCCCCTTCTCGCCGAGGAGATGAGCCATGTGGCGGGCGCTGGGGAGCGAGCCGGTGGGGTGGGTCTCCCACGCGCCCTGGCCCACGGTCAGCACGACGTGCAGTCGCGACCGCAGCCAGTCGAGGTGGTCGCCGTGCAGGTTGGGGACGTAGTCGGTGGGGTTCGTGAAGTACGCCGCGTCGCCGCGCTCGCCCCATCCGTGCCACGTCGCCGGGTCGTAGTTGCCCGACTGGCAGATCGCGACCGGGAACAGGTCGGCGCGCTGCATGGCCATCTGGAGGGCGTGGTAGGCGCCCATCGAGCAGCCGGTCGCGATCGCGTCTCCCGCGCCGGCGCTGTCCGCTCCGACGTGCGCCGCGACCTGCTCGGTGACCCACGCCTGGTAGGCCTGCTGCCGTCGCGCGCGCTCCTCGATCGGCAGGCCACGGTCGGACCAGCTGGCGTGGTCGAAGCTGTCGATGCAGTAGAGCTTGACCCGCCCCGCGTCGATCAGGTCGGCGACCGCCCCGACCATGCCGTTGCTCTCGTAGTCCCAGGCTCGCCCGGCCTCGCTCGGGAACACGACGACCGGCCGGCCGTAGTGGCCGTAGCGGATCACGGTGCCGGCGCGGTCGAGGCCGGGGGCCTCGAGCTCGACCTGGTGACGCTCCATGCTCAGAGCCTCCCGTAGCGCACGCCGGCATGCGCGTGCGCCGCCTCGAAGAAGGCCATGAGGAGCGGGTGCACGGGATCGCCGGACGAGGCTCCGATGTGCGGCTGGAAGAGGGAGAGCACGAAGAACGGGTGGCCCGGCAGCTCGAGGACCTCGACCGGGGCGTCGTCCGCGATGGCTCCGACCACCATGCCATCGGCCACGAGACGCTCCAAAGCTGCCGGCGCCGGACCGTAGCCACAGAAGTGCATCCCGACGAAGGGCTCGTCGACGAGGGTCGCGAACCGCGAGCCGGGCACCGGTGTCACGACCCGCTCCTGGCCCTGGAGGCTGCACGCGAGCGGGACCACGACGTTGGAGCCGCCGACGCCGTCCGCCTCCGCGTGGGACGCGTCGCCCTGCCCCAGCACGTGCCGGGCGTACTCGACGACGGCGTACTGAAGCCCGCCGCACACAGCGAGGAACGGGACGTCGCCAGCGCCCAGCCGCGCTCGGACGGCGTTGAGCTCCCGGTGGCTGGTGTGTGGGTGGACTCCTCGCCGACGAGCGCGCTCCGCGTGGTCACCGGACGAACCTAACCTTGCCCTCTCACCGGTGCCCGGTGACCTCGCGTCGCGACAGGCCGCTGAGACGGCGCCGAGCGGCGCGGGTCGAGCCGATCACGCCCAGACCCGGAGCAGCAGCGCGGTCAGATGCGGATCGAGGGTGTCGCGCCAGCAGGTCCACGTGTGGCCGTCGCGGACCTCGCCCCAGCCGGTCTCGATCCCGATCGCGGCGAGATGGTCGCGGATGGCGAGGTTGTTGGCGTGGTTCTCCTCGGCGGTGCCGCAGACCAGCGTCGTCGGCGGCGCATCCGGCGGGGCCTGCTCGGCCGCCCTGACCGAGGCCACGAAGCCGGTGACCTCGCGCCAGTGCTCGAAGCCGGACTCCTGCGGGTCGAGCGAGGCGGTGAAGAACGACCCCGACTGGAGGAAGGCACCCGAGAAGAGGTGCGGACTCGTCCACACCGCGTGCAGGGCGGCCAGAGCGCCGAGGCTCTGCCCCATCAGCACGGGCGGGTGCGACAGCGGCACCGCGTCGGCGAGCGCCGGGACCAGCCGGGTCGCGAAGGCCCGCGCATAGCGCGGGTTGGCGGCGTACCGCTGGTTGCGCCGCGGTCCCGGACTGACCAGGGCGACCCGGACCGGCGGGAGCGTGCGCGTCGCGATCATGGCTCCGACGTACGCCGTGAGCCCGCCGTAGCGGTCCATCTCCGGGCCGTCGTGGCTGACCAGCAGGGGGAGCGGCCGGTCCGCCGGAGCATCGGCGGGCGTCCAGAGCTCGGTGTCGATGCGGCCGGCGCCCGTGCGGGACAAGGTCAGCGTGGCTCGCCGGCCCGGACTCGGCTCGATGTCGAGCCAGGCGGGCTCGCGGTAGCCCGGCAGGGCGATCCACGAGTGGTCGCCGAACGGACCTCCCGCCACGCGTGGGTTCGACGGGTCTGGGCGGAGCGTGCCGTCGATGTCGAGGAGGTACTCCAGGCGGTCCACGGGGAGGTCGGTCAGCCGCACCTGCCAGCCGCCCTCGACCCTGCTCATCGAGACGTCGCCCAGGCGCAGGTGGGCCCAGACGCCGACGTGGGTCGCGGCGTGGCCGGGGTCGTCGTAGCGCACGACGACGTCGTTCCCGTCGACCTCGGTCACCAGCACCGGACGAACCTAGTCGAACCCTGGACATATCGAGAGTCATTGTTATCGTTTGTCGATATGAAGAAGCCCTCGGTCGAGAACACCTTGGCTCCCTTGGAGCTCGTCCTCAGTGTCGCTGGTGCCCTGACGGCCCTGGCGCTCGTCGCCGCCGTCCCACTCCTGATCTTCGGCAGTGGGTCCTTCCTCGGCATCGGGGCGGACGACGCCTGCGTCGACGCGCCGCAGAGCGCGGTCGGCTGGGTCTCCGGCGCAGGCGGCCGCAACGAGGCCCATGTCGTCGCGGCGCACCACGACATCTCCACGACCGCCGCGCAGATCCGGCTCTGTGACTTCGCCCCGTCAACGAGCCAGCACGTGTGGTCGGTGGTCGCGACGGCTCCGGACTTCCTCTACGCCCTCGGCTTCCTGGTCCTCGCCTGGCGCCTGACCCGGACCGCTCGACGCCGAGGGCTCTTCTCGCCGCACCTGGCCCTGGGGGTCGGCCGGCTGGGTCTGTACGTGCTGCTGGGCGCGTTCGCCACCAGCCTGATCCGGATGTGGGGCAGCTCGAGGCTCCTGGCCACGATGGTCGACCACACCGGCTTCAACGCCGTTCTCAGCTTCTTCCACCTCTCCTGGGCGATCCTGTTCGCCGGCTTCGGGCTGCTGACCGTCGGCCGCGTGATGGCGGTGTCGGTGCGCATGCAGCGCGAGATCGACGCGACCGTATGAGGCGGCGTACCCACGAGTCCCCGCCCGACGACGAGGAGCTCCACGCCGTCGAGGTCCATCTCGACAAGCTCCTCGCCGACCGCGGGATGACCCTGACCGAGCTGGCCGAACGCGCCGGCGTCACGGTCGTGAACCTGTCGGTGCTCAAGAACGGCCGGGCCCGCGCCGTTCGCTTCTCGACCCTCACCGCCGTCTGCCGGGTGCTCCAGTGCCAGCCGGGTGACCTGCTGTCGGTGCGCGACGGCTGACTCGCTGCCGGCTCCAAGGTCGGTTCCGTGGCGTCCCACCCTCCCGCGGAGTACGGCCCGGAGTTCCTCTCCTGGCTGCGCGCGACGACGGAGCGGGCGTGGCGCGAGGTCGACGAGCCCTCCCTCGAGGACTGCCGCGAGAGCGGCTTCATCGGAGCCCATTGGCGGCGCGGGACGCGCTGGGCGGGCCCGCTCGGCGAGGACCCGGTCGTCGAGGCGGAGCGCCGGTTCGGGGCTCGCTTCCCGGCCCAGTGCCGACTCCTGCTGACGACCTTGCACACGACGACGCCGTGGATGCGGGGCGCCGACCATCGCAGCGGCGAGCTCGCGCTCCACGACTCGCCCGGCTTCTACGACTGGCTCGATGACGAGGACCCGATCCGCGCCGCCCTCGACCGTGTGGCGGACACCGCGGAGCTCGCCGAGGAGCTCGACGCCGCCTCCGGTCTCAACCGCCGGCGCAGCGGTGGGCCGTCCCCCCAGCTGCTTCCCGTCTACGGCCATCGGTACGTCGTCGGCGACGAGTCCGAGTGGGTGCTGTCGATCGTGGGCAGCGACGTGATCGGGTGACGGACTGTCCGTCCGCATCGACCGCAGGCAGGATGGACCCATGGCCGACCCGCGTGCAGGTACCCCCGCCCAGCCCTCGGACCTGGTGGACGTCGCGCACCTCGTGACGGCTTACTACACCCTCGAGCCCGACCCCGACGACCTCGACCAGCAGGTCGTGTTCGGCACCAGCGGCCACCGCGGCAGCAGCCTCGACGGCGCCTTCAACGAGGTGCACATCGCCGCCACCACCCAGGCGATCTGCGACTACCGCAAGGAGCACGGGTACGACGGCCCGCTCTTCCTCGGTCGCGACACCCACGGGCTCTCCGAGCCGGCCTGGGCCACGGCCGTCGAGGTGCTGGTCGCCAACGACGTCACGGTGCTGGTCGACTCGCGCGACGGGTACACCCCGACGCCCGCGGTCTCGCACGCGATCATCCGGGCCAACGCCGGACGGACGACGGGCAGCGGCCTCGCGGACGGCATCGTCGTCACCCCGAGCCACAACCCGCCCTACGACGGCGGCTTCAAGTACAACCCGCCGCACGGCGGCCCGGCCGACACCGACGCGACCTCGGTGGTCGCGGGGCGGGCCAACGAGCTGATCGCGGCCAACCTCGAGGGCGTCCAGCGAGTCGCGTTCGCCCGGGCCCGCGGCGAGTGCGCGGCGTACGACTTCCTGGGCACCTACGTCGACGACCTGCCGAACGTCGTCGACCTCGACGCGATCCGCCAAGCGGGCGTGCGGATCGGCGCCGATCCGCTCGGCGGAGCCAGCGTCGCGTACTGGGGCGAGATCGCCGACCGGCACGGGCTCGACCTCACCGTCGTCAATCCGCTGGTCGACCCGACCTGGCGCTTCATGACCCTCGACTGGGACGGCAAGATCCGGATGGACTGCTCCTCGCCCCACGCGATGGCCTCGCTCATCCACCGCAAGGACGAGTACCAGCTGGCCACCGGCAACGACGCCGACGCCGACCGGCACGGCGTCGTCACGCCGGACGCCGGTCTGATGAACCCCAACCACTATCTCGCGGTCGCGATCGGCTATCTCTTCGGCGGGCACCGGCCGGACTGGCCGTCCGGGGCACGGATCGGGAAGACCCTCGTCTCCTCCTCGATGATCGACCGGGTCGCGGCCGACGTCGGGCAGGAGATGGTGGAGGTGCCGGTCGGCTTCAAGTGGTTCGTGCCCGGGCTGATCGACGGCTCGTTCGGCTTCGGCGGCGAGGAGTCGGCCGGCGCGTCGTTCCTGCGTCGCGACGGGTCGACGTGGACCACCGACAAGGACGGCATCATCCTGGACCTGCTGGCCGCCGAGATCCTCGCCGTCACCGGCTCGACCCCGAGCCGGCTGTACGCCGAGCTGGTGACGCGCCACGGCGACCCGGCGTACGCCCGGGTCGACGCCCCGGCCGGCCGGGAGCAGAAGGCGAAGCTGGCGGCCCTCTCGGCGTCCGACGTGACGGCGACCTCGCTGGCCGGGGAGGAGATCACCGCCAAGCTGACCACGGCCCCGGGCAACGGCGCCCCGATCGGCGGTCTCAAGGTGGTCACCGAGAGTGCGTGGTTCGCTGCTCGGCCCAGCGGCACCGAGGACGTCTACAAGATCTACGCCGAGTCGTTCCGCGGCCCCGACCACCTCGCCGAGGTGCAGGACGCCGCCCGCGAGGTCGTCTCCGCTGCCCTGGGCGGCTGAGCGGCGGGGCCGCTTCTCAGCCCAGGGTGAGGGCGGCCAGGACGCCGAGGTCCTGGCCCTTGGCGCTGCCGGAGAGCGTCGCGTCGCCGGGCAACGGCGTGCCCACGACTCGCGCGAGGTGGATCGCGACCGGGCCGGCTGTCACGACCGTGACCGGTCCGTCGTCGCTGAGCGAGTCGACACTCCTCACCTCGGGTACGACGGCGTCCGCCGAGCCCGAGCCCCGGACCGGCAGGCGGGCGGGCAGCGCGACCAGCTCGCCGTCCCGCTCGATCACCACCTCCGCCTGGGTGCCGCCGGTCAGGATCGTGCTGGCGATCGCGGCCGCCCAGACCGGGTCGGCGCACCCGTCGTAGACCCAGCGTGGCCCGAGGACGGTGTGCTCCATCGTGCTGATCAGGTGCTCCCCGGCGCCGGCCAGCGGCGCGGCGCGATAGGTGAGGGGCACCTGGAGCAGCACGCCGTCGGGCGTCTGCCAGACGATGGTCTCGACGCCGACCTCACCCTCGGGGTCGTCGAAGCGGTAGCCCGAGAGCACCTTCACCTGGGTCGCGCCGCCGGCCCACGGCCGAGACGGCAGCCAGGCCTCGACCAGCTCCTGCTTGGACGGGACGATGTCGGCGGTGGCGTGCACAAGACCCATGCGCGCAGCCTAGGGACTCCCGCCCTCGGTCGGCGAGGGGTCGGGATCAGCGTGCCGGTGGACGACCTTCCAGGTCCCGTCCTCGCGGCGGTAGACCTGGGTCGTACGCAGGACGTAGTCGCTGACCTCGCCACGGACCGTGGTCCGGGTGTGCTCACGGTGCACCGTGTACGCGAGATCCCCACTCACGCCGTGCGCAATCAGGTCGATCTGCTCGTCGACGAAGTCGGAGAGTGACCGCTCCAGAGACCGGAAGACCTCGTGCGCCTGCTGGACGTTCGTCGCATTCAGCCAGGCGCCGTAGAGCGTGACCGGCGCGTTGGTCGACCAGGTCTCGAACCGCGGGCCGGCATCCCCGTCGTGCAGCGCCTCCTCGGCCAGGAGCCAGGTCGTGGCGAACCAGTCCAGGAACTCCCGCTCGTCGTCCATGCCCCGCGAGACTACGCCGTTCCCGACCCCACCACGCCTCGTCATACGCCGGTTCGCAGTGTTGAGCAGGGTGCGGTTCAGGGGTGGGGGCGAGGATCTCCTCGCTCCACGCTGCGTACTCACCGGTGACCAGGCCCAGCCCGACATAGAAGCCGTGCGGCGACCCGGCGCCCTGCTCGACGCTGGTCGGGCCACGGGTTCGCCTCCGGCAGCTCCGCTGCCTCCTTCGACGTGCGCGTGGAGCTGGTCGAGCGCATGGCCGGTGACCTCCCCCGGCTCGATCTCCATCTCGCGAGACCAGGGCTACCTCAGCTGGCAGTAGACGTCGACGTTCGCGGGCCTGGTCCACCGCATCCGCACCCGATGGTCGGCCCGGCACGAGTCGGGCACGCCGGCCGCGGAGAGGTAGCCCGGCGAGCTCGCGGTCACGGCGTAGGTGCCGGCGGGTCCCTGGAAGGACCAGCGGCCGCCACGGTGGACGGCGACGTACTCGTCGAGCCCGTCCCCCACGACGTGCACCGTCCCGGCATGGGGCGCCGGGTCGACGGCACTCGGCCCACCCACCCAGAGCAGGCGACCCGCCATGCTCGCCGACGCCGGCGGCGTGACCCGTTCGTACACGATGACCGTGCTGCCCTCCTTGACCGGCGTGCCCACCGCCGGGACCGTCCGCACCTGCGGCCCCGGATCCCAGGCCGGTTCCTGGACGCGGCTGACGCGGAGCCCGGCCGCCCGGAGGGCCGAGGCCTCCGCGTCGGCGGTCGATGCCCCCACCCCCTCGGCGGACGCGGCCAGGGGCACCGCCAGCCAGCCCGTCGAGAGCGTCGTACGGCTGGCCTCGACGCGCCGTTGCAGCGCGACCGCATGGGTCGAGTGGGAGCCCGGGGAGGCGTCGACCTGCACCTGGAAGGTGCCGTCCCGCTCCTCCAGGGCCACGACCTCGGTCGGCGGCAGACTTCCCTCGTTCGGGTAGCACCCGACCGTGACCCCGGCCTCCACGATCGTGACGTGGTCGTGCCCGTCGTTGCTCGAGCAGTACAGCCCCGGCCACATCGACCATCCGCGGGGAACGGCGACCACCGTCCGGCCGATGCCGGCCCACCGGGTTCCTGCCGGCGGAGGCGGTGGCGGTGGCCCGGGCTCCACCGACGGAGCGTTGTCGCGGTGTCCGCCGGAGATCAGGGCGGTGCCTACGCCGGCCACGACGACCACCACCACCACCGACGCGGCCACGACCCCGACCCGGCGGCGCCGCAGCCCGCGGCGGCCGTCGCGCAGCAGCGCGCCGAGCGGCGGGTCCGACGCAGGGATCCGGCTCGCGGTCCGCTCCAGGAGCTCGGTCATCCGGTCCTCGGTCATGGCGTGTCCTCGTTCATGGCGGTCCTTCCCGGAGGGCGGCGAGTCCCGGATGGGCGGCCAGTGCCGTCAGCGCTCGCGACAGGCGGCTCTTGACCGTGCCGGGAGCGACCCGGGCGACCTCGGCGATCTGGCGTTCCGAGAGCTGGAGGTAGAAGCGCAGAACGACGGCCTGGCGTTGCGCCGCGGGCAGGCTCGCCAGGGCGCGCGCCAGCGCATCCGCGTCGTCAAGCCGCGTCGCGGGGTCGGCCGTCGGGAGATCGGGCAGCTCGGTGGGGCGCTCACCCGACCAGCGCCGCCGGCGTGCGGTCCGCAGCAGGTTCAGCTGGATCCGGGCGACGTAGGCATGACGATCCGCCGCCCGCTCCACGTGCGGCCACTTGACGTAGCAGCGGAGCAGCGTCAGCTGAGCGAGGTCCTCGGCGGCGGCGGGGTCGCAGCCGAGGAGGACGCCCGCCCGCACCAGCACGCGCCACCGCGCGGCGGCGTACTCGCTGAAGGCGGCATCACGGTCCATGGCACTGGGATTGACGACCTGAGTGTGCTCTGCGGTTCCCTTCAGACGGGTTGCCGTCCACGGGTGGGTGTGCGCACCTTCCTGGTCGAGGGTGTGTCCGGCACCGGTCAGGCGCGATCCTCCGGGGCGCGGGAGTACTCCGCCGGACCGAAGACGACGAGGACCGCGAGGTCCTCGACGATGTCGACGAAGCGGTGCTCCTCACCTGCCGGGACGAAGGCGACATCGCCGGGGCCCAGCTGGGCAGAAGCGCTCGGCGTCCAGAGCGTCGCCCGGCCGCGGGTGACGACGTAGATCTCGTCCTCGGTGTGCGGTGACTGCGTATCCGTGCCGCCGGCGGGCAGCGAGTAGGTGCCGCAGCTGAGGTCGGGCACCTCGAGGTGCTCCTGCCAGTGGCTGCTCGTGGTCGCGACGTGGGTGCCTGCCCCCGCGAGGATCTCCATGACAGGACATCGTAGGGAGCCGGGCGGATGGGTTGAATGACCATTCAGACAATGACAGGGTGCTGCCATGTCGCTCGACTTCACCGCCATCAACCCCGCCGCGGCCAAGGCCGGCGAGACCTCCTCCCCCGGCGACCTGCCCAGCCGCGCGCAGTACGTCGTCGTGGGCGGTGGCGTCATCGGGACGTCGATCGCCTACCACCTCGCCCTGCACGGTGCTTCCGATGTGGTGCTTCTGGAGCGCAAGCAGCTCACGTCCGGGACGACCTGGCACGCGGCCGGCGAGGTGGTGTCCGGCGGCACGACCGAGGACGCCCTCTGGATGGCGCGCTACTCCGCGGAGCTCTACGCCAAGCTCGAGGCGGAGACCGGTCTCTCGACGGGCTTCCGGACGTGTGGCTACCTCCAGCTGGCCACCACCGAACGCCGGGACGAGGCCTACCGCCGCGAGACGGCGTACATGCGCTCGGTCGGCATGACCAAGGAGGTGCTGTCTCCCGGCGAGGTCGCGGAGATGGTGCCGATGATGCGCACCGACGACGTCATCCACGGCTTCTGGACGCCGGACGAGGGGCGCGCCAACCCGGTCGACGTGACCATGTCGCTGGCCAAGGGGGCGCGGCAGCGAGGCGTCCGGATCTTCGAGGAGACCGAGGTCACCGGCTTCGTGCTCGACGGCACGCGGGTCACCGGCGTCCGCACCGAGCGCGGCGACATCGACTGCGAGAAGGTCGTGCTCGCCGCGGGCCTGTGGGGGCGCGAGCTGGCGGCCAAGGCGGGCGTCACCGTGCCGCTCCAGGCAGCCGAGCACTACTACCTCCTGACCGAGCCGATCGCCGGCATCACCGCCGAGTCGGTGCCGGTGATCGAGGAGCCGGAGGCCTACGGCTACTACCGCGAGGAGGGCGGCGGCCTCCTGGTCGGGATGTTCGAGCCGGTCGGCAAGGCCTGGTCGCTGGACGGTACGCCGCGCGAGAGCGCGTTCGCCGTGCTCCCGCCCGACTGGGACCGGCTCGCGCCGTTCCTGGAGGTCGCGATGCGACGCTTCCCCGCTCTGGAGGACGCCGGCATCCGCACGCTCTTCTGCGGACCGGAGAGCTTCACCGACGATCTCTCTCCGATGTTGGGCGAGTCGCCGGAGGTCGACGGCCTCTACCTCGCCTGCGGTCTGAACTCCGTCGGCATCCTGTCCGGCGGGGGCCTGGGGAACGTGATGGCGCAGTGGCTCATCGAGGAGCACCCCCCGATCGACCTGACGTCCGTCGGCGTCGACCGGGCGCACGAGTTCCAGGCGACGCGGCTCTTCCGCCAGGAGCGGACCGTGGAGCGACTCGGCTTCCTGCTCAACAACCTGTCGTGGCCCAATGCGCAGAACATGCACGGGCGGGGCGTCCGCCGCTCGCCGTACCACCCCCAACACGTCGCGGACGGTGCGCACTTCGCGACCACGAGCGGCTGGGAGTACCCGGCGTACTTCGCCGGCCCGGGTGTCACCCCGACCGTCGAGTGGGGCTACGCCAGGGGTGAGGCCTTCGAGAGGACCGGCGAGGAGCACCGGCACGCTCGCGAGAGCTTCGCGATCTTCGACATGTCCCTGATGTCGCACCACCTCGTGCGAGGCCCGCACGCGACGACCGTGCTCAACCGCGTGTGCGCCAACGACATCGACACCGCGGTCGGCCGGATCGTCTACACCCAGTGGCTCGACGACCGCGGCGGCATCATCGCCGACGTCACCGTGACCCGCCTGGCCGACGACCAGTACGTCGTGGTCGGCGGCGACAACATCCACCGCCGGATCTCCGCGTGGCTCCGGCGGCAGACCCGGGACGGTGAGTTCGTCACGGTCACCGACGTGACCAGCGGCCAGTCGCTGCTCTCGGTGCAGGGCCCGAGGTCGCGCGAGCTGCTCCAGCGGCTCAGCCCCGACGACTGGTCCAACGACGCCTTCCCCTACCTCACCGCCCAGAAGGTCGAGCTCGGGTACACCCCGCTCTGGGCGCTGCGCGTGACGTACGTCGGCGAGCTGGGCTGGGACCTCCTGGTGCCCACCGAGTTCGGCTCCACCCTCTACGACCAGCTCCGCGAGGCCGGCGCCGACCTCGGCTTCCGCCCCACCGGCGTCGACGCCCTGAGCACGATGCGCCTGGAGAAGGCCTACCGCGACATGGGCCACGACATCGACTCCACCGACACCCCGCTCGAGGCCGGTCTCGGCTTCGCCGTCTCCTGGGACAAGCCCGGCGGCTTCGTCGGCCGCGACGCGCTGCTGAAGCAGAAGGAGGCCGGTCCCCCGGCCAAGCGACTGGTCAACGTGCTCCTCGGCTCACCGGACCACGACCTGATCGGCGACGAGCCGGTATACTGGGACGACAAGCCGCTCGGCCTGGTGCGCGCCGGAGGCTTCGGCCACTCCCTCGGCGCCTCCTGCGGCATCGCCGAGCTGCGCCGCGACGATCCGATCACCCCCGCCGACATCGCCGCCGGCACCTTCGAGATCGACGTCGCCGGCACCCGCGTCCCGGCGACGGTCTCGCTCAAGCCGCTCTTCGACCCCCAGCGCACCCGCATCCTCTGCTGAGGCCGTCGGCTATCCCCCATCGGCAACTCGCTTACGAGGCCGCCTCTGCGGCAGCTGACGGGCGCGGCTCGGATTTGCGGAACGACCTCCAAGCTGCTGCACATTGGGCGATCCTCGGCATATGCGAACTCGGGAGAACGTCGCTGGGGCCTCCGCCCAGCACAAGTACGAGGAACTCACTCGGTCGTGGCGCAAGCGGTACCGGACGCTCTTCGCCAGCGTGGCGCTGATCTGCGCTGCCCTTGTGTGTGGCACCTTCTTCGCCGCTCAGCATTGGAAGTCCCAGGGTTGGCTCCTCGGATTGCTGGCTGGGGCAGCCCTTACCTTCTGGGCGATATTCAGGATCAGTCCTCCTCCTCGGATTGAGAACTGGCAGAGCGGCGCTTGGGGCGAAAGAGACACGGCTCGTGCGCTCAAGCCTCTCGAACGCGAAGGATGGATCGTCCTTCACGACCTGTCCGCCCGTGTCGGCAACATCGACCACGTCGTCGTCGGACCCACGGGCGTGTACTTGCTCGACTCGAAACGGCTCGGCGGCTCGGTCACGGTCGACGACACCGGGATGACCGTCCGTAGCATCGACGATCCCGACCTTGCCTATCACCACACCGGCACCGGACATGTGCTGAGCCTGGCTCGCCAGACACACGATCAGATCCTGGACACCAGTCGCATCAACACCTGGGTCACTCCAGTGATGGTCCTGTGGTCACCGTTTCCGCAGCGCGTCGTCGAACAGCGATGCGCCTACGTGCACGGCGATGACCTAGTGGGATGGCTCCGCGCCCGCCCCCAGACAATCGCCTCGGCAAGAGTCCAGCAGGTCGCCGAAGCTGCCCGCCGTGCTTGGACCAGCGGAGACCGCCGACCTCGCCCGAGCCTTGCTCCAGAACCGCTGGTCGCAGGGCTGAAGGACGGAACTCGGGTTGCCGGTCGCGGTGTGGTCAGTGGTGCCAGGGCTTGGTTCCAGCCTCGATCCGCTCGTCGGTGATCGACGCGTCATCGAGCTCTCGTGAGGCGATGTCCATGACGAGCGTGTAGGCCTCGTCGTTGGTGAGCGTGAGGCGGCGCCCGTTGAGTCCGAGGAACGTGATCGTGGCCGCTAGAGCGAGGCGCTTGTTGCCGCCGACCAGGGCGTGGTTGCGCGCCAGCGAGTGGAGGAGCGCGGCGGCCTTTCGACCGAGACTCGAATAGGCATCCGCTCCGAAGGCCATCGCCTGCGGACGAGCCAGTGCTGATTCCAACAGGCCGTGGTCCCGGACCGAGACGTCAGGTCTCCTCGTCCGTCAGCCGCAGCGTCCTCGCCAGAGCCTGATGGTCTCACTTGTGACACCCTCGACACTCCCGCCAGGTAGAGGGTGCCCAGGGCGAGCACGCTCCGGCTGCTGAGAAGCGGCCTCGGCGGTGGAGGTGTGGCCGCATGGGGCCGTCCGCCACTGCGCACGCTGGACGCCCACGGCGCGAAGGCTCTCGGGTCGCGAAGTCGAGCAGTGGCTCTCCCGCCGCGCGCTCGAGGAGGGCACCGAGAAGCACGTCGCCGGCAGTGCAGTAGCTGAACGACCGGCCGTACGGCGACTCCTCGGGTTTGGCGACCCAGGAGCGGAAGCCGCGGACCGGCAGGTCGAGCGCGAACCGCACCAATCCTCGCGTGGATACATGCGCTCCTCGTTCCCGGCCGAGAACGGGTTCGAGTCGTCGCACTCCAGACAGGATCTCATCGTGAGGAGGTCCTCGATCGTCATCTGCTCCGTTGGCGCGGCGCGCCTCCAACTCGAACTCGGGAAAGTGGGGCAGCACGAGATCGTCGACAGAGCGCAGGAGGCCGCGGTCGATGTCGATCCCGGTCAGCATGCTTGCGACTGACTTGGTGGCGGGTGTTGCACAGGGCCCTCGGCTCCTCATCGAGATAGCGCTCGTACACCACCTGGTCCGAGCGCCCGACCATGACGCTGGCGATGTCGCCGTACGTGCCTGCACCCAGTCCCGCGTCCAGCGCCTCGAGGCCCTTCACGGCAGCATCGTAGGGCTGGCTCCGAGGCTCCGAGGTCGCCAGTGCGCATCCTCGCCGGACCGGTCTCACCGCTCGTCACGCCGCGACGGAAGCTTCCGCCGCGGCGGCAGGCGGCTAGTCACGACGTGGCCGTGGCTGAGGGGTCTGCCAGTACCCAGGACGTCTCGGTCAACAAACGCCGCACAGCGCTAGGACAAGGGCCACGCCGGCTGATCCAACTTGTCCTCAGTAACCCGGTCGCCAGGCGGCGGTATGACCGTGGGTGCTGACGCGGTATGACTGCACCCAAGATCGCCTGACCGGCGGCGTGCGTTCAAGGGCAGTGACGGTGAGTCCTGGCGGCCCCTCTCGGGGTCACGGATTGCTCGCCGGTGAGGCCGTCGATCGACTCCCCGATTGAGTCTGGCGTGGCCGTGTCTGGGCAGGGCTCCTCGATCATGCGGACCAGGGGCCACCGAAGATTGAAGGGTTTCCCTGTTTGGGGGCTCACGTGTACGGACTCCTGGTCGCGCCCGTGGCGCATGCGCGTGTCATCGACCACCGAGTCCGCACGGCGGGCGGCATGGTTGTCAGCCAGTTGACGTGGGTGCGACGCCTTGGTCGCGGCGGGGGAGGCGGATGGTGATGTCGAGCCCGCCGGTGGGGATCGCGGTCGCGTCGATGGTGCCGCCGTGGACCGAGGTGATCGATGAGACGAGGGTGAGGCCGAGCCCGAAGCCGTCGTGGCGGGTGCGGTCGTCGAGCCTGGTGAACGGGTGGAACAGGCGCTCGACCATGTCGGCGGGGATGACGGGTCCGGTGTTGACGATGCGCAGGGCGGCGGCTCCGTCGTGGGTGCTGGTGGAGAGTGTGACGGTGCCGCCTGCGGAGTTGTAGCGATCCGCGTTGTCGAGAAGGTTGGTCACGAGCCGTTCGAGCAGCACACTGTCACCGGTCACTGGGGCTTCGCCGAGCGTGGTGATGGTGGTGATGTCTTGGGCGGCGCGTCCCTCGAGTGCGTCTTCAACGACGGCGGCCAGATCGAGTGGGTCGGTGAGGACTCGTGCTTGGTCGTTGCGTGCGAGTACGAGGAGCGCTTCGATGAGCAGTTGGGCATGGTCGACGGCTTGGCGGACTTCGGAGCTCATCGCGATCAGCTCCTCGCGTGTCGGTTCCTGCTTGGCGAGCACGACATCGAGCGCGGTGCGCATCACGGTGAGCGGTGTGCGCAGCTCATGGCTGGCGTTGGCTATGAACTGCTGTTGGCTGGTGAACGCGCCCTCGAGCCGCTCGAGCATGGTGTCGAAGGTGTCGGCGAGCTCCCGCAGCTCGTCGCGGGGGCCCTGGAGTGCGATCCGCTGGGAGAGGTTGTGTTCACTGGCCGCGCGGGCGGCTGCGGTGAGCCGGTGCACCGGGCGCAGGATGCGGCCGGCGACGATCCAGCCCGCGATGGCCGCGAGCAGCGTGACGCCGGCGAGGCCGAGCAGCGAGTAGGTCAGCAGGTGGGTGAGGGTGGTGCCGCGTTGGGCGGCCGCTCCGGCCTTGACGCCGCTGGTGAACAGCTTCGCGCACTCTCCTTTGGGGTCGGGGTCGCCTCGGGCCTGTGCCGCTTCGGTGCACGACTGCATCGACTCCTGATTCAACGATGGGGTCCCGACGCTGGTGACCTCCTGCAGGCTGTGCGCCACGAGGAGGTAGGTGGTCAGCACCAGTGCTGCCCCGCCGACCGCGAACAGCGAGGTGTACACGAGGGTCAGCCGTGCTCGGGCGCTGAGGTGGGTGATCACAGCCGGTAGCCGACGCCGACGACGGTCTCGATCAGCGGTGGGTCGCCGAGCTTCCGACGCAGCCGGCCGACGGTGACCGCGACGGTGTTGCTGAATGGGTCGGCGTGCTCGTCCCAGACATGCTCGAGCAGCTCCTCGGCGCTCACCGTCGCGCCGTCGGCGCCCGCCAGGAACTCCAGCACACCGAACTCCTTGCGGGTCAAGGTCAGCGGGAGCCCCGCGCGACTGGCCCGGTGCCGCGCACGGTCGACCATTAGATCGCCGAGTTGGACCACGGCGGGCGACTCGGATCCGCGCCGGGCCAGAGCGCGGATGCGCGCGACGAGCTCGCTGAACGCGAACGGCTTGGTGAGATAGTCATCCGCGCCGAGCTCCAGGCCGTCGACGCGGTCCTCCACGTGGGCGGCCGCGGTGAGCATCAGGATGCGGACCGCCGAGCCGCCGCGCACCAGCCGACGGCAGACCTGGTCGCCGTGGACACGAGGGAGGTCGCGGTCGAGTACGACCACGTCGTACTCGGTGCTCGTCGTGTTCTGTAGCGCAGCCCCGCCGTCGTAGACCACGTCGACGGCGAAGCCGGCGTCCCGCAGACCCTCACCGATTCGGTTGGCCAGCGCGACGTGATCCTCCACGACCAACACTCGCACCTGCACATTGTGCGCCGGCCCGGATGACATCCGCCTAACAGCCGCTGTTCGGCTCCTGTCATGGGCTCCGCACTAGACCTGTCCTCGATGCAGGTCGTGTTCAGCAGGTCGGAGGAATGATGCGGAATCGTCGGGGCGTCCTACGTCGGCCGTGGTGGGCACGGCTGCGGCCTACTCCGGTCGCGGCTGCGCTCGTCGTGGTGGGATTGCTGGTCGCCGCATGTTCCGGGGGATCGCCGAGCGCGGGTGGGTCGACGAGCTCCCCGTCGTACGTCGCCTACTCGGCCTGCATGCGCGCGCACAACATCCCGAGTTTCCCTGATCCCGACCCGGCTCATCCTGACGCGGTCGTCGGCAAGGAGTCAGCAGGGCAGCTCGGGGTCAGCACGTCTACATACGAGTCAGCCCGGCGGGCCTGCGTCCATCTGCTCCCGCTGGCCGGCGGCGACACAGCCGAGCAGCAACAAGAGCTGCAGTGCGCGGAGGACGGCACATGCTCCCAGGCCGTGGTGCAGACGTGGATGAGCGGCCTGCGGACCCTTGCCGGCTGCTTGCGCTCCCACGGCGAGCCGAACTGGCCGGACCCGGTGACCACCTCGCTGGGGGGGCATCCGCCGGCGCCCCACTTCCTCTACGAGCAAGCCGGTATCGACCATCACTCGAACAAGGTTCTGAACGAGGTTCAGGAATGCGTCCGGCTGACCGGGTACGAAGGACTTCCACTGCCATGAACCGTCGTGCGGCGTCGATGAACACGCGCCGGCCCGTCCCGGTCGCCGTGGCTCTGGTGGTTGGCTCGGTGCTGCTTCTGGCGGCCTGCGATGGCAGCCGGCCCTCCGGGTCCCTTGGTCCCTCACCTTCGGGAGGTTCCACGGGCCCCGGCTCGGCCGTCGCGTACTCGGGCTGCATGCGTGCCCACGGGGTGCCGAGCTATCCCGACCCGGACAGCAACGGTCAGCTCCCCAAGACCAGCGCGCAGCAACTGGGTGTCAGCACCGCTGCTCTCCAAACCGCTCAACAGTCGTGCCAACACCTGCTCCCCAGTGCCGGCGGCTCGTTTCAGCAGCAGTTCCAGCAGTGTGTGCTGGCCGGCGACTGTCCCCAGACTCTGGTACAGCAGGCGCTGACCCGGCAAAGAGAATTCGCTGCGTGCATGCGCTCCCACGGTGTGCCGAACTTCCCCGACCCCAGGATCGGTGCCGACGGCGCCCCCTACTTCCCCGCCAGTGGAGCCGGCCTCACCCACGCGGACACGCACTCGTCGCAGTTCACCTCGAAGGCCACCGAGTGCGAGCACGTGGTCGGTGCCTCGGTGCCGGTCCTGATGGGATGAGGAGCCCGAGGAACACCGACGCCACCCGGCCGGGCGCCCGCAGCCATGTTCTGCGAGTGGCCGCGGCCATCGCCGCAACCGTGCTGGTTCTGGCTGGTTGCGGTCCCGGCCCGGCCTCGACCGACGCCGGGGGCACGTCGGCAACGGGATCGATGTCGCCGTCGGCGATCGCCTTCTCGGCCTGCATGCGTGGCCACGGGGTGCCGAGCTACCCCGACCCGGACATCAAGGGAATGCCCGGCCGGGCCGACCCGCGCCAGCTCGGGGTCAGCCCAGCGCTGTTCCAGGTGGCGGAGCGGACCTGCCGACCGCTCCTACCCACTGACGGTTCGCTGCAACAACAGACCCAGCGGTGCGTGCTGTTTGGCGAATGTCCGCAGGCGCTGGTCCAGCAGCTGTTGGCCATCGAGCGCCAATGGGCCCAATGCCTCCGCGCCCACGGGGTGCCGAACTGGCCCGATCCGGTCATCAGCGCCAAGGGTGGCCGTCCCGTGTTCGATCTGAGCGGTGCCGGCATGGACCCACGATCCGCCAACACGCCGCAGGCCCTCGCCGAGGAAGCCGCCTGCAGGCAACTCGTCGGCAGCTCGGTGCCGAACCTGCCCACCACGTGAGAGGTCTCCGTGAACAACGTTGACACAGCACGTCGGATGCGTGGACCCGGTATCTCCGGGTCCGCTCTCCTCGCCGTGGCAGTCCTGGTCCTGACGGGCTGCGGGGGCAGCCCATCGTCCACCGGATCCGGCGACTCACCGGAGGCGGGAGGCTCCGCTGGCCATACGTCAGCTGTCGCCTACTCGGCCTGCGTGCGCACCCGCGGGGTGCCGGACTACCCCGACCCCGACAGGACCGGCCAGCTCCCCAAAGCTGACGCACGCAGCCTCGGGGTCAGCAGTTCCCAGCTTCGGGTGGCCGAGCAAGCCTGCCAGCATCTGCTCCCCAACGCTGGCGTCGCGATCAACGCCGACTCGGTCCAACAATGCATGGAGGCAGCCAACTGCCCCCAGGCGCTGGTCCACCAGGTGCTGGACGAGGAGCGGAGCTTCGCCAGGTGCATGCGCTCGCAAGGGGTGCCGAACTGGCCCGATCCGAGCGTCGATCCCCAGGGGCGTCCGGTCTTCGGGATCAGCATCAGCAAGCTCGGCTTTGACCCGTATTCGCCGCAGGTCTGGGCCAAGGGCAACGCGTGCTCGCACCTGATGCCCGGACTGCCCGGGCTGCCGGCGGCGGTCTCGCCGTGACACGCATCGGCACACGAGCTGAGGTGAGGGCGGCTGAAGGCGAGCCGGGAACGTCGAGCGGCCGCGCAACCAGGAGCCGAACGACCGTGAAGGAGACGCGATGACTGACGGGACGTCGCCGGCGAGCAGTCGGGCGACCAGGCGGGGTGTGGGGTTCGACGACGCCGGGACATCACGAGGCCGGCGCCGCGTGGTGCTCCTGGTCGCGGTGTTCGTGTTGATCGCGGCCGGCGTCGTGGCGGCGGCGGTCAGTGGCGTGTTCGCGGGCGGCGGGGGCGCCAACCGCTCGAGCGGCAACGGGTCGGCGACCGCGCTGGCGTCCGTGACGCGTCAGTCGTTGTCGACCCGAACCCAGTTCAACGCCACGCTGGGGTATGCGGGCTCCTACACGGTGCTGGGCCAGGTGCCTGGAACGGCGACGTGGCTGCCGAAGATCGGAACGGTGATCGGCAACGGGCAGGTGCTGTTCCGGGTCGACCAGGCGCCGGTGGTGCTGCTGTACGGCTCGACCCCCGCCTACCGCACGCTCGCCGAGGGCGCCACAGCCGCGGACGTGACCGGAGCAGACGTGGCGCAGCTCAACCACGACCTGGTCGCCCTGGGATACGTCGATACTGATGATGTGGGCCCGGCATGGGACGAGTTCAACTGGGCCACCCGGACCGGAGTCGAGAAGCTGCAGGACCACCTCGGCGTGAACCAGACCGGCAGACTCGGGCTGGGTGAGGTGGTGTTCCTGCCCACGGCAGCGCGAGTGACCACGCTGCAGGCCGAACTCGGGGGTCCTGCGACCGGTCCGGTACTGACCGCGAGCTCCACGGTGCGGACGGTGAGCCTCGCGCTCGAGGCGGACCTGAAAGCGGAAGTCAAGGCCGGTGACCAGGTCACGATCACCCTGCCCGATGGCAGCAGCACGCCGGGTCGAGTCGCCTCGGTGGGCACCGTCGCCACCGTCGCGGCGGAGACCGGGAGTGGTGGCGGCGGCTCCGAAAGCGGGCCGACGGTGCCGGTGAAGATCAGGCTCCTCCATCCGCACGCCGCAGGCAGCCTGGACCAGGCGCTGGTGGAGGTGGCGATCACCGACCGAACGGTGTCAAACGTGCTGGCGGTCGACGTGACCGCGCTGCTCGCGCGCTCGAGCGGCGGGTACGCCGTGGAGGTGATCACCGGCGACGGCACCCACCACCTGGTCTCGGTCACCCCAGGTGTCTTCGACGACACGGCGGGCCTGGTCCAGGTCTCCGGCTCCGGGCTGGCGGCCGGCCAGCGCGTCGTGGTGCCCGGCAATGACTAGCCGGGACACCAGCGCCCAAGAACCGGTCGGCCTCGACGGCCCCGACCCGGTCGGGACCGACGGGCCGCCGGTCGTGCTGCAGCTCGACGGGGTGACCAAGAGCTACCCCAGCGCGCCGCCGGTGACCGCGCTGCGCGAGGTCAGTCTGACCGTGGCCGCTGGAGAACTGGTGGCGGTGGTGGGGCCGTCGGGGTCGGGGAAGACCACGTTGCTACACGTGATGGGCAGCCTGGACCGGCCCAGCACGGGCACCGTGCGGATCGTCGGGTTGGGCCTGGCGGGCCTCTCGGACCGCCAGCTGTCTGCCCTGCGCGCGGGCCGGGTCGGGTTTGTGTTCCAACAGTTCTTCCTCGCCGAGCACGCCAGCGTGCTCGACAACGTCGCCGACGGGCTGCTCTACGCCGGCGTACCCATCCGTTTGCGCCGACAACGCGCCGCGCAGGCGCTCGCGGCGGTCGGCCTGCCGGACCGGTTGCAGTCCCGGCCCACCCAGCTCTCGGGCGGGCAACGGCAGCGGGTCGCGATCGCCCGCGCCCTGGTGGGCTCCCCGGCGATCGTGCTGGCCGACGAGCCCACCGGCAACCTCGACCAGGCCACCGGACAAGCACTCCTAGACCTGCTCGAGGAGCTGAACGCCGCCGGCACCACCATCGTGGTGGTCACCCACGACGAGCATGTCGCCGCGCGGATGCCGCGCCAGGTCGAGATGCTCGACGGGCGCATCGTCACCGACACCGCGGCCCCCACGATCAGGGCAGGAGCACGCCCATGACCACCCCCGACCTGCTCACCCCGCCGCGGATCCGAGCCGCCGACCTGGCCAGGCTGTCCGCCGTGGGCATGCGCACCCGCAAGCTGCGCGCCGGGCTGTCCGCGCTCGGGATCGCGATCGGAGTGGCCGCGATCGTCGCCGTGCTCGGCCTCTCCTCGTCCTCGCAGGCCGGACTACTCGCCGAGATCGACCAGCTGGGCACCAACCTGCTCACCGTCGCGAACGGACAGACCCCGACCGGCGACACCGCCGAGCTCCCGGCCGCCGCACCCGGCATGATCGCCCGCATCGGACGGGTCACCGCCGTGGACGACACCGGCGCCCTCAACAACATCACCGCCTTCCGCAGCCCGCTGATCCCCACCATCAACACCAACGCCCTGTCCGTGCAGGCCACCAGCCTGACCCTGCCCGCCACCCTCGGCATCACGATGGCCCAAGGCCGCTACCTGAACACCGCCACCGCCCGAGAGCCGGTCGCTGTACTCGGCGCCGCCGCCGCCAGCCGGATGGGCATCGACGACCTCTGGTCCGGCGAACGGATCTGGCTCGTCGGGCCCGGCGGTGGACAGTGGTTCTACCTGGCCGGCATCCTGAATCCGGCTGTGCTCGCTCCCGAGATCGACTCCGCCGTGCTCATCGGCTACCCCGCCGCACAGAGGTACCTCGGCTTCGACGGCAACCCCTCCCAGATCTACCTGCGCACCGAGACCGACCAGGTCAACGCCGTCCACGACCTGCTCGCCGCCACCGCCAACCCCGAAAACCCCAACGAAGTCACCGTCGCCCAACCCTCCGACACCCTTGTCGCCCGCGCTGAAGCCAAGGGCGCCCTGAACAGCCTCTTCCTCGGCCTCGGGGCGGTCTCGCTGCTCGTCGGCGCCATCGGCGTCGGCAACGTCATGCTCATCGGCGTCCTCGAACGCCGCTCCGAAATCGGGCTCCGCCGCGCCCTAGGCGCCACCAGGGGACACATCCGAATCCAGTTCCTCACCGAAGCCATGCTGCTGGCCCTGCTGGGCGGCGCCGCCGGTGTCGGACTGGGCGTGGCGGCGACCGCTATCTATGCCCACACCCAGCACTGGGCCACCGTCATCCCGCCACTGGCCTGGGTCGGTGGCCTGGCCTCCGCGCTCCTCATCGGCGCCCTCGCCGGACTCGTGCCCGCCATCCGCGCCGCCCACATGTCACCCACCCAAGCCCTCTGGAGCATGTGAGAGGCGGTCACCTATGGCGATGGTCTGGTCAGCCGGGTCCGAGCGCTCGCTCCCGCTGGGGTCACTGCGGTCATGGACTTGCGCAGGGCGGACACCGCGCAGGCGGCACGCGAACTTGGCGTGCCTGACGAGCGATTCACCACCATTGCCTCCCAGATCGACGGGATCACGCCGGCGAACGGCGCCAACGCTTCCCCAGGCGCCATCGAGGAGATCGCTGGCCTGGTTGCGGCGGGTCAGCTCGGGGTGGCGATCGCGGCAAGCTTTCCCGTCGAGCAGATCCGCGCTGCGGTCGAACTTCAGGCGGGCGGCACGTGCACGGGTGGGTCGTCATCGACCTCCAGGAAGAGCGGGAAGCAAGACGCTCTCCTCTTTGGTGGTTCGTCCTGCGTTCCACGAGGGCCGGTCTCTGGCCAGACTCGGT